>JBAWFC010000058.1:0-20999 GCA_049591535.1 Thermoplasmata archaeon | reverse complement strand
CCCGATGAGCCCCGTCCAAGAGGCACTCCACAAGGAACTCCACCTCGAAGTGTACGCATAGAGGATGGACCTCCGATGGCGTAGGTAATACGCCCCGCAGGGGCCGTCTTCCGTCAGAAAATCACAGGGCGGCGAATCTCATCTTGTAAACCCCGGTACTGGAGTCCGGGTTCCATTCGATTCTGGCGCGAGTCGCCGACGGAAACCCGGCGAGCCTCCGTCTGCACGCGGCCCTCGGATTCCGTGCGGTGGGCGGATGCGGGAGGTCGGGCTCAAGTTCGAGCGCCGGATCGACGTGCAGCTACTCCAGCGAATCCTGTCTGGGGCACCCCCGTCGTCGTGAGCGAACTGCAGAAACCCGACCGGCGGTGCGTCCGGGAGTTCAATCGTAGGTCGCGTCGGAGTCCATCCGGGCGATGACCCCGCCGCACTTTGGGCAGACCGCGAGGCGCCATTCGGGTGCCACGGGAACGAGTTCGGCGCACGTGGGACACCGTACGTCGCGGGCCGGGTCCGTCAAGTTTCACCCTCCGCCGCCCGACGGCGAACGCTCCGCGGGACTAAACTCTTCCAGCGCTGATAAGACCGGGGAGTTGGCGTCGGAAGGGTAAGCGTTGGCTTTAATCGGTCGGCCGGCTGGCCGCTCCGATGGGTATCCCACGACCGGTCGTCGACCGGCTCCTCGAGGAGAGCCGGGACCACACCTGCGGCGACTCTTCCGAGGCGTGCGTCCGCGTCCTCGCGATTGCCGACCTCCCGACGCGGTTCGGGTCGTACCAGGTGGCGGCGTTCTGGAACACGGTGGACCAGAAGGAGCACGCCGCGTTCATCCACGGCAACGTCGTGGACCAGGAGGAGGTCCCCGTCCGACTGCACTCGGAGTGCCTCACGGGCGACGCCATCGGCTCTCTGCGTTGCGACTGCCGAGACCAGCTCCTGGAGTCCCTGGAACGGATCGGGAAGATGGAGAACGGCATCGTCCTCTACCTCCGCCAGGAAGGGCGCGGGATTGGATTTGTGAACAAGATCAAGGCCTACCAGCTCCAGGACTCGGGGTACGACACGGTCCAGGCGAATGAGCTCCTCGGGTTCAAGGCGGACGAAAGGGATTATGCGATCGCAGCCCACATGCTCGGCACCCTGCACGTCCAGTCGATTCGGATCATGACCAACAACCCCGACAAGATGAACGACCTCCAGGAACACGGCGTCCGTATTGTCGGTCGAATCCCCGTCATCGTCGCTCCGAACGAACACGACCGGGTCTACATGCAGACCAAGCAGTCGAAGCTCGGACACCTGCTCGGTCTCGAACAGGACGACGACCTGCTCGACTCGCGACCCGACGATCGCTGAACGCCCGGTACGGGCCTTCCGGAACTCGCGGCAGACTTGGGCGACCCCGTGCGCGTTGCCGAGCGAACCGACCGACGGGACGCGGGCCGTCCGAGGGCCGCCGCATTCCCCGAGGCGAGGGGAGAATGTTTAACCCCCTCCTGTCTCGCCCCCGGCGTCATGCCAGGCATTGCCTCCCTCCAAGCGAACCAGAATGCGACGATCGACGCGACCATCACGGCCATCTCCGCGGTCCGGGACGTCACGACCTCGCGCGGTGCCTCCCAGGTCGCCGACGCGACCCTTCAGGACGACACCGGAACGATCACGCTCACCCTGTGGGGCGAGGACACCAAGCGCTACACGGTGGGCCAGAAGGTCCGCATCACCGACGGCTGGGTCAAGGACTTCCGCGGGAAGCTCCAGATCTCGATGGGTCGCTCGGGTAAGATCAGCCTCCAGCCGTAGGGGCTCGAGGGCGGCCTCCTGGCCCCCCCCAGCTAGGGCTTCCAGGTGGGGCCGCCGTAGCCATGCGGCAGTCGGAACGGTTGGCCCTCCCCGAACGGGTCCGGTCGCGGGATCGGGGCCTTCCCGTCCTTCCTCCGAAGGTACGCGTCGATCCCTTCGGCGGAGCGGGTACCGGCGGCCATCGCGTAGACGACCGACTTGCCCCCCGACGCGAACACGCCGGCGATGCCGGTCATGGTGTCGGCTCCCTTTCCCTGCGGCCACCCCTGGGAGCCGGTGGCGAGGTCGAGTTCCGGAGGCAGGCCGCTCAGGTCGGCCTTCTCTCCGACCCCGAGGATGATCGTATCGCACGGGATCGTTCGTTCGGAGCCAGGGACCGACGCGACGGTGGGCCGTCCGGAGGGCGCCGGAGGTCCGGCCGTTACGGTCCGAACCTCAAGTCCCTCCACGTGCTGGGTCCCGAGGATCCGCATCGGCGCCGCCTCGAAGAGGAACCGGACGCCCTCGTCGGCCGCGCCCTGCCGTTCCTCCTCTCCCGCGGCCATCTTGTCCTGCGTCCGATGGTACACTACGGTCACGGAGGCGTCCTGGGCGATGCGTCGTGCCGAACGGATCGCGTCCATGGCCACGTCTCCGCCGCCGATCACCACGATCTGGTGGCCCAACTCGACCGGCGGCCCCTCGTTCACCGCCCGGAGCAGGTCGATGGCGGGGATCACCCCGGGGAGGTTCTCTCCCGGGACACCGAGCAAGCGGTGGTCGGAGCTCCCGATCGATAGGTAGACCGCGCGGTACCCGCTAGCGAGCAGGCCCTGGATCGTCACGTCAACTCCGACCTTCTTGCCCATCGCGAACGTGCAATCGAAGTTCCGGAACCGCGCCACGTCGATCTCGATCTCGTTGCCGTCCATGTGGTACTTCGGGATCGTCGCCGCCTGGCCCCCCAGGTACTGCTGCTCTTCGTACACGGTGACGGAGTACCCTCGGAGGCAGAGCTCCCATGCGGCCATGAGGCCGGACGGGCCGGCACCGACGATGGCCACGCGCTGGTTCAGGGGAGCGCTCGGGACGTAGAGGATGTTCGACTTGCCCATCTCGAGTGCCGCGCGCTTCAGGTGACGGATGGCGATCGGCACACCTCGTTCGGCCATGATGCAGGCGTCCTCGCAGTAGTGGTAGCAGGTCTTGCAGAGGGTCGTCGCGAGGGGGTTCGCGCGCAGCGTTACCTTCGCCGCCTCGTCGTACTTCTTCTCTCCCACGAGCAGGATGTACTCCCGGCAATCCTGCACGATCGGACAGCCCTGCACGCAGAACGGCATCTCGCACTGGAGGCAGCGCTGCCCCTCCAGGACGGCTTCGTCCGGGGTGTAGGCGTGGAGGAGCTCGCCGAAGGTGGTGACCCGTTCCTCCTTCGTCTCCTCGGGGATCGGGGTCCGCTCGTACCGGGATCGCTCGTCGGTCGGCACCGGTCGAACTCCCGCCCGTGCTACCGCGGAGCGGAACGGCCGCTCAGGTACGACCCCGGCTCTTGCCGTAGTCCTTCTCGAGCTCTCGCGCGAAGTTGCGCCAGGCCGCGTTCGTTCCGGATTCGACCTTCCGCTTCGATACCTTCTGCAGTCCGATCGCCGTCGGTCGGCGTCTCCAGCGAAGGTCGAGCCGGGTCCGGTCGGCCGCGAGCGGCGTGAGGACGTAGTCGAGAGAAAGCGAACGATGACTGCCGATGCTGTCCGAGTGCCAATGTGCGGGAGGGTCGAGACGTACCACGTGGCGACTCCAGCTCCACCCCTTCCCGTCGTCGCTCAGGTCTTCGTAGACCACCCGGCGCGACGTCCGCGCGATGACCCGGCGCATGTAGTCCTCGCGCTCCCGCCGGGCGTCCCCCGGATCGAAGTCGGTGCACCACGAGAAGACGAACGGCAGGGGAGCCCGAAAGACCGCCTGGGAATGAAACTCCGGGCCGGGCCACCGTTCGGTCTTCCTCGCCATCGTTGCGTCTCCGCCCCCGCCGACCCGAGCTAAGTTCAAAGGGGTTTCGCCCGGCACGCAGTCCTTGGCGCCGAACCACACGCGTGAGCACAGGCGGTGTGTTACGTTCTTATCCCACGGTTCCGTCCTTCCCTCGATGACAGACCACCCCTTCGCCGAGGGCCTTCCGATGCACTCCCGAGGGTCCGAAATGTTCCGGAGCCTGCGCCGGCGGCTGATCGTATCGCTCACGGCGTGCGTGGGTTGGGTCAGCCTGACGCTGCTCTTCGTGGCCTTCTGGGCCACGGGATTCAGTCTGTTCCAGGACTTCGTCGTGGTCGTCGTATCGCTCCTCGTCCTGAGCGCAGTCCTGGTGGGGACTTGGGTCATGTTCGGTCTTCGCTTTGCGAGCCGGTGGCTCGACTGACCGGCTCCCGACCCCTCGTCACGGGCCCCGTCGGCCCTTCTGAGGTCCCCGGCGGCTCGGGGGCGAATCTACGGCCCATCAGGACCTCTCCCGAGACCAGCCACATCCGGCTGCGGAGGCCCCATGCCCCGAGGCCCCCCTGCTGGTATCCGAGCTCGCGGCGCTCGACCGTGCGGAATCCCCGCGATACAAAGAGAGCGATCGAACCGGTGTTCTTCTTCTCCGCCGCCCCGTAGACCACCCGGGCGCCGCCTCGGACGAACCCGTCCAGCGCGTCGTCCAAAAGGAGAGCCCCGAGGCCGCGGCGACGGGAGTCCTTCCGTACCGCGAGATAGTACACGTAAGCCACGGACGGCGTCAGCCGCTCGAGCATCGAGATTCCGACGATCGCTCCGTCGACCCGGGCGGCGCGGACGACGGAGACGTCCCGCAGCGTCCGTTTGGCGTGCCACCGATAGATCCCTACGAACGCATCGACAACGACGGGCACCGCCTCGTCGCGCGCGGTGACTGCGAGGTCCCCGAGCGTGATCCCTTCCCGTGGCGACTCGGTCACTTCCGGTTCCCTCCCCGCCGGGGCCGCGGAAACGAAGCGGGCTCATCAGTTCCTCCGGGGGCCCGGACGGCGAGATGTTGATGTAGTCAAGCCCGGTGGCGCCGACATGCAACGGGCCGACCGGGGGCGGATGGAGATCAACCGCCGCATGTGGGACGAGAGCGTGGGCCTGCATACCGGCTCTCCGTCCTACGACGTGCCCCGATTCAAGAAGGGGTGGATCCCGATCCTCCCGCTCGAGATCCGGGAGGTCGGCCCCGTGCGAGGACAGACGCTGCTCCACCTACAATGCCACTTCGGAATGGACACGCTTTCGTGGGCGAGGCGAGGGGCCCGGGTGACGGGCGTCGACTTTTCACCTGCGGCGGTCGCTGCGGCCCGGCAGCTGGCAGCGGAGGTCGGGCTCGACGCGCGGTTCGTCCGGTCCAACGTCTACACCGCAGCCCAGCGCCTCCACGATACATTCGACGTCGTCTATACCGGCAAGGGCGCCCTCTGCTGGCTCCCCGACCTCACCCGCTGGGCGAAGACCGTCGCACGGTTCCTGAAGCCGGGGGGACGGCTCTTCTTCCTCGAAGACCACCCGCTCTCCGAGGCCTACCAACGCGGGCGCGATGCCGATCGGCTGGTCCTGACGAACCCGTACTTCCGGCATCAGCCGATCCGGGACGAGTCGCCGGGGACGTACGCCGCTCCGGAGGCGAAGCTCCGGAACGCACTCTCGTTCTCCTGGATCCATCCGGTCTCCGAGGTGCTGAACGCCCTCATCGACGCCGGTCTCCGCATCGAACGAATGATCGAGTACCCGTACACGTACTGGCACAAGTTCCCGTTCCTGCGTCAGGGTCGGGACGGGTTCTGGCATCTGCGAGAGGAGGACGGCGAGATCCCGCTGATGTACTCGTTGCGGGCCCGCCGACCGCTCTCCGCGCGCTGATCGCCGCGAACCCGCCGCGGGGCCTTCCCGTCCGCCGCGCCGCTCCCCGGCGCCTCGCTCCGGCAGTACGGACCATTCGTACGAGCGGGATATTAATCGACTTGACCCATAGCGCTTGGTTCGAGCGAATGAGACGGTCCGTTCCCCACAGTCCATCTCCTGCCTCCGGAGCAGCGCATGGACGTTGAGTCCACGGCGATCATCGTCTCCCTCCTCGGCCTCAGCGCGCTCTTGCTGGTTCTTTCCGTCCGCGGCCTGCTCCGATACCTCGAAACCCGTTCCCGAGCCCAGTTCATGTGGGGAGCCGGCCTTTCTCTGGCGACCGCCGCGATGATCGTGGAGTCGGTCGTCTATCTCGGAATCGTCACCACCCCGATACTGCAGGCCTACGTGTTCTTCTCCGCCGCGATCGTTGGCGTGCTCTCCTTGGGGGCCACCAAGATCCTGCGAAGTCCCCGGATCGAGCGGGGATACACGGCGTATATCGCGGCGACCTGCGCGGTCGTGGCCGGGGCGAGCTTCCTCACTCCGCTCCCCTCCTCGATGGTGACCAACGGCATCATCACCGGGAACCCCCCGATTCTGCTGATCATCCTCTCCTCCCTCGTCACCGTGCCGGCGACTGTAGTGCTCCTGACGGCGACCGCGCTCTCGCTCCGGCGCTCCTGGCGCTGGCAGACCCTGTTGATGGCCGCCGGCGCGATCATCCTCGGGGCGGGCGGAGCCCTCTACATCGCATCGTTCCCGATCGCGCTCTACTATGCCGAGTTCATCGGGATCCTCCTGCTCTTCGCGGGCCTAGTCAGCCTGCCGCAGGCGGCGGCCACCCCGAGCAGCGCGCCAACCGCCCACAGCACGACGTAGACGCTGGGGGGCCCCCGCATCCTTCGACCGTTCGGTCGAGGCAGACTCCTCGCCGAATAACGACGTTTATTTCCCGGTGGGGTCTCCCACGCATCGACGCGGGGCCAACGGTTCGGCACGAACCGGCCTGCTCCGCCGGGATCCGACGGTGAGTGAGCGAGGCACCTACGTGGTCGTCGAGGGGATCGACGGCACCGGCAAGACCGAGCTCGCGGCACGGCTCGTCCCCCCGCTCCTCCGACGGGGGCACTCGGTCTCCAGCTTCCGTGAGCCGACGGACCGGTTTCTCCGGGGCCAATATTCCCGGTTGATCGGGAGCGATTCCCTGTCCGCGGCGCTCTGTCTCACCGTCGACCGCGCGATGCTGCGGCCCGAGATCGAGCGAGCGCTCGACGTGGGGGACATCGTCCTGCAGGACCGTTCGTTCTACTCGACCCTCGCCTACCAGCATCCGGGCCTCACGGCCGACTCCTGGCGCGAGCTCGAGCGGATCACGAGGGAGTTGGCGCTCGAGCCGGACCTCGTGCTCTACCTCGAGGCGCCGGTTGACCTCGCGATGCAGCGCGTCGAAGCGAGCGGTGTCCGGGATGCGTTCGAGGACGAACCGTACCTTCACCGGGTGAAGATGAAGTTCGAGCAGATGTTCCAGGCCCCGCGCTGGGTTCGGATCGACGCGACGGGTAGCCCGGACCGGACCATTGAGCACGCCATGAACGCGCTCCTCGCCGCCGGGCTCTGAGCCGGTGGCTCCCCGACGCTGCGGGTAACTCAGGGTGGGGGGGCCGTCGGGGGGAAGTCGCCCCGGTCTTCGGCCAGCACGTCCCGGGTGAGCTCGACAATCTTCGCGCGGCCCGAGAGGGCCATCGTGAGGTCGAAGTCGGCCAGGAAGTTCTCGACCGTCTCGCGCACCCCGTCCTCTCCCCGGACCGCGAGACCCCAGACGTACGGTCGGCCCAGCAGCACCGCCTGGGCTCCGAGCGCGATCGCCTTGACCGCGTCCGCGCCCCGACGGATCCCGCTGTCGAACAGGACCGGGACGCCGCGCCCGGCTTCGGCGGCGACGGACGCGAGCGCCCGCAGGGCCGGAATACTTCCGTCGACCTGTCGCCCGCCGTGATTCGAGACGATGAGTCCGTTCGCGCCGGCCTCCATCGCCTCCACGGCGTCCCGGGCGTGCAGGATCCCTTTCACCACGATCGGGAGTCGCGTCCGTTCGCTCAGGAACCGGATATCACTCCAGGTGAAGGTCGGGTCGCCGATGAGCCCCACCGCCTGGCGAACCGCATCGCCGATGTTCTCCTCCGGTGCCGCGGAAAGACGGGAGCGCACGACCGGATCGCTCAGGTAGTTCGCGATCCCGACTCCGCCCAGGAACGGCAGATAGCCGCGTTCGAGGTCCCGCTCGCGCCACCCGATGATCCGCGTGTCGAGGGTCACCACGAGGACCGAGTATCCCGCCTTCTCGGCCCGCTGGACGAGGCTCAGGTTGACATCCCGGTCCGGGCCCCAGTATAGTTGGAACCAGCGGTTGGCGGTTCCGAGCGTCGTTCCGATCTCTTCGAGCGTGTGCGAGGTGAGAGTGCTGACGACCATCGGTACCCCGGTCGCGACCGACGCACGCGCGACCGCGAGCTCCGCGTCCGGTCGCACGATGCCCAGCGCCCCGACCGGCGCGAGCAGCAACGGCGCGGGCAGGGTCTGCCCGAACATCTCGATCCGGGTGTCCCGGTCGTGGACGTCGGCGAGCATGCGGGGCACGATGAACCAACGGGCGAACTCGGCGACGTTCGCGCGGACGGTCTCTTCGCCGCCCGCACCGCCCGCAACGTAATCGAACGCCTCCGGGGTCAACAGCTTGGCCGCTGCCGCTTCGAGCCGGTCGGGCGACAGGGGGCTACGCGGAGCATGGCCGGTGGCCCCCGCACCGTAGATGGCGGCTTGTCGCTCGGAGCCGAACCCGCCGTAGTTCTCGCGCATCGAAAGGGACCAAGGGCCGCGGAAGATAATGGGTGTGACGCTGCGCTGCGCCCGGTCCGTCGAGCGGGGGGGGCCCGGGTCAGTTCCCGACCCGGCGCCGGGTGCGCAGTCCCGTGACCAGGACCAGGCCAACGATCACGAGCGCGAACCCGACCAGCTCCCACCACTGGAACGGTTCCCCGAGAAGGAGCGTCCCGATGCTGAGCGCCGCGACCGGGTTGACGTAGGCGACGACGTTCGCGCGGCCGGGTCCCACCCGATGGTGGAGCGCGAAGTAGAGCGCGTAGCCGGTCAACGAGGGAAGCAGTACGAGGTAGGCGAGGGAGACGAGGACGTCGTGGGTCAGCGGCAGGGATGAGTGCGGCTCGAGGAGCGGGAGCGCCGCGGCCAGGAAGAGGGTCGCCACGCCGAACTGCACCGAGATCCCCCAGAGGGTCTCGCCCTCGGGACGCTTGGCACGGAGGGCGACCGAGCCGGCGGCGAAGCTCGCCGCAGCGCCCAACACCGCGACCGGGCCCCAGATGCTGCTCGCGAGCGTCACCCCCGCCGGCGGGAACACCAGAACGAAGACTCCCGCGAACCCGATGGCGAGTCCCAGGTACCCGACCCGCCGGAACGACTCGCCCGGGAGGACCGGAAGCGCGAACAGCGCCGTGAGGATCGGGGTCACGCCGATCAGGATCGCGGCGAGACCGCCCGAAGTCGTCTGCTCGCCGACGTACAGGAGCAGGCCGTACACCCCGACGATGGGAAGCCCCAGAAGAGCCGAGAGGCCGAGCGCGCGCGCGGAGGGCCGGGGGATCTTCGACGCGGCGGCGAGCAGGGCGATCGCGACGGCCGAGAGCGCGTATCGGGCGGCTGCGAACGCGATCGGGGTGGCACCGGCGAGAAGGCCGAACCGGATCACGGGGTACGCGGAGCCCCAGATGAGCCCGACGATCACGAGGAGCAGGAGATTGCGGCGGTCTTCGGTGAGGGCTGCCACGCTCGTTTCCGTCCGGGGCTCGGAATCGCCCCGTTCCGGGAAAGAAGCCGTCAATCCTGGGAGCCGATATAATTAGTTGACCGACCCTCCCGGCGCAACGTGACCGGCCTAGCGTTGAGTCAGTCATTATGCAGTGTCGGTCGTTGGTTGCCCGCGTGCACGTGATCGACCGACCTCCGCCGACACTCCCGATGCCGGCGGGCTACGTGCTCCCCCTGTTGGAGAGCCACCGGGTCTCCCCGACGTCGATGACCTTCCGATTCTCCACGCGTGGGACCGACTTCCGCTACCTCTCCAACCAGGCCGTGCGGCTCAGCCTGCCGGGCGTGGACGACCCCTGGGGCGCGGTCCGCACTTTCTCCCTCTCCTCTAGCCCCTCCGAGGCCGGAGAGATCGCGGTCACCTGCAAGATCTCCGACACTCCGTTCAAGCAGGCACTCTCCCGCCTCCCCGCCGGGGCAACCGCCCAGGTGTACGGTCCCCTCGGGAGCTTCCTCTTCGAGGGCGCCCGCCCGTGCGTCTTCATCGCCGGTGGCATTGGTATCACCCCGTTCCGTGGTATGCTGCGCTTCGCAGCCGACACTCAGGTTCGCGTGCCGCTGACGCTCCTGTATTCGGCCCGGGTCCCCGAGGAGCTCGTCTTCCGCGAAGAGCTCGACCGGCTCGCGCGCTCGCACTCGAACATCCACGTCCATTACACGGTGACCCGCCCCGGCGAATCCACCTCCCCCTGGGCGGGACGCGTGGGCCGGATCGACCGCGCATGGATCGAAGAGACCCGTGGCGGCGCTGCCCCGCCGCTCTACTACGTCGCCGGCCTTCCGGAGATGGTCGAGCAAACGGTGACAACGCTCACCGGGGCCTTCGGGGTTCCGTCCGACGATATCGATTACGAGCTGTTCCGAGGGTTCTGAGGCCCGAGGGTCGACCCACCGGCCCCGTCTCGATGGGACCTACTCGCCCCCCGTCCGATAGAAAATCCGGCGTCCACGGCAGTCGTGGCCTTGCGCACGGTTCACCCGGAGCCTCGCGACCCTTCCGGCGAACATCAAGGGGTGCTCGCCCGGCGCGGCCGATCCGTCCAGCGCAGGAAGAGGTCGGTGTAAGTACCGCGGGAGCCGCATGCGGGGGTCGTGCCGACCAGAGCGGTGGAAGGCGAGGGGCGACCCTACGCTACGCTTCGACCGCGATCGGTGGAATGCGCTGCGGGAGCTCCGTGGGCGTCGCGTCGCGGCTGACGTGGCTCGCCGACACCGCTCGCGCGCGGTTCGCCTCCCGCCAGAGCAGGTAGTCCGCGAACTCTTCTTCGGGGAGGTCGCACATCGGCTCCCGAGAGGGGCGGTCGGGGATGAGCGTTGTGCGACGCGATTCATGCGCACGGATACGGGCGGGGCCGACGTTCGGCCAGCGGGAACCGAGGTCCGGCCAGGCCCTCCGATGCCCGGCGGGCGAGCGGCCCGACGGTTTCCTCTGCGTCAAAAAGAACTATAGCCCGCGCTGCCACCACTCCCCGAGGCTCCCGCCGTGCGGGTCCTCGAGCCCGTAACCGGGAACCACGGGTGCACCGGGATTGACGACGGAAGAGCTGGGAATTCGAGACCTCGCGAAGGTGGGAAAGGGAGAGTGGGTCCCCCCTATCGGGGCGATGGGTGGCCCACCGGCGCACGAACTCTACCACGACCTGGTCACTCATGCCGGCCTTCGGCTCCTCCGTGACGAGGAGGGTCGACCGTGGGTGGAGATCCAGGACGGCGAGCACCGGCGACCGTTTCGCGTGCCGAGTCCGGAGCTCCGGGCCGCATTGGACCGCTTTCGCATGCGCCGGAACCTTCGCCCCGTCCCCGAAGGGGACATCGAAGAGTTCGCCCGCGTGGTCGAGGCCCGGGTCTCGGACCCCGACGTCGACATCCCCCTCCCCGTCCCCGAGGGAGAACCCGAGACCGAGGACGACAGCTCGGCCGTGGAACCGACGCCTCGGGTCCCGGCGGGGTCTGCTTCCGACGCCGGATGGGCCGTGGATGAGCTCGACCACCTGATGCGCGAGGTCGATGCCGTCCAGGGCCGCCGCCCCGAACTCGAACCTCCGGTCCGAGAGCCGACGGCACCGTGGCTCCGGTACTCGCACCCCGTTCCGCTGCACAGCCGCCTCCCCCACCGGTGGCACGCCTCGGTCTCGGGGGGTCGGCGAAGTTCGCCCGCTCCCGACCCGACGCTGCCGAGATACGTCCGAGTGCTGCGAGAGCTCGTGGCGGAAGGGAGCTGGATCGGGACTCTCGGGGAGATCGCCCGTCGGACCGGCGACGACACCGACCAGGTGTTTGCGACCCTCCTCAAGTTCCATTCGGACCTCGTCGGCAAGGACCTCGTGGTCGCGCCCGTCGAGGTAGAATCCGGATGGCAGTGGCTCGTCGTGGATCGCAGTCGGATTCGCCCCTCCGCGGCCGATCGTCGCACGGGGGAGTGAGCGAACCGCCCCGGCGGAGCCTCCGGGCGCCCGCCTCGGGACGCGGAATCCCGTCACACCGGCCGGGCTTCCACCTCGAACGTGGCGTGGAGGATGCCGAACTCGTCGGCCATCGTCCGTCGCAACTGCTCCACGACCGCCATCCCCTCCCGTACGGACATGTCGCGAACCTGGACGTGAGCGGTCAGGCAGACGAGGGTCGGACAGACTGCCCAGACGTGGAGGTCGTGCACCTCGGAAACCGCAGGGACCCGGAGTGCCGCGGCCAAGATCGCGTCGATCGAAAGGTGCCGGGGGGTGCTTTCGGTCAGGACCTCCCATCCGTCCCGGAACAGCGGTAGGGATTCGTACCCGAGGACCGCCGCAATGACGAGCGCCGCGACCGGGTCGGCGTCGGAGGTTCCGGGCCGAAGTAGCAGTAGCACCCCCGCGACGAGCAGTGCGCCGGTGATCCCGAGGTCGCTCGCAATGTGGACGATCACGCTGCGAAGGTTGAGGTCGCGCGCCCGGGCCGGAATTCCTCCGAGCGCTCGGAGGGTGACGACCCGCAGGGTGAGGATCGGTAGGGCGACGATCAGGATCCAGACCGCATCCACCGGACCGGCGAAGGTCGTGTGGCCGCCGATCGCGAGGAGCGCCTCGTACCCGAAGACGAGCCCGGTCCCCAGTATGAGGCTCGCGTTCAGCAGGCCCGCGAACACTTCGAATCGATGGGCGCCGAACGTGAACTGCTCGGTCGCGCCCCGTTCCGCGGCGCGCAGAGCGGTCCACGAGATCGCGAAGGCGAGCAGGTCGGGAATATTGTGAATGGCATCGACGGTGACGGAGAGGCTCCGGGAATAGTAGGCACCGATCCCCTCGATGGCCAGGATGACGATCGAGAGGGTCACGGCGAGTCGAAGGCCGCGGACGACCGCCCCCTCCGCTTCCCCTTCCCCGTGAACGAGCTCGGGCATCCGGGCCCCGTGGGGGCAACGGCGCCGACGAAGTTACCGTATCCGCTCCCGAACGGCCCGCCCCCGGGCGTGCCGTCCCGGTGCGAGGGGGCAACTCGGTTGACCGTTCCGTGTCGTTACGCGCCGGCGGTACCGCTATACTGGAGATGAGGAAATCGAGCGTAGAATGACACCGCGGGGCTTCCCTCCTCTCGGGCGTCAGGGGCGTACTGACCGAGGAGATGCAGCGTCTCGTGCGGTACGAACGGCCCGGCGATGCGGTGACGATCTCCCCCGACGGTTGGCCGAACCTCTTTCCCAAGGGTTCGCTCACCATCGGGGACGACGATCACCTCGTATTCGCCGACGTCGAGTCGCCCCCTGCGATCCGGAACTTCGGCTCGAGCCCCAGGACGGAGGGGAACGTCGTCGCCCCGGCCGCTCGAAAGGGGTTCCGATTCCGAGGGGCGGGTGTCGGGGTCCGGTCGGGCGCCGACTACTGGAAGGCAATCGACCTCTACAACGGCGAGGGGGCCGATATTCGGCGAATTCGTGCGTTCGTCCTGATCACGGTGACCGAGGCGGCGGTCCTCTCTTCCCCGGTCTATCTGCTCGGTCTCGACGAGGCGGAGGTTCGGCGGATTTGGCAGGAGTACCCCGTGAAGAGTCTTCAGAAGACCGTCATTGACCTGGTCCCGCCCAACGGCTCCGAGACCGCCCGCGGAGGCGCCGGTCCACCCCTCACCCCCGTGGGGGGCCGCGGGAGTCGGCCCCTGCCTCCGCGGGGCCCGGCAGGGCGACGTCACGGGGGAACGGCGAAGGGCCCGTCTCGGCCCTCCGGGTGCAAACCGGTAGAGGGAGGGGTCGGGCCGCTCGGCCCCGCTGTGGCGGGGAATCCCATCACACGCCCCCGCTCGATCGGGATCGTCCGCCGGACGGTCGTGACGCTCGGCGAGGGCCCGTCAGCGAGGTCGGGGTCCGCCCGTCGCGAACGACCCCGCTACGACGCCGGCGCTCGCGTCTCGAGCCTCATACCGTCTCACGCCGAACGGCCCCGAGGCTTGGACGCCCGCCGTTCCGCCCAGGCCCGGTTCCGTTCGGCGAGCCACTCGAAGTTCTCGGCCAGCGTTGGAGACGCGACGGTTCGACGTTCGCGCTCGATGGTCGGCTTCAGGAACTGCCAGATGGATCGAACCATCCACCGTTCGTGCACGAGCTCTTCGTTGAGCAGTCCGAACTTGACGAGGGCTCCCATCGTCTCGAACAGCTCGACGAACCGGGTGACATAGGTGAACTCGGGGGCGTCGCGGAGGATGGGGTGCACGTTCGGCGCCTCCGCCCCGAGATGATTCGCCCGGAACCAGTCGATCGCCTTCCGCGTCTCCTCGTGCGCGGCGAGTTCGTCGATCCGCAAGAGCAGGTCGGCATCTTCCCACGTCGGAGCCTTAGCGGGCATCGCGTGTCGTTCCCTCAGTCACCGGGAGCGAGTCCCCCCTTCAAGGAGGTTTCCCTTCGACCGTAGACCGCTGCGCGGCTAGACCACTGTTTCAGAACCTCCCTCTACGGGATTTAAGGAAGGAACGAAGGCATCGGTAGGAAGGGGACCGATGGGCGGCGAAGTCGTGCATTTCGAGATTCCGAGCGACAATATCGAGCGCGCCCGGAGATTCTACGCGAAGACCTTCGGATGGAAGATGGACGCCCTTCCGGACCTGGACTATACCCTGGTCGGCACCCCTCTATCGGACGAAGACGGGGTACCCACCGAACGCGGGGCGATCAACGGAGGGTTGCTCCGTCGCCAGACACTCGTGGAGGTCCCCGTCATCACGATTCGGGTCGACGACATCGACCGAGTGACCCGCGCGATCCAGAAGAACGGGGGCCGGGTCCTCCAGGAGAAGTCCCCGATCGGGGACGGAAGCCTTGGGTTCGTGGCGTACTTTGCGGACACCGAAGGAAACACGGTCGGACTGTTCCAGCGAAACCCTCACCGAGCGACTCCCGCGGCTGGACTCCCCGCTGCGTCGCGTCTCCCGAGTCGGGCCCGACCGGCGCCTCCCCGAGCGGCAGGCGTTTCACCGGAGGGTCCGCGGTCGCGAACAGCTGGAGGTATGGGCTCAACGCCGCGACCACCCGATTCTCCGCTTTGCGCAGGGGCTCTTGGTAGGTGGTCGGACTAACGCCGACACTGTGTGCGATGAATTCCGTGGTCACCTGCCTCGCCGACGTGCAGTAGCCGAAGCGGAACGCGGTCAGCTACGCGTTCGACTGCTTGCCGGTGAGGTCCCCGAAGAGGGCGTTCGCGGAGAGGCTGGTGGGGAACACCCTCAGAGGGAGCGCCCGCTCAGGCACCAGTTCGGCGGACCCGCGCCCCTTGAGGTCGAGGTGGAGCGCTCGAGGGCGCTCCGCGTGGAAGCTGGTCACGCGGAGGTTCGCCCACCGGTCCTAGAAGTCGATCGGAGCGGCATCCCAGCATTCGTGGCTACGGATCACGTTCCACGGACTCTGGTAGCGGCCGCACGCGGACTTGGGGAGGAACACTCGTGCGGCGGTTCCGTCGACCCGGCGATCCACTACGCGGCCTGCTCGTACAGAGC
Source organism: Thermoplasmata archaeon (assembly GCA_049591535.1). GTDB lineage: Archaea > Thermoplasmatota > Thermoplasmata > Lutacidiplasmatales > UBA184 > Lutacidiplasma. The sequence goes on along the minus strand of JBAWFC010000058.1, from coordinate 5,486 downwards.
GTTACGTCATGCGTTCGATCGGGTCATCTTTCCGGACGCGCCCTTCGCGGAGCACCTTCGCGTACCACCCTCGTCGCCCGAGCGTAATTCGGAGGAACTCCGGACCGCGTTCCGCCCCCACGTACGGGAGGCTGTAGAGATTGTCGCACGGAGTGCACGGCTTTGTCACCTCGAGCAGTGTGTCGCCGACACGGTAGCGCGCGCCCGGAACGAACTCCTCGTAGGGGACACCGACCGAGGTGATGTTCTCCCCCAGATCACCGGGTCGCACCGGCCACCCTTCGCGGTCGAACACCCGCAACATCTCGAGCGGGACGATCAGCACCGCCATGGCGGGATCGTCTCGGGACACCTCGTGACGGTAGACGTTGAAATCCCCTTCGACGCCGGCCGCCGTCACGAGCGCCTCGCCCACGGGTACCTTCGGTAGACCCCGCTCCCCGGGAGTCTGGGATTTGCGATTGAGCTGGTATACGCGACCGGCCGCTCGAACGACTTCGGGCACCAACGTCCCCCTCGCCACGGCGCGAGAGGCCGTTCCGCTCAAAAGGGGTTCGTCACCGCTCCGAGAGGGAAGGGGTCGGCCGAACGACCGCAGTGCGGACCCCGGCGCGGGGAGAGCGGGATCGCTTATCCGGGGGAGTCGAGCCGCCGCCGGCTGCGAAGCGACCCCAGGATCCCGAGCGCGACACACGCCCCTCCCACAACGGCGAATCCCGCGAACACCTCGAGCCCGCCGGCCGACGTTCCCAGGACGACCGAGATGCCGCCGGCGAGCCAAACGATCCCCGCGATGCCGGTCGCGGTAGCGAGCTCGGTCCGTTCGACGCCCGCAAGCACTGCGGTCAGCAGGAAGAGCGCGGTCCCCCCTACGGCCGAGATCTCTCCCCTCTGGGCGCCGAGCAGGGTCCCGGCAACGACGAGAAGTCCTCCAAGGACCGAGAGGGAGCCCCACCACGCGGGTGAATCCTCGAGGTCGACGACGGAGGACGGTCGATACGAGCCCGGACCCAGCACTCGCCCATCGACCACGATCATCGGTCGGTTGGGGGAGTCCCGCGCGGCCGCGGACACGGCCGGGGTCACGCTCCGGTCGCTTGTAGCGGTGCCGGGGTGAGTTCGAAGAGACTCGGATCCGGTGGGACGGGGCTCCGCGAGCGGGGACCGTGGGTTCCCCGGGCTCCGAAGCGTGCCCGGCTACGGGTGGTGTCGAAGGTACTCACGGTCCTGCGCGTCGATGCGATTGAGGGCCGTCTTCGCGAGGCGTCCCTGCAGAAAGCGGGGGAATCCGACCACCGAGACCTCCCCCTCGGTGACCACGAGGGTTCCGCCGGGAACCTCCGAGTATCGGTTCGCCACCCAACTGCCCTTCGTCATCGGACCCTCGGGCGCCTCGAGGATCTCCCATCGCGACCAATCCGGCGGTCCCGACGTCAGCTTCCAGGTGTTGGGCCGGACCTTGCCCCGGAACCGGATCCCGCGTTCCACCACCACCTCTCCCGGACTCTGTCGGACGATCCTCTGGTGGACGACGTCCGGGTGGATCCGGGGGAGCATGTCCTCCCGAGTATGCAGTTCAAGGAAGTTCCAGAGGTTCGACCGGGAAACGGAGAGGACCCCCCGGTCCGAGTACTTCGCCATCGAACCGAGAGGCTCGGGGCGACAGATGAGGGTTGGCCCCATTCTCGGAGACGAACGTTCGGCCGGCCGGCACGACAAGATACTAAGCGAGGGAAGCCACGACCCCCACGGGGGGTCGAGAGAGGCGTACACCTACACGTTCCTCCTCGGGGTCGCCCTCGGGTTCTCGCTGACGATCCCCCCCGGACCGATGAACGCGCTCATCGCGTACCAGACGGTCCACTCGCTTCGCCGCGGGATCCTGACCGGGTTCGGGGGCATGACCGCCGACCTCGTCCTGCTCCTCCTGGTCTACGCTCTGCGGTCGATCGTCGACCTCGGCTCGCTCCTGCGTTTCGTGTACCTCATCGGTGGCGCCGTCCTGTTCTTCTTTGGAGTCCGCGTGCTCCTGCGCCCTCCGGAGCCCGTCACCGTCGAGACGAGCGGGGTACGAACGTATTCCCAGGCGGTCGTGGTAGGAGTCTCCAATCCGTTCCAGATCGTGTGGTGGCTCACCGCCGGCCTCGCGTTCGCCTACCTCGGCGGGATCGTGCTCTTCGTCGGGCTGTTCGCCGCCGTGACCGTCTGGGTGGTGGGGTTCCCGTACGCGCTCCACCTCGGTACGCGCCGTCATCCTGAAGCCGCGCGCGCGGTGGTCTACGTCTCCAGCGCGCTGCTGTTCGCGTTTGCGGCCTACTTCGTGTTCCTGGCCCTGTAAGGGCGGGGACGACTAGGCCGGCCGGAGACGGTCGGCGAACTTCGAACGGAACTTGGCGACCTTGGGTGCGATCACGACCTGGCAGTATCCGCCGGAGGGATTGCGACGGTAGTAGTCCCGATGGTACTCCTCCGCCGGGTAGAACGCGGAGAACGGGCTCACCTCGGTCACGATCTTCTTCCGCCAGAGCTTGGCGGCCTCGAGCTCGGCAATCACCTGCTCGGTGGTGGACTTCTGGTAGGCGTCGCGGTAGAACACGACGGACCGGTACTGGGTGCCCACGTCCGCCCCCTGTCGGTTGAGCGTGGTCGGGTCGTGGACGGTGAAGAAGATCGTCAGGAGGTCGTGGTAGGAGAGGACCCGGGGGTCGAACGTCACCTGGACGACCTCGGCGTGACCGGTCCGGCCCGTGCACACTTGCTCGTAGGTCGGGTTCGGGGCGGCGCCGCCCGAATACCCGGAATCGACGCGCTCTACCCCCTTCAATTCAGTGAAGACGGCCTCGGTGCACCAGAAGCAGCCGCCGCCGAGCGTGGCGACCTCCCGCGATCCTTCGGGCGTGGAGGGGGCCATGGTTTGTCCTCGGCCCGAACCACGCAACGGGTCCATAAACCGTCTTCAGCGGCAGAGTGCCGCTTTCGCACGGGGGTGGGGCTCCTCCTAATGAGGTCGCGAGGCTCGCGGAGTTTCGGTGGACGACGTGAGTACGTGCCCGGGTTGCGGTGCCGAGGTTTCCTACGAGGTGCAGGAGACACGCGTGCTGACCGGCACGTGCGCCGGATGCCAACGCGTCACCACGCTGGTCGAGGGGCCCCTCCCGCTCGGCACCCCCGTGCCGGGCGCCGGGGAGGAAACGCCCTCGGGAGAAGCCGGTAGTGGACCCGAGTGCGCCGAGTGCGGTTCCCCCCTTTCCGTGACCGCCCGCGACGACGGGATGCTCGAGGTCAGTTGCGCGGAGTGCGAGACCGTGACGACGTTCGTTCCGGAAGGCAGTGCGCCCCCCCGCGCGCCCCGCGATCGGGGCGAGCGAATGGACCGAGACGACCGACCGCGCCGCCGCGATGACGCCGGCGGCGGAGGATCGTTCAACAACGCACGGCCCTGCCGCCAGTGCGGGGCTCCGCTCAAGTTCACGACCGACGCGGAAGGGGTTCTCACCGGCGAGTGTACCTCGTGCGGCAATCGATTCACGCTTCCTCCCCGGCGGGACGGCGGTTCGGGTCGGGGAGAGCGCGGCGGCTACGCCCCCCGCGGGCCCCCGCGATACGGACGCAAGCCCGGCGGATATTCGGGCGGCCGCCCGCGGTCCGGTGGCAGCTCGGGGGGGTACGGGCGACGCGAGCGCGGGTCCGACGGCGACGACTCGGGAGACGACCGGCGGCGCCGGCGCCCCCGACGCGAGTAGGCCCTCACGGTAGCCTCGAGGACGGGCCCCGGGGTTCCGGCTCGAAAACGCTCATTGCTTCGTGCGCTTAGCCGGAGCGATGCCCGACAAGGTCCGGCTGTTCTACCACCCGATCAGCCACTACTGCGTCTCCGCCGAACGAATGCTCCGCTACAAGGGGGTCCGCTTCGAACTCGTCTATGCCCCGTACCACGACCACCAGGAGCTGTTGCGGGTGAGCGGCCAAGACTACATCCCCACCCTACTCTGGAACGGGAAGGTGGTCACATGGGGGGAGATCGCGTCGTTCCTGGATCGGGTCCGACCGAAACCGACCTTGATCCCCACGGGGAAGGCCGGTCTCGCGCGCACGCTCGAGAACTGGGGGCACCTCGTCCTGGAGGAACGGGTGTGGAGGGCGGTCGTGACCCGGGTTCCCCCGGTGATGCAGGACGACGAGGAGCGATGGGTCTTTGAAGAGATGCAGACCCGGGCGCGGGGCCCCTGGCACGTGCTCGAGAGCCGCCGCAAGGAGTTCACGGCCGAACTTCTTCCCTTCTTCGCGATGGTCGACTCGATGCTGGAGGGTCGGGAGTGGATCCTCGATGAGCCGACGGTGGCGGACTTCGGAATCTACGGGGGGCTATCCCCCTGGAGAACGGTCGGGGAGAAGATCCCGGCCCGATTCGCCCATGTGGCCCGATGGGTCTCGCGGATCGAGAAGCTGTAGGGACGCGCCCGGGCGCCGGTCCCGAGGCTCCGACGGGCTGAAAAGGTCCGCCAGCTCGGGGAGTATCGTGTCGCGTCGTACGGCGAGGTCCCCGGAGGCGGCGCCGCCCTACGCGCTCACTGCCCGCATCTACGATGCGATCTACGATTGGAAGGACTACGAGGGCGATGCCCGCCGGATCCACCAGTTGGTCGCGACCTACGGTCCCCCCCACCCGAGGACGTTGCTCGACGTCGCCTGCGGTACGGGTTCCCATCTCGTCTACCTCTCGCGGAGCTTCGAGTCGACCGGCCTCGACCTCAATCCGAGAATGCTTCGCATCGCACGCCGCAAGCTTCCCCAGGTGACCTTCGTGAACGGCCGAATGGAGGAGTTTCGCCTCGGCCGGAAGTTCGACGTGATCACTTGCCTATTCTCCGCGGTGGCCTACGTCCGGAACGAGGGGGCTCTCCGCCGAACCCTCCGCACCTTCGCCGACCACCTGAATCCGGGGGGAATCGCCATCGTGGAGCCGTTCATCGAACCCTCGAAGTATCGCGTCGGGGCGATCCACGCGCAGGTCTACGGTCCCCCCGACCTCCCGGTCGCCCGAATGAACCTCTCCGAACGCCGGGGCGACCGGTCGATCATGGTGATGCACCACCTGGTGGGAACCCCGAACGGGGTCCGCCACTGGGTCGAGCGCCACGACCTGGGGCTGTTCAGCGCCGCCACCTACCTTGCGGCGTTCCGTGCCGCCGGATTCCGAGCCCGATATCTTTCGAAGGGATTCATGAAGGAACGCGGTCTGGTCATCGGCGTCATTCCGCCGGAGCGGGCTCGCGTCCCGACTATTCGATGATGACCGTTTCCGCCCCCGGTGCCCGGAAGTTGACCTTCCGGTGGGTGCCATCGCACAGCGGTTTCTTCCCGGACTGACCGCAGCGGCACATCGCTACGTCCGCTTTCCCGTCGATCAGCACCAGGTTCGGGCCGTTCTCGATCGATTGCACGACGATCCTCGCCATGGTCAACCCCCCAAGAGGCGCCGGGTA
>JBAWFC010000057.1:0-13382 GCA_049591535.1 Thermoplasmata archaeon | reverse complement strand
GAGCAGTTGGAGACCCTTGAGCCGACGTTCCTCGAGGACGAGCGTGTCACGATGCTGTTGTGCCCAGCGCGCCACGGCCAGAGGATAGCCGGTCCGTCGATATCAATGCATCTACTAGACGGTCAGTAACTCAAACAATACGAGCGTCAAGTCCAGTTGGCCCAAAACCCGGAGTCTCCATTCCGGAATGCCCTCTTGCTCCATGTCAGTCGCGAATTCCTCTCTAAGCTAAAGACCTGGTGCGTGCGAGCTGCGCATCCCGGCACCACCCCGGAGTCGGGTCAAGCGGCACGCGTGGGAGATCGGCCGTCCTTCCTCGATTGGGTGCAATCAACATTGAGCCCACGGAACAGTAGGTGCAAACGCGCTAGCACCTACCGCGAGCGCGAAGGTCAGGTGGAGCGGGTCAGGCCTCCCACGGGCCGCCAGAGGTGTACTCCGACCCGGTCCATGACTCGGTCCCCGCCCGCTCGATTAAGTGACTTTGTGAATCCGCAATTCAATAATCACGACGGGCCCTGGCCTGCGCGGCGACGATGGAAATGCGGATTCTCCGGGACCAAGATATCCAAGGCTTGATCGACATTCCGAAGGTGGTCGAGCGGATCGAAGCGGGCTATCGGGCCGACGCTCGAGGAGACGCGGTCATCTTTCCAAGAACTCGCTTCGACGCCAAGAGTGTGTTTCTGGCCTGGCAGGGTGCGGCGATTCCTGCCCTGGATCTCCTGGGGTACCGCTCCTACGTCTACGATTCCGGAGGATACGATCGCGGGGACCAGGTGGTCGTCCTGTACGGTCACGCCACGATGGACGTCCGGGCGGTGTTCATCGGAAGGTTGGTAGGGAACCTGCGAACGGGCGCGGCCCTCGCCGCGGCTCTCCATCTCACCGAACCGAACGTCCGAGAGGTAGGAATTATCGGGACGGGGGACCAGGCACGGAACGCGCTCGCGTGCATTGCTTCGACGTCGCGACCTTCCCGCGTGATCGCGTGGAGCCCCACTTTGTCCCGACGCGAGGAGTTTCGCCGGTGGGCCCAGCGTGCTCTCGGCGTTCAAGTCGAACTCGGACGCGATGCGAGCGAAGTCGTCCGAAGCGCTTCGGCGATTGTCCTCGTGACGACGGCAGAGAACACGGTCATTGCACGAGGGATGATCACCCAGCCCAAATTGCTTCTGAGCATCAGCGCGTATCGTCGGCCCGAGGTTGACAGCTCACTGCTAGACTCGATCTCTCGTGTCTGGACGGACAGCGTGGCCCAGGCGTCGGGCCCGGGGACTCTCTTCGAGTCGGATGCTCGGCATGTCAAGCTCCGTCCGCTCGGGGAAGGAATCCTGGATGGGTCGGCGTGCGACAGCTCGGCTACTCGGTTGGTCGTCAATACCGGGGCGGGGTGGGAGGAGCTCGTGGTGGCCCAATTGATGTATGAGCTTGCCGAGTCCCGAGACGAAGGGGTCTCGATCTCGATGCCGAGCGAGAGACCGGGGGCGGCGGTCTTCTAGCCTCCGGGTGAGTCGCCGTCGGGGTCCTCGGGCGTCAGGCCGTAGCTGAGCACCTGGCGAGCCCCCGAGTGCCGTAGAAGCTCTCCCTCCTCGACGGGCGGGCTACCCGCTGGACGACAAGATCTCGGCAATGAGATCCGTCGCTACCCTGCGTGTTCCACTCGTTTGAGGACGGACAAAGCCTTCAGTGTCAGCCACTTGCTCGGCTTTCCGGGCGGCTCGATCACGAGGGGCGTGATGCCCTTTCGATACTGAGCGGCCTTCGGGCCCGAGACATCGGGGTGGGGCCGGTCGATTCGCCACGTACCGTTTGGCCGCCGCTTGCCCGTGAGGATCTTGAGCGCCGGACGAAGGCGTCGGTCACCTGCGAAGCCGAGTTGCGTGATCACGTCCAGCCCCACCAGGATGTCGTAGTAGTAGTGGTTTGGATAGTGGAGTCGGAACCAAGGTTCGTAGCGTCGACCTTCCTTGAACAACCCACGCTCCAAGTAAAACTCCGCGCCTCGTGCGATGGCCGCGTTCATCTTGGCCGAGCGTTGGTTCCTCGGCAGCGACGCGAAGGCGGCAAGGGGCTCCCAGACGTCCAGGGTCCCGGGCGTACCTTGAGAGCAATCCCATCCTCCGTCCTTGCGCTGATCCTCGATCAGCCAATCGTAGAGTTTCCGAATCCGGAAGTCGTCGGCGTACCCGAATCGGGTCATCATTCGGGCGGTGTTTCCGACCACGCACGCTTCTTCGTAGTAGAAGTTGTACGGAGAACCGAGCCGAAGCTTGTACTCAAAGAGGACATCGGCGACCTTCCGGACCCCCGGGGTCGACGCGACGAGTGCGAGGTCCGATAGTACGAGGGCCTTCCAATTAGTGGAGCTGTACTTGGGATAGTACAGGAAGTCGATCCATTCCTTGAGGTTCTTTGGCTCCCGGGGCTCCCAGAATCCTTTGGGACCCTGCTGACGGAGCAGGTCGTACGCCCAGCCCACTCGGGCGATTCTCGAGCGCGCCGACCGGACTTCGGGGTCGGTCGTAGGGCGGTCCAGCAGGTCGACCAGAGTGAGATAACGGACCGCGGGCTGATCGTCACCCAAGAGCCACGGGAGGACGTCCACTTCGCGAGTTGGGTCCCGGGGTCTGGGGCGGCTCCTCATGGTCCGTCGAATCCTGTCGGAGATCTGCGCCCGTCGGGGCTGGTCGAAAGTGCCCCGCCGGCGTGAGGAGGGTATAGTCTCTGGGACTAAAGACTACCGAAGGACCGAAGGCGCAATCGACGCTGTGTGTCGATCTCTCGGCACACAACACGCATCGCCGCTACCTTCGGGGGTACGGTATTACCCTGCGTTCCCGTCCCATCACCGGAGTCAGCCATGGCGACGTATGCGCTCTTCGATGTGGATTGGCAGGATCAGAGCAAGGCCAAGGAGTACCGGGAGATGTTTGGGCCGGCTCTCGAGAAGTACGGAGGCCGGACCCTCTGTGCCGGGCCGCCTCAAGTGATTGAAGGCAACTGGAAACCGACGAGAGTCGTCATTCTCGAGTTTCCGAACGCGGCGGCGTTCACGGCGTGGTACGCCTCTCCAGAATACGCTCCAGTGCTCAAACTCCGCCGAGAAGGAGCGACTACCAACGCCGCCGTCACCGTCGAGGGCCCGACTCGCTGACCCCCCCGTACGGTCCCCGTCGTCGCGCCCCTGGGCGTTCGTGCAATAGTCTCTGCACCTACTCTCGGATACGACGTTCTCGAACACACCCTGCCCGCTTCCCTCCCTCCAGCTCCGTGCCACCTCACGCGCCTAGTGCTGCTTGACATCGACCTGTCGCAACCCTTCCGGTCCTCCCGGAGGCGGAAGGTGGGGGGAACGGAAGGGGAACCCGATCCTGGCCGAGCGGGCCACTCAGCCCTAGTGAGACCGTGCCCCAATCCGTGGCGTGGAAACGACAGGGATGCAGCTTCGTCGACCCTTGGCTAAGCGCGGGTGGGGCGGGCAGCGAGACGTGCTTCGTACGGCATTTCGATACCGCGAGAAGGGAGGGCTACTCGCACCGCCGGCTCGCATCCGTCTGCCAAGCGAACTCCCTTTATGTTATGCTGCATGCTCACCCTGGAGAGCCGGGCGGAGTCTCCAGCAATGGCGAGGTGGCTTGTCCGATTCAGCGCGAGTGCGGCGATCCTCGTCGTCGTCGTCCTCATGGCGGGCGCGACCTCTCCGAGCGCCCTTGGGACAGCACCCACCCCCCCGCTGGTTCTCGCGGCTCATCTGATGACCCCGACCGTGAAGGCGGTCAAGGTCGGGTCGGACCCCGTCGATGAGCTCTACGACCCCGACAACCACTACGTCTACGTTGCGGACGCGGCCTCGAACACGGTCTCTGCTATCGACAGCACCACGCTCAAAGTTACCCCGATTACGGTCAAGTCCCCCGAGCTTCTCACGTACGACCCGAAGGACAAGGACGTCTATGCGGAGAACTCTTTCCAGAATACCGAGACCGTAATCAATCCGACCAACGGGATCGCGAAGAACGTCACGCTTCCCGGTCTCGCCTGGACCCAGGTCTACGACCCGGCGACCGGCGCGGTCTACGTTGAGGTCGAGAAGACGACCGCGCCCGTCGGCTACGAGCTCTCCGAGATCAATTCCACGACCTTTGCGCTGACCAATGTGAAGATCCCCAGCCCGGCTATCGAGCTGACCTACGACAACGCTAGCACGAGCCTCGTAGCCACCGGCCTCGAGTCGAACAACATCACCGTGATCAGTTCGACCAACGTGGTCACCACGGTCAAGCTGACCACCGGTATCTGGCCGTTTTTCGCGGTCTACAACCCGGACGACAAGGACCTCTACATCACCGACATCGGCGAGTCCAGCACCGGTATGACGAAGACGGCCAACGTCACAGTTCTATCCAAGGCCAACAAGATCGTCGCCACGATCAAGACCGGGGCGGGCACGTTCTACGGAGCGTACGACCCTTCCAGCCACGACATCTACGAGGTCAACGTCGGCCACTACGTGGTCGGGAAGCCGTATCCGAAGAGCACTGTGTCGATCATCGGCACCAACAACAAGGTGGCCGCGACCCTGACCCTCGGGAAGTACTGTGTCATCCCGACGTACAACCCGGTGAACGGCGAGATGTACATCTCGTGCCCTGCGTCCAACCAGACGTTCGCGATCGATAGCTCGACGAACGCGATCGCGAACAAGATCACGACCCCCCAGTCCGCAACCGCGTCCCTTTACGATCCTGCCCTCGGGGATCAGGTCGCGATCGGAGACAGCACCTTTTTCGACAACGCCTCTACCGCCAGGACGGTCGCCACGCTCATCCCGTCGTCGAACACGGGGACGTCCAAGGTGACGTTGGGGCAGGGCCCGGTCGGCGACGTGCTCTACGACCCGAGTGACTCGGGACTTTGGGTCACCAATCTGGGTGCGAAGTCGGTTTCTGTCCTCCTCTGAAGCGCCCGGTACGCGTGCGGTTCCCGACGCGACCCGGTCGCGGCGTCCCCGCGTCAGCCGCCCTCTGCCGTCCGCGGGGCGCATAGCTAGCTCCGCGTCTTGTTTGAGCTGCCGGGAGTTCGCTTGCGGGAAAACTTGCCGGAGCCGGATACATAAGGAGCCGAGGCGTTCCGCAAGCCGGTAGAATGCGATGGCGCCGCGCAACGTAGTTCTACAGATGCACACCACCTTGGACGGATGCGCCGACAGTAGGAACGGGTTCGTCCCCATCAACGACCGACCCTATTGGAAAGAACTGGGCAGCGCGCTCGAGGAGACGGGAGCTTCCGAGGTCGACACTCTTCTCTTGGGGAAAGGGACCTACAAACAGTTCGCAGGCTTCTGGCCGGGGGTCGCGACCGATCCCAGGTCGCCCAAGGACTGGAAAGCCCAAGCGATGTCTCTCCACGAGACCCCCAAGGTTGTGTTCTCGAAGACGCTCCCCACGGCGAATTGGAACAACTCGACTATCGTGCGGGGAGACGTCGGTCGGGAGATCGGGCGGCTCAAGCGCCGGCCCGGAAAGAACCTGTTGGTCCCGGGGGGCGTGGCGTTCCCTCGGGCGCTGATCGAGCGAGACCTGGTCGACGAATACCTCTTGTCGGTGGTGCCGACGATCGTGGGTCAGACGAGAGACCGACTGTTCGGATCGTTGCCGCGGCAGCGAAGCTTGCACCACGTTCGATCGTGGACGTTCCGCAATGGCGTGACACTCCATCAGTTGCGCCGGGCAAAGTAGAGTCGAGCTCTTTCGCACTCGCGCTCGGGAACGGTTCCGACACGCAGTGCGCCAAAACCGTGTGGGATCGACGAAGCACCTCGCCTTCAGGGGATGCATTCGGTGGCACGCGCCGGCCGGCGGCGGGTTACGTCGTTGAGGCCCATTGAGCTGCTTTCTGAAGTCCGGTGATGAGCCTCTCGAGTGTCGGGGAAGATGTCAGTTCGTGAATCTCGAAATCGAAGAGCCCCGGTAGCTGGTAGGAAGCTTGAGCGAATGGGGTCAGCCCTGCTGCACTTCGTGGGTCTCGTCGGCTACGAGGCCATGGGCTTCCTTGTGGACTCGGGCCGCCGCCTCCGGAGACGGCGCCTCGACCAAACAGTAAATCGTCTCGCCCTGCTCGTCCACCCAGTAGTTGCGATAGTTCACGCCGTACTTCCCCTGCACTTCGAGATCCTTAGCGTGGGCCTCAGCGACGGCTTGGGCCGTGACTCCCTTCACCTTTCGGTGAGTGTCCATATAGAGGGGCATGCCCGGCCGAACGACTGCTAACTCAAGAACGTTCGCATAGCGCCGGGCTTGCACCGGCACGTCCCAAGCAGCTGGCGTCAACGAACTTTGCAGGGCCCCGGGGCTTCTCGCGCACTGTGAGGTGCGGAACTCTGTGCAACCGCCATTGCAACACGGGACGATCGGGCCCTGTCATCTTCAGACGGTGAAACAGCGGAAACCGACAAGGCGAGCTCTTGCTGCCGATGGTCCGGAAGCGGGCGCAATCGTGGCTACACCCACGGGCGCCCCGCTACTGGCCGGGGCGCATTGACCCTGAATCGAAGTGTCGCGCGGGCCGTTTTCGGTCTCCTACCACGTACTCAAAGAAGAGTGCCCCGGGAACCGGGTGGGGCCAGTAGGCGGGGATTGGAGCGAATCCCATCGCCTGATAGAACCGGATGGCCGCAGACATGGTCGGGAGCGTATCGACTCGCACCCGCTCGTACCTGAGTTCGCGCGCGCGACCGAGGAGCGCGCGGGTGAGGCGCGGCCCGAACCCCGGCCCCCGATGGTCGGCCCGCACGTAGACTCGCTTGATCTCCCCGACCTTCGGTTCCAGTTCCCGCAGGGCACCGCACGCCACCAGTGCCTCTTGTGCGAAGGCCAGTATGATCTCTCCGCGGGGCGGACCGTACGCTCCGGGCAGTTCGGCGATCAACTGGTCGACCTGCGCGAGGCCGGTCCTCACGCTCGCGTCGGCAGAAGCGGCTGTGTCTCGGTGGTCGGCGAGCCACGCGCGGTAGTCTTGGAAGAGTCGGCGGACAGTGTCGATGTCCTTCGGCCAGTTCACCCGTCGAAGCCGAGTGTCGGAATGGGCCTCCACTTCATCCCGTTCTCGCATCACGTACCCCCTCACGTCACCGATAGGAAAAGTAGAGGGGTGATCGACTGGAGTCTCTCCAACCCCGCGCGCTGGCATGGCGTCCTTCCCCAAGATCGTGACCCACCGCTGCTCCACCTCCGGCGATGCCCTCGACCGGAGCGGGTGGGCGGGGGCACGGCGGCTTGGACGTGCCTCGGGCGAGGTGGAGTGCACTAGATAGCGACCCGTCACCCCCGACCTCACCTCGGGCCGCGTGAGAGCCTCTCGGAGCGTCGGCTCGGGCGGGGGCGATGAACTGCGCTTCGCGAGCGCCGCCGGCAGAACCCGTCGCGCCCGTCGCCGCCCGGGTTGAGGCTATGGCGGGACGGTCAGTGCCCTAGGCATTCCTGGATGAGGCGTTGGACTTCGGAGCAGGTCGCCGAGCTCGACGACCGCGACGCGTACTACTCCCCGGGACTGATCCGGGTCGAGACTCCCGAGTACCTGCTGTTCCTTGTGCCGGGAACCCTCTCGCCGAACTGCGTGCGTCGATTTCAAACGGACGCCGGGAGCGCGGAGCGCGTGATGGAGGAGGTCCTACAGCGTGTACGAAGGGCCGGCGGAACGGGCATGCGATGGGTAGTCAACTCGCGGAGCACGCCGGCGGACCTGGCGGGCCGACTGCTCCGGCACGGGTTCGAACTATCGGCCCCCGCCGAGATACTCTACCGCGACCTCGGCACGGAGGCGGGGCCCGACCTTCCCCCGGCCCGAGCAGCGAGGGAGATCTCGGTTCGAGAGGCTTGCAACGATCACGAAGTCGATGTCTTCATGACGTTAGGCGAGCGCATCTTCCTCGAGCCTCCGGCACCGCGGGAGTTCATGGAGCAACTTCGGTCTCACACGCGCAAATCGGTGGAGGCGACCGGCCACTCGCAACTGTTCCTCGCGTTCGACGGGGGCGTCCCTGTCGGCCGGGCGGGACTTACGGTGACGGGCTCCGTGGGTCGTTTATGGACCGCCGGAGTGCTCGCGGACCACCGGAGGAAGGGCGTCTACCAATTGCTGACCCGGGAGCGATGCCGGGCGGCCCTTGAACAGGGCGCGCGACTCGCGATCACGCACGCGGTCATCGCGACTTCGGGAGCCATTCTCCGGAGGCGTGGATTCCAAAGCGCCGGCCCCTACGATTACTATCGGGTTCGATGGGACCGCGGCGGCCCCCATCGCCCGGTAAAGCGGCAGAACCACCTAGGGACCCGAGCGAAACCGTACGAGCGGGCCCACGGGGCGACGCCGGCTCGGACGTCCGAGCCGGGAAAGGGTTTGACGGTCCGTCGGAGAACGTCCGCCGGGAGCAGTTCTACTGTACTGCGGTCGGGGGCGTCACCGCCGAGCTGACGCTCGACTCCGATCCGGTGGACTGCTTCGAGGCGTTGGGGGTTCGAAGCAGGCGGTTCATCCGGGACGGGTTTCCGTACGCGCGGAAGAGCGAAACCTTGCCCTTCTCGTCCACGACGACCCGGGTCAGCTGCTCCTGGACGAACGTCTTGTTCGTGGGGGCGACGGCCTTTCCGTTGGTGTCGGTGAACGGACCCGTGTGGGTTCCGTGCACCGAGTTGACCACGATCGCCTCGTTGCCGGAGACGATGACCTTGCTGATGTCCATGGTCCAGTCGGGGAATGCCGCAAAGGCACTGGTGAGGTACGATCGGATCGCTTCCTTCCCCTCGATGGGAGACTCGAGGTTCGGGACCTGGAACGAGGCGTTCTCCGCGTACTGCTCCACGACCTTCTCAACATTTCGCGTGTTGACCACGTCGACCATCTGGCGGGCTTCTGGCTCGGTTAGCTCTGTCATCTTTTGCTCCTCACCTATTTGAGCGCCGCCATAGACTATAAGTAGGACTCCCCAGCGTGTCGCCGACACACGGCACCCGAGTGCCCGCGGTTCTCCGGGGCGCATGTCGGACGGCGGGTCCTTCGAAGGAGGGGGCGCGTCCTTCGAGCCGGAAGCCTTAGGGGAAGAGGCCGGCGTCGGTTCGAGCTCGGTCGGTCGAGGCGGACCCCGCCGCGAGTACCCTCCCGCATTCGACCCCTCAGTTGCACGCACCCATCACCCCGACCTGCTCAAGAGGTTCGAGCGGGACCTGGGTTCAGTTCGTACTCGTACCATCGTTCAACACTCGTTCTGGGCATGACGAGCCGTACATCTCCAACGACTGTGAAGCGGCCATCTCCCGCTGTGGTTCGCGGTGCCGATGGCGGAACTGGATACGTTCCGGGAGTGGTTCGAGTACAACATCCACGCAAGGCAAGGGTACCTCGAGACATTCGCGAAGCTACCCGCGAAGGAGCTCACACGAGACCGAGGGGCATCGCATCCGACGGTCCTCCGAGCCCACGAGCGCCTCCTCTGGGCGATATTCTTCTGGACGAAGACGCCGCCCGCGGTCGCCTTCGAAAGATTCCGCCCGACCCCGGAAACCCGCCGAGGCTCGACGAGATACGCGTCCGGGAGCGCGCGGTCGACGCTCACGTTCGACAGTTCCTCTCCTCCCTCACGGAACGCGAGCTGAAACACCCCCTCGTCGTTCGGAAGGGCCAGGGGTTCGATCGGACCATCCGCCTGCCGGTACGCGACAGGCTCTGGCACCGGCTGGAGGAGGAGCTACAACATCGGGGCGAGGTCAACGCGCTTCTCTGGCAGTGGGATGTCGACCCCCCAACCTCGACTGGCTTGGCTGGCTCCCTCTGCCCGGACACCGCTGGAGCCGATCCTGACCTCCAGCCGAGCCTTCCCGGCTGGGCCGGACCAATCCGGCGTAACTCTGTCGGGATTCACCCGTCGGATTTCAGAGGCAGCGGCGGGTCGGCGACCTTGACTAACTGCTTTCCGACGTTGGTACCCTCGAAGACCCGGGCGAAGGCGGCCGGGGCGTTCTCGAGTCCCACTACGATGTCCTCCTTCGACTTCAGCTGGCCCGATCGAAGCCACCCCTGCATCGCTCGGACCGCTTCGGGAAACCTCGGGAGATAGTCCTTCGCGAGGAGGCCCTCCATTCTCCCGTTGATCATGCACAGATTGAGGTAGTTCTTCGGACCGGGCGGTTGCTCCGTCGCGGCGTACAGGGAGGTTCCTCCGCAGACCACCACCCGGCCTCTCTGACGCAACCGACTCAGCGCCTCGTCCAGGAGGCCGCCCCCCACATTGTCGAAATAGATGTCGATTCCTTGGGGGCAAAGCTCGTCGAGCCGCTTACCCACATCCTCGGAGCGATGGTCGATCACAGCATCGAGGCCCGCCTCGCGAAGCAGCCAATCGCACTTCTCCTTCCCTCCGGCGATTCCGATGACCCGTAGACCCTGGATCTTGGCGATCTGAGCGGCGACCGAACCGACGCCCCCTGCCGCCGCCGATACCACGATGGTCTCCCCCGCCTGCGGCCGAGCGACCTCGAGTACTCCGAAGTAGGCGGCCATCCCGGTGACCCCGAGGGTTCCGATGGCGAGATTGGGCGGCACGCTCGATGAGAACTTTCTCGCGGGGAAGAATCCCGTGCCGTCGATCGCCGAGTAATCCTCCCACCCGGTGGAGAAGCCTTCCACCAAGTCGCCCGGCTGGAAGCCGGGGAGGCGGGAATCGATCACCTGCGAGGCAACGTGGCCGACCATCACCGCACCGAGCGGAGTCCCGCCCGCCGACTCCGGCGCGCTGATGGCCAGTATGGCGGTCGGATTCAGGGAGATCCAGAGATTGCGGACCAGCATCTGACCGTCCTTCGCGGAGGGAGTCGGGCCCTCTTCCCAGCGGAAATTCGCCTCCTCCACCCTACCTTCGGGACGCCGCGCGAGTAGCCACCGACGATTGATTCCCTCAGGCATGCCCGAGACTCCTCGACTCCGTAGGGACGAACCCGTCACTCGGAGCGGCTGGAGTTACAAATAGGCACGCTGAAAACTCGAGACCGCGGGGCGGGGGAGGGTTCGATCAGAGTCGACATCCGGGGGGAGTCTCCCGGACGACATCCAAGGCCCCGGATCCTCTGAGGAACCCACGAAGGTAGCCGGGGGCGAGGCTGGGGGCATCCCTCAGTGGATGACTCGCTCCCACCGAACGTGCGTCGGGACTGCTGTTTGCGGAGCTGAGTCATCACCGACGCGTCGTCCCAGTAGGCGATCTCGAGAAGTTTTAGAGAGATCTTCCTGGCCTCCCTCGGTTCGGACCGCTTCGATTGAACATCGCCATCGACGTCCACCGGGTTGGGTCCCACCGGCCACGACAGACGATGAGGAGTTTCGTCCCGGCAGGGTTGCCCTCCACCTCTTCACTACGAATGTACCACAGAAGGAAGTCGATCGACCGGCGGACGGAGATCCACCTCTTTCCGTTGAGATAGCGTTCCGGGAGGTGAGAACTGTCGACCCGACCGTCTCCTTGACCTGAAAGTCTGGCGCACTCCTCGAGTCGGGCCGCTCGTGCTGCTCGGGCGACCGGTGCTCCCAGACGATTGCGAGCGGCGCGTCGATCACCGTCTCGGTGTGCTCGAAGTAGACCGCCCCTCTTCACCCGACGTTCGGGTGCTCCGACGCCGAGAGCGACCCTCCCAGATCCAGCCTCCGCACGTCAACATCGTACTTTCAGTCCTTGACTCGACCCGGGGCCAAGGTTGCAAGTAGGATTCCAGCCGCGCAGGCAGTCGAAGTGTCCTAGGGCAGGACCACGGTCCCCTTCCGGTCGAGCTTCCATCCGGGGTTGTAGGCCACTTCCCAGAGGTGACCGTCCGGATCCGAGAAGTACCCGCTGTAACCTCCCCAATCGGCAACCTTCGGGGGCTTGACGATCTTACCCCCGCGCTTCCGAACGGTGGCGAATACGTGATCCACCGCCCGGCGGCTTCGTACATTGTGCGCGAGGGTGACCCCCCGGAATCCCCGTCGCCGAGGGCTCACCTGGGCGTCCTTGGCAAGGTCCGTGTGCCCGTAAAGGCCCAGGACGAGCCCGTTCAGACCAAAGAACGCGACCGAATCTCCTTCGGCATACCCGGTCGTCCAACCCAGAACGTCCCGGTAGAACGAGACGGACCGCTCGAGGTTTCGCACGCCGAGGGTGACCAGGGAGACTCTAGGTTCCAGCATCGGAGGTCCCTCGTCCAGCACGCATCCCGGTCATGACTCCCGCGGGTCGGACCTTCTGTGCCATGTCGTCGCACTCGGATGCGGCAATGCGGGACTCAGCGATCACGACAGCTTCGCCGGCGAGGAAAACCACCATTGGTTCCCCCAAGAGTCCCGGACCCCTCCCCGAAGTAGCCCATCCCCCGAGTCCCGCGGCTCTCGGACGCCCTGGGCGCCCGCCGCCAGTGCTCTACGATAGGCTGCGCGGGCATCGTCCACGTACAGATGGAGCATGGCCGGGAACGGGTCTCCGCTCGAGGGCTTCTCGCCGATCATGACGAGTCCGTCTGCGATTCGGACCTCGGCATGCGCGAGCATTCCGCTGGCATCGGCGGTCTCGAACGTCAACCGTCCTCCGATCGCCTGCTCGATAAATCGAATTAGGCCCCGGGCATCTCGGGCGACAACGTACGGTGCGAGTTTCGGAGAGAGGGTCGGCTCCATGGCGCCCCCCACCGATACCGATTAGAAATGCTTGCGCGGCTGTCACCGAGTTCCGTCCGCTCGTGAACCCCACGCGGAGGAGCCGGGGGGAACCGGTGGAGAACGACCCGCGATCTCCTTGGAACGGCTACTTTCTGCGGGTGGCGTCCGCAGGCGAACTGGGATCGAACACCCGTCGGCCGATGAAGTAGACCGCCGACAGCACCACTTCCAAGCCGAGAACGAGGGCCGCGCCGTACTTGCTGAACGGCGAGAGCAGCAGCGGCAGAACCCCCATGAAGCCGAAGACGCTCAGAAAGAACAACGTGGTGCCCAGCTTGTCGACGAATCCTCCCTTCGCGGACAGGCCGCCCGCCACCTCGAGGAACGAAAGGAGGCCGATACTGCTCACCGCCCCGACCATGGCTACGTAGGTCACGACCGTCTGGAAATACTCCCCACCCGAAAGGGGACCGAGCGGAGCGTGAAATGCGCCCGGGGCGTTGAGGATCAGGACGAGGGATGTGAGGGTGAGCCCCATGAAGAAGCCCAGCGCCGTGAGGGCTTGTTGGTGCAGCACGCTCCCTTCCCTCTCGGCCATGCGGGAGCGCCTCGTCTCCGCAGCGAGGCCCCACGCTTTAGGAGCCCCCTAGATCGGGAACGGCCGGCCCCGTCGATGTTCACTGGGGCGGTGCGTTCAGGTCTGA
>JBAWFC010000056.1:0-7637 GCA_049591535.1 Thermoplasmata archaeon | reverse complement strand
GCCCCGGGCGCCCCCCCCGAGAGGACCGCCGCGACGCGCCGCACCGGCCCCCCGCGGCGCCAAGACCCCCTCCGCCCAACTCACCCGAACGTTCTGGGCGCTCCTCCTCACCGGGGTCCTTCTGATCGCGATCGGGTCCGGACTGCTCGTCACGTTCTACCCCGACGTCGTCCACGCCACGAACGCCTCCCAGTTCCTGACCGATTCCGACGCCCAGCTCTGGAGTGGGAACCCGACGATCCAGGTCGTGAAGCTGACGAGTCCGTCCGTTTCCGCCGGGCAGACGGTCGTGATCCGCGACACGGTGGCGTCGTCGAGCTACAATTCGAGTTCCGGCACGACGTCGCTCACGTTCCAGTCGGTCAACAACCAGCCCTCGAGCGACCGCCCGACGCTCACCGCGCTCGCGAGCGACCTGTTCGGCACGGTCGCGGGCGACGTCTCCTGGCTGTCGCCCGGGACGGCGATCGTGATGACGTTCACCGTCGTCCAGACGTCGCTGCCGCCCGGCGGGAGCTACCCGGCGCAGACGTATCTCACGCTCGACGCCTCCGCGGACGCGACACAGGCGGCGCTCGCCTCGGGCACGTCGGGCGTCGGGGCGGTGGCGATCGGTGCGCAGTACTTCCAGCACTACCCGGCCGCGCTCTACGACGGGCTGTTCCTGTTCCTCATCGCCGTGGGCGCGGTGCTGGCGGTGCTCGCGTTCCTCTTCCACCAGCGGATCGAGTCGTGGTTCAAGCGGCAGACGAAGGACCCGAAGAACCTCGTCGTCGGCCTCATGGGGGCCGCGACCCTCTTCGGTGGATTCTTCCTGCCGTTCTATCCGTGGCCGTACGTGCTGTTCTTTGCGGCGGCGGTGATGGGCCTCGCCTGGAAGTTCCCGCACCTCTCCCTGATGGTCCTCGTCCTCGTCGTCGCCCCCGAGGTGGCGTACCAGTCCGGGGCGCTCGGATTCATCTTCCTGTTCGCGATGGTCCCGGTGCTGTTCGCCTCGCTCCTCGACTGGCGGTTCGGCGTCGGCACGGTCCTCACGCTGTTCCTCGCGCCGGTCGGGCTCTCGTTCTCGGTCCCGATCTTCTTCGGGCTGATCTTTTCGCTCTACATGGGGCTCGCGGTCGCGGTCGCGGGCGGTCTCCTCATCAGCCTGTTCGTGACACTGGGCAACCTGCCGGTCCTCGGGTACCTCGTCGGTCCGGGCGGCGGGTCGAGCCACACGCTCATCGCCGGGCACTCGGCGGCGCTCCTGCCGACGCTCCCGTTAGAGTACTTCAGTTTCAACAACATCGGTCAGGCGTACGGCAATTTGCTGACGCCGAACTTCTCCGTGCTGCAGTCCGGTAGTGCGGGGATCGGGTCGCTCGCGATCCCGATCGTGGAGATCGGCGCGTGGTGTCTCGCCGTCTGGCTGCTCACGCGCGCGCTGCGGGACCGGGACCACCAGACGATGAGCTCGCTCACGACGTCGAGCGCGGTCGGTGGGTTCGCCATCGCCATCGCGACCACCGGCGCGCTGCTCGCGTTCAACGACAGCACGGGCCTCGGAATGCTCGTCGTGCTCCTGTTCATCCCGGGGGTCATGACCGCGGCCGCCGGCTCCCTGATCATCAAGGACCAGTTCGAGGCGTACTTCACGAGCCGCCTCGGCGGGACGAGCGTCGGCACGCGGATCGCCGAGATGAAGGGCCTTCAGGACCAGAAGGTCACCTTTGAGATGGTCGGTGGCCTGCACGACGTCAAGGCCGACATCAAGGAGTCGCTCGTCATCCCCCTGATGCGCCGGGACATCACCGCGCGCTTCCGCCTCGACCCCCCGAAGGGGATCCTCCTGTTCGGTCCGCCCGGCTGCGGGAAGACGATGCTCATGAAGGCGCTCGCGAGCGAGCTCGGGGTCGAGATGATCTCGATCAAGGCGTCCGACCTGATGAGCAAATGGTACGGGGAGTCGGAGAACAAGGTCGCGGACCTCCTCCGGACCGCCCGCGAGCGGGCCCCGTGCATCCTGTTCATGGACGAGATCGACGCGGTGGCGAAGCGCCGTGACATGTACACGGCGGACGACGTCACGCCCCGCCTGCTCTCGATCCTCCTCTCCGAGATGGACGGGATCGACAAGTCCGCGGGCGTCATCGTGGTCGGCTCGACCAACAAGCCCGACCTGATCGACCCCGCGCTCATGCGGCCGGGCCGACTCGACAAGATCATCTACGTTCCCCCGCCCGATTTCAACGAGCGGATGGAGATCCTGCACGTCCACCTCGCCGGACGGCCGGTCGCCCGAGACATCAACCTCGCGGAGGCGGCGAAGAAGACCGAGCGGTTCAGCGGCGCGGACCTCGCGAACGTCGTCCGGGAGGCGGCGACCCTCGCGGTCCGGCGGGAGATGATGACCCAGGTCCGCAGCCCGATCACGATGGAGGACTTCCAGCACGTCCTTCCCCGGATCAAGCCGTCGATCTCGCTGCGGATGATCTCCGAGTACGAGACGATGAAGCTCGACTACGAGCGGAAGATGCACCAGTCGGTGCGCTCCGAGCGCAAGGTCGTCGTCCACTGGGACGATGTCGGCGGGCTCACGGACATCAAGCAGGCGATCCGCGAGTACGTGGAGCTTCCCCTGACACGTCCGGAGCTGATGGAGAGCTACAAGATCAAGACCGGACGCGGGATCCTGCTCTTCGGACCCCCGGGATGCGGGAAGACGCACATCATGCGCGCGGCCGCCAACGAGCTGAACGTCCCGATGCAGATCGTGAGCGGCCCCGAGCTCGTGAGCGCCCTTGCCGGCCAGTCCGAAGCGGCCGTGCGGGACGTCCTCTACCGCGCCCGCGAGAACGCACCGTCGATCGTCTTCTTCGACGAGATCGACGCGCTCGCCGGCAAGGACTCGATGAAGACTCCCGAGGTGTCGCGCGCGGTCAGCCAGTTCCTCACGGAGATGGACGGACTGCGCCCGAAGGACAAGGTGATCATCATCGCGACCACCAACCGGCCGCAGACGCTCGACCCGGCGATCCTCCGGCCGGGGCGGTTCGACAAGATCTTCTACGTCCCCCCACCGGACGACGACGCCCGCCGGGACATCTTCCGGATCCACCTCAAGGGGGTCCCGGTCGACGGCCTGATCGACGTCGTCGAGCTCGCGCGCCACTCCGAAGGGTGGAGCGGCGCGGACATCGCGAACGCGGTCGACGAGGCGAAGCTGATCGCGATCCGCACGCAGCTCGGGAGCGAAGGCCGCGAGAGCGGTACCGGTGCCATCCCGGC
Source organism: Thermoplasmata archaeon (assembly GCA_049591535.1). GTDB lineage: Archaea > Thermoplasmatota > Thermoplasmata > Lutacidiplasmatales > UBA184 > Lutacidiplasma. The sequence continues at coordinate 4,370 of JBAWFC010000056.1, read as the reverse complement.
GGCCGGGTTCTTCGGGACCGATGCGGTACGGACGATGGGGTCGAACGAGCCGGCACCGGCCGTGGTCGGGATCCGGCAGACCGACCTCCTGACGGCGGTCCTCCGCGCCAAGTCGAGCATCACGCCCGAAACGCTGACGTGGGCCCGGGAGTTCATCCAGAGCTATGGAACGAGGGGGTAGCGGCCTCGCCCGGTCGGCGACGTCGCTCCCTCGGGCGGACCACGGTCGGAGGGCAACGGCGCGATGGCGACCCCCGAGCCGACACGGTCCCCGCGGTCGATCGGTGAGTCGACGTATCTCGCGGTCGGGCTCGTCGGCGTCGCACTCTTCGTCGCCGGGGTCGTCATCCCGATCCTCGCGTCGGTCCCGTACGCCGACTACGTCCGGATCGCGGTAGCCGCCCTGGGGGGGTTCCTCGGGATGTTCGGTCTCGGTCGCTGGTACAACCTGCGGCATCGGCCCGGCCGCCGGCTCCCGCCGTCGTCGGCGTCCGGGGTCGACGGGATCCCGTCGCTCGAGATCTTCTCGCCTCCGAGCGCCGGTCGTCAGTCCCCGCCCCCCTCCGGTCGCACCGCCCCGCGGGCGGCCCCGAGTCCGGTCGCGCTGATCGTCGTCGTCCTCGGTCTGCTCGTGATCTCGTCGTTCCCCGTCCCCCTCGCGAGCACGAGCTCGGCGACGGGCTCTGCGTCGAGCTCCGCCGGGGCCGCCGCCGCGGCCCCCGCGGTGACGCCGGTCTGCATGCCACCGGTATACCCGGTCTACGGACCCGTCCACGGGTTCTACCCTCCGCTGCCGGAGTACTCCCAACAGAAGCCGTGCAAGGCGACCAACGACGAGGTCCACGCGACGTTTTCCTCCTCCGTGGTCGGTTCCGGCGAGCGGCTCGAGGTCCCGGTGGAACTGCCCACGGACGGCGCGTTCGGCCAGGCGTCCGCCTACGCGAGCTTCTACCTCGGGATGGTCGTCCAGGGGAATCCGTCCTCGGTCGACGGCCAGTCGTACGCCGAGACGGTCTTCACCCCGGACTTCGGCGGCGGCTGGAACGTCTCGATCAACGTCTGGTCGATGATCCTCAACACGTCGTGTCCGCTGCGGAACGGCGGCGCCCCGACCGGGCTCAACCTGACGTACGACGGGTCGTACGCCTGCCTCGTGAACGAGGTCGGGAAGGACAACGGGACGACCCTCGACGCGCAAGTGCCGGGCGGCTCCTTCGCGAACGTGACGATGGACGGCAGCGCCACGTCGTCGATCCACCCCCTGGAGATCTGGTTCAACGACTCGACCGACGGGGCGTACTCGGGGTCCTACGAGTTCACCTCCGCGCACACACAGACGGAGGAGTTCCGGCCGTACTACACGACCGCGTGCCCCGATGCCTGCCTGCTCAACTGGTCGATGCCCTTCGGTCTGGGTTTCGGCGTCAACCTGTGCGACAACGGGGCGGGGTGCTTCTCCTACAACCAGACCGTACTCCTCGCCGAACCCCCGTTCGAGGTCGGCGCGCCCGAGTTCTGGACCGGCCTCTCCTACTCGGGCAACTACCTCTACTTCTCGCCGGAGTCGTCGACCGGCGCGTGCAGTGGCGTCGGGAGCGCGGTGCCGTGCACGCCGGACGCGTTCGCGGGGTACTACCCCTACTTCACCTTCAACGGCACCGTCCTCAACTTCGGCGCCAACTGGTCGTGGGCGACCGAGGACTGGGGCGGCGCCGCGTTCGAGTTCAACGGGTACGCCACGCTCACCGACTACGTGCCCCTCTTCCTCGACCAGCTCACGAACTCGAGCCGCGCGGACTACGTCGCCCCGGGAACGCCGCTGAACGTCTCCGTGCGCGTCCAGGACCTCGGGAACGTGACCGGCGTCAACCTCGGCTACACTCTCCCCGGCGCCTCGTTCGTCAACGAGACGGCGCCCCGTCGCTCGGGAACCTCCTCGGACGGTACGTATGCCGCGGCGATCCCGGGAACCGGGGCGAACGGGACGATCCTGTTCCGGATGGCGGCCACCGACGACGCCGGCGCCGTCGTCGCGCTGCCGATCTACGGAGACCCGTCCTCCACGGTGGTCCGCTCCGCGATCCCAACGTTCCGCCTCGTGGTCGACTCTGTCCCTCCGGGATGCGGAGGGGTCTCGGTCAACGGGAGCGCCACGAAGCCGAACGGCACCGGGCTCTCGCTCCTCGCCGGCACCTACGCTGTCCGAGCGTCCAGCTGCTATCCGTACCAGTTCGACCGGTGGACCGCGACCGCGGGCCTCACGGTCGCGGGCGGCGGGACCTCCGCCGAGCTCACGATCGACGCGAACGGCACGCTCACCGCCGTCTGGTCGTACGTCCGGCCGAACGACACCGTGGACCTCGCCTGGACCCCGTCCGGCTGCGGGGCGACCACGATCGACGGGCAGGACGTGCCGGGCCAGTCCACGCCCGTCCCGGTCTCTCTCCTCGACAACGGGACCTACTCCCTGAGCGAGCTGAGCTGCGGGGGCCACTCGTTCTCGGGCTGGACCGTGTCGAACGCCCAGAACCTGAGCGTCCTCGGTGCGGAGGTCAGTGTGCACGGGAACGGCACGCTGACCGAGACCTCGGTACCGACGTCCACCTCCCTCCCGGTCCAGCTCGAGACCGACCCGTCGACGTGCGGAGGGGTCCGGGTCGGCGATGCAGCGTACACGAACAACGAGACCCTCAACCTCGTCGCGGGGACCGAGTACTCCGTCGGTCCCGAGCCGTGCGCGGGCTACGGGTACAACGGGACGATGGCCGCGTCGTCGAACATTACCGTTCAGAACGGCGAGCTCACGGCGGAGTCGGCGGGCTGGGTCGAGTTCTCGTACTACAAGCTCACGCTCGTCTCGGTCATCACCGTCCCGTCCACGTGCGGGGGGGTGACGTGGGACGGCGTCCTGGAGACGAACGGCGCGCTGCTGAACGTGACGAACCACACCGTGCACTCGGCGGCCGCGGCCCCCTGCCCCGGTTCCTATGTGGAGGACTTCTACACCACGGGAGGGCTCGTCCACGAGGGTTCCGAGGTGGAGGTCGACGGGCCCGGTGCCATCGAGGCGGTGTACCGGACCGGCTCGCCGGAGTCGTCGGTCGGGTTCATCACCGACCCGGTGACGTGCGGGGAGGTCGATTTCGACGGGTCGGACTACGCGAACGCCGGGCAGGTCGAGGTCGCGCCGGGCACCATCGCCTCGATCGCACCCGTGCCGTGCTCGGGCTACGGCTTTGACGACTGGGTGACGAGCGGAGGCGTCACGATCTCGGGATCGAGCGCGACCGTGAACTCGAGCGGCTCGATCGAGGCCGTCTACCACCCCCTCGTCAGCGTCCTCCTCCAGACGGACCCGGCCTCCTGCGGCAGCATCGTCCTCAACGGGGTCGACTACCCCAACGGCTCCTCGACGAACCTTCCCGTCGACGTCAACTACCCGATCGCGGCGGTTCCGTGCCTGTATGACGTCCTCGAAAGCTGGCAGACGTCGACCGGCGCCACGATCGCGAACGGGTCGCTCTCGCTCGGGGCGAGCGCGATCATCACCGCGGCCTTCGTGCCGGCGGTCTACAACGTGACGATCGGCGTCCGCTCGGACGACTGCGGGTACGTCGACCTCGCCGGCGTACAGTACTCGAACAACTCGACCGTCGACCTGACCGCCGGCCCGTACTCGCTGACCCCGGTGCTGTGCGCCGGCTACGAGCTCTCGGGCTGGACGACGTCCGGCGGCGTCAACGTGTCGGGCTCGACCCTCGTCGTCGCGGGACCGGGCGCCGTGACCGAGGTCGGGACCGCGGTGTCGCCGACCGTCACGCTCCTCGTCCCGTCGACCGCGGCCGCGCAGACTTCGTTCCTGCTGCGCGCGTCCGTGGCGGTCCCGGTTCCGCCGTACACCTACAACTACACCTGGTCGTTCGGGGACGGAACGACCGTGACGACCCCGACCAACTTCACGAGCCACACCTACGCCGCGACCGGGACCTACCTCGTGCGTCTCACGGTCGTCGACCCGCTCGGGCGCGTCGCGACCGCCGAGACGAACGTCACGGTCGTACCTCCCGCGGCGGCGCTGACCTCCTCGCTCTCCCCGCTCGAGTGGGGGGTCATCGGGCTCGCCGTGGCCGTCGTCGCGGTGGGGATCATCGTCTCGGTCCTCCGCTCGCGCCGCTCCGGCGGACCCGCCGCCACGGATGCTGCGACCGGCGAGGAGGGCGAGGAGCTATCGCCTCCCGAGGACGGAGGAGGACCATGACCGCTCGGGGCCCTCGCCGCCGCGCCGTCGCCGCGTTCGGGACCGTCGTCGTCGCGCTCGCGCTCGTCGCGCTCCTCGTGAACCCCTCGGCGTTCGGCGCCGGGCCGGGGAC
>JBAWFC010000055.1:0-29640 GCA_049591535.1 Thermoplasmata archaeon | reverse complement strand
CGACAGCGTGGCGCGCATCGTCGCCCAGGCCGCGCGGAGCGCGGTGCCGTCGGCGAGCCCGAGCGCGACACCGCCCACGTCGGTCTTGTGGGAGATGTCGGGCGACGCGACCTTGAGCACGACGGGGTAGCCGATCGCACGCGCCCGCCGGACCGCATCGTCCACGTCCGTCGCCCGGGCGGACGGCGGAAACGGCACGCCGTACTCCGCCAGGAGGGCGCGCGCCGCGTATTCGGGGAACACCCGGGCCCCGGTCGCGAGCTCCCGTCGGATCGTTCTTCGGACCCGGGCCCGGTCGACCGGGAAAGTGCGGACCTCCGTCCGCGGTCGCTTCTCCCAGGCGCGGTATCGCGCGAGACTGCCGAGCCCCTGGACCGCCTCTTCGGGGAAGGTGAACGTGGGCACCCCGTGCGCTTCGAGTTCGGCGACCTCGTCCGAAAGGTCGGTGAGGCCGAAGAGACACGCGGTGACGGCCTTCCGGCTCGACCCCCGGCCCCGCAGGATCGCCCGGGCCGCGGCATCGGCCGTCAGCGTTCCGGTCGGGGTGGCGATGACGAGCGCCCCCTGTACACCGGGGTCCCGCAGGAGCAGGCGCAGCGACTCCCGGAACTGGTCCGCTCCCGCGTCGGCCGTCATGTCCACCGGATTCGCGATCGACGCGGAGGGCGAGAGGTGGCGTGCGAGGGCGTTCCGAGTGGTGGCGGAGGGAAGGGGAAGCTGGAGGTGTTGGCGCGACGCGGCGTCGGCCGCGACGATACCGGGACCCCCCGAGTTCGTGAGGATCGCGAGGCGCGGGCCGTCGAAGCGCATCCCGGAGGAGAAGACCTTCGCCATCCGGAACAGGTCGCCGATCGAGTCCGCTCGCAGGACCCCCGACTGTTCGAAGAGCGCGTCGTACAGCTGGTCCCGTCCGGACTGGGCCAGCGAGCCGGTATGACTCTTCGCCGCACGCTCGCCGATCGGGGTGCGACCGCTCTTGATCACCAGGACCGGGGTGCGCTCGGTGACCTCCCGCGCGACCTCGAGGAACCGACGGCCGTTCGCGAGGCTCTCGACGTAGAGCAGGATCACCTTCGTCGCGGGGTCGTCGCCCAGCGAGGCGAGCAGGTCGTTCTCGTCGATCCCCGCGCGGTTGCCGACCGACACGAAACGGGAGAATCCGATCCGCTCGGCGATGCCGTAGCGCAGGATCCCCGCGCACAGGGCTCCGCTCTGCGAGACGAAGGCGATGTTTCCCCTCGGAGGGAGGTTCTCGCTGAAGGTGGCGTTCAGGCTAACCTCGGGGTCCGTGTTGAGGAGGCCGAAGCAGTTGGGACCGACGAGGGCCATCCCGTGCGCCCGGGCCCTGAGGACCAACTCCTCCTCCAGGGCGGTTCCGGCTCCCCCCACTTCGCGGAAGCCCGAGGAGACGACGATGACCCCTCGGGTCCCGGCGGCACCGAGTTCGTCGACCACCTCGGCGACCTCGGGAGCGGGGACGATGACGACCGCGAGCTCCGCCGGCTCCGGTAGGGCACGGACGCTGGGATAGCAGCGGACCCCCGAAACGCTCGACCAGCGCGGGTTGACGGGATACGCTACGCCCCGGAACCCCGCACCCAGCACGTTGCGGAACAGGCTGGCCCCGACGGTGCCGACGCGGTTCGAAGCGCCGACCACCGCGACCGACGCCGGACGGAACAGCTCGGAAAGCGGGGTCGCGCGACCGGTCGTCATCGATGGGACCACGGAACGACGCCGGACCAGTTGTCCCTTATATAGCGACCCCGGCGTCCTACGGTGTCGTGAGCGCAGCTCCGGACCCTGGACACGGTCACCCTCCGTCGGCGCCCCCCCACGGGGCACCTCCGCGCGGTCGTCCCGGAGGGATCCTGCAGCGGATGGACAAGGGCGAGATCTCCCACGTCATCGCGGTCGGGAGCGGGAAGGGCGGCGTGGGAAAGTCGTCCGTCACCGCGCTCCTCGCGTGCGAACTCCGTCGCCGGGGCCACGCGGTCGGGGTCCTGGATGCCGACATCACCGGTCCCTCCGTCCCGAAGCTCCTCGGAATGACCGGTCCGCTGACCGACGCGGGAGAAGGGATCGAGCCGGCGCTCTCGAGGAAGGGGATCCCGGTCGTCTCCTCCCAGTTCATGGTCGAGGACGAGCAAGCCCCCGTGATCTGGCGCGGGCCGCTGGTGACCCGGCTCATCACGCAGTTCTTCGGAGGGGTCCACTGGGGAAAGCTCGACTATCTGCTGATCGACATGCCGCCCGGGACGAGCGACGTCCCGCTCACGGTGTTCCAGACGATCCCGATCGACGGGATGGTGTTCGTGCTCACGCCGCAGGACCTTGCGATCATGATCGTGAAGAAGGCGATGAACATGGCGCGCGACCTTCACGTCTCGCTGCTCGGCGTGGTCGAGAACATGTCCTGGATTGTCTGCCCCCACTGCCAGGAGAAGATCAGCCTCTTCGGGCCCGGTCGCGTGGCGCGCGTCGCCGAGGAGTACGGGATTCCCCTGCTGAGCCGCCTTCCCCTGGCGCCCCAGATATCGGAACTCGCCGACGCGGGCCGCCTCGACGAATTTTCGTCCCCGGAACTCTCGGCCCTCGTCGACGCGCTGGTAACGAAGGTCGACGAGATCACGAAGAGCTCGGCGACGGTACTGTAGCGGCGCGGAGCTGCTGGAACGGGATCGCCTCGACCGGCACCCCTCGGCGACCCAGGGCGGTCCGCAGGCCGAGCAGGTGCGCATCCCCTACGACCACGGCCATGCGCCCGTAGCCCCGGTTCCGCAGCGCGGTGAGGCGGTCGGCCATGTGCTCGTTCCGGTCGTCGAGCAGGACTCGGGCCAGGGTCGGGCTCGCCCGGCGGAGCTCCGTTGTGTACTGCTCCGGGCTGTCGGCGTACCGGTCCATCTCCCGCTCCACTACGCGGGTCGGGACGAAGAGGGCGACGACCGCCCCCCCGAGGAGCGTGACCCGTTCCTTGAACGGCATCGTCCGGACGAGCTGCAGGAGGGTCGCGCGGATCGGGTCGTCGATCAAGAACAGCGGGAGGTTCCGCTCTTTGGCGAGCCGCGCGGCGACCTTCATCTCCGCGCCCGGTTCCCCGCCTCCGATCTCCGCGCCGAGGCGGCGTTGGACCCGCGACCAGAGCTGGGCGAACAGCGGTGCGCCGCGGGCGCCCCGACTTCCCCGCTCCTCCGAGAACAGCGCCTCGAGGCGCTCCGCGTCGAGCTCGATGGCCACCCCGTCGAGCGTGCGCGCATCGAGCACCCGGCGCAGCGGGCCTTCGAGGTCGACCACGTGCGCGGCCCCGAGGAGCAGCACCGGGCTCTGCGTCGTGGAAGCGTACACGAACGGACCCAGCCGGCCCGACCGTATCTCGCTTGGCCCGCCCGGACCGCACAAGCCCCATATAGGGAGGCGCGGTCGGCCGGCCGCATGGCGTGGACCCTGTTCTCCCTGCCGTCCGCGAAGCGGGCGGAGCTCGACGCGGTGCTGAAGGACGACCTCCTGTCGCGGCAGAGCCAGAAGGTACGCGATGCGAAGTCCATCGGCGGGCCTGCCGACACCACGTACGTGCTGCTCGAAGGGCTCCCCGACGCGATGCAGCGGGCGGACACCCTGCTCGCCCCGGTCGGAACGAAGCTGCCCGCCGCTGAGGCCGAGCCACTCTACCGGAAGTTCAAGGAGGAGGAGGAGTCCGCCTCCGCCGGCATGGGGCTGTTCTTCACCGAGGGCTGACGCGCCTATTCGGGCGCGGGCGCGTGGGACGGATCGAGGTCCTCGCCACCGCCGAAGACCCGCTGCGCGGATTGGTAGAACGTTTCGAGCCCGGCACCGTCCTTCGCGGACGTGGGCAGCACCCCGGCGAGTGGCCCCACGGCCTCGATCGCACGGAACAGCTCGGTGGAGAGCTGGACGTCGGGGGTCGGCACGTCCCGCGTGACCGCCTCGTACAGCTGGCTCGGGTCCTCCGACCAGCTCCGGATCTCGGCGATCTGTTCCGCCGTGAGCACGTCCGACTTCGTCAGCACGTTCAGCATCGGAAGTCGAAAGCGGAACTCGACGGTCGCGCTGAGCATCAGGAGCGAAACGAATCCGGCCGGGGTCCGGGCGAGGGCCGGGTCGAAGAGGAACGCGATCAGCGAGCGGTCACCGCTCAGCGCGTCGACGATCGCCTTCGAGGCTTCCCGGAAGGCGAACAGCTCGATCTGGCCCGGGGTGTCGATGAGAATGTAGTCCGTCTTCAGTTCGTCGATCGCCTGCTTGACGTCGAAGATCTTGAGGGCGATCATGTCCGCCGCGGCGACCTGGGCCCCGTTCGGACCGAGCCCGTACTCGTCCTGGATATCGGACAGCCGGACCCACTCCCGGATGTCGATCGCCGGGTCGAGCGCGGTCGACTCGCTGCCCGGGTCGAGGTTGACGACGGTCGTCTCGTACCCCGCGTTCTTCATCCAGTCGGCGAACGCCCGTACGAACGTGGTCTTCCCCGCACCCGCGGTGCCGGTGAAGTAGACCGCGCCCGGTTCTTCCATCGTTACTTCTTGGCCCCGGCCGGGCGGTGTTTTCGCACGTCGGCGGCGACGGCGCGCAGGAAGGCCGTCTTCGTCGTACCGGCCCGCTTGGCGACCTTGACGCGACCGTCATAGGAAAAGAACCGTCGGGGGTACTGCTTGTCCGCCTGGGCCTCGGCCTTGAACCCGAGGCGCTTCGCCGCGTCGACGATCTCCTCGGTGGTGACGTCGATCACGGCTTCGGCGTCGGGGAGACGTCGTCCGTCCTTCCGAGAGAGTCCCCGGCCCAGGTAGGCCGGGTAGACGTAGAAGTGGTCGGGCATCGGCGACGCGGCCGCGGGCCTAGCCCGCGGTCGGCGCGGCGGCCAAGCGGACCCCGTTCAGCACCCCGTCCTGCCCCGGGCGCGAACGCACCCGGACCAGTCCGAGGTCGGTCTCGAGGATCGCGCCCTTCGTGATGATGTTCCGCTGAACGTAGTTCGGATTCGCTGGGTTCTCCCGGACGGTGATGACCTTCGCGGGTTGCATCTTCTTCGTCGCGGGGTCGTAGACGTTGATCGTCGAGGTCGTCAGGATGCGGAGCTTGACGTTCGCTCCGCGGACCCGGTACGGTTTGACGGTTCCCGAGCCGAGCGTAGCGCTCTGCAGTTCGCGCCCGATCTCGAAGCGGCGCTTCTTGCGGATCGGTCGAAGGCGTCCGCCCGTACGCTTGCGGCGAGAGCGGCCTTGCCAGATCCCCATCGAACTCCTCGGAGGAGCGGTGCGAGCGGGGTACCGTATAAGAGGTTTATCGCGCGTCGAGGGGCGTCGTTCCGCCGGGGCGGCCGATCCGAGGGTCCCCGACGTTCCGTCGACCGGGGCCGAGGACCGCGTGCGGCCGAACGTCGCGCTCCGGCGCGCTCGAGGGGCATCGCGCCTTAATGGCCCGCCGGGGTAGGGGGGCGGAGGGCGGTCACGTCGACGGAACGGGTCCTGGGGATCGACGAAGCCGGCCGGGGCAGCGTGCTCGGCCCCCTCGTCGTGGGGGGGTTCTGCTGCCCCGAGGACCGACTCGACGCGCTCCGAGCGACCGGCGCCCGGGATTCGAAACAGTTGACCGCGCGGCGGCGCGAGGAGGTCTACGCCCGGCTTCCGGACATCGGGGCGTGCCGGTCCGTCGCCCGGAACCCACGAACGATCGACCGCTACGTGGCCCGCGGCGGGCTCAACGAGCTCGAACTCGAGGCGTTCGCGACGCTCGTCCGGGCCTGCCGGGCGGACGTCGCGTACGTGGACGCGTGCGATCCGGACGCCGAGCGTTTCGGTCGGCGTCTCGCCGAGCTCTCGGGCGGAAGCACCCGCATCGTGAGCCGGCACAAGGCCGACCGGGATTTCCTTGTGGTGGGCGCGGCGTCGGTGGTCGCGAAGGTGCGGCGCGACGCGGCGTTGGTCGAACTCTCGCGCACGTCCGGCGAGGTGGTCGGCAGCGGCTACCCTGCGGACCCCGAGACGCAGAAGTGCGTCGTGCGGCACGCCCGGGAAGGGGGAACCGTACCCTCGTGGATGCGTCGCTCGTGGGAGACCGTGCAAAGGGTTAAACGCGAACATCCGGCTCGCACGCTCGACCGGTACGGACCATGACGGTGGAGGAGACGCTCGCGTCGCTCGTCGACCGGTTCAACCGGAAGGCGGACGCGACCCCGGCGATGGCGGAGGAGCTCCAGGGGCTCGAGCGGACGATCCGGATCCGGCTCACCGACGAGGGAAACTACGCGGTCGACCTCCGCAAGGGTCGGCTCACGAACCTGCGGACCGCCCCGTCGGAGAAGGGGGACGTGACGATCACGACCGACGTCGCGACGTTCCACGGCCTCGTGAAGAAGGACATCGGACCGATGAAGGCGCTCGTGACCCGCAAGCTCTCGATCGACGGGAGCCTCGAGGATAAGCTCCTGTTCCGCAAGTTGCTGTAAGCGCCGGGACGAGCCCGCCCCGTCGGGGCCTACGGCAGGAAGACGCACGCGGCGATGCAGACCCCGTAGTGGTCCATCGGGATCGACAGCTCCTCGGTCCGGTACTGGATCCGCCGGAGTTCGACCCCTCGATAGTGGGCGATCTCCTGCATCCGCCATCGGAGGAACTCCTTGAGCGATTTCTGGGTCCCGTGCAGGTGCGCCTCGGCGACGTACCCGCCCTGTCCGTCGGTCCGGAACCCGTACGCGATCCCGGCGCTGATGACCTCGCCTTCCCCTCCGGAGTACCGGGCGAGGACCGCGTGGGTGATCGCGCCCCGCGCGATCGGGACGCGGTCGACCTGTCGGATCCCGATCGGGAGGACCGAGGAGACGCCCACGAGGTTCTGGTCGCCGATCCCCGCCTGGAGCAGCGCGAGGTCGAACGCGTTCAGTTCGCTCGTCTTGTTGATCCCCTTGCCGCTCGTCACGAAGAATCGGGTCGGGATCGGGACGAGCGTCGAGGCCGGAGGGGCGGATTTGACGGGCACGGGCGCGTGGGAGCGATGGCCGATTTTAACCTTTGGCCGGCGCGGGCCCTACACCATGATCGCGTGACGGCGGCGCATCGAATCCTCGGTCTCGCCGCGCACGTGCATCAGCTCGGCGACGATCGCATCGGTCAGGCGGAGGCTCGCCGACTCGAACAGGGTGCCGAGGGGAGCCAGGTGGGGCCGGTCGGGGTCCTCCGGGAAGTCGAGGGTCAGGAGCGACGTGGCGATGTGCGCGAGCTTGGAGGAGGCGCGACCGGTCAGGACGATCAGTTCGGCCCCCTCGCGGCGGACGATGTTCGCCGTCTGGATGGACGACTGGCTCTCCCCCCGGCCGGAGAGGATGAACACCGCGTCGCCGCGGCGGACGATCGGGGTGACGCTCTCCCCGATCACGTAGGCGGTGAGCCCGATCTGAACGAGGCGCATCGCGAACGCACGACCGGTGATCCCGCTGCGTCCCGCGCCGTAGACGAACGTGGCGGGCGCGCGGGCGAGCAGGTTGACCGCCGCGCTGATCGCCGAGGGCTCGAGTCGGTCGAGCGCGGCGGTGACCTGCCCCCCGATGTAGCGCTGGGCGCGGTGGAACGTATAGCCGTCAGCGCCGTCGGCCACCACTGCGTCGGGCCTCCTTCGCATTTTTGGAGTGAGCGGTCGGATTCGCACCGGGCCGCGCGGACTTCGCCCCCGCGGGTTTCGCGGGGGGTCGTGCGGGGGACCGGGAGCCGGGCGCGACCGGGACGGGTTTCTTCGCGACCTTGGGTGCGGGCGGGGCGTGGGCCTTCGCCCAGCGGCGGGTGAGGGCGCGCTCGTAGAGGAGCTTCATGTACATCGCGTCGTGCTCGAGCAGCGGCGAGCTCGAGATCACCGTGACGTCGTAGTCCCGCTCGGCGAGGATCTCGGCGAGCGGGTCGAACCGGACGAGGCCCCGCTTGATCGGCGTCAGGCGGAACTCGCCCGAGCCGTAGAACTCCACGCCGGAGAAGTTGAGGTAGAGCGGACCGTGGGTCGCCGCGACGAACTCCTTGACGACCGGATCGAGCTGCTCCGCATCCTCGAACGACCGGCGTTCCCTCGCCGCGAGGTGCGGAAGGTTCAGTACCGGCACGATTCCCTTGACCCGGCGCACGAGGTCGAGCACCTCCTCCCGCGAGCCGAAGACGTCCGGATGCCCGCTCGGTTCGATCGCGAGATGGACCGTCCCGCGGGAGAACTTCGACAGCCAGTCGCTCAGGTCGGTCACGATGTGGGTGAGCTCCTGGATCGAGTCGGCCCGGTCGCCCCCGCCGTAGAAACCGAGGTGCGTGACCGCGAGGCGGGCGCCGAGCCCCTGCGCGAGCACGCCGGCCCACTGGATCTGGCGCGTCGACTGCTCGCGCGCGTCGCTCGAGCCGAAGAAATCGACGTAGTAGGGGGCATGGAGCGTGAGGTCGGTATCGAGCGCCCGCGCGAGCGCCTTCGTCTGCTGGAGGTCCGGGTAATCCTTCGCGAGGCTCCACGTCAGCGCCGTCAGGGAGTCCCGCTTCTTGATCGGGGAGGTGAGCGCGGCGAGCGACGGCGTCCCGCCCTGGTGGTCCGGGGGTCCGACGCTGGTGAGGAGCTGCAGCAACAGCTCCCGCGGGAGCTTTCCGACCTCCTCGTCGAACGCGAGCCGCGTGAGCGGATTCACCTTGATGAACTGGACCTCCATGGCCGTGAGCCCGAGGTGGTGAACGTCCGCGATGCCGTCGCGCAGCGTACGCCCTTTGCAGGAGAGAGGGATCCCCGCTGGCCCGAACCGAATCAAGAGTTGCCAGACCTCAAAAACGGCGGACCCGCGGGAAGATGTGAACCTATATAGCGGAACCTGACGGGGGCGGCTCCGCGCGTCCGCTGCGCGCTGCCGGCTCCGGACCGGGTCGGAAACCGATCCCGATGAGATACATCTCGGACGACGGTTCGCGGGACGCGGGCGGCTTCGTGCGACGGACGCGCACGAACGACGAGGCGAGCTCCTCCTCGAGGTCGCCGACGAGGTCGCCGTCGAACACCTTCGCGACGAACGCGCCGCGCGCGGCGAGGACGGCGCGGGCGAGGCGAAAGGCGTCGCGCACGAGCCCGACGGAGCGGGCGTGGTCGGTCGCGTACGCGCCGCTGATCCGCGGGGACATGTCCGAGATCACCACGTCGAACTCGTCCGCCCCGAGGCGTTCCCGCAGGGAGGGGTCCCCCACGCGTCCGCGGACCACGCGCACGCCGTCGATCGGTTCCACCGGGCGCGGGTCGACGGCGACCACGGACCCGCGGGGACCGACGCGCTCGCGGGCGACGACCGACCAGCCCCCGGGCGCCGCCCCCAGATCGAGCACACGGCTACCGGGACGGAGCAGGTGGAACCGGTCGTCCACGTAGCCGAGCTTGAACGCGGCCCGGGACCGCAACCCCTCGCTCTGCGCCGCCCGGTAGTACGGGTCGTGACGGCGCTCGGAAAGGAATCGACGCGGCATCGCCGCCCCGCGAGACGGGCCGCCTACATGAACGAACCGACGGGCACGGAGGGGCGCGGTCGATGGGGCCGTCCGAATTTGAATCGGAGTCTCTTGCACCCCAAGCAAGAAGGATGGACCAAGCTACCCCACGGCCCCACGCCGCGCCGGCGGCGCGCCGACCCGACCTGCTTAGATAATGGTTTCCCGGGCGAGGGTCGGACGGGCCGGCCCTAGTGGTGAACGTACAGCCAAGCGGCGATCCCGGCCACCGAGATGATCGTCGTGTTCGCGAGCGTGAGCCAGAAGAACGCCCAGAGCTCGTTCTTCCCTTCCGTCGGACGGACGTCGGAACTGGGGGAGGAACCGCCGGGAGGGCCCGCGTACGGGTTGCGGAACGTCTCGGCCGTCTCGCCCATCGAACCCCGGGATTCGGAGCCCGAGGCGCTTCTTAACCCCTCGGTTCGTGCGGAGTCTAGGCCGCGAACCAGGGCAGGCGGGCCGCCGGCCCGGTCGGTTTGAGGACCAGGAGGTGGAGGTTCGACCCCGGGTCCCCGGGCGCGTAGGAATCCCGCTGGGCGAGCTGGTACAGGAGGTAGAGCGCGTCCTCGTCGGAGCGGACGCCGAGGGATCGGTTCACGTCGATCCCGAAGCGTTGGCGCAGCAGCCCGAGCAATTCCTCGAAGTCGATCTGACCGGACTCCTCGGCGGCCTGGGCCCGGCGGAACAGGCCGACGACGACCCCCGTCGCGAGACGCAGGATCTCGGCCGGCGCCGCGACGCGGAGGTGGAAGTGGGGCGGGGTCGGGTCGGTTCGCTCCCCCGAGGGCACCACGAGCACCGACACCTCGTTCTCGATCGCCCCGCCGGCGGTACGCGAGAGACGCGCCCACGCCTCCTCGGCCGCGGTGTCGTTCGCGACCACGAAGATCGCCCGGTGGGGGGAGGAGCGCGCGCTGTGGACCCCGGCGACCCAGCGGTCCAGCCCGTCGCCGGTGGCCCCCGCGGTCGCGGGATGGAAGAAGACGGGGAAGGTGCGGCGCGGCACGCCGGACTCCTGCACCCAGAACGAGGGCTCGGGCTCGGCGGCCCGTCGAACGGGCGGAACCCGGGCGAACCCGAGCTTCTTGAGCACGCTCTCGGCGTGGCGCAAACGGTCGGAAGTACCTCCGACCCGGTCGGAGTCTGGCATCGGTACAGTAAGTACGGTCCGGCGAGATAAGCTCGACGTGCGAGTCCGTGGCCGGATCTAGAGTCCGGTCGGGACCCCGACCCGGAGGAGCGGTGCGTTCAGGATGATCGCGACCACCACCGCGAGCAGGTACGGCCCGGAGTAGATGAACCCCCGACGGGCGGTCGCGCGAGTGACCGAGCGCCACAAGGGAGCGGTCAGCATCACGAAGATCGCCCCGAGAGCGACGAGGACGACGAGGACCGGCCACGAGAGCGCGCCGGTGAGACCGATCAGGACCGCCGCGGGCACGAGCAGCGCCGCGGAGACGACCACGACCCGGCCCGAGAAGGCGACGTCATCCATCCGTGGCAGCATCGGAAGACCGGCGCGAGCGTAGTCGTCGCGGAGGAGCAGGGCGAGGCTCCAGAAGTGGGGCGGCGTCCACAGAAAGACGAGGATCGCGAACGCGATGACCCCGGGAGTCCAGCTGCCGACGGCCGCCGCACCGCCCGCGAGGGCGGGCGCGCTCCCCGCGAACCCTCCGATGACGATGTTCCAGCTCGACCGGCGCTTGAGCCATGCGGTGTAGACCACGACGTACGTGATACCGCCGAGGAAGATCGAGAACCCGGTGAGCGGGTTGAGCAGCCAGCTCGCGAGCCCGATCCCGACCGCGAGGAAGGAGAGACCGAGGACCGCAACGACGCCGCTCGGGGCGATACGGGAGTCCGGGAGCGGCCGGTGCTGCGTCCGTTTCATCCGGACGTCCAGGTCCCGGTCGAGGTAGTGGTTCAGCATCGCGGCGCCGGCCGACCCCGCGGCGCCGCACGCGACGAGGATCGCGAGCCGAACGAGGTCGATCGACCGCGGCGATGCGAGGAGGAATCCTCCGACCGCCACCGTGCAGATCAGGGCGGTGATCCCGGGCTTCGCGAGCTCGAGGAAATCGCCTGCGCTGGCCCGGGACGGTGCGGTCGCCGGCGGGACGGACACGGTCTCGGCCATGGGGTGCGGTCCCGCGAGCCCGTTCGGGGGCTTAGCCTTCCCGGGACATCGCGCCGGGCACGGTACCCCCGGTGGTCCGCCCAGAGACCGGCGCGCGAGCCTCGGCCGCTGCCTGGGCCGACGGCGGGACCTCCACCGCGGCGCGCCGGGCCCACTCGACCCAGCGCCGCGGCATCTCGCGGAGGTTGGCGAGGAGGGTGAGGATCAGCAGTAGGCCGAAGAGCGCGGTGGCGATCGCGAGGTGGACGAGGACGATCCCCGGTTGGAGGTCCGAGCGGATCACGACGCCCCCGAGCAACGCCTCGCTCACGACCAGGGCGAGGGAGGCGACCGAGAGGCGCAGGAGCACGCGACGCCCTCGCTCGTAGGCGACGCCGAGCAGAGTGAGCAGGAGGACGCTGACGGACAGGAAGAACGCCGAGACCCGGTGGCTCCACTCGACCGCGGCGCCCCCCGTGAACGAAGGGAAGAAGTTGCCGTTCCCGAAGCACGACGGCCACGCCGGGCAGGCCAGGCCGTTGTCGGTCGTGATGACGTTCCCGCCGAGGATAATCGTCAGGTAACAGAGGACGCAGGCGACGACGGCGGCGTACCGGAACAGGTCGTGTCCGCGCACGGAGGCTCCTACGGGGCCTCGACGGGGGCCGCGGCCGGGACGGGCGCGGGAGCAGGGGCGCGCGTCGGGAGCGGCTTCTCGGCGGGGCCGCTCATCCGGACCGATAGCTCCTCGCCCCACGGGTCATCCGACGTGACCGGATCGCCGGAGAAGTAGCTGTACGCCATGTTGAACAGGAAAACCAACTGACCTATCCCCAGGATGTACGCACCCAGCGTCGAGAGGAAGTTGAGGGCCTGGAAGTTCCCCGTCCAGAGGTAGGTATAGACGCGGCGGGGCATCCCCTCCGCCCCGAGGATGAACATCGGGAACAGCAGCAGGTTGATCCCGACGTACGTGAGGAGGAAGTGCAGGTGGCCGAGGCGCTGGCTGTACCAGCGCTTGGTCCAGATCGGGAAGTAGAAGTAGATCCCGGCGAAGATCCCCATCAACGTCCCCCCCAGCAGGATGTAGTGGAAGTGGGCCACGACGAAGTACGTGCCGTGGTAGAGGTAGTCGACCGGGATCGAGGCGAGCAGGAGCCCCGAGAGACCGCCGATGACGAAGCCGGTGATGAAGGCGAGACAGAACCACATCGGCACCGCCATCCATATCCGACCCCCCCACAGCGTCGCGATCCAGTTGAACGTCTTGACCGCGGACGGAACGGCGATCGCCATCGTGGCGAGCATGAAGACGAACCGGACGTTGGTCGCGATCCCGGTGACGAACATGTGGTGCTCCCAGACCGCGAACGAGAGCACGGCGAACGCCCCGAGGGCGATCGCCATCGCCCCGTAGCCGAAGATGTCCTTGCGGGCCAGCTTCGGGATGATCGTCGAGAGGATCCCGAACGCCGGTAACACCATCACGTAGACTTCGGGGTGCGCGAAGAACCAGAAGATGTTCTGGTAGAGGAGCGCGCCCCCGAGCGGGGTTCCGTTCGCGGCCGCCAGGATGTGCGTCCCGAAATTCCGGTCCGACAGGACGAACGTGAGCGCGATGGAGAGCGACGGGAGCGCGAAGATGAGGAGGACCGAGTTGATCAGGATCGACCAGACGAACAGGGGCATGTTCCAATAGTGGACGCCGGGCGCCCGGTGCTTCAGGATCGTGACGAGGAAGTTGATCGACCCCAGCATCGAGGAGATCGTCAGGATGTGGAGCCCGAGGATCCAGAGGTCGACGCCGTACGGATTGGGGCCGAACGTCTCGATCGAGAGGGGGACGTAGCCGGTCCACCCGGCGTAGGCGTTCGACAGGATCAGGATCACGCCGGCCGGCGGGAGCATCCAGAACGCGATCGCATTGATCCGCGGGAGCGCCATCTCCCGTGCGCCGATCATCGACGGGACGAGGTAGTTGCCGAATCCCGCGAGGGTCGGCATGACGAACATGAAGATCATCAGGACCCCGTGCATCGTGAACAGGGTCGAGTAGACGTCCGGCGTGATCCCGAGGGTCGTCTGCGGGTCCATTCCGAGACCCTGGACGAGGCCCAGGTCGGTGCGGATGAGGGTCGCGTAGATCCCGCCGATGAAGAAGAACATGATGCCGATCGCGATGTACATGAGGCCGATCCGCTGGTGATCGACCGTGAACAGCCACTTCTTGATCGCCGGGATGAGGTAGGCGCCGTGGTACGCGAACGCCCAGTAGAGGAACCCGGAGAAGCCCGCGATCAGCACGATGAGCGCGATCGGTTGGGTGAGGTCCGTCACGCGAGCAACCCCCCGATGACGTAGGCGATCGCGGCCACGGCGACCACGAGGACCAGGACCTGGAAGAACCGTGCCTGGGAACGGACCGTCACCGGGCCGGGCGGGGTCGGGGTGACCCGGCGGCCCAGCGGCCACGAGCGGTAGGTCCGGTCGACGAGGTGGATGATCACCGCGGCCATCAGGAACATGAGCGCGACCGCGAAGCCGAACGACTGCTCCGCGCCGGGGCTCGTCAACGGCCCGATCTGGATCGAGTAGAGGATCAGCACCCCGATGCCGATGAGCATCAGCAGCGTGACGGCGTCGTAGAGGTTGAGGATCCGATTTCGGAGCCGCAAGAACTCGCGGTGGGCGGCTTCGTCGTTATTCAAAGAACTCGACCCTCCGTTGCGCGGCGCCACGGTACCGGTCGACCCGGTAGAGGATGCCGGCCATGAACAGGAACGACAGCACGGCGACGACGGCGCCGAAGGCGACCGCCAGGAGGTCGAACGGGTCGCCGCCGACGGCGCCGAGGAGACCGTAGACGGTCGTCGCGGACCCGACGGTTCCGATGATCAGGAGGAACGCGAGGATCCCCCAGAGGGTGCCGGTCTTCCAGGCGGGTGCGGCCGTCGGGCTACTCACCGGACTTCGCCTCCGTGACCGCGACGGGACCGGGGGAGACGGGGCCGGAGGAGATGGGGGCAGAGTAGGCGCCCGGGAACACGTCGGTCCGGGCGGCGAGCCGGCGGAGGTAGCTGCGCCGGTAGCGCCAGTAGAAGAGCGCGGTGACGACGGCATTGACCGCGAAGATCGGGCCGATGGTCTCTACGACGAGGGTCGGCAGGATCTGTACGCCGGGGGTCTCCCCGCCCCAGACGGTCATGAGGATGAAGAACCCGAGCAGGCTCGTTCCGAGCCAGATGAACAACGGGCGGTCCCGCGGGTGCGTCCGTTTGGAACGGTCCAGGAACGGGAGGAAGAGGACGTAGACGATCAGGATCGTCGTGATCGTGACGGCGAGGACCGGCGTCACCCCGTAGAAATCGAGCATCTTGAACAGCCAGAGGAAGTACCAGTCCGGCTCGGTGACCGCGGTGGCGCCCGCGAGGTTCCCGACGTACGTCGGCAGCGACCACGGCCAGAGAGCCGCGATGCCGAACAGGACCCCGACGTAGAGGAGCCCCCACTTCATCGTGTACCAGAGGATGTGCGGCACGAACGGCACGTGCTTCTTGTCCTCCTTCTCCGTGAAGCGACGCCGCTGCAACGGGTCGGAGGTCGCGGGCGGTGCGATCCCGTGGGACTCGAAGAGCGCAATGTGGGCGTAGAGGAGCGCGCCGAGCGCGAGAGGTAAGAGGAGGACGTGGGCGTCGAACATCCGGGAAAGTAAGCCCTGCGACGTTCCGTCCGCGAGGATGAGCGGGCCCGCGAGCGGGCCGAGGGTCGGCAGCCCGAGGGCGAGGACGATCCCGACGTTCGTCGCGTTGTACGAGATCTGGGTGTAGGGAAGCAGGTACCCGGTGAACCCCATCCCGATGGTGACGATCATCAGGAGGGTCCCGACCATCCAGGAGAATTCGCGGGGCGCCTTGTAGACGCCGAGGTAGTAGCCGCGGTAGAAGTGGACGAACATCAGGAAAATCATGGCGTAGGCGCCGTAGAGGTGGGTCGATAGCAGGAGCGCCCCCATCGGGACGGAGTGGATGATGTAGTACGTCGAGCACCAGGCCGCGGGCGCGATCGACGCGGTGCCGATCGGCTGACCGCACGCCGTGAGCGTGGAGCCCGTGCTCGGCTGATAGTACAGTAAAAGGAGCATCCCCGAGATGACCTGGTAGAAGAACGCGACCGCGACGAACGCACCGGTCCAGTACGACGGCTTGAACGTGAACTCGGGCTGGGGCCGGAGGGCCCACTTTTTCATCGCGGTGCGGTCCTCGACGAAGCCCCATATCTTGTTGAGGCTCCGGTTGTACCAGCCCGAGAACGACACTCCCGCTCCTCCTACGACGACGGGAAGCTGCAGAGGATGACGGGGGATTCCTTCGAGATCCCCGAGGTGCTTCCGACTCCGTAGTCACCGGTGAGGGTGTCGAGATGGCCCTTGACCGGCTGGCCGAGCGAGCCGACGGCCGAGATGTTCCCGCTCGTCGGGTCGACCTGGAGCACGGTCAGGGGCAACGGGAAGATGGCCGGACCCGTGAGGTTCGCGGCTTGGTTCGCGGGGTCGTAGGTCGAGCCGTGGCACGAGCAGTGGATGTAGAACGGCTGGGCCGGGTTCAGCGCCGTCGAGAACGTCCTGGAACACGTCCCGGGCGGGTAGTAGGAGATCGCCGGAGCGGGACACCCGAGGTGTTGGCAGATCGCGCTGAAGGCGACGATCGACCCGTGCGTGCCGACCCCTCCGGGGACGTTCCACGCCCCCGGGTTGCTCGCCGACGGCGGTTGTCCGTTGACCGGGGCGAGGTTCAGGAGGAAGTTCGGCTCGTTCTGGAGCGGGTAGTCGAAGACGTAGAGGTCGGCGGTTCCGACGTTGTACTCGCTCTCGGCCTTGGCAGTCGTGAGGGGGGAACCGTCCACGTCGATCAGCTGGGTCACGGGGTAACTCGAGATCCCGACCGTCGGCGGCTGGGCGTACTGGAGGGTTCCGCCGACGAGGCCACCGGCTCCGGCGCCGACGATCCCCGCGACCGCGAGGAGCTTGAGGACGTTCCGCTTGGTCTCGTCGACGTCCTCCTCCGGGTCCTGGGTGGCGACGCGACGGACCCGGCCGACCGGGAAGTCGAACGCGAGGTTCCGGCCCCCGACGTAGGGGCAGGAGGTCGGGCAGTCGAACGGGCCGTTCATCCGATCGTCCTGCCGCGGGTATCCGGATGGGCGTCGTCCGTCTCGTGCGGGTCGGGCACCGTCGCGTCGCCGGGGAGTTCGGCGCGCTCGCTGCCCGCGTAGACCGCCCAGGTGATCGCGATCCCCATCAGGATCACGAGGATCTCGGTCATGGTGACGATCTGGACGACCGTGAGCGCGCTCATCGCAACCTCTCGCTGTCTGTGGGTACGGCGGGTACCGTCGTCGACCAGGTCGGGGCGGCGAAACCCCCGGTCCACGGCTCCCACGTCGGCGCGATCGGGCGGGCCTCGGCGACGCTCCGTGCCGTGACCGTGACCGGGATGCCGCTCGCCCGCGTCGCCGGCGGGTCGAGGCCCAGGAGGGCGCCACGGATGGAGAGCGGACCCGCGACCGACGTCGGGAGCTCGGCGGCCCTGCGGAACTCGGAGAGGAGGTCCTGCTTGAGCCGGCCCGCCCGTCCGTACCACCGACCGATCGTGCGCAGGGTCTGTGCGCTGTCCTTGCCCAGCAGGAGGAAGCCCGCTGCGACGAGGAGGATCATCCAGTCGATGTCGGAGAAGAGCGCCAACCGTTCACCCCGCTCCGGCCGCGGCCCGCGGCGGTGGTGGCTCGGACCGGTGGGACTCCCACCGTCCGGCGAAGTAGGCTCCCCCGAAGTAGAGACCGACCATCGGGGACGCGATGAGGAGCATCGTGATGCCCGAGTTGTCCGGAGTGACGATCATCCCGAAGACGAGGGAGCCGAGGACGGCGCCGCGCCAGTGCTTCCGCCACGCGGCGGCCTTGACGACCCGCAGCCGCGTCAGCGCGTAGATGAACACCGGGAGCTCGAAGACGACCCCGAAAGCGAGCGAGTAGAGCAGCGCGAACGTCACGAAGTCCTGGACCCCGAGTACGGGCGCGAGCCCATCCGCGGCCACGTAGAAGAACAGCAGTCGGAAGGTGAACGGAGTGAGGAAGAACAGGCCGATGCTCGTGCCGACCGCGAACAACACGGTCGCGGGGATCCCGACCTGGCGCAGGAGCATCCGTTCGTTCCGTCGGAGCGCCGGCACGAGGAACGCGCCCGCCTCGTGGACGATCCACGGCATGCCGAGGATCAGCGCGGCGAGGAGCCCGATCTCCATCTGGACGAGGATCGAGTCGCCGACCCCCACGTTGAGGAGCGTGACCCCCGGCGGCAGCATCCAGTGGACCATCGCCCGGAACAGCTGCGCGGTGACGTTGTAGAACGGGTTGGGCCACGGATAGGCGAACGGCACGGTGCGTCCGAGGAACCGGAACTGGAACGGAACGAGCTCGAAGAACAGGAGGAAGCCGAAGATCGCCGCGAGCACGACCCCGATGCGGACGGCCCGGCGCCGGACCTCCTGGAGGACCGACAGGATGCGGTCGAGGTCGCGCATCAGTCACCCGATAGCCTCCCTACGGTCTCCCGACCGGTCCCCTTCGCGGGGCGCTCTCCGTTCCGTCTCTAACTGCCTCGGACATGCCGGGTCGGGAGGGATGGGGCTAGTGGCTCGGGCCGGAGAGCGACGGCGCGCTCGCCGCCGACGCCTGTTCGGCCTTCAATTCGCGCTCGACCTCGAGCCGGCCCTTCTTGAACTCGCCGACAGACCGCCCGAGGCTGTGCGCCAGTTGCGGGATCTTGCTGGAACCGTAGAACAGAATTCCGGCCACCACCGCGATGATCAACCAATCGTCCAGAGAATCGAACATGGCTCCCCCGTGGCGCGAGCGGTCAGTGGAACGATATGGCGTTCGTACGGGACGAACGAACGGGTACGGCGAGTCCGTACCACCTCCAGATAAACCGCTCAGGCCGCCTCGACCATCACGGTCTCCGTACCGGCCGATACCGCCCGGTCGATCGCGATCTCCGCGAGCAGCGAGAGGCAGTTCGCGCCGCGTCCGAGGAGCAGCGAGGCGGCCCGCAGTCCGCCCTTGTGCGTCGGGCTCCCGCGGCGGTCGGCGGCGACGTCCACCGTCGAGACCAGCCGCGTCGTCTCGTGGTAGACCTCGCACGCGTGGTCGAGCGACGGGTGCATGAGCGTCTCCACCACGGTCTTGAGGTGGACCTTCATGTCGGGCAGGACGATCGCGAGGGCGTCGGCGGAGCCGCTCGCCAGTTTGGGCACTTCGTCGTTCAGGGTGCGCAGCGTCGCCGAGAACAGTTCCGACAGTTCCTCGAGCGCGTGGACCACGACCCTCCACTCCAGGAGCTGGCGAGGGTCCGGGCTTCCGATCCGGCGGGCGAGCGACCAGTCCCGGCTCGCGAGGAACAACTGACGAACCAGCAGGGCGAGCACTTTGCTCCCCTCCTCCTCGAGAGTCGACACCCGCCGACTGCGCTGACGGCGGTTGAGGACCTCCTCGCTCTCCTCGAGGAACGCGACGAGGATCATCTTCATGCGCTGGACCAGCTGGGGAAGGCCGTACTTCGACGGGTCGATGAAGTTCTGCAGCACGACCCGGTTCGGCTCCTGCGCTACGACCGACACACCGAGTAGCCCGCGGGCCGTTTGCAGCAACTCTTCGACGCGCTCGGAGGCGAGCGGGACATCCGTCCGGATCTCGATCGAATCGTGTCCCACGCGGTAGGCCCCGACGACGAGCCGCTCGAGCACGCCGGGAGTGTCGAACGAGCGGGCGCTCACGAGATACGGTGCGCCGCTGACGGCCGCGCCGGCGATCGGCGCCGGCTTGAGGTAGAGCGTGCCGTCATCGTTCTGGTCGAACACGATGAGGTCCCCCGGACGGAGGTTCATCGCTTCCGCCCACGGCTTCGGCAGGGTGACCGCGATCGACGAATGGCCCGCCTTCAGTACGCGACGCTCCCGGCTCGGTGCTCCCCACGCCATCGAGTTTCCCCAAACCTACTACGAGGTCCGTAGGTTATACGGGGACCGCCATTTGAGCGTTGCGCTCTCGAGTTATCCCTTCGGTTCGCGGGAAAGCGGCGTCTCCGTCGCGGGCGGCTCCTCGCTCGGCTCGGGGTAGCCGAGGCGTTGCGGCGCCATCTCGTCCTCCGAGCCGCGTCGCCGCCCGACGTAGAATCCGAGCACGAGCGCGATCACGACCAGGGACACGATGGTACCGACGATGATGAAGACGGCGGCCCCGGGGTCGGTGGACGCCGCGTTCACGCTCAGGTTGCCGGGGAGGTTCTCGCCGAAGGCGATGAACCCGTACATCCCTGCCTGGAAGTGGCCGGGTTCCTGACAGACGAACTCGTACCATCCCGGGGAAGAGGGAGCTTGGAACGTTCCGATGAACTGGTCGCTGCCGGTGAGGGTCTGGTTGAACGTGGCGTTGTACTTCCCGAACAGGGACAGGAGGCCCGAATCCGAGGTCGAGATCGGGATCACCACTCCCTGACGGTTCAGGATGGAGAACGTGTGGGGGATCGAGTCGGCGTCGGTGAACTTCACCGTGACGGTGGAGTTCAGGGGCACCATCTCGAACGTGTTGGGGGTGAAGAGGAACCCGGCATCCGCGGTCACGGAGATCGCACCGGTCGCGGCGACATGGACCGAAGCCGCGGCGCGCAGCGGGGCCGTCCCGACGAGCGCCCCCGCGCTCCCGCCCACGATGAGCACCACGAGAATGAACGCCACGGCCGCCCGTCGCGTCGCGCGACTGCTCATTGCGGCTCCGGCATCGCGGGGATGCGGAACGGACGGAGCGTGCCGTTCAAAGCCCCTCCGTACGTACCTACCGCTCCCGGGGGGCAGAAGGTCGGTCGACCGAGCACGGCGGCGGTTCGTACGCGGGCCATATGTAGCTGCTCACCCCCGTTCGGACCGTGTCGGAACGCGACCCCCGGTTCGCGGGGTACGCTGGGGTGATGGGTAGCCCGGCCCTCGCTCTCGCCGGGAAGATCGCCACGGGAGAGACCAACCTCCAGCTCACCGAGCCGTTGCTCTGGGTCATGCTCGCGATCAGCGTGGCCGGCGCGATCGTGACGTTCGCCTTCCTCGTGTACGCCGTTTGGAAGTTCCGTGACCCGAGGATGAAGGGGCGACGCCATGGTTAACCGGTACGAGGTCGCGTGGACGCTCGCTATTGTCGTGCTTCTGGCGGGCGTCGCCGCCTACTCGACCGTGCTGCTCTACCAGCTTGACGCCCTTCCCGCAGACCCGACCGAGTACGTCAACGTCACGGGTCACCAGTGGTACTGGGAGTTCTGCTACTCCAACGAGTCGTGCTTCAACTCCTCGTACGACGCGTCGACGAACACGGTGAGCGGCGGGGAGTTATGGGCGCCCCCGGGAGCGGAGGTCCAGATCAACGTCACCGGCGCGGACGTCGTTCACTCGTTCAACATCCCCCAACTGGGGGTCCGGATCGACGCGATCCCGGGGCGGACGAACGACTTCGCGTTCGCGGTACCGAACGTCGCCGCGGGCACCCAGTACCTGATCCAGTGCACGGAGTTCTGCGGTGAGTTCCACGGAACGATGCGTTCGTTCCTCGGAATCACCTAACGGTAACGCTCGATTACGTTCTCCCCCGGCGTGACCGCGCGGGGCTCCCCGGAAATCCGAAGGCGGGAGACCGGCCGGCTCAGGGGTGCCCGTCTTCCCGACGCGGCTTCGAGGGGAACCGGCCGGTGTACGACGCCACGACGGCGAGCGCGACCCCGATCCCCAGGAGCACGACTGACCCGACGAGCACCCACGCGTCGACGATCGCGGTGCTCGGCGCGGCGGGGGTGGGCGGAACCGGTACCCCCACGTAGAGGAACCCGAACATCCCGTTCCCGAAGTGGCCGGTGACCGTGCAGATGTACTCGTAGATCCCGGGGCCGTGGATCGTGAAATTCGCCCAGGCGGTCGAGCCGACCCCGGAGCCGATCGGCTGGTTGACGAGCGGTGCGTTCGACGCGAACGTGTCGGTGAAGTTCGCCGGGGAGAGCGAGTAGTTGCTGAGCGAGGAGACCGTGAAGGTGTGGCCCAGCTGGCCCGTGTTCGTGACGAGGACGTCCACGATCTGGGGATAGTGCGTCGGCGCGGCCGCGAGGGCGCTCGGGATGAAGCGAAAGGAGTCGGTCGTGTTGTCGGACAGCGCGAGTCCCGGCCCGCTCGCGGAGATGTTCACGAACCCCCACATCCCGGCCTGGAACTGGTAGGGCACGAGCGAGACGAACTCGAACGTATCCCCGCCCACCGAGGAGTTGAAGGTGACGTTCGCCCACGCCGAGCTGCTCGGCGCGACCGACACGTTCGCGAGCGACCCGTTCTTGGCAAAGAACGAACTCAACTCCGCGGGAGTCCACGACGTGCTGAGCACGACGTTCGGCACCTTCGAGAGCGTGAACGTGTGATTGTAGATCCCCTGATTGACCAGGTGGACGGAGAGGGTCGAGCCGGCGGAGGCGTTGAGCGACCGGGGGGTGTACGCCGGGGTGTCGGTCATGTTGACGGCGGCGGACGTGTTGCCGGACTCCGGGTGACCGTATCCGACCATCGGTGCGGACGGAAGGCGACCGATCGCGGCCGCCGACGGGAGGCCGATCGTTCCGAGGAGCAGCGCCGCCACGAACCACGGCAGCGCGCGTCGGAGCGGTCCGGAGAGTCGTCGCGCCCGCACGTCGGTCACGGTCTCCCCTGACGGCGGTGCGACTTGGGCGCGGTTGATATGCGTGTTGTACGAATCCCCCGGACGGAGTGGGGCACGACGACCGAGCCCCGCTAACGACCCGCGGTGCCGTTCGCCTCGCGGGGGCGGGAGTCGACCAGCGACGAGCCGCTCGGGCGCGGTCGCAGGGCCGACCGGTCCGCGTCGTCGGAATGCCGCGCGACCCACGGTGCGTGAGACGAACCGAGATAGTATCGCCGCACGAGGTAGGCGATCTCGACCGTCATGACGACCCCCATGACGGACCCGAACACCAGGACCGAGACCTGGCTGCCTCCGGTAGCGACCAGCGCGAGCCCGGCACCCGCCATCGCCAGGAACGCGGCCGCGAGCCCCAGGAGTAGACCGATCTCCTCCGCACGGACCGTCCCCCAGCCCGAGAGGGTTCGGACGAGGAAGACGAAGATCGCGGCCATGAGAACGGTCATCGCGAGGCCCCCCACGATCGGAAAGGTAGTCACCCAGGGTCCGATCACCGCGGAGAGCGTCAGCGCGACGAGCGCCCACCGCTCGACCGTGGCGAGCGGCGCCCAGAGGACCAACGCGGCCATGATCGCCGCCATCGACCAGAAGAACCAGATGGACGAGACCCCGAGCGCGAAGGTCGCGAGGTCGGAGAGGGGGGAGGTCGCTCCGCCGACGACGAACAGGATCCCCATCAGGACCTCCGAGCCGGTCGTCATGACCGCGAGCGCAATGGGCCACGTCCAGTCGTTCGCCGCGACGCGTCGATCCCGGAAGAGGATGAGCCCGATGAACCAGATCCCCGCCGGGCCCATCATCATGAAGTTGAACCCGAGAAGGACCCACGTCCACGCGGTCGTCCCGTTCGGGTCCAGGAAGACGAAGACGAGGGCGAGGAGGAGCACGCTGCCGCCCCCGAGCACGGCGAGGGCGAGTGTCATCTGCGTGACCAGCGGGGGGCGCCCGTCGGCGGGGAGCGCCTTCCCGAAGACGAAGATCGTGACCCCGATCATCGAGAGCGCGACCACGGCGAACGGCGCGAGGGCCGCGGTCACTCCCAGTGGGGGCAACGGGATCTGCACGGGGTTCGGCGCGACGGAGGAGCTCGGGTCTCTTATTCCCGAGGTACCGACCGACGGTGGGGGGGGCCCGCGGTACCGGCCTTACGGGGCGGAGGACGGTTCCCGGGTGCTTCCCGCCTCGAACCGGCGGATGAGCTGCGTCGTGACCTCGATGAGGGGGTGTTGGGCCGACTGGTCGATCTCGATGTCGTCGATCGTCTTCAGGTGGTGCTCCTTCGCCAGGCGCTCGAAGCCGGTCTCGGCCTGTGCGAACTCCTCGGGCCGGTCGCACGTCAGGATGAACGCCTGCAGCTGGGGGAGTCCCATCTCGCGGGCGGCGAGTGCGCGGTGGTGGCCGTCGATGAGGATCCACGCGTCGCCCTTCTGGACGACCAGGACGGGTTCGGCGAACCCGCGCTCCAGCTCGTACCGCCGTCCCTCGAGCTCGTCCTCGAACACCTTCCACTGGGTCGGGGTGAGCTCCTCGATCCGGACGAGCCCGCGGTGGAACGAGAACGGGAGCCCGTACCGTTCGCTGAGCAGGTGCATCAGGGTGTCCGCCTTCGCCGGTGAGGCGCGCTCGAAGTGGGAGCGGACGATGTCGAGATTGGACAGGATCCCGCGGAGGCGGCCGTCCCGGTCGATGATCGGCAGGTCGCGCAGTCCGAACCGGAACATGATGCGGGCCGCGTCGTCCAGTCCCGTCTCGGGCTGAGCCGTGTAGGTGCCGGGCCGGATGATCCGGGCGAGCTCGGTCGCGCCGTCGTTGGCGTGACGCAGGAGCTCTTTCGCGCTCACGAACCCGACCAGCTTTCCCGCCGCATCGGTCACCGGGAGACCGTGGTGGCGGCTCCGGGAGAGCCGCTCGATCGCCTCCTTGATCGTGGTCGTGTCCCGGAGGTGCTCGACCTCCAGCACCATGTAGTCCTGGACCCGAACGATCATCTCTCGGCGACCGGACCTTCGTCCCGGAGGTAGGCGGTCAGGAGGTGGAGGACGACGACGTGGACGTCCTCGGTATGCTGCATGCTGTGGGACGGCACGACCACGGCAACATCGACCAGGTCCTTCAGTTTCCCGCCGCCCATCCCCGTCAGACCGATCGTCGTCACGCCGAGCGCTCGCGCGGCCCGGACCGCCTCGAGGACGTTCGGGGAGTTCCCGCTGCCCGAGATCGCGACGGCCACGTCGCCGCGGGACGCGAGACCGGTGAGTTGCTCGACGAAGATGCGCGAGTAGTCGGCGTCGTTCGCCCACGCGGTCATGCTCGGGATGTTGTCGCTCAGTCCCACGCAGCGGATCCGTCGGCCGTCCCCTCGCGACGCGACCTTGGAGATGTCCACGACGAAGTGGGAGGCGGTCGAGGCGCTTCCGCCGTTGCCGAAGAAGAACACCGTCCGGCGCTCCGTCCGGGCCGTGAGCAGGATCGGCACGATCCGACGCACGGCCTCCAGAATGTACGGCTCGGCCAGGACCGCCTTCGCCTCGGCGAGGTAGCTCCGGGAGTACTCGTCGAGGCCGGAGGATTCGGTCATCGATGGATGCCAAGGATGCGCGATCCCTCGGGGGTGATTCGCACCGGAAAGCGCTGCATCGGAGAGAGGGCGGCCGCTATTTGACGGCTCCGTTCCGGCGGGTGGACGAGGAGCAAGAACCCCCCTCCTCCGGCGCCCGTCACCTTGCCGCCATACGCCCCCGCGGACTTCGCGGCCGCGAAGCGACCGTCGATCTCCGCATTCGAGATCCCACTCGAGAGTCCGCGCTTCAGCTGCCAGCCTTCGTCCATGAGCGTCCCCAGGCGTTCCCAGTTCCTCTGGACGATCGCCGAGCGGGTCTCCCCGGCAAGGTCGCGGATCCGCAGGAGGGCGTCCTTGTTCACCTCCGTTCGGGAGCTCATGTCCTTGAGGATCCCCTCGGCCCTCCGCGTGATCCCCGTGTAGAAGAGCGACAGGTGGTCGCTGAGCGACTCGCGGTCCGGGGTCGAGAGCGGCAGCGGCGTGACCCCGACCGAGTCGTCGGGGCGGAACTCGAAATGCTGCACTCCGCCGAAGGCCGCGATGTACTGGTCCTGTTTGCCCACGGTGCCTCCCAGGGTCTCGATCTCGATCTGGCACGCCTCGCGGGCGAGCTCGGCGGGGTCCCGGAGCATCCCTCGGAACGCGTAGAGGGCGTTGAGCAGTCCGACGGTCAGCGTCGACGACGAGCCGAGGCCCGTGCCCTCGGAGGGGATGTCGGCGATCGTGTGGATCTCGAGCGCCTCGGAGACGCCGGCGGTCCGCATCGCCTCCCGGACGAGCTCGTGCTGCAGTTCCTCGAGGCGGTCGACGTTCTCGGTCTTGGAATAGGCGACCCGGATCGACCGGTCGAACTTCTCGTTCACGATGACGTGGATGTACTTGTCGAGCGCCGCGCTGACGACCGCACCGCCGCCATACCGACGGTAGAACGACGGGAGGTCGGTGCTTCCGCCGGCGAAGCTGATCCGCAGCGGCGTGCGGGTGATGATCACGGCCCCGTGAGCGCGCGACCCGCCTCTTAGCCGTTGTGTCCGGTCACCGGCGCGCTCTCCGAGTGGTCGTTGCCGGGCGAACGGCTCGCCGTCCGCGACCACCGGGCCCGGCGTCCGTAGAACGCCCGGGACGTAGCGGCGAGGTCGCCGATCGGTTCGAGGCCGGGAAGATGCTTCGCGAAGGTGGGCGCCCGGCGGTCGAGAATGATCGCGATCCCGCGGTCGTTCTCCGACCGGATCATGCGTCCGCAGGCCTGCAGCAGCGCCCGGGTCGCAGGAGCCTCCACGGTGTACTCCCAGCCCTTACCGGTGGTCGAGTCGAGGAAAAGGCGCAACGCCTCCTGCTTCGCGGTCGGTCGGGGATACGGGATCCCGACGACGACCACCGCCTCGAGCTCCTGGTTCGGGTAGTCGATCCCCTCCGAGAGGCGACCCCCCGCGACGCCCAGGAGAACCGTGCTCGCCGGGTCCTTCTTCCACCCCTCGATCGAACGCCAGAGGTCGCCCATCGGGAGTTTGGAGTACTCGATGAAGACGTTCCCGGGGAGTTGCGACTGGAGTCCCGCCTCGAGCACGCGTTGCATCAGGTCGAAGCTCGGGAAGAACACCGCCGTCTTCACCGGAAGGCACTGGAGGACCTCGACCAATCGGTCGGCGAGCCGGGGGATCGCCCGGGGGTCCGATCGCATCTCCTCGAATCGGGTGGAGACGGTGGGGTCGTAGAGCAGCTTCCGGTTCTCGGCAGGGAAGTGGGGGGGGACGTCGAGCAGTCGCGCGTCGGCTCCCAACCCGAGCGAGTCCCGGTACTCCTCGAGGGGCGCAAGGGTCCCCGACATGTGGACGGAGAGATGGCAGTCGCGGATCGGTGCCGCCGGCACGGAGGCGTCGAGAGAGTACGCTTCGAGCGCCGGCCGGGGGAGGCGGGTCGCGAGCTTGACGTATTCCGGAGGCTCGAGCGGCGGCCAGGAGAGCAACGTCAGCGCGACGGTGTGGACCCAGGAGCGCGGCAGGTGCCGCTCGCGCCGTCGCTCCTCCCGAAGGTTCTCCCCCCACGTCGCGAGCGCCCCGAGCCAAGTATCAAGCCGGTGGCTCGTACCTCCCAGGGCGGTGAGCAGCGCATCCTCGAACACGCCCGGAGGGAGGACGGCATCCTCCTCTCGGGCGAGCGCCTGGATCAGCTCCTCCACGGCCGCTCCCACGATGTCGAAGAAGCGGGTCGCGCTCGGACCTTCCGGGAGTTGGAAGTCGCCGCGTTCCGCGACCTCGGCCCGAGCCCGGCGGACGGACTCCTGCGGCAACGCCACGGTCGTCAGCTCGCGGAGGTGGTTCGGCAGGTTGTGCGCCTCGTCGATCACGAGGTCGATCCGTTCCGGCCCGACCCCGAGCCACTCGAACAGGGAACGTCGGATGTGCGGGTGGAAGAAGAATGCGTACGGGGCGGTGACGATCCGCGCGTGGGGGACGAGCCGCTTCGACAGCTCGTACGGACAGAGGTTCTCCTCCCGGCAGAAACTGTCGAATTCGGTCGGGTTCGGCAGCTTCGAACTGAACCGCTCGATGAGGCCCTCGAGGTCGGACTGCAGGACGCGGGCGTAGTACGGACAGCCGTCGAGGTCCGTGAGGTCGATCTCTCCTCCCTCGGGCAGCTCGTTCGGGGGGGCGAGCGGCGCCTCCCCCTGCATCGCCCGCTCCGTCGCCTTCTTCCGGTCCGAACACAGCTTGCCGTGTTCCTCCGCGGTCGCGCCCTTCACCTCAGCGACGTTCTCGAGGAGGAAGCACCGGCCGGCGCGTCCCTGGAGCCCGACGGCAAGGAGCGGTCGTTCGAGCCGGTGGGCGATGGTGCGCGCTTCGTGCAGCACCTGGACCTCCTGGGAGTGGGTCCGCACGAGGTAGAGGATGCGGTGGTCGGCGAGCGTGGCGTGCTCCAGGAGGGGGGCGAGCGTCGCGACCGTCTTTCCGCTCCCGGTCGGCGCGTTGACCAGGAGGGGGCCCCCCCGCGCGGTGAGTGCGGTTACCTCCCGAAGGATCGCATCCTGCCCCGGCCGTACCCGGTAGGGAAAGAGGAGGGACGACTCGGGGGCGGTGGTCGCCGACGGCGTCGTGGTCACTCCGCTCGCTCCGAGCCGGGGCGGAGGGTTTTAAGGTGCGCCTTCAGTGGAAGGGTGCGTCGGTGCCCCGGGGCGCGGAGAGCGGTTCAGCCGAAGGCGTACTTCACGCCGTACGGACCACGGGGAAGGTTCCAGGTCACCGACCCCTGGTCGCACGCGATGTCGCACGCGCCGCACTCCACGCAGTCCTCGTAGCGGAAGACGAGCCGTCCCTCGATCCGCTGGTAACACTGGGCGGGACAGACGAACGTGCAGAACGAGTGCGGGCACTTCGCGCAGATCTCGGGCTGGACCGTGATGTGGGCGTGGTCCTTCGAATCCGTGGCGTACCGCAGGGTCCCGAGGCGACGTTTGATCTCCACGAAGCCCGCCGGGGGGGGTGCGGTCGCTCCGCCTTCCTCACCCATCCTCGGGGCCCTCTAGGCCGGTGCGGCCGGGTGGTTCAGCAGTTCGAGGTCCGAGCGGACCGCGGCGACGCTCGCCGCAAAGGCCGCGCGCTCCGCGGCAGTGAGGTCGACCTCGACCACCCGTTCGACGCCCGCCCTCCCGAGGACGACCGGGACGCCGATGTAGACGTCCTTCTCCCCGAACTCTCCGTTCAGGTGGGCCGCGACCGGCAGGAGCCGATGCGCATCGGTGGCGATCGTCTGGACGAGCTCGGCCTGCGATGCGGTCGGGGCGTAGAAGGCGCTACCGGTCTTGAGCAGGTTCACGATCTCCCCTCCGCCCTGCTTGGTTCGCTCCACGATCGCGGCGATCCGGTCCGGCGGGAGGAGCTTCGAGAGCGGGACGCCGCTCACGCTCGTGAGGGAGAGCACCGGGACCATCGTGTCCCCGTGGGTCCCGAGGACGAACCCCGTGACGTCCCGCGGGGCGACGTGGAGCTCCTCGGCCACAAAGGTCCGGAACCGCGCCGTGTCGAGCGTCCCCGACTCACCGAAGACCCGGGCGGCGGGAAGCTGGCTCACCTGACGGAAGAAGTAGGTCATGACGTCCACCGGATTGGTGACCACGATCACCACCGCATCCGGGGCCTTCGCGCGGACCGCCTCGGCGTGACCGCGAACGATCGCCGCATTCTTCTCGAGCAGGTCCGAGCGGCTCATGCCCGGTTTCCGCGCGAGACCGGCGGTCTCCACGACCACTTCGGCCCCCGCAAGGGCGTCGAGCGAGGTCGAGCCGGTGACCTTGGTCGCGAATCCGAGGATCGGGGCGGACTGCCGGATGTCGAGCGCCTTTCCCTGCGGCAGTCCCTCCACGATGTCGACCAGGACGACCTCCCGCGCGAGGTTGAGCTCCGCGAGACGCTGGGCGAGCGACCCGCCGATGTTGCCGGCTCCGAGTACGGCGACCTTCCCGAGTGGGGTCATTCGTGGTCCCTTCCGGACGGTCCACCCCGTGTGCGGCTTAAACGTCAGCGCCCGACCGACCGCCACCGACCCGCTACGATATCCAATAACCGTCATTGACCCGAGGACTCCGGAGGGAGGGCCCCAATCGAGGCCGCCCACGAGGTGAGTCCGGACTGGATCGGTCCGTCACCCGTCAAGAGCTTCACCAGCGCCTCCAG
>JBAWFC010000054.1:0-41654 GCA_049591535.1 Thermoplasmata archaeon | reverse complement strand
GACCTTGCCGCCGTCGCGGGCGGTCTGGCGGAGGTAGTAGTCGACGCGGCCGGAGGGATGCTTCCTCCCCCAGATGAAGGTCACGAGAGAGGGAAGGATACTACCCTAATAAGTAAACGCCTCCACTGCACTATCGGTAGTTGTCTCCAGTCGAATTAGGCAATCGGTGATACTACACAACCCACGTCAGTGGAAGGGGGCGTTGTCCAAACTCGGGTCAGACTCGCTGGAAGAGGGGGTGGGGTTCGGTCACGACGCATGCGGGTCGTCGAGTCTGCCCAGTCGACGTCCGGCGACGGTCAGACGAGCCGCATTTGGGACATCTTCCCCCGGCACTGCTCCTTGGACTCCAGGAAGACCCACAGGACGCGCACACACAGAGGGAAACGACCCGTTCCGGAACGTTTTCGTCCCCGGCCGAGTGTCCTGCTTTCGGGCCAGGCGCTTGGCTTCGCAGCGGGATCGAATGTAATCAACCGGACAATCGCCTTCGTGAGTTCCTCGTAAGGCGGGGTCGCACGCGTTCCCGCCGTCGCTCGACATCGCATTCGAGGCCCCGGACATGGGGATCAAGCCCGCCATTCGGTCCCTCCAATCGATCCCCCTCCTCGTGGACGCTGATCCGCCGGAATCTTGGCACGCTCGCGCGCGCGCGAGAGAGCGCGCGTCGTCTTGGCGCCGTCCGCCGCCCGCCGTTCGTCGGGGGTGGCTCGTCCGACCGTTCCTTGAGTGGAGGACCGAAGTGTCCCATTCGGACTCAGAGAGGGGCCCTACTCCGGCGCTTGGATGACCACTTTCGCTCCGTTCAACGGTGCAACGAATCGCCACCCCTTTCCGATCCAAGCCTCTGCCGCGGTCACATCCACGACTTTCTGCTGGCCGGGAGCCGCCGGTGCGTCCGCGTCTGCGGAAGCCTCCTTGGCCCTATGGAGCGCACCCAGCACGACTTCGGAGTTGAGGGGACCGAGCTTGGCGACTTCTGCCTCGTCAAGTCCGGCCATCTCCAAGATGACCCGGTAGACGTCCTCGTTCGAGGTCTTGGGTGCCTGAAGCACCGATAGAAAGGGAAGCGTCCGCTCATATGCCACTCGCATCGCGTCGATGGTCTCATCGGTGAGCCGCTTCCCGAGCGTGTACCGGTTCTGAACCGAGCCCAGGTCGTGACCCATCCAGAACTCTCGTACATCCCGGGTGACCGTACCGTGCTGCTCTCCGAGAAGGCAGGCCGTCGCAAATCGGGCGCGAAGCACGTACGGTCGGAATGCGAGTCCCGAGCGGTGGATCCCCTCACGAAGATCCAGCGTGATGCTCTTCGTCGAGACGAAGGAACCGGCCGGCTTGGGACCGACTCCCTTCCGCCCGACTCCGGAGCCCAAGGACGCAACAACCGGGGCGTCGGGGGTCAGGGTCTCGCCGCGGACGACCCTCTCGTGAAGAGATGCGAGCAGGGCCTCTGCGAGTTCTGGTCCTCCGTACGTCAGGTAGCCCTTGCCGATCTTGTCCCGGGTCGACCGAACCCGGATGACGAACGGGACTCGCTGGAACGCGAGATGGCCGAGGTCGAGCTCCGGGAGGTCGCCCAGCTTGAGCCCGTCGGCGGAGTCGATGGAACCGAGTACGCCGGGCCGGACCCCGCTCTGGGCCATCAGAAGGGCGCAGACGCGTCCCCGGGCAGAGAGGATCCCGAGCAGACGGCGCAGGTCCTCCGCGGAGGGAACACGCTCGTTCTCGATGGTGACTCCGTCCCGGCCTCCTACCTTTGGCAGGCGATTGAACTCAACCCCGTTGTGGTCGAGCCACGAGCGGAGAGCGAAGAGCACCTTCCGGATGTAGGCGGGGCTTCGACCCCGCTCCTGTTGGGCGACGGCATAGTCGGAGAGGAGTCGTCGCACCGACTCAGGCCGCGCACGGGCTCGGCGAACCAGCTCGCTGGGAGAGACCCCAGAGACGTCGCAGAACAGACCCAGCCGGCGCACGTAGCCATCGGCGGTAAGTTTGGAACGGAGGGAGAGCTCGCGGTTCCAGCGAACCACCTCCTTGGACTCGCGAATTCGGGAGTGATCTCCCCGTCCTTCGCTGAAGGTGAACTCCGTCACGAGTCCCCTTAAGCCCCCGGATGGCTTAATTGTTTTGACGGGCCCGCCGGGATTCGAACCCGGGTTTGAGGCTCCGGAGGCCTCCGTGATGTCCAAGCTATACTACGGGCCCACCGTGGACGCCACGACCCCGCGTACACGCGGAGCCGGCCGGATGCCCCGCCCTCACCCGCGCCGGTGGGTAACCATTGCGGTGGCGGCCCGGGCCCCGGGATGTAGCGTCGCCCCAACGAGGAGCCGGTAGGGTCGGAGCAATGTAGCGACGAGCCTTCGGACGGACATGTCGAACGACGACGTCCCCCCGACCACCCGCGCTCGAGTCGCCCGATCCGTTCTCCAGAATAACCTACGGTTGAAGCCGGGAGAGCGCGTCATGGTGGAGGCGTGGACCCACACCCTCCCCTGGGCGGTGGCGTTCGCTCGGGAGGCGCGTCGGATCGGCGCTCCGACGCTCGTTGCGTACGAAGACGAGGCCTCCTACTGGGACGGGATCAAGAACGGGGAGGAGGCCGTGCTGGGGACGCCGGCAGCCCATGAGTGGGCGGCGCTTGCCCGGACGGATGTCTACATTCACATGTGGGGCCCGGGGGACCGGGTCCGGCTGGACGCGCTGCCCGAGAAGCAGTCCGACCAACTCTTCGAGTTCAACCGTGCATGGTACGCCGCAGCGGCGAAGGCGGGACTGCGGGGGGCGCGAATGGAACTCGGACGACCGTATCCGACCCTCGCTCGGGCGTACGGAGTCAACGAGTCGCAGTGGCGCGACCAGCTCCTCCGGGCCACGACCGTCGCTCCCGCCTCGTTGAAGTCCGCGGCGACACCTCTGGTGAAGGCCCTCGCACGAGGGAAACGAGTGCGGATCCGCGACGATCAGGGAACGGACCTGACCGTCGGCCTCGCGGGCCGGCCGGTGCGTCAATTCCTCGGGGAGGTCACTCCCGCCGACCGGAAGTTCGGTGGAGGGATGCTCGTCACGCTGCCCTCGGGACTGTTGCGCGTCGCGCTCGACGAGCGCGTGGCGGAGGGGACGATCGTGGCGAACCGCGCGAGCTACTACGAGGACGGAACGGCGACCGGCGGCACGATGCGCTTCCGGAACGGGAAGATGACCGACGCCGACTTCGACCGCGGAGCCGAGCGGTTCCGCCAGCCGTTCCAGAAGGGCGGAAAAGGGCGCGACCGGCCCGGATATCTCAGCATCGGACTGAACCCGGAGCTGAAGGACACGCCCCAGGTGGAAGACGTCGAAGCCGGGGCCGTGATGGTCTCGGTCGGCGGAAACCGTTCGCTCGGCGGGAAGAACGAATCGCCGTTCTTCGGATGGGTGGTCACCGCGGGAGCGACCGTCGAGGTCGACGGGCGGCCCCTCTCGCTTCCGCGCTGAACCCTACGGCGCGCACCGGTTCCTGCCTGCTCGGGGCGACGGGTCCGCCGAATCGGCGATTCAGCCGGACTTGGGAGGCTTGACCTTCGGCGCCGGCGCAACCTTCGGCGCCGAGGGGGCCCTGGACTCGGAGTACCCGCACTTGCCGCACGAGCGGCGGTCCGGGTGTTCGGCCAGGAAGATGCCGGGCCCACACTTCGGACACGACTTGTGGGTCCGCGTCAGGACGTCGCCCTTGACGTCGTAGAGGCCCACGCGCGCTTTCGCCACGGAAGATCACTCACTCGGGGTGGGCTCGGCGGCGGGCTCTTTCTCAGCTTTCGCAACCTTGGGCTTGTGCTCGCCTTTGTGGGATTCGGACTTGGATTCGGCCGGGTGTTCGGCCTTCGGATCGCCCTTCGGGCCTCCCTTGTGCGATTCGGTCTTCGACTCCCCGGCGGACTCTGCGTGGTGATCGGTTTTCCGCTCCGGCTTCACTGCAGCCTTGGGCTCCGCCTTCGAAGCGGGCTCCTTCGGGGGCTCCGGCGGGGCCGCCTCGGACTTCGGGGCTTCGGGCGCGGCGGAGGGGGCGGTCGGTGCCTCGGCGGCCGGGGCGGCGGTCGCGGAGGTCTTCTCCTTGAGCCCGTTGCGAACCAGGATGTGTTCCCGCGTGATCGATTTCGCGGCGTCGGTCGTCTCGTAGACGAGGGCATCGCCGCGTGTCGTCGCGGTGCCGTACCGGGCAGCCATTCGCTCGATGATCACTCGGTCCTTGGGTGCCCGCACAAGTTTTGACAGCTCGACCCGGACCGAGTCCCGGCTCGGAGTCGCCGCGGTGGCGTGCGCCACCTCGAATCGGTACTCGTGCCGCTTGAGGAGCGGGTTGGGCCGGTCCTCGAGGATCTTGATCTCCACGTCCGATGCTCCTGAGCTTCGTGCTTTGGACGCGCCGCGGCGCGCTGGTTCCCCCGCGGGGCACGGGCGCCGGCGAAGGAGGCCCCCTCACCCGGGGTACCGTATATAACGGTGGCCCCGGCGAGCCGGCTTTCCCGGTTCGCGTTGACCCTCCGGGGGACCGGGCAGCCCCGAGTCCTCGCCTCCCGGCGCGATGCCCCCTGCGTTGGATTCTCCGGGAGCGCTGCGCGGGGCTCCGGGCGCACGACGAACCCGTGCCGACCGCACGTAGTTATCGGAGCGGCGCCTGACCCGAGCGACGCCATGGCCGCCGACGCGATCCAAGCGATCGAGGTCGCCGAGGACCTCGCGATCGTGATGGTCGTCGCCCTCGCGATGGCCCTCGTCTGCTACTGGACCCGCCAACCGTTCGTCATCGGGTACATCATCGCCGGGGTCATCGTCGGGCCGTACACCCCGCCGTTCGCGCTGTTGCTGCAGCCCGACGTACTCTCGATCCTCGCCCAGGTCGGGGTCGTCTTCCTCCTCTTCGCCGTGGGGCTCGAGTACCCGCTCACGCGATTTCGATCCATCGGGCGCCAGGCGATCTTCATCGCGCTCGTCCAGTCGCTCGGCACGTTCGCCGCCGGGTACTTCGTGGGTCGACTGTTCGGCTTCGCGGAGTTCGACAGCCTGTTCCTCGGCCTCGCGGTCTCCGTCACGAGCACGATCATCCTGTCGAAGGTCCTCGAAGAGGCCGGAGTGCTACAGAACGAGATCGCGGCCCTCGTGATCGGGATCACCGTGATCGAGGACGTGATCGTGATCTCGGTGCTGGGCATCCTGCAGTCCGTCGCCGCCACCGGTTCGCTGTCGATCTTCACCACCGTGGGGACGGTGGCCCTCGTCATCGTCTTCATCGGCGGGGCGCTCGCCCTCGGGTCGCGGACGGTTCCGTGGCTGGTCGACGCGCTCTCGGGGACCCACCGCACGGACCTCCTGCTGATCGGGGTTCTCGGGATCGCCTTCGGACTCTCGTTCCTCGCGAACCTGATCGGCCTCTCGGTGGCGACGGGAGCGTTCCTCGCGGGCGTCCTCGCCGCGGAATCCGGGAGCCAGCGCTCGCTCCACGAACTCGTGGCCCCCTTCAAGGAGGTCTTCGGCGCGATATTCTTCGTATCCGTCGGAGCGCTGATGGACATCGAGATCCTGCCACTGTACCTCCTTCCGATCGCGGCGTTCCTCGCGACCTCGTTCACCGCGAAGTGGGTGCTGACGTACGTCGCCGCCCGGATCGAGAAGGTCGACCGGGCCGCCGCCCGGAGAACCGCCCTGTGCGTATCCGCCGCCGGCGGGGAGGTCGCCCTGGTCGTTGCGACCACGGGCTCGGAGTCGGGGGTCACCTCGGCGTTCGTACTCCCCATGATCGGTGCGGTGACGATCGTCGCGACCTTCATCGCGCCCTACCTCGTCCGATATGCGTGGAGCACCCCCCCCACCCCTCGGACGGCGGCCCCTCCGTCGAGCGCCGGACCCGGGGCCGAACCGTAGGGCTGAGATCAGGGTCCGTCCGCCTCCCGCGCCCGTGCAAGGGGTGGGGGGTCGGAAGGTCCACACCCTCGAAGCGTCCGCCCCGTTGGGCGGGGTGCTCCGGGAACCTTGATGCGGTCCGGTCCCTCGAGCCTCGCCACGCGACGGGAGAGCGGAGTTCGTGCAGCGGCGCACACTCGGCAGGGACGGCCCCACGGTTTCGGCGATCGGGCTGGGCTGCATGGGGATGAGCCAGAGCTACGGACCCGCCGACGACGGGGAGTCGACCGCCACGATCCACCGGGCCCTGGACCTCGGGATCAACTTTCTGGACACGGCCGATGTCTACGGACCCCGCACCAACGAGGAACTCGTGGGACGCGCGATCCGGGAGCGACGAGAGGAGGTTTTCCTCGCGTCCAAATTCGGCTTGCTTCACGACGGGCCCGCGGGCGGGGTCGACGGCAGCCCCCCTCATGTCCGTGAGGCGTGTGCGGCGAGCCGTCGACGGCTCGGGGTCGAGTCGATCGACCTCTACTATCTGCACCGCGTCGACCCGAAGACCCCGATCGAGGAGACCGTCGGGGCGATGGCCGAGCTCGTCGACAAGGGATGGGTCCGCTTCCTCGGACTGTCGGAGGTGAGCGCGGCGACGCTCCGGCGCGCCCACCGGGTGCATCCGATCACCGCGGTACAGAGCGAATACTCGCTCTGGACCCGCGACCCCGAGGACGGAATCCTGGAGGCGTGCAACGAACTCGGGGTGGGGTTCGTGCCGTTCTCCCCACTCGCCCGAGGACTGTTCTCGGGCAAGCTCCGCGGCACGGACGGCTTCGGAGCGAACGATTTTCGCCGCACCCTCCCGCGCTTCGAGAAGGAGAATTTCGGGAAGAACCTCGAGCTCGCGGACCGACTCGGGGAGGTCGCCCGCGAGAAGGGGTGCACGCCGGCACAGCTCGCGCTCGCCTGGGTCCTTTCGCGCGGGGAACACATCGTTCCCATCCCCGGAACGCGACGACGAACGAACCTCGAGGAGAACGCAGGCTCCGCGGAGGTCTCCCTCAACGTCTCCGAGCTCGATCGGATCGACGCGGCGTTCCCTCGGGGCGCCGCGTCCGGCCCCCGCTACACGGAGTCCGCGATGGCCCACGTGAACCGCTGAGCGCCACGGGGCCGTCGGTCCCCGCCCCGGGCCATCGAATGGGTTTCGCTTCGGCCGGACGCTCGGCCGGCACGCGTGCCCCGGTGCTCCGCACGTCCTGAGGGCCGGGGTGCGCGGGGCCGAGCGACCTCTCGTACCCGCCCGAAGACGCCGAAACGGAGTTCGTTCCCTCAGGCCGGTTGCGGCCCCGAGATCTTGTGGGTCTCCGGGTGGGGATGCAGGTTGTGGTTCGCGAGGGACTGCGCGTCCGGGAACCGTCGCCCGCACAGCGCGCAGACGAGTCCGGCCCGGTGCGTTTCCGGATTCATCTCCACGTCCGACGCCGGATCGTCGTTCTTGTGGACGGTCTTCATGTGGGCCATTAGATCCGCCGGGGAGTCGCAGGGCGCCCCGCAGATCGTACACAGATTGCTCATTTTCCACCTTCCTGCCGTTCTGGCGATGGGAAGTGGCGCCCCCATGGGTCTTGTAGGTTTGTCCAAATCGATGCCGGTACCCCGGCGATTGTCGGCCGGAGAGGGGCTCGAATTCCCCGATTGACGAACGGCCGGGCGACGGCGTCGGACCCCGTCCCTCCCCGGCGCGTCGCGGCAAGTCCATATGGCCCCTCGTTCCCTTTCTCGTCCGGGCTCTCGGGAGGGTTGCCCCTTGTCTCCGCTGTCCATCTGTATCAACACGCAGACCCCGCTCGTCCAGTTCCTCGGCCCCCACGAGGGGACCTTGCTCGACGGAGCCACGCGGGACCCCACCGACCTCTCGAGCCTGCGCGAGGGCGTCGACTACCGCTACTCTCCCGGTGGAGTCACCCGGATGGTCTACCCGCTCGTTCGACGGCTGCTCAAGACCCAGGTGCTGAGCGAGGCCCATTGGGTCTCGTTGAATCCGCACGCTCCCCCCACGGTGACGTTCGGCGGGATGACCCTGCACAACGTCTCGATCGACAGCGGGCGGATGGCGGGGTACGGCAAGGTCAAGGAGGCGATCTGGGGGAGGATCCACGAGATCGACGCCGCCGAACCGCACGACGACCTGTTCTGGACCGAGGCGTTCTCGGAGTACGCGTACTACAATAGAATCACGAGCGAGTTGATCCGCACGCTGGACGAAACGCACGACTTCGACGCGTTCTACGTGCACGACTTTCAACAGATGCCCGTCGGGCACATGCTCGGTACCCTCAAGCCGAAGATCTTCCGATGGCACATCCCGTTCGACGCGTCGGTGATCCCGGAGCAGTGGCGATCGCTGCTGACGACCTACCTCGACAGCTACGACGTGATCGTCGTGAGCGCCCAACGGTATGCGGAGTCACTGACCGGGCTCGCGGCCCACGGCAAGATCCTGCAGATGTACCCGTACGTCGACCCGGACGATTACTCCCGGCCGGATGCCCCCAAGGTCCGGGCAACGAGCGAGCGACTGGGATTCGAGCCGGCCGACACCGTGGCCCTCCTGGTCGGCCGGATGGACCCGATCAAGGGTCAGGACCTGGCGATCGATGCGTTCGCGGGCCTGGCCGCGTCGTATCCCTCACTCAAGCTCGCGCTCGTCGGGAACGGGAGCTTCTCCGGTTCGGCTGAGGGCCTCGGCCTCTCGAAGTCCGCGGTGTGGCGCAGCCACCTCGAGGAGTCCGTCGCAAAGGCCGGTCTCCAGGGTCGGGTCGTGTTCACCGGTCACCTGTCCCAGGAGGATCTCGACTGCCTCTACGAGCGGTGCCGTTTCACCATCCTCCCTTCGGTCCGGGAGGGTTTCGGACTGGTCGCGGTCGAAAGCTGGCTCCACGGCCGGCCGGCGATCGTGACCGAGCGCGCCGGCATCGCGGAACTCGTCCGTGACGGGGTCAACGGGTTGTTGTTCGACCCGGACGCACCGGACGCCCTCGCCCGGAAGATGAGGCTTTTACTGGACGACCGCTCGGGCGCCCTGCGGACACGGCTCGTGCGCAACGGTCGGACCGCGGCGAGGAAGTGTTCCCTCGATGCGGCCGAAACCGCGGAACGGGAGATGCTGGTCGCAGTGACCGAGGACTAGGATGGTCGGACTGGGGACGATCGGGGCATTGTTCCTGCCGTACCTCTCGGTCGTCGTCATCATCGTCCTCACGGTGGTCGTCGCGTGGGTGGTCAGCCTTCTCGTCGGCCGGCTCCTGCGACCGAGCACCCCGCAACTCGCAGCGGCGGGCCGTCAACTCGGCGCTACCGTGGTGGGGCTGATCGGCGGCACGCTCGCCCTCCAGGCACTGGGAGTGAACCCGGCCATCCTCCTCGTCATGGTCGGACTCCTCGGGGCGGGGATCCTGGTCGCACTCCGGGAACCGCTCGGGAACTACGGGGCGAAGTACTTCTCGAACATCTACACGCCGTTCAAGGTCGGGGACACGATCCAGGTGCAGGGGTTCTCGGGCAAGGTCATCGAGATCAACGCGATGACGACCGTCCTGCTCTCGGACAACGACCAGCTCGTCTCGGTGCCGAACGCGTCGATGATCCGGGACGTCGTCATCAACACCTCTCCGCAGGCGTGGAAGGAGATCACGCTCCCGGTGGCGATCAGCGGCAACGTGGACCTTCCCGCGTTCGAGAGCGAGCTGCTCAAGTCGCTCTCGAAGCTCCGCACGCGGCTCGACCCCCGGTTCCCGCCCGTGCTGACCACGAAGGCTCGGACCCCCCAGTCCACCGAGCTCATCCTGACCCTCATGATCCGACGACCCGAGGACCGGGACGCCATCACGGCCGAGGTCAACAAGCGCCTCACCGAAGTGCTCGACCGTGCGCGCGGAGGTCGGCGCTGACGAACGACCCCAGCGGAGGGTGGCACTGATGCGGAGCGACTCCCGCGTCACGACGCACTCGATCGGCCGGACTCGCTGCATTCCCCGGGGGGCCCGTGCCTAGCACGACTCCGTCGACCGAGCGACCCGCGGGCACGGCCGCTGCGGCGACCTCGGTCCCCGCCGCGGCTCCGTCCCCCGACGAGCCGTGGCTCTCGCTCAACGACTACGGGCTGATCGGCAACGAAAAGACCGGCGCGCTCGTCTCCCGTCACGGGTCGATCGATTGGGCCTGCCTGCCCCGGTTCGACAGCCCGAGCGTCTTTGCCCGGCTCCTGGACCGCCGCGGTGGCGGGTCGCATCGAGTCGTCCCCGCGGAGAAGTACGTCTCCCACCAACAGTACGTCAACGGGACGAACGTGCTCGCGACGCTCTTCGAGTTCCGACGAGGGGTCACCCTCACGGTGACGGACTTCATGCCGATGGGTCCCGCGATCGGTGGGGACGCGCGGATCGTCCGACGGCTGAATGCCCGCGGCGCGCCGATCGAGGTCTCGGTCGTTGCCGACCCTCGGTTCGACTACGCCCGGGCGGTGCCCCAATGGTGGGTCGACGGGGAGCTCGCCCTGGCCCGGAGCGGACCGGCCCGAATGTCGTTCACCTCTCCGTGGCGGTGGCTCCCCGAGGGACTGGGCATGGCCTCGGCCGGGCGGGTCGAGCCCGGCGCCCCGGTATTCGTCCAGGTC
This sequence comes from Thermoplasmata archaeon, assembly GCA_049591535.1. GTDB lineage: Archaea > Thermoplasmatota > Thermoplasmata > Lutacidiplasmatales > UBA184 > Lutacidiplasma. The sequence goes on along the minus strand of JBAWFC010000054.1, from coordinate 31,093 downwards.
CGCTGGGGCGATCCTCCCCCGCCCGACCCGACGCCGGCGTCGTTGCTCTCGGTCACCGACGCCTACTGGCGGGGATGGGTCTCTCCGCCCGACGCGCCGCTCCGTCGGGTCGCGGCGCGTTGGCACCCGTGGGTGGAACGATCGGAGCTCGTGCTCAAGCTCCTCTCCTACGCGGATTCCGGCGTATTCGTCGCCGCTCCGACCACCTCTCTCCCCGAGTGGCCGGGCGGTACCCGAAACTGGGACTACCGGTACGTCTGGATCCGCGACGCCGCGTTCACGGCCCAGGTGTTCCTGCTGCTCGGACACCTGAGCGAGGCGCGGGCGTATGTCGGATGGGCGTTCGACCGGGCCGCCCAGCTCCGCGACGACGAGGAGTTGCACACGGTCTACACCCTCGACGGCGGAGAACCCCCGGCGGAGGTCGACCTTCCCCACCTCGAAGGGTACCGCGGGTCCCGACCGGTGCGGGTGGGGAACGCGGCCGCGGTCCAACGACAGCTCGACATCTACGGGGAGATCCTGGATTCGGCCTTGCTCCTCGACCGGCTCGACCCCGCGTTCGTTCGCGACCACTGGGCGACGATCGAGCGACTCGCCCAACGCGTGACGACGCTCTGGGCACTCCCCGACAGTGGGATGTGGGAGGCTCGCGGAGCCCCCGCGCACCACGTCCATTCGAAGCTGATGTGCTGGGTCGCGCTCGACCGAGCGATCCAGCTCGCCCAACAGTTCGGCAAGTCCGACCCGGTCGACCGCTGGACCCGCGTGTCCGAGGAGATCCGTGCGGCGATCCTCTCCCGCGGGTACGACGACACGCTCGGCTCGTTCGTCCAGGCGTTCGACCGGCCCGGGCTCGATGCGAGCGCGCTCCGGATCGGGCTCGACGGATTCCTGGCCCCCAACGACCCGCGGGTGGTGGGCACGATCGCCGCGGTAGAGAAGACCCTCGCCCGCGGGGCGTTCGTACGACGCTACGAGGGGGACGACGGGATCGACGGCCCCGAGGGCGCGTTCCTGCTCTGCTCCTTCTGGTTGGTGGAGTCGCTCGCGAGGAGCGGGCAGATGGACCGCGCGCTCGAGCTATGGAACGACCTGCTCGACACCGCCGGACCCCTGCTCCTGTTTCCCGAGGAATACGACCCGGCCTCCCGGCAGCCGCTCGGAAACTATCCGCAGGCGTTCACGCACATTGGGGTGCTGCGCGCCGCCTTCGCCCTCGGTCTCATGACCCCGGAAGGATGAGCGGCACCGAGCCCCGACGGGTCCGGGGCGAGTTCCTCGGGCGACGCGCGCCGCATCGCCAAGCTATAACTAGCGGTTCCGGGCCCTTGCCATCGACCCGCCCGTGACGCTCAACGAAGACGCGGCCACCGTCGCCGGATTGGACACGGAGTACCAGGCCGCGGTGGCCCGGAACGATGTGCGCACGATGGACCGCATCCTCGCCGACGATTTCGTCCTGGTCGTGGGGTCGGGGAAGGTCTTCACGAAGTCGGACCTCCTCGAGGAGGCCCGGAGCGAACGCTTCGCTTACGAGCGGCAGGACGACGAGCAGCAGACGGTGCGCGTATGGAACGACACCGCCGTCGTCACCGCGCTCCTGACCGCGCGCGGTACCGAGCACGGGAAACCGTTCGAGTACCGCGTCTGGTTCAGCGACACGTACGTGCGGCTCCGGGGCACGTGGCGGTACGCGTTCGGGCAGTCGGGGACGCGACTCCCCGGGAACCCGTAGCGACCCCGCCCCCCGTGCACGGGCGCGCGAACGCTCAGCTCGGGGTCGTGACAACGTGGCCGCCGGGTCCGAACGCGTACCACAGCAACACCGCCGCGAGGATCAGGATGAGCAGCCCGAACGGCCCGATCAGGAACAGGAACACGATCGCCAAGAGAATGATCAACACCGCACCGGCCAGGCTGATTCTGTGTACTGCCATGATGCTCCGATGCCGGGTCGGGGGGATGATGCCTCCCTTGATTCGGATTGAGCGACCCGTTAATGTTCCCTCCTCGGTGGAACCTATCGATGACCGCCAAACACCGAGACACGATTTCCCTCCGGGTCGGAACGAAGATGGCGCGACGGAGTCGCGCAAAGCTCCGTGCGTCGAGGTCGAGCGGGGCGAAGCGCATCGCCGTTCTGGAAGGAAAGAGGCCGCCACGGCGGACTCGAACGACCTTCCGGGCACGGAAGCCGGTGACGGCCCGCCGGCGTTGACCTCCGGGTGCGCCGCCGGCCCTCTCGGTGAGGGCCGGAAGCAACGACCCCGCTCCCCTTCGAACCGCTCCGCGCGACTGCGGGGATCCTCGACCGCCGAGCTGACGGGCTGGGGAGGACCGAATATTCGGTTCGTCGCACGGACCCGACGACGACGGACCCGGGGGAAGGGGGTGGGCGGGGAGACGGGGTGGGCCGAGGCAAGCCGGCCGCGGCCGGGGGCTGGCCGCCGGCGCGTCGGGCGGTCGCTTCGGAAGCTCAGAGCGTCAGGTACCCAAAGAGTGCGAGCACCACGACGACGACCACGATGAGGACGATCCATCCGATCATCGTTAGGCTTCGTCCACCGGCGCGACGGTGGTGGACACGGGAGGCACCCTCACCGGCTCCGGCTCGGGAGCGACGATGTTGCCCGCTCCTTTGGCCGACTCCGTGACATCGTGACCGGCGACCCGGACCGCATTCCCTACGGCCTCGGTCCCGGCGACGACCGCCGTCGCCCCGTCGCTCCCCACGACCTCAGCCCCGTGTAGTACGGCCGTCCCGGCCGCAGCGGACCCCTGGACGATCTCGGTTGGGACGGTCTTCTTCTCTTCAACGGTTGTGCTCTCCGTATCTTCTGACCTCAGAACGGAGCCGCCGAGCGGGGCTCGGGGGGTAAGCGCGCCCTTAGTCGGAGTTGAGGGGCGGCAGCGGCCCCTCGACCGCCGAAACACATATCGCACCCAGGATATTCCTTCCGCCGCCGGGTCCGACAGAGGGGGGGTAGTGCGGATTCTCGTGGTCGACGACGATTCCGAGTTCCGGGAGGAACTCATCGCCTTGCTCGGCGACAGCGGTCACACGGCGAAGGGTGCCGGCTCCGCCGTCGAGGCCGTCGGCTGCCTCGAACGAGAGGAGTTTGACGTCATGTTCACCGACCTGCGGATGGGTCGCCAGAGCGGAATGGACCTCCTGATCCAAGCCCGGGAGCGATGGCCCCGGCTCCTGGTGGTCATGCTGACGGGCAATGCGACCGTGGAGACCGCGGTGCGCGCGCTCCAGCTCGGAGCGTTCGATTATCTGCGCAAGCCCGTGCGCCCGGATCAGGTCCGTCGCGTGCTCGAGCTCGTGGGCCAGCAGCTCGCGCTGGTCCGTATCGGTGCCGAACCGCTGGACCCCTCGCGATACGCCGGTGCCTTGGCCCGCGAGGGAGGGTACGAGGTCCTTCTCATCTCGCCCCCTCCGACTCCCGCGACGCCGCAGAAGGTCAGCCATCTTCCGCTCGACCCGGAGAACCCGTTTCGGATCCGCGAGGCGGTCAAGGATTTCGTGGAACCCAAGGACCGAGCGGCCGTGGTCCTGGCCGCAGTGGAGGAACTCCTCGTCCGCCACCGGGAAGAGGAGATCGCCGCCCTCCTCGAGGGAATGCGGGCGGTCCTCGCTGGAAAGGGGCCCCTCGCCGTGGGGTACGACCCGAACAAGATCACCGCCACGGGCGCTCTCGCGGTCCGGGCGTCGATCGTCTCGGCCGACGCCCACGCGACGCTCGAGTCGCTCGCCAACCCGATCCGCCGCCTCGTGCTCCACCGTCTCGCGGAGGGCCCCTGCAGTTTCATGCAAGCGATGGAGGCGGCCCACCTGGACGACACCTCGAAGATCGCGTTCCATCTTCGCAAGTTGACCGAGAGCGGGCTCGTCGCCCACCTGGCGCGCGAGAGGTATCGGCTCACGGCGAGGGGCCGGGGTGCGATCAAGATCCTGAGTTCGATCGACGGACTCGATGCGGCGAAGGGGAGCGGGAATCGGATCTTCGCCTCCCGCACCGGGGTCCGAGCGCACGGCTGACTCGGGACCCACCGGCCGAACCCATGCGCGCGATGGTTCTCGACGCCCCTCGGTCCCTGCTGCGCCGCGACGAACGGGAGGACCCGCCCCCGCCGGGCCCCCGGGACCTCCTCCTGCGCGTGCGGGCCTGCGGGGTCTGCCGGACCGACCTTCACATCGTCGACGGCGACCTCCCCCTGCCCCGGCTACCGTTGATCCCGGGACACGAGATCGTCGGCGAGGTGGTCCGCAGGGGCGCCGAGGTGACGGAGTTCCGAGAGGGAGACCGAGTCGGGGTGCCCTGGCTGGGAGGGACCTGCGGAGCATGCGCGTACTGCCGAGGCGGCCGGGAGAACCTCTGCGACCGCGCCCGGTTCACCGGGTACCACTCGGACGGCGGGTACGCGGAGTTCGCCGTAGCGGACTCCCGGTTCGGATTTCCCCTACCTCCCGGATTCAGCGACGTCGAGGCGGCACCCCTGCTGTGCGCCGGCCTGATCGGGTATCGAGCACTTCGGCTGGCCGGCGAGGGCGAGCGCGTCGGATTCTACGGCTTCGGCGCGGCGGCCCACATCACCGCGCAGGTCGCCCGTTACCACGGCCGGAAGGTGTACGCGTTCACTCGTCCGGGGGATACCCGGGGTCAACGGTTCGCCCGCGACCTCGGCGCGACGTGGGCCGGTGGGTCCGACGAGGCGCCCCCCGAGCCGCTCGACGTCGCGCTCATCTTCGCGCCGGTCGGCCCCCTGATCCCTACCGCCCTCGGAGCGACCGCGAAAGGCGGGACGGTCGTCTGCGCCGGGATCCACATGAGCGACCTTCCGAGCTTCCCCTACTCGATCCTCTGGGGAGAGCGGGTCCTCCGGTCGGTCGCCCACCTGACCCGGCGGGACGGCGAAGAGTTTCTCTCGGTCGCCGCTCGCGCCGGTCTGCGGATCGTGACCTCGACGTTTCGCCTCGAGGATGCCAACGAAGCGCTGGGCCGGCTGCGAACCGGTCCTCTCGAGGGCGCGGCCGTACTTCGGCCGAGCGGGACGTCCTGAGACCCGGGTCCGGGTTCACCCCGTGCCGCCGCTGCTGCAGGGGCGCGGATTCGACGCGGGGAGCAGGTGCCGCACGGCCGACCGGACCCGGTTCAGGTGTGCGACGCGAGCCACTTCTGCACCTCGGGAATTCGGTTTGCGAACAAGCTCAGGTGGCCCTCGTTCGGATCCAGGTGGAGTTCGGCGCGGGGCAGGCGTTCGGCCAGCCATTGCCCGTGAGCGAACGGCACGAACCGGTCTTCCCCTCCGTGCCAGAGTTGCAGGGGGACCCGGATCGCGGAGAGGTCGAATCCCCACGGCAGGACCCCCGATAGGTTGTCGTCGATCACTCCGGCGGCTCCCGGATCGATCCCCGCCTTCGCCTCGGCGTCGAGGTACGTCGCGAGACCCGGCGTGAGGACCGCGCGGTCGACGTCGGACAACAGCGTCGCCAGCATCTCGAGCAGCTGTTCGACGGTCCCCGAGCGCATCTGCGCTGCTTCGGCGATGGCCTTCGCCTCCCAGGCACCTCGGTCGTCCAGCATCAGCGCCATGTCCTCCCGATTGGCTTCGCCCATGCCGGCCGTCCAGTCCAACCCCGCGGCCGGGTACGGCGCTGTCCCGGCAAGGCTGGCCGCCGCGATGACCCGGTCCGGGAGGAGCGCGGCGCAGGCGAGTGCGGGTGCGCCCCCGCCCGAGTGTCCCCAGACGGCGAATCGGTCGAGGCCGAGTGCGTCCGCGATCGCACGGACGTCCCCCGCCGCGTCGGCGATCGTCCGGCCCGGCTTCCTCGTCGAACCGCCGTACCCCGGTCGGTCGTGGCCGATCAGGCGAATTCCCCGTCGTTTCGCGTCCGCGGCGTGTTCCGCATACAGGAGCCGGGAGCCGGGCGTACCGTGGAGGACGAACACCGGCATCCCTCGGAGGTCGCCGTCCTCCTCCACGCAGACCGCTCGGCCATCGCCCAGATGCAGGTCGCGCCGTGCTGCCGTCACCTTCGATCCCCCCGCACCGGGACCTTCGGGAACGCAATATCCTTTCGAGGAGACGACCCGTTCGCCCGGCCCGAGTCCGACCTGGGAGCCGCGGGCCGACCGAGCGTACTTTTCCCTCTGACGGATTCCTCGACACCGTGGGTACACAGCCGGTGATCCTCTGACGGACTCCTCATCGCCGTCCCCCCCGCGATCGGTGGACCGAAGAGGTCGCGCACGTCGATCGTCTCGCGGTCGATAGGATCGCCTCGGCCCGTGCGGTGACGATCCTCGCGATCCCCATCGGCGTCGCGGTGGCCACGAATTACGTCGCCGCCGGCGTGTTCGCGGCCATCGGCTGTCTCAACGTTCTGCTGCTGCAATTCCGCGGAACATCCGGGGACCGGCTCCGCCGTAGCGGGTGGGGCCTGGCACTGAACACGGTCGCTCTCGCGGTCGGCACGTTGGTGGGCACGCTCGGCTGGATCGAGATACCGCTCGTCGCCCTGGGCCTGATCGTCATCCACGGGGTTCACCGCATCCCGAGAGAGGGAAATCTCTCGATGGTCGTCTCGGTGATGTTCGTCATCGGCGTGGGACTGCCGGGCGCCTCCGTGCCGGAGGCCGGCGCCCGGGCCGTCCTCGCCCTCGCGGGGGGCGGCCTTGCCGTCATCGGCCTCGCGCTCCATCTGGGCGCGTTGCGTGCGCTGGGTCGCCCGCTCCCGGACTCCGGGGGGTCTGCCACGCCCGGCGGCCCGTCGGAGAGTCCGCCGCCCTCCCTGACCTCCGCACGCGCGGGCTGGATTCACGCGGCCGCGGTCGGTCTGACGGCCGCGGGCGGACTCGCGCTCGCGGACGACCTGGGACTGGCTCGAGATTACTGGCTTATGCTGACCGTCATCGTCGTCCTTCGCGCGGGTTTTCGGGAGACCCTCGTTACCGGGGTCGGCCGCATGGCCGGCACCGTGCTCGGGGCAGGACTTGGAGCCCTCATCGTCCTCACGTTCGCCGTGCCCGCCGAGGAGGGGCTCCTGTTGGTCGCATTCGCCTTCGGCTTCTTCGCACTCCAAGGGGTCAACTACGTTCTGTACTCGTTGTCGCTCACTGCGTTCGTCATCCTCCTGCTCGACCTCGTCTACCCGGCAGGGTGGCTCCTGGGGGAGACCCGCGTCCTCGACACGGTGATCGGAGGCGTTCTGGCGCTCGGGGCGGCTGGCGTCCTCTGGTTCCTCGAGTTCCACCCTGCCGGGCCCCACCTACGGATCTCCCGTGCGTGAGTCCCGCGCACGACCGCTGCGGGGGAGGTCCCGGTCCCGCTCGGGCACTCGATAGAGCATCCCACGGTCACGGTCGGCAACGCACGAGAGTACGCCCGCTGGGAGTCGCGGCTCCGACACCTCCGGAGGCTCCGGGGTCGGGACCCGGAGGCACTGGAGCGGATCGACGCCCGAATCAATTACCGGGCCAATCGACGCACGCTGTACCGTCTCGCCGACCCCTCCGACGAGCGCTCGGTGGCCGACACTCTCTCCCACGAGATCCTCCACTCGCTACTGTATCAGATGGACGAACCGAGAGCGGCTCGGGAGATCGATCGAGTCGGAAGGCCGGTGGGTGATCCGGGCCGCCGCGGGGGGATCTAGGGCTGCGTCGAGCGACCCGGTAGGCGTCACCACCGAACCGTCGTGTAGGCTTCTCCGCCGGGAGCCGCTCCGAGACCGGGAACGCATCGAGGGACGTCCCGCGGGCGCGGAGCGTCAGGTTCTTTTGTTCGTGGGAACTATTGTTCCGAGAGTGGCATCCCCGCCGAGGCGTCGAACTCGCCTTCCGACGGAGCCGGAACGATGGACGAAGAGCCCGACACGCAACCACCCGAGGAAATCTCCGAATTCGCGCGGATGAGCCGGGGGCGTCGACTCCTCCTGGTCCTCATCATACTTGGCGGGGCGATCTCGATCATCGTCCTCATCATACTACTCCTCCAGTACTCCACTCCCAACAGCTCGCTCGAACCGGGGGCCCTGCCGGCGCTGACCCGTCTTTCTATCGCCGGTCGGGGGTAGACCCGGAGCGTTGGCGGGGGCATCGCGCCGCGACCCTCCGAGGGCCGGATGAACGGGTCCGATCCGGACCGGACACCCCGGTGGGGAAGACGAGGTGCGGAAGAGGTTCGCTGCTGCCGGGACGCTTCACGAAGAACGGCAATCGGGCAGGAGATCGTTCACGGGCGTGTTGGGGCCCGCGACGTCGACGCCGTGGATGTCGTTGAGCGTCCGGAAGTACCAGACGAGGAAGGGGCCCGTCATGTTCCTCAGCGCCGCCAGCGTGTCCTTCTCGCTGTCCGCGTCCTGGAGAATGACGACCATCTCGTCCTCCGGGGTCTGCTGGAGGAACATCGATTCCCGCCGGGAGCCCGCGTTCTTCCTCGATTCCTCGTAGTCCTTCTTTCGGGGCCCTTTCAGGCCGGCGACGAACTGTCGGAACTCGGCGGTCGTGTTCGGCGGTATGGGTGCGACAAACGCAAACAGCGGCACTTTCTTTCCTCGAAGCCGCCCTCCGTCCGCCGGGGAGGAGACCCTGCGCAACCCAAATCCAGAAGGGCGGACCCCCGGGGGAGCGCTCGGCCCCCGACCGTGCCGGACTCCGACCGACCTCCCGGGCGCGAGACGGGAGGTCCGGGGCCGGCGGAGGACGCGCGCCCGAGGGATTCCGCAACTCACGTGATGACGAACGTGAGGATCCCGGTGTACGACGACCCCGGCATGTTCACCTGGAAGGAGAACAGCTGGGTGGCGTTCGCGGGGATCAAGAGGGGCGTGTTGGCCCCGCTGATCGTGAATCCGGCGGTCGTGGTCGTGATGTTGTTGATCCCGCACGCCGCCGTACCGCCGGCCGTCGTATTGTTTCCCGAGATCTCGTAGGTGAACTCGATCGAGGTACTGCTGTTCGCGTCGAACCCGTAGTCGGTCGCGCCGTTCAGTCCGCAGGCGTCGTCCGGGGAGTAGAAGTTGATCCCCGTAACAATGATGTTCGGGGGCGGAGCAACGAAGAAGAACGACGCCACCGCCACGAGCAGTATGACCACGACGAACACCACGAGGATCACGATCACGATGCGACTCATCCCCCGCCGTCGCGGCGGGGGAGGCGGCGGGCCCCCGTAGGGTTGAGAGGCCCACCCCATCGGCGGACCGGTGGGAGACTGAGCGAGAGGGGCCGACGCGGCGCTCGCCAGCGGGCTCCCACAAAACTGGCAGAAGGTAGCCTCGGAAGGGTTGGCCCCCCCACAGTGACTGCAGAACGTCGACGCCATGCGAGCCGTCGCAGAAAAGAGGGAATACTTAGGTCCGCCGGAGACGAGCCGGGGCGGGCGCGCCGGTCGTCAGTGTCCCCGCGAACGATCGACTAGGCGTCGCTCGGGCTGCTCGACTGTAGGGCGGTCGACGCGGTGCGGAAATTCCACCGTAGGTTGGCTCCAAACCCCCAGGCAGCCCCGCTGAGAATCCCGAGAAACTGGCCCCAGATCGAGCTGGCGACGCCGAACCGGAACGTCCACGCGTCCAACATCACCAGATTGATGGCCAAGGCTCCAAGCTGGATGCCGGCGTACATGCCGAAGTGCTGATAGAGCGGCCGGTTCCGTCGGTCCCGGAACGTCCAGACGTAGTTCCACGTGAAGTTCCAGAGCAGGGCCACCGCGAACGCAACGGTGCTCGCGAGGAGCACCAGAGCGGCCGACGCGCCCCAGAGTTGTTGGACGGAGGTGAACGCGATGAGATTGACGAGAACCCCCGTGGCGCCCACGAGCACGAAGGCGAGGAATCGCCATCGGAAGGGCCAGAGCCGGTCGAATGCCCGACGCGCCGCCGAGCGTCTCCCCGATCGATTCGGTTCCCCGGTCATGGTGCGTCGCCGACTCTCCGGGTCGGAGCGCTCGCCCGGCCCGAGGCGATCGAAGTACCTATGCTCCGCCCCCGATGCGCATCGACCCCCGGGCGCGACGGCCCCCGCGGTCCGGTCCCCGAACGAGCGACGGTCCGAGGCGTTCTTCGCGAACGGCGGGTACGTTTGACTGCAGGTCCCGCGGCGAGCCGGTGGGCTGCGGCCGCCTCGACACTACTCGAAGTCGACGGTAAGTACACCGGTGAACGCGCCCGTCGGCAGGCGGACCAGGAACGACAGGTTCTGCGTCTCACCGGGCGAGATGGTGAGCGGCGTGTTCGCGCCGGGGGTGTGAAACCCCGGGGTCGTCGTCGTGACGCTCGAAATCGTGCAGGCGGCGGATCGATTGCCGTTCGTCACCCCCAACGCCTCATCGATCGACTCGCCGCCGCCCAGCCGGAACCCCGGTAGCACGTCCCCGTTGGTGCCGCAGGCGTTGTCGAGCGAAGCGATGCGGACCGCCGTGACATCGACCACGATCACGGCCGACAGAACCAGGAGGGCGACACCGCTGACCGCCACTACGACCGCGACGGCGACACCGGCCCAGAGCAGCCGGCGACTTTTTTTCGGTGGCGCCGACATCACGGTCTCGAGGTGGGATGCGCGTGTCCGTCATATTTCAACCCTCGTTGGGGCTGGGACCGAGGCACGGAGGGCTGCACCCGGACCCCGCTGGACTCGCTCAGAGAGCCGACGGAGGGTCGTCCAGCGGGCGAGGGGGGGCTCTCCGGCGACCCGAGTGAACGGTTCGTGTAATAGGGGGGAAACGCATCCGCCCCGCATGGCGAACGCGAGCACCGACACGGTGCGATGCACCACCTGCGGTACAGAATTCCCGGCGACGAACTCGGTGGAGATGCAGAAACATCAGGGCCACCCGCTCGTCCATATTGAACAAGCCTGAACCCTCCGGGGATCGAGGGAACTGCGGACGCATGGCCGCCCGCGCTCCGGGCCCCGACCATCGCAACCGCTGGCACCGGAGTGAGTGGGTCCGTCCGGGGTGGTGAGAGGGAAAGAGCTGGCACTCCCATCGGACCGCGGGGCCTCGCCGCTCCCCGCCGTCGAGTCGTGCCGGAAATGCGGGAAGGCGATGGAGCACGGATACATCGAGGGGGAGGCGAGCTTCGCGCCGGCGACCCGGGTCTGGCGGCCCGACGCGCCGGCCGCGACCTCCCCGACGTACGTCTCCGGGGCCGAACTGGCGCCACTCCCGTTCGGGAGATTCAGCGCATCGCCGCGATTTCCCGCCCTCCATAGTCCCTCGTGCCACCTCGTAGAGGTGGAGTACAACTAGGACGTATAGCGCGGGACTCCCGCTCGGACTCAGGCGGTGCTCGCACCACCTGTGGGCGCGACGGCCACGCTGGCCCGGACTTCCCGGCGCGACGACCGCCGACCCGAATCCGCTCGACATCTACGTCGCGGGAGGGCCGCGGGTATCTCCCCCGCCGGCGCGTCAGGACTAACCGAGCCCGGCCCTCGGGAGTTCGATGGGTCCTCGCATATGGCCCCCGGCGGCCGACGAACCGACGGCGGGGGATCGGGGCCTGCTTGTCTCTGGGGAGCGGATGAACCTCGAGGCGTGGCGCTCGATGGTCCGGTCGAGACCGGGTACGGAGTTCCAGTGCTACGAGGACTTCTATGTCCACAGCTACCCGCTCCCGACCGAGAGCCTGAACGAAGCGAGGGTCACGGGTCCCCCTCGGGATCCGGTGCGGCTGGTCGCCGAGGCTACGGCGTACTTCGCGCCCCGGGCGGCCCGATGGAGAATCGCCTGCCCTCCGCAGTGGGAGCACCTCCTGGAGGGAGCGTGCCGAGAGGCGGGTCTCCGTTCGACTCCCGCCCACCCCGTGATGGGTCTCCGGTCGGACGCCTACCGGCCCCCGCCCACGGTCGAAGGTTTCGTCCCTCACCGCGTCGAGGACCTGCCCACCCTCGAGTCGTTCGGGCGAACCTTCGCACGGGCCAACGAGATCCCGGACGCAGGCTTCTGGCGCGGCCACGCTCTGCTGGAGGCGCCGGGTTGGGACTTTATCCTGGGGCGGCTGCGGCACGAGCCAGCGGCCACGGGCGTCGGGTACACGTTCGGCGGGACCACGGGGGTGTGGGGGATTGCCACCGACCCGGCGTTCCGTGGCCGGGGCCTCGGGTCGGCGATCACCTGGGCGGTCATCCTCGCCGGCGCACGCCGAGGGGCCGAGGCGACCTACCTCTGGGCCACGGAGCTCGGATTCCCGGTCTATCGAAGGATGGGGTTTCGGCATCTCCAGAACGAGGTGACCTGGGTCACCCCGGGGCCGGACGTGCCGGAGGCGGCTTCGATCTCCACCCCCCCGGGGCCACCGATCGGCGGAGGCCGGAAGCAAACTGTCCCTACATGAGCCGGGCGCGGAACGAGCTCGAGGCGACTCGAAGCCGCGCTACCGGCTCCGAACCGGTCTCGATCAGCGGTACCGGGAGGTACCATCCGGTACGGCGGCCCCCACGAACAGCACCACCGCGGCGATCGTCAGCACCGCCCCCGCAACCACGAGATCGGTAGCCCCACCGCAGTTTGAGAAGGTCGGGTTCGCGCCCGTACCTCCGACCGTGCATCCGATGTGGACGTACCCCGCGAACAGGAGGAACAAGCCGAGCATGAGCGCCACGGACCCGAACGCCAGCAGGTACGCTCTCACAACGCGCCTCTCCGAGCGGCTCGCGACGGCCGTCCCACCGGGCGCCACACGCTGTCCGGAATTTGAACCGCGACGGACGCACGGCTCGCTCTCCACGTTGCTCGACTCGTCATCTCGTAGACTCCTTGCGGTTCGGCGACCGAGGACCCGTGGTGGCGGAGGTAGTTAGCCCGTCCCTGAATTCCATTCAAGTCCACGGCGCTGCGACCCGCCCGCGGCCCCGTCCCTCAGGAGCCGGGGGATTCTCGTCCCGCGAAGACGCGAAAGGGCCCCCGGCCGCATCGACGTCCCTTCGACCGTGCTCCGTCGCGCTCCCGGGGCCGGCGGTGAGGGAGCCGGGGCGGCGTAGCACCGATCCGCCCCGGACCGAGGCTACCTCAGCGCATCTTCTTCAGGAACGCCCGGTCCTGGTCGAAACCACGGTCGAGGAGATCGTGGGCGGCGGCCTCGAGCTGAGGCGCCGTCAACATCGGGGACTCGAAGTCGGCGACGACCGTGACCGCGGTCTTGTCGCCCTTCGCGATGTAGTAGCTGATCACCTTCGACCCTCCGAGCGGTCCGTCCAAGTGTTCCCGGACCTGAGCGAGCGGAGACAACGTGGTGGTTCGCATCTGGATCGGGCTCTTCTGCCCGTTCCTTTCCATAACGTAGCCGATCACTCCCTGATTCTCGCCCACCCGCTCGAGCTTCGGGTGCTGGACGTCCGGGTGAATCTCCGGGAGCTCGTGTGCGTGCATCTCCACCCGCTTTCCTACCTTCCCGATCGGCGCGTCGAACGGGCTCCCGACGTCCACGATCCTCACCACGCGCGGAAGATGGGCGGGGGGCTACCTGAACCGGGATGGGCGCCGAGTATCCCGCACTCGAACCGCGGGTCCCGACTCCGAGCGGGGCGGACCACCGCGTGACGACCGGTCGGTGGTCGCCCCGGTGGGTCTCGTGCGCTACGAACTCGAACCGGAACGGGTCCCATGGGCAGCACGCGCGATCGGGAGCGGCGGAACGGCACGCCGCGGGTCTCGACCTGGCGCGCGTACGGCGCGAGTCGACCGAGTAGGAAACCCTGCTTCCCCGGGAACCCGCGCGCGAGATCCTGAGGGCGTCGGTCCTCGAACACGTGGTCCGCGTGGTGTCAGAATCCGTACTGCAGGAACGCGGCCAGGATCGGTACGGCATCCTCGCCCTTTCGAGTCAGGACATAATGGACCCGTCGCGCGTCTCGCGGGTCCGTGATTCGGTCGATCGGACCTTCGCTTCGAAGATCCTGCCAACGGATCGAGAGCGCGCGGGCGGTGAGGCCCTCGTTCCGCTGAAGGATCTGCCCGACTGAAACGTCGCGGAGGAAGGCCACGTCCCGCAGGACGAGCAGCGCCCACTTTCGTCCGAGACTTCTAAAGCTCGCACGGATGGGGCATGATTCGAACGGGACATCGGGGAGGATGGGCTCGGTCGCTGTCGGAGAAGTTCGTTGCGCCGTGCGGGATCGCCGTTCGCGAACTCCCGGGTCCCAGATACACTCTACTGTGTATACCAAGTCCCGCTCGCTCGTCAGTGCGCGGGTCCGTGAGCTTCCGATGACCCGGCGGGTCGCGGAGTCCGTTCGGTCGGCCGCCACGAGGGGCCGAAGGCGCTTAGACCCTCTGTTCCTACCCGAACCGAGGCCTCACCGAATGCCCGTTGAAGCTGCCCTCGGAGTCAAGATCGAGCGTCAGGCCCCGACGAAGCTGTATCCGTTTACCAGGTATTTCCGCGGGTTTGAGACGGTGCCTGCCGTTCGGAGCCTGTTTGGGCCGCAGACCGAGCGGGTCCTGCGGTCGCTCAAGGTGGAATTCTTCTCGGCCCGTTTCGGCTACATGGGGACGAGCGACGTGGACGGGCACCTGCTCATCAGCAGTCACCACCTGAAGGACGGTGAGTTCCGGACGGTGTACCTCGACATCGTCCACGAACTGTGCCACGTGAAGCAATTTCGCAAGGGACGGCCCTTGTTCTATCCCAAATTGAGCTACGTCGACGCCCCGTCGGAGATCGAGGCATACCGATTCACCGTGAAGGAAGGACTGCGCATCGGGATGACCCCGAGGCAGCTGATGGAGTATCTGAAGGTCGAGTGGATCAGCCCGGCGGAACATCGACGCCTCGCCCGGCACTGCGGCCTACCGGCCGCGGCGACGCGGGCGCGAGCGCACCGCCAGCGGATTCGCCGGTAATTCGCGGAGTGCGGAGTCCGTTCTGGGCCGCCATCACCATCCTACGGCGGAGGTAGATTGGTCAGCAATGTCCGCAGGCATTGGTCGACTCCCCATCGGCGTCGCGATCTTGGCCGTTCTCGTCGGAATTTTCGGCTTCCTCGTCTTTCTGGTGGGGCTCCTCGCACTCGTGGGGGTCAGCTTCGCACTGGCCGGGGGTACGACCGTGCTGGGGATCGGCGGGACCCTCGCGTCAGTGATCGTCCTGGTCATCGGGCTCATCATCCTCGGCGTGGCGGTCGGACTCTGGAATCAGAGACTCTGGGCGCTCGTTCTCGCGATCATCGTCCTCCTGTTCTATGGAGTGACGACCTTCCTATCCGCCTCCTGGCTCCCGTTCCTGATCATCGTGGTCCTCCTCGTGTACATGTTCGCGGTGTCCAAACACTTCGACTAGGTCCGGGAGTCGCCTCCCCGGCCGGTCGTGACCGCTCGGCGCGACGAGCCGCACCTACGATTGCTCCCCCGCCCCTCGGAGGGTGGCAAAACCCGGGAAGTCCGCGGAATCCAGGGCCGTAACCATTCGAACAGGGACTAACCGAGGCTTCACGGCCCGAACTCCGGGCATTAAGCCCCGGCGAACCAAGTTGGCATCATGAAGCCCCACAAGGCGAGCCCGGTCGACTGCTTGGAGTGCGGATCGCCCCTCGCCCTCGGTGCGAGGAAGTGCCTGATCTGCGGAGCGACCTTCGGTCCCTCCTGGCCGCTGCCCGACGATCGCGTGGCGGGGGAGACGGAGTTGGAGATCGACGACGTGGAGCTTCACTCGCGCAAGGTGCTCCGGTTCACCAAGGATGGCTCCGCACCCGCGGTCGACCCCGAGCTGGTCCAGCTCTGGTAGGTCGCCTCCCGCGGAACCGTTCCGTCCGAGGGGCGGCGCAGCCGGGCTGAAGCGAGGGCGCATTAACCGCAGGATGCTCTCCCCGTCGACGTGACGAGCCGCCCGGCCGGTGTTCACTGGGCGGTCGCTCTCGCGGCGTTGGTCGGCGGCGTGGCGGGCTCCTTCGTCGCGCTCTCGATCGCGGCGCTCGGGCCGGTGGTCAACGGAAGCCTGCCGTTGCTAGCGGGCGGGGCCGCGATCTACGTAGGGTCGCTCCTGGGGGCCTCGCTCGGGGCGTCGATCGCCGCGATCACCGCATTCGCGATCGGTCGAAAAGGGAACCCACGGCTGGCGGCCATCTCGGGGTCGTTCGCGGGGATCGTGGTGGGGGTCCTCGTGGGCTTACTTTCCGAAGGGCTCGCCCGGTCGTGGGTCAACGCATTCTCGGTCAACCCTCTGGAGGGCGCCCTGGTCGGGGGGGCCATCGCCGGGGGATTCGCGGGTGTTGCAGCCGCCGGGATGCTTCGAATTTTCGGGAACCCGGGGTCGGAGATCAGTCGTGAGGGCCGGTTCGCCGCACTGCTGGGAAGCGTTCTCGGGGTGTTTGCCGGCATGGGCGGCGCGAGCATCGGGGCGACCCTCGCCCAATCGGTCGTCGCCTGTCCCAACGGGTACTATGCGAACTCGTACCAGCCCGCGGGGTGCGTTCCCGGCATCCTCCAGGGTGCTCTGCTCATCGGCTTGTGGGCGGGAGCCATTCTCGGCGCGCTCGGTGGATTCGCGGCCGCGTTCGTGCTCTCCCGCCTCGGCGGTCCGGCGGGATCAACCCGAGAGGCCGATTAGCCCACGCGAATCTGGGCCGGCCCCGCGCTCACCTCGCGCGGTCGGTCCCAAGTCACCGACGAACCCCGGAGCGAAGCGCCCCCCCCAGCCGCGTTCGGCGGTCAGGCACACCCGCCCGGCGGGCCAGACGGGACGCCTTAAGCCATCGGGGGCGTGAGAGATCACTATGGCGATGAAGGGGAAGGGAAAGAAGGCCTGGACGTCGGCGAAGACTACCGGTCGCAAGGTGGAGTCGGACGCGAGGAAGGTGGGACAAAAGGTCAAGGACGACGCCGTTCGTGCAGGACGCGCTACCCAACGAGGCGCCGAACGGATGGAGAAGGGGATGGTTCGGGTGGCCAAGAAGTCGACCGCCTCCGCTCGAAAGCGGGTCCACCGCCGGAAGACCTCGGCGTAGCCTCGCGTCGGTCCCATCGAGGGCTCGGAGCGGTTCCGAGCTCCACTATCACGCCCATCTCGAGACTACCCAGGGGGAGGCCCTCGCCGTCGACCCTGCCCGACGCCGCGGGGTCGCGCCCCACCGCCGGATCGCGGCCCGAGGGATGCCCTCCCGAGAGTCGGGGGGATGGGGTGTTTCTCCCACCGGAAGACGGATGTAACGCAAGGTCGTCCGTACGGCGGATGCCCTGGAAGTATTCGGACGAGTACTACCGTGAGTACACTCGGACGACGTGGAACGCGAGCGCAACAGCGTATGTCTCCTTCATGCGAAATCTCGCGCCGTTCCATTCGGCGCTCATTGAGCGACTCCGGCCCCGGGCCGGCGAAAGGATACTCGACCTGGGCACCGGACCCGGGGAACCCGCGATCTCGATCGCACGCGAGGTAGGTCCCCAGGGCCGGGTCATCGGGGTCGACCTTTCCGAGACCATGGTCTCCCTCGCCTCCCAGGCGGCCCGGTCGCAGGGCCTCGACAACATCGAGTTCCGCACGATGGACTGCGCCGACCTTTCCTTCGCCGACGGGTCGTTCGATGCGGTCGTCTCCAGCTTTGGCTTCCAGATATTCACGGATCCGCAGAAGGCCGCTCGGGAGGCGCACCGCGTGCTCCGACCGCAGGGGCGGATATGCGTGATCGTCTGGAGCACGGGCGACCGGGTCCCGTTCCTCGATGCCATCGTCGCCCCGATGCTCGAGCATGCCGAACCGGATGAGAACGGATACATTCCGACACCCTACGAAACCGGAGGGCCCGGTGAGATGGTGGCCTTCCTGAACACGGCGGGGTTTCGCGATGCGAAGGAGAGTGTCCTGCAGCACCCGATGCAGTTCGCCAACGGCGAAGACTACCTACAGTCGATCCTCACCGCGACCCCGATCGGACACTCCTTGTCCGAGGAAGAACCGGGGGCCCAGCAGGAGATCCTCCGCAAGACCCGAGAGAACCTCAAGCGGTGGGAGACGCCGACCGGCGTGTCGCTGCCCGCGGAGTGTGTGCTCGTCTCCGCGGCCAAGTAGTCGAGGCGCCACGTATCCCGTAACGGGGTTCCGCTGCCGGCTCACGTCGCCGGTCGACCGCGCGCTAGGCCGCAGGGTATGGTTCGGGGTCCCCCGCCGGCGCGGGCGTCGCCGACGCTCGGGACCGAGCGATCGTGGACCGGGTCCATCCTCTGCGAGGGGACCGGCGGTCGGAGACCACGAGCCCGTTCCGATCCGCTCCCTCGCGGATCTCCCGATACGCCGCCGGGGTGAGGAAGTCCTGGAACGCACGGCGGCCGGCCGCCACTTGCATCGGCCGGCCCACGGAGATCGTGTCGACGCTTCCCGTCGTGTGGTCGATGACGAGGCGAAAGTGGGGGTCCTTCCACGCGAGCGACCGCACGCGGTCCCCCGGATACTGGAATCGGACCCCCTCGGAGTCCACCTCCACGGCGACCGCGCTCGGGCCAAGGATCCACGAGACCGAGCCCAAGGCGGCGGCCACGATCGCGAGACCCGCGAGCCCCTCCCGGTCGGGCGGGGTCCACGAACCGAGGAGCTCCCATCGGAGGGAGAGAGAGACCGTGGCCACGACCAGTACGACGGTGAAGGCGAGAGTGGAGCGCCGCACCCGCCTCACCTGTCGGCGATGATCCTTTCCCTCTGCGGTGAGATCGAACCGGGTCATTCGACACCTCCCGGAGGACGTTCCGAGTTAAGACCCGCGAGTCTCGTCGACCGACCCAGCGTTCGACCGTTCCTGGGGAACGTTCCGAGAGCCCGGGTCCGGCTCGATGGATGACCTCGCAACACGGAGGGTGGGACCTCCGGGGTCGCCGGGGAGAACGCGGCGGGGGCGTCGATCAGCGTCTCAGTCGGGGGTCGAGGGCGTCGCGTAGGCCGTCCGAGAAGAAGTTGACCGAGATCGCGAACAGGAAGAGGATCAGCCCGGGGAACAGGATCTGCCACCACGGGAAGTACGACGACGCGCTGAACAGAAGGTCACTGATGACGTAAGGGGACACCGAGCTCGCGGCGATCGTCCCCCACTCGGGGAAGACGGAACCGCCGGTCCAGAGCGGCACCCCGAGGAACACGATACTCCCAATGACCAGCGGGATCGTCCCGACATCCAGGGCGAGCTGTACGAAGACCGGGAACATCGAGTTGGGAACGATGTGCTTCCGCAGGATCCGGGCCATGCTGGCGCCGCTCGCCCGCGCGGCCTCCACGTATTTCTGCTCCCGCACGACGATGACCTGAGCTCGGACGATGCGAGTGTAGAATGGCCACCACGTGATGGCGAAACCGATGACGACGACGCCGATGCGTCCGGAGATCGAGGAGAATACCGGGATCGGCTCTAAGACGATGATTAACACGAGAACGAGCAGTAACTGGGGTACGGAGAGGAACACGTCCGTGATCCGCATGATCGTCTCGTCCACGAGTCCGCCCGCCATTCCCGCCCACGCCCCCAGGAGGAGGCCCACGACCGCTCCGACGCCGACGATCGCCACGGAGATCGAGATGCTCCACTGGGACCCTTTCAGTAAACCGGAATAGAGGTTGTAGAACGTCCCGCTGGCCGGATCGGTCGCGAGGGACCCGAGCGGAAGGGGTCCCAACTGGTGGTAGCTCAGCGTGGGACCGACGAACGACGGATTGCCGGGATCGGTCGGGTAGCAGTTCGGGGCCGGCGGCTGCTCACCGACGGGGTACGTGCAGATCACGGTGCCTGCCCCCGTGCACGTACCGACCGGGTAGTTCTGCTCGCCGCCGTAGAAGGTGCCACAGTACAGGGGCATCGAGGTCGCCGGGGCGTTGTAGAAGACCGAGACGACCAGAAGCACGCCGAACAGGATCAGAAGGACGAGTCCGACCATGGCGAGGCCGTTCGACCGCAGAATGTGCCAGGTCCGGCGAGTCTGGTCCAGCCGGGGGCTGGGGGGCCGTCGGGGCTTGGCCGTGGTCGAACCTGAGCCGCCGGTGAGCGCCAAGCTTCCCTTGCCCTCCGGTTTCCACCGGTGGAGACTATTTCAACCGTCCGGACCGGTACCACCACTCTCAGCGCCCGCGGGGGTTACTCACCCCCACCGCTTTCCGTGGCGGCGGCGTTCGTCACCGGAGGCTTCCGTCCGCGTGCACCGCACGGGAACCGCCCGACGGAACGGCCGGCCGCGCCGGCCCTCCCCACGGGAGGAACCGATTCCCGCAGGCGGACTCCCGAGAATCGGGCCGTCAGGGGTTCGAATTCGGGGGTGGGCGGTTCTTCGCCGCCGGAAGTCCGTAGTACCGAAGCAACGCCGTGAATCGAGGGTCGTCGCGTATCGAGTCGAACCATACGCCCCGGTACCAGAGCCAGAGCACCTCGTCCCCCCCGCGCGCGTCCTTTTCGAGCAGGTCGAGGGCCCGCGCCCTCTCGCCCAGGGCCGCATGCAGCATCGCCCGATGGGTGGCGGAGGTGTAGGACTTCTCTTCGCCCCTCTCTACCTCCGCTAGGACCTCCCGCGCCGAGTCGGGCTGCCCTACGAGGGCGTTGAGCAGGGCGTGGTCGAACCGAGCCTCGTCGCTGGCGCCCGCGGTAGGAGTGTTCGCCTCCCGGGTCGCGTCGGCCAGACGGCCGGCGGTGAGATAGACCATTCCGAGGTACGTGTGGGCCGGAAGGGTGGCGGATTCCTGTCGGGCGGCCTTCTCCTGGCGTTCGATCACCGCGTCGTAGTCGCCGGCCCAGAGGTCGACCAGCCCGAGAGTACTCTGATGGTCACCGCCCGGGTCCAACCGGATCGTCGCCCGGATCACATCGCGCGCTTCGTCGTACCGTTGGAGCGCGAGCAACATGAGACCGAGAAAGCGATGGGCGCTCACGTTGCTCGGGTTGAGAGCGATCGACCGGCGGAACTCCTCCTCGGCGAGCCTCCAGTCGTGATCGAACTGGAAGGCGATGTTCGCGAGCGCGGCGTAGGCAGCGGACGACTCGGGGTCGAGCTCGAGCGCTCGTGCGGCCAGCACCCGTGCCCTCGGCATCACGTCTTTCATCGGCAGAAAGTCCCCGGCCACCACGACGTACAGCTCGGCCCAGGCGGCGAACGCTTCGGCGAACGCGGGGTCCCGCTGCGTCGCCTGCTCGAAGCAGTGGACCGCCTCGTCGATCCCCGAGCCCCTCGGGCCGCTCGCTGCGACCAGTCCGCGAAGGAAGTAGTCGTAGGCCTCGAAGTCGTTCGTGGGCTGCGCGCGGACGGGACACGGATCTTCGGACTTCGCCACCTCCAGCCGGAGCGCCTCGGCGGTTCGTTCGGCGATGTCGGTCTGGACCGCGAACACGTCGTCGATCTCGCGATTGTAGCTGCTCGCCCAGATGTGCCTCTGGGAGGCGACATCGATGAGCTGCAGCGTGATGCGGATCCGGTTCCCTGCTTTGCGCACGCTCCCCTCGAGCACGGTGTCGACCCCCAGCTCCGCTCCCACCTCGGCGACGGACTTGGGGGCCGTCTTGTACGGCGCGACCGAGGTCCGGGCGATGACGCTGAGGCCGCGGACCTCCGAGAGCACCGAGATGATCTCCTCGGTCAACCCGTCCGCGAAGTACCCGTCGTTCGGGTCGGGGCTGATGTTCGCGAGCGGAAGAACCGCGAGATGACGGCCGACCGGCGTGCGGGGCAGCGCGGTCGGCCGGTCCGCGGACGGGAGGACCTTGTAGACTCCCATCGGGACATGGATGTTCTTGAGCGATACGGCCGGGAGCTTCGCGAACGAGGCCGAGATCTTGTTCTGGACCTGGTCGTACGCCTGCTGGCTGAGGCAGATCCCGCCGGGGTCGGCCAGCGGCTCGATCCGCGAAGCGATGTTGACCGCGTCGCCCAGGACATCCCCGCCGGTCTCCACCACGTCCCCCACGTGAATGCCGACCCGTATCCGGATCCTCCACTCCTCCGCCGGACCCTCATTGTACTCCCGGAGGACCCGCTGGATCTCCAGCGCGCATCGAACGGCCTCGAGCACGCTCTCGAACTCGACCAGGAACGCGTCCCCGACCGTCTTGACCTCTCGACCCCGGAACTTCGGAAAGATGGGGCGGAGGAGGCGGTTGTGTCGTTCCAACACCCCCAGGGCCGTCGCCTCGTCGGCCTGGGCGAGAGCGGAATACCCGACCATGTCGGTGAACATGATCGCCGCCAGTCGGCGTTGCGATGCGGCCACGAACCCCGAACTCCTGAACGACCTGTTAAGCGCTACGAGCGCGGCGGGAGTCGCCGGATCCGACCCGCCGATCCGCCGCCTCCCGGAAGAACGACGCCCAATACTCGGGGGGAGCGATTCGTCGGGGGAGACGGCCTTCGCGGTGGCACCCCGACCTCGAGGAAATGCCGTCCTCGATCAGGTCGCCGGCAGGCGGTCCGTGAAGTTGCGAAGCACGCTCGCGAACGCCTCCGGCGCCTCCATCGACGGGAGGTGCGCGGCGGCAGGAATCCCGACTCCGGCACATCCACGGATCGCCGCAACCATCGAGATGGTCTGTCGCGGGGGAATCAACCGATCTTCCTCTCCCCAGATGACGAGCGACGGCACCTGGATCGTGGGAAGCACGGGCGTCAGGTCGGGCCGGTCGGCGATCGCCTTCAGGGAGTTCCTCACGGTCCGGGGGGGCGCGGCGCGGATCATGTCGCGGAGGTGTTCCACCACCGGCCCATCCGCCTCCAGGGTGGCCGGAGTGACGAGATGGCCGATCGTCTCCTCGACGTCGAGAGATTCTCCCGGTTCGTCCAGTCGCGCGACGGTCGCGAGTCGCTGTTCTCTCGCGTCGGGGGTGTCGGCCGCGGATCGAGTGTCGGTCAGCACCAGCGCCTGAAAGAGCTCCGGATGCCGCTGGTAGAGCTGGAGCGCGATGTACCCACCGAACGAGTGGCCCACCACTACGGCCGGAGCAGGAAGGTGACGGTGCATCGTCCGGTGAACGCTGTCGGCAAACCCTTCGAGGGTGTCTGCGACGGGCCAGGCCCCGGCCAGCCCATACCCGGGAAGGTCGAGCAGGACCACCCGATGGCTGTCCGACAAGCGGCCCATCTGCGAGAGCCACATGGAGTGGTCCAACGGATACCCATGGAGAAAGACGATCGTCGTCCCGGACCCACGCTCCAGGGCGGGCCAGCCGTTCGGTCGTTCCCCTTCCATTCGTGGGCCTGCGCTACGGCTCGTGTTGCTGCTTCCGGAACGCTCGCTCGGCCCCAGCCCGATCGCGCGACGCGGCCGCGCGGACCGGAGCGTTGCCTTGGCGGTCGACGACGTTCGTCCGGAAGTGCCACCGGCGAGTCGCCCCCGCGTTTCCATCGGTCCTCGCGACCGAGCCGAAGGCCTCCCGACGCCGCACTGCCGGGCCCTTCGCGCACCCGCCGTTCAACGCACCGACTCGGATATGCAGGTGGCGGGCCCATCGCTTCATTCTGGTTCTCCCTCGGACGACATATCTGGGGGCACCCGGAGAGCTTCCGGGCGCCCGTCTGATGACTCAACGACCTCCCGCGGGTCAAGAGCGCTCGCTAACCGACGGCATACGGTCCCCGGGGGGGGGATGACACGGTGCGCCTCGAGTCCGGGAATCGCTCCCACGACCGAGACACCGCTCGCGACGGAGGGGGGCGCGGCTCGGGTCCACCCTCGGGGGCCGGGGTCCCCCTCCACGCACCTCCCGCGGAGCCATTAGGAACCCGTCATTGTGAGAAGTGATGGACGCTGGAGCGGAGTACCCGTGAGCTCCCTGGGGGAGGAAGCAGTCGGCCGCTGTGCCTGGTCGAGAGACGATCCCCTCCTCCGCACGTACCACGACCGGGAGTGGGGGGTGCCGGAGTACGACAGCCGCGCGCTCTGGGAGAAGCTGACGCTGGACGGATTCCAAGCCGGGCTCTCCTGGCTCATCATCCTCCGGAAGCGCGACGCGTTCCGTGCGGCGTTCCGCCAGTTCGACCCGGAGAAGGTCGCACGTCTGGGAGAGAGGGACGTCGTCCGGCTCCTCCAGAATCCCGGCATCGTGCGATCCCGTGCGAAGATCGAGGCCGCAATCGGAGGGGCTCGGGTGATGCTCGCGATGAAGTCGACCGGGGAGGATCTCTCGAGGCTCGCGTGGGGGATGGCGGGTGGGGTCCCCATTCAACGCAGCGGTCGCGCCCGTACGCAGACACGCCTCTCTGGGAAGATCTCCGACGTGCTCAAGAGCCGGGGGTTCAAGTTCGTCGGCCCGGTGATCGTGTACGCGTGGATGCAGGCGACCGGGATCGTCAACGATCACGCGACCGAGTGCTTCCGTCGGCCCGAGGTCCAGAGGCTCGCCCGCCCGCGCGCCGACCAGGGGACGGAGAACGGCGACGCGGGCGGAGCCTCCGAGGCGAGAGGAGCGACGCACTCCTAGCGGCCCACGCAAGCCATCGGTGGCGCACTCCGCCGTTCGCTCTCGTACGCCGGCCCTGGTCTCGGTCGGGGGAGTGACAATCATATGGTCGAGCAGGAGTTGCGGACACGATGATCGCCAGCCCACGCGTCCGAAGGTGGCTCACGGGAGCGAGCACTGACCCTAGCGTACGGGTCCGTTTCTGGGTTGAGGTCGACGGGCGAACTCGTCAGGACCCCGGGGTCCGGACCGCCCTCAAGCAGATCGGGCGCACCGGTTGGGCCGCCTCGCTCCTCGAGTATCAGATGCCGGACGGCCATTGGGTCACGCCGGGCGCCTCCGCACGGGAGCTGTATCGACCGAAGTACATCGTCACCAACTGGCTCGCGATCGTACTGGCCGACCTGGGCATGACGCGGGCTGACCCGCGGATTCGCCGGACCGCGGAACTGATCATGGACCGGTGGAGCAAACGGAAGTGGGGGGGAGACCTCTCGGGGCGCACCGGAGAGATCTGCGTAACCGGAAACGCCGTCCGTACACTGATCCGGTTCGGCTATCTCGATGCGCCGGCCGTTCAAAGGTCGATCGCGTGGATCGTGCGGACGCAGAAGGCCGACGGAGGGTGGCACTGCTTCCCCTCGCGAACCGGCACGCTCGACGGATGGGAGGGCCTCGCCGCGCTTGCGGAGATCCCCGAGGAGGCGCGTGACGCGCCGGTCCGCCGGTCGATCGAACGAGGCGCAGAGTTCTACCTTCGCCACCACTTGATGGACGAAGGTCGAACTCGGTACCCACCGTGGTTCCGGATCCATTACCCGAACCACTACTACTACGACGTTCTCGTGGGCCTACGCGTCCTCGTTCGGCTGGGGTACGCCGGAGACCCCCGTCTCGCCCGCGCGACCCAATGGCTGCGCGACAAACGCCGGCCGGACGGGACCTGGGCCATCGATGCGGCCCACCCTGATTCCGACGCGGCGCACGGTGGATACGTCTTCCGGGGCCTGGTATTCCCGATGTTGCTGGAGCCGCTCAATGCCCCGAGCCAGTGGGCGACGGTCGAGGCGCTGAGCATCCTGGCGCGACTCGGAGCGCGCTGACCCTGGAAGCGGTGAGCGGTGAGAAACCCCGCGACGGACCAGTCCGCGCCCGCCGCACGCGAGGGAACGGCTCGGCGGAGGTGGTCGCGGGCCCGACTCGCAACGCCCGCGGGGGCGTCCGCCATCGGGCCTGACCATGCGGAGCGTGCGTAAGGCTCGCGGTGCCCCTCGTCGCACGGATCTGCCCACGGGCCGAGGGATGACGACGCTGGGGCGGTTTCGGGCAGTGATCGCCCGGATCCCGCGAGGCAGGGTGATCACCTACGGCCACGTGGCGGAAGCGGCCGGGCTTCCGAGGGCCGCACGCATCACCGTCCGGGCGTTGTACGGGGCCCCGGAGCTACCGTGGCACCGCGTCGTGAGCGCCGGCGGTCGGATCGCGTTGCTCGGCGAGGACGGGCGGGAGCAACGCCTTCGGCTGGAAATGGAGGGAGTGACCTTCCGAGGCGGGAAGGTCCGGATGGACCTCCACGAATGGACTCCGAGATCACGACACCGGCGACCGGATCGACCCCGCCGAGGTCCCACTGTGGCTGCGCGGACGATGATCTCGAAGTGACGCGGCTTGAGCCGGTCGATGTCAGGCCCGGGGCCGCGGCCTCCGGGCACGGCCCCCGGAGCGGTCCTGGACCGGCCCCCCGTTCGGTAGCGCCCGGACCTTCGACTCCGCGAGAGCAGCATCCACTTCGTCCGTGGTGACCGCCGACTCGAGGGGATGGTCCGACCGGTACGTCACCGCGACACCCTCGGGGGGCTCGCCGGATTCCAGGAGGGCGATCAACTCTGCGCGTCGGCGACGTAGGGACCGGGCGAGAGATCCATAGGCCGCCGCCGCCAGGCTGTCCTCGTCGACGGCACGGCGGCCGGAGTCCGGACCGGCGCGCGGTAGGTCTCTGGTTCCTTCGCGCGGGCCGTTCTCGCTCACGAGCCCGCAGAACAGGCGCGCTCTGAGATTACGTTCTCGGCGGCGTGCAGGGCCGTGGGATTCCTTCCATCCGGGGAACCACCGACCGAGCGGGAGTCTTCACTTCCACCGCGTGAGAATCTCTTCGCGACGGAACAGCTTCTCGCTCGCGTAGAAGAGGGCGAGCGCCAGGACCGCGATGCCGGCGGCGATGTACAGCAGATTGGTCGTGTTGAACGGGACAAAGCCGATCTCACCGGCAATGTAAAGGAAGATCATCGGAACGAAGACGAGCCCTCCATACTGTTGGGCGCCCCGCGCGTCCGTCGCTCGGGAGGAGACGATCACGCAGAACTCAATCGCGTACAGACAGGAGAGGGGAGCCAGCAGGAACAAGATGACGGCCATCGACCAGTTCGGGAAGAACAGGTATCCGAGCGCGCCCCGCGTCTCGAGGTCGACGAGGACCTGGTAGAGGACGGAGCCGCCCCAGACCGCCAGCATCGTGGGGATGAAGGCGGCGAGTACCTTCCCCAGCAGGATCTCGCCGTCCGTTGTCGGAGTCGAGAGGAGCGGCTCGAGGCTCTTCTCCACCTTCTCTCCCACGATACCGTAGGCGGCGATCGCCGTCGGGAGGATCGCGGCCCCAATGACCCACCAGAAACTGAACGCGTTGATGAGGCCCGGGAGATAGGAGGCGAGGTCCGTCCCACCCCCCGTGTTCACAATATACTCGATCAGCGCGGGAAAGCCGATGCCTACCCCGAGCGGGAGGGCGACCAGCCCGTAGAGGATTCCGCGCCTCCGCCGGAAGATGTTGATGTCGTGGCGGCCGATGATCCAGGCTTGGGAGAGCCTCATGCGACGGGCCGCCCCTCCTGAACGAGCTTCAGGTAGACGTCTTCGAGGGAGGGGGAGATCTGGGAGAGCTCACGAATCCGCCCCCCCGCGGCGACCACCGCCTCGGCGATTTCGGGATTCTCTCGGTCCGGGTCCTCGACCCCGACGATGAGCTGGTCGCCGGAGACCTCTACCGAGCGCGTCCCCAATCTGGCCCGTACCGCCGCCGCGAGCTCCTCCGACGCCCGATCGAGCCGGACCATCGTGTGTTTCCCGCTCGCCCCGGCCCGCAGCGCTTCGACGGAACCGACGGTCAGGAGCCGCGTGCGGAGAATCCCGACCCGATCACAGACTCGCTGGGCCTCGTCGAGATGATGAGTGTTCAGGAAGATCGTGCGCTTCTCCTTCTTGAGCTCAAGAATCACATCGCGAACCATCTTGGCCGCCGCGGGATCGAGGTTGGCGGTCGGTTCATCGAGAAAGAGCAGAACGGGGTCGTGAACCAGCGTGCGGGCGATCGCCACCTTCTGCTTCATGCCCTTGGAGAACGTCGCGACCGGGAGGTCCTTCTTCTCCCAGAGGTCCATCATCCGAAGGAGGCGCTCGATGTTCTTCCGGAGCGTGACGGCGTCCACGCGGTGGAGCTGGCCAAAATATTCCAGGTTCTCGTAGGCGCTCGTCCCCTCGTAGAGTCCTACATTCTCCGGAAGGATCCCGATCCGTTGACGCAGTCTGAGCCCCTCCGTCTCCTTGCCGATCTCGCACCCCGCCACCTCGGCCGTGCCACTTGTCTTCGAAATCAGGCTCGCCAGGATGCGGACCATCGTGGTCTTGCCTGCGCCGTTCGGTCCGAGGAAGCCAAAGATCTCTCCCTCCTGGACGTCCAGAGAGACTCCGTCCACCGCCGTGAGGTCGCCGAATCGCTTCGTCAGCCCCTGAGCGTGGATCATGGCATCGGGCACATCACGGACCACCCCTCAAGGTCTCAAGAGCATGACCCCGACTGAGCCGCGACACGGGTGGAGCCCGAAAAGCGGGCCCGGTTCGCAGTGGTCCGACTGTCCACTCCCCGGCGGGTGCGGACCACCGGCGACACCAGCGAACATGGTCCGAGTCATCTTCCCGAGGGGCGGTCCGCCATAGCTCGGCCTTCGGAGGCTGGTGAAGCGCCCCCCACGGGACGGGCTCCCCCGCAGGCAGGCTACGGCGGGATGGGCGCATCCTCCATCGCGCCGACGCTTCGAGGACGGGCGGAGTCGCGGCCCCGGATCCCGACCGCGGTCGCTCAGCGGGAATTCTTCGACGCTTTCCTCAGCGCGGAGATCTGGTCTCGAGTCCCGGTAAAGACGGTACGTGCATCGACGAAGCAGAGCGTGTTGCCCGACGGATCCTGGGCGTAGAAGGAGCGCTCACCCCAGGGCCGCACGGTAATCTCACCCAGCGGGCTGGACGGATCGCCGTGGAGTAGACCCGTCGACAGGCAGCCGAGTCTTCGGGCCCGGCGGTGGAGGCCTTCCAATTCGCGGGTCGACAAGTACACTGCCTCCGTCGGCGGCGTGAGGCGAGCGCCGGGAGCGGAATAGTCCAGGATCCCAACGATGACGGACCCGCAGTCAAAGTAGATCCGCCCATCCGCGACCGGCCGTCCCCGCGATGCCAAGAGGGATTCGAAAAACCGCCGCGAATGCTGCAGATCCTTGGCGGGAAGCAGCACTCGAAAGAGTCGGGGGGTCTTGTCCCTCTTCACTGAGAGTCAGACTCCACGGGGACCAGCCCTACGAGCTACATCTGTCCGAGGTATAGGGGCGTGTTGGAAGTGCCTCGACGTGCGCATCGCCTCAGCTCTTGACGCCCGAAGGTTCTGCCACCCCCCCACTACCGTGGTTCCAAGGCTCGCGAATTGGGACCTTGCATAGTAGGGAGGCGGTTCTGAGCGTGCGACGCCGAAGCGTCGACCGCACAGTATCATCCCCGCACAGGATCGTGGAGCCCCGCCCGGGTTCCTGCGGTGGGAGTTCTTATCGGGGCAGGCCGGGTTCCCCGCCCCGCGAGCCAGCCATGAAGGTAGGATCGATTCACCAAACCGTCAATCTGCCGGGCTCACCGCGTGAGGTTTACAACGCGTTGATGACTACGAAGGGTCACATCGCGTTCACCGGCGCCGACGCCCGAATTAGTCCGAGGGTCGGGGGCAAGTTCATGGCATGGGGCGGGTACATCCACGGGAAGAACCTCACGCTCATCCCTAACAGAACGATCTATCAGACCTGGATCCCGAGTGACCCAAAGTGGCCTGAAGGTCACGAATCGAGAGTTAGGTACAGCCTCGTGGCAACATCCGGCGGCACCCGGGTGACGTTCACTCACACGCGGGTGCCCGCCGAGCACGTAGGGCACCTATCCGCCGGCTGGAAGAAATCCATCGTCCATAAGTTAAGGGCCGGCTCGCTGGCGGCCGGCTGACGTTTCCAGTCGAACCCTCACCCTTCATCCGGCCTCGGCGACCTCTATGGGATGCCGCGGTATCCTTCGAACTCGGTGCAACCCATTCCTTTCGAGCGTGGCCAGGTCGAAGAGGCCCTCACCCGCCTCCTCCCCTCCGATACGATCGAGCAGTTCGCCCGAGAGACCGGGTTCGTCGAACGGGAGCGGAAGGTCCAGCCCGTCGCTTTCCTCTGGGTCCTCGTCCTCCACTTCGGCACCCGACTCACCCGCCGCCTCGCCGAGCTGAAGAAGGGCTACGACAAACGGATTGGTCTCGCCACGATCACCTACCCCGGGTTCTACCTCCGCTTCACCCCGGAGCTCTCGAAGTTCCTGAAGCGGTGCCTCGAGCACGCGCTCGGCGAGCTCGCCCACGAGCCCGGGCGCGAGCTCGACCCGAAGCTCGCCGCCTTCGAGGACATCTTCATCAAGGATTCCACGGTCGTTCGCCTCCACGCGAGCCTCGCCACGAAGTGGCCGGCCACCCGCTCGCGAACCATTGCGGCGGGCGTGAAGGTCGACACGCTCGTGAGCGTTCGGGCGAACGGTCCGAAGACGCTCGCCCTCGTCGGCGAGCGGACTCCCGAGGTGAAGCTGCTGAGGGTCGGCCCGTGGGTGAAGAACCGCATCCTCCTCGCCGACCTCGGGTTCTACTCCCATCGGCTGTTCGTGAAGATCGTGGAGAACGGCGGGTCGTTCGTGAGCCGCGCCAAGGCGAGCGCCGACCCGCTGTTCGTGCGGTCCTACACGGTCCACCGGGGGCGAGCGATCGACCTCGAGGGAAAGCGTCTCTCCGAGGTGCTCCCCCGCCTCGATCGTGGCGTCCTGGACGCCGAGGTCGAGCTGTCGTTCAAGCGGCGGGTCTACAACGGCCGTCGGGCCGGGGACACGGCTCGCTTCCGCCTCGTGGCGGTGTGGGACGAGGCGCATCGGGAGTATCACACCTACCTGACGAACATCGGCCCGGAGATCCTGAGCGCGGAGGAGGTGGCGAGCCTCTATCGGATGCGCTGGGAGATCGAGCTGACGTTCAAGGAGCTGAAGAGCCAGTATGCGCTCGACGCGTTCCGGACGACGAACGCGAACATCGTCGAGGCGCTGATCTGGGCCGCGCTGCTGACACTGGTCGCCAGTCGTCGGCTCTACAACCTCGTGCGGGCGCGGGCCCCGCCCGAGCTCCGAGCTCGATACACGCCGATGATGTGGTCGATCGAATTTCGCGAGGGAGGCAGCGCGGTGCTGGGCTGCCTCCTCGCACACCTCGGCTACGAGGAGTTCTCGAAGAAGGAGTGGCACGACGTCAACTACCGACTGACCGTGTGCGCGCTCACATCGCACATCCGTCGGCCACCGGTTCGAGAAAACTGGTCGAGGTGAGGCTCCTTAACTTATGGGCAATG
>JBAWFC010000053.1:0-44958 GCA_049591535.1 Thermoplasmata archaeon | reverse complement strand
GCGGTACCCGGGCGAGCGGGCGCGCGACGGAGCGGGGCATCTCGGGCGCTCCCGAGGCGCCGGCCCGAAAAGGGTTATCGCGCGACGGGCGCCGGGGCCGCGGTCTTCGCCTTCGCGAGCTCGGCGCGGGCCTCGGCGAGCGCGCGGTCCGGCTCCTTGTAGTAGAACGCGACCAGCTGGCCGACGTCCCGGTGCGTGAACGGCTTCAGGCGCGTCGCCTGGGCGTCCCGGAAGAGGAGGTAGTCCATCATCTCCGCTCGGTTGCGGACCTCGCGTTCCATCTCCTTCATCGAGAGGTTCTTCATCAGCGCGACCCGCTCGTAGACGTAGGAGTGGCCGCTGTAGAGGAACGTGTCGTCGGCCGGGTTCCACGAGTAGACCGAGTTCGTGATCAGCTCGTTCGTCTCGGGGTCGAGACCGACGATCTCGGTCAGCGACTGGACGCGGCGGGTCATCTTCGTCCCGACCTTGACCTGGCGCTGGAGCAGGACGAGGTTGAGCGCCGAGACGAGGGACCGGGGCAGCGTGATCGGGGGGTTCTCCATCCGGTGGACCATCGCGCTCACGCTCTCCGCGTGGAACGTCGTGTAGCAGGTCTTCCCCGTCGCCATCGCCTGGAAGACGATGAACGCCTCGGCGCCCCGCACCTCCCCGACCATCAGGTACTGGGGGCGCTGGCGGAGGGCCGCGGCGAGCAGGTCGAACATGTCGATCTCGCCGGGCGCCTTGCCGCTCGTCAGGTTCTTCGCGCCGAACCCGGCCCGCGTGAGGGACGGCACCCAGTTCTCGTGCGGGAGGTTCAGTTCCCGCGTGTCCTCGATCGAGACGATCTTCATCTGGGGCGGGATGAACAGGAGGGTCGCGTTGAGGGTCGTGGTCTTCCCGCTCGCCGTGCCCCCGCAGACCATCATCGACTGGCCGTTCTCGATGGCGATCCAGAGGTACGCCATCATCTCCGGGCTCATCGTCTTGAACTTCAGCAGGTCGACCGGCGTGAACGGGTTGTCGCGGAACCGCCGGATCGTGAACGAGCTGCCGCGCTTCGTGACATGCGTCCCGAGCGTCGCCTGGAGCCGCGAGCCGTCGGGGACGGTCGCGTCGAGGATCGGGCTCGCGACCGAGATGTGCTTGCCCGAGCGCTGGGCGAGCCAGATGACGTAGTCGTCGAGCTGTTTCGAGCTGTGGAACTTCAGGTTCGAGCGGATCGAGCCGTACTTCCGGTGGTAGATGTAGAGCGGGATGCCGACCCCGTCGCACGAGATGTCCTCGACCTCGGTGTCCGTCATCGGCACGTCGACGATCCCGTAGCCGATGAAGTCCCGCTCGAGGTGGTAGAGGATCCGTCCCTTCGTCGTCGGCCCCGGGCCGAGCTCCCACTCCTGGAGCTTCGCGTCGACCATCTTGCGAAGCTCGCGCCGCTTGGTCTCGGGGTCGGTCTCGGGGAGCGGCTCGAACGCGTCGACGAGGACGATGCGGAGCCGGTCGGTCAGGTCCCGTTCGATCGGCGAGAGCGGAGGCTCGATGACCTCGTAGAGGTACTCGTTCCGCGTGTTGTGGTACGTGATCCGGACGTAGGAGAAGCCCGTGCGGATCGGGGCGAGGTCGAGCTCCTTGAGGCCGGGGTCGTCCAGGGGAGGGACCGGGGTCACCTCGCCCTCGCTGCCCTGGCCCGAGACCCCGAGACGGGCGAGCTTGACCGGTCGCGGGTCCGACGAGTTCTTCCGGAGGGACGCGCCGAGCCGGAGCCACGGCGAGGAGGTCGCCTTCTTCCGTTCGGACGGCGACGGCGCCTCGGTCTCTTCCGGGACGGGTGCTGCTTCTCCGGCCATCGATCGCTCCCTCTCCCCTAGCCGATCGCCAGGATCGGCACGACGAAGCGCATCATCAGCCATCCGACCGCGAGCATGATCGTCGCGTGCTGCATCCCCTCGGCGATCCGGCCGTTGAACAGGACGCCCGCCATGATCCCGTCCCCGACCGCGTGGACGATGACGGCGACCATGAACGCGAGGAACAGGACCGGGACGAACGTGAACTGCAGCGTCACTCCGCCCGAGGTCGAGAGGGACGACGACGCGACGCCCTCGCCCGCGACGATCATCTGCGGCAGGAACACCGCCGCCATGATGTAGATCGTGACGAGGAACACGAAGAACGCGATGTAGATGACCGTCACGTAGGTGAGCATCGAGATCTGGCGGCCCTGGGCCTCGAGCTGCGTCTCGCGGGTGTCGTGGGCGACCATCGTGAGCACGTCCGCGACGTTCCCGCCGGCCTCGTTCGCCCGCGTGATGATCGAGACGACCCGCTGGACGAGCGGCGTCGGCACGCGCTCCTCGAACAGCTTGAGCGACGTCGCCACCGGGACGCCCCACTCGAGCTGGCTCGCCATCTTCTTGATCTCGTCCGTCAGCAAGCCGTACCGGCCGCTGCTCGCCACGACGATCGCGTCCGGGAGCGTCATGCCGAAGCGACCGGCCTCGGCGACGTCGCGCAGGAAGTCGGGGAGCCGCTCCTCGATCTTCGAGATGCGACGGAGCTTCGCGCTCATCGTGAACCCGTAGGGCGCGATCATCGCGAGCAGCCCGAAGACCAGGAAGTCGAGCGCGGGGTTCGCGCCGGCGCCCTCGCCCGCACGGACCTGGAGGTTCAGGATCCCGAGGAAGTTGAGGGCGCCGATGATCCAGAAGACCACCGCGACGGCGGTCCCCGCGACCAGGAGCGCGGTCTCGCGCGTGATCGTGACGGTCTCGCTCGTGCTCACGTCCGAGCTCGTGAGCGCTTTGACCCTCCGGACGGTGGCCGGAGGAGTTCCCATCGAGACCTGCGTCGCCATCCTACATCTCCTGCGCGAGCGCGTACATGAAGAAGATGAAGCCGAACTGGGAGAGCGGGATCATCAGGCCGACGATCGCCCAGAGGATGTCGATCATGAACGTGCCGCCCCCGCCGATGATCGCGAAGATCGCGATGATGATGACGAGGAAGAGAGGGAACGCCACGACGACGGTCACGAACGTCTCGGCGAGCAGTCCCATCGTCTCGACGCGCTGGAGCTGGGCGAGCTTGTTCTCCCGCTCGTACTGCTCGGCCTTGAGGAGGAAGTACGGCTTCAGCTGGCCGCCGCTCGTCGCGGTCGTCACGACCCCCTGCAGGAAGTCCTGGAACCGCTTCGACGGGCTCCGCTGCGCACCGTTCCGGATCGCGGTCAGGATGTCGACCCCGAGGAGCTCGGTGTCGCGGGTGACCCACGCCGCCTCTTCGGCGACCTCCCCGTAGATCTTCTGGCGGCCGAGCTCCTTGAAGATCTGGTCGACGTTGACGTCGGCCGACGCCATCGCGCTCACGAAGCTCATCGCCGGGCTGATCCTCCGATCGATGTTGCGGCCCCGCGTCTTCGCCCGGGAGCCGGGGGACCCCTGCAGCGCAAAGAACGTCCCGACGGCGCCGAGGACCGGTAGACCGACCGCGATGAGGACCCCGAAGAGGAACGAGCCCGAACTGATGAACAGGAAGCCGACGACGGCCCCGGCGATGAGGAGGACCACCGTCACTACGACCGTCGTGGCGTAGACGGTCGCCATGAACTCGTCCGGCCGGATCCGCATGTGGGCCTTGACGAGGTTCTCCTCGAGGACCGGGTCGGGCGGCTTCGCGAGCACCCGGGCGCGGAACGTCCTCCACGCCCACTGCTGGAACCCGTTCAGCGTCGAATGGGTCGGCTGCTGGCCCTTCTTGAGGCGGATCGGACGGACGACCGGCTCGGCGACCGGGATGTCGGGGGACGCCGTGGGGTTCGCGGGCATCGGCGCTAGGCCTCCTTCGGGGGCGCCGGCGCCCCGATCCGCGCCATGACCTCGGTTGGGTCCCGGTAGTACTGCGCGATCGTCCGCCAGAGCTGGCGGTAGTCGGTGATCTGGTGCTGGACGAGGTAGCGGATGACCGCGCTCCGGCGCTGGAACTCCGCCTCCATCTCGTCCGGTGTGAAGTTCTTGAGTTCCATGATCTTGTCGAAGAGGAACGAGTGGCCCTTGAACACGAACCCATCGGTGGCGGGGTCCCACTCGTACACCGTGTTCGTGATCAGTTCGTTCGTCTCGGGCTCGAACCCGACGATCTCGAGCACCTGCTTCAGCCGGCGGACGACCCCCTTGTCGGTGCGGGTCTGGATCTGGATGATGACGTTGTTCAGCGCCGACAGCAGGATCCGCGGCGTATTGATCGGCGGGTTCTCGAGGCGGTTGACCATCGACTTCACGCTGTCCGCGTGCATCGTCGAGTAGGTCGTGTGCCCCGTCGCCATCGCCTGGAACATCGTGTAGGTCTCCTTCCCCCGGACCTCACCGACGATGATGTAGTTCGGCCGCTGCCGGAGGGCGGCGCGCACCAGGTCGAACATGTCGACCTCTCCGGCGGCCTTCCCGTCGGGGCCCCGGTCGCCGGTCCCGCTCCGCGTCGCGCCGGGGATCCAGTTCTCGTGGGGCAGGTTCACCTCGCGGGTGTCCTCGATCGAGACGATCTTCGCCGTCGGGGGGATGAACAGGGCGATCGCGTTGAGGGTGCTCGTCTTTCCGGCGGCCGGCCCGCCGCAGATGATGACCGATTCGCCCTGCTCCGCCGCGAGCCAGAAGTACGCCACCATCTCCTCGCTCGCGCTGCCCATGACGACGAGGTCGACCGGGGTGAACGGGCGCTCCTTGAACCGGCGGATGGTGAAGCTCGACCCGCGCGTCGTCACCTCCCGCGCGTAGGTCGCCTGGACGCGGTGACCCTCGGGGGTGGTCCCGTCGAGGATCGGGGCGGAGACGCTGACCGCCTTCGAGCACCGTTGTCCGAGCATGACGATGAAGGAGTTGGTCGCGCTCTCGTCGGGGAAGACGACGTTCGTCTTCATCGACTCGTACTTTCCGTGGAAGATGAACAGCGGAACGTCGACCCCGTCGCACGAGATGTCCTCCACCTGGGGGTCGAGGATCAGGGCGTCGACCGGTCCGTAGCCGACGAAATCCCGGAGCACGTAGTACACGATCCGCTCCATCGAGAGCGGGCTGAGGGAGATCCCGCGGGTGCGGAAGTACTCCTCCGCCTCGCCGCGCAGGTACGTCCGCTTGTCGGAGTTCGACAGGTTGTTGACGTCGCTGCCGAGGATCATCGTGAGCGTCGACTTCAGGTGGTCGACCAGCTCGCGTTCCCGCGGCGTCAGCTGCGGTTCGATGACCTCGTAAAGATACTCCTTGGTCCGGTCGTTGTAGGTGACCCGCGAGTAGGAGTACGGCGGGTTGACCGCGTTGACCTCGAGCTCCTTCATGGACGACTCGGGGAGCGGCGGCATCGCCGTGATGAACGTCCCCGGGACGTCGGTCGGGGTCTCGAGCGGCCGCGAGGCGGCGTCCAGCGGCGACGGCTCGGTGCCCTGCGCCGGCGTTCGGGGGATCTTGACGCGCACGGAGCCGCTCGCCATGGTCGCTACGCACCCCCGACGCCGAGTCCGATCTGGACCCCCGCCTGATAGAGGGTCGCGTAGTTCACATCACTCACCGAGAACGAGAGAACGGTCGTCGCACCGTTGGCATTGCCGCAGGTACCGGAGTAGGTCGAGGCGAGGGTCGCGGTCGCCGCGCCGTCGAACGTCGTGCTCAACGCGTAGTTCGCGGCCGCGACCCCGCTGCTCGTGACCGCTTTGTAGAGGAACGGCATCCAGGCGCACGGGTACGCGGTCCCGATCACGAACGTGAACTTGAACGGCGTCAGGGTCGTGCCGGTCAGCTTGCCGTTGTCGGTGACCGCCTGGGTGTACCGCAGGCTGCTGTAGACCTCTTCCGAGCCCTGTCCCACGGCCGTCGAGGCGTTCCCGTACTGCTGGAGGATGCTGTCGGAGATCGTCGTGTTCCCCGCGAAGGCCGTGATGTTGAGGGGGGGCGGGAACGCCATGATCTGGTAACTCGAGCTCTGCGTCTGGATCACCCCGTCGTCCTCGTAGACGAGGGTCTGGGGAGAGTAATACCGGTCGGGGAGCACCATCTCGAGGGTTCCCGTCTGGATCGCCTGCGAGTAGGTGCCCGAGCCGCCCGGACCGATCGACTCCGTCACGTTCACGAACGCGCAGTACGCGGTGTTGACCGGCTGGCCGTAGTTCGAGGCGGAGGCGCCGTGCTGGCCCGCGCTCCAGAACCCGCCCGGGCAGGTGTTCGGGAGGAAGACGAGCGACCCCTGGGTCGGCTGCGCGATCAGGGGAACGCCGTCGGAGCTGATGACGAACGGGGTGCCGAACGTCTGGGGGCCGCCGAGGGTGTATTGGACGTCCACGTCCGACTTGAACGATGCGAACGAGGTCGCGGCCTGCGCGGCGAACTGCGATTCGTTGTCGGTCATCCAGAGTGGGACGTA
Organism: Thermoplasmata archaeon; assembly: GCA_049591535.1. Taxonomy (GTDB): domain Archaea; phylum Thermoplasmatota; class Thermoplasmata; order Lutacidiplasmatales; family UBA184; genus Lutacidiplasma. Next base: position 38,571 of record JBAWFC010000053.1, on the reverse strand, counting down.
CTGGGTGAGGAAGATCCCGAACAGTGCGAAGAAGACCAGCATCGCGAGCAGGGTCCCGATGACCGAGACGATGGCGCGCTCGTCGTGACGCAGCCGGCGGGCCCGGCGATAGCGCCGCCCCGCGGACAAGCTGCTCTTTGCCCCCATCAGACGGACCCGCCGGGGCCGCGCGGCCCCGGGTATCGAGAATTAGGCCCGGTTCGGGTATAAATACATGCGCGACGGAAGGCGCCGGAAACCGCGGTGGACGGCGAACCTTTAGTCCGGCCCGGCCTAGCGCTGGTGATGTCCCTGCGCGAGATCTCGCTCTCTCTTCCGAACCGTCCCGGGACCCTCGCGAAGGTCGCCCGGACCCTGGCCAAGGAGCGGATCAACGTCGCCGCGATCAGTGTCGACTCGACGTCGTCGAAGGGACGCGTGCGCCTGATCGTGAACGACCCGGACCGCGCCCTCCGGCTCCTCTCGGCCGCCGGCTACTCGGCGGAGGCGCGGGAGATGATCGCGGTGCGCCTCGAGGACCGCTCCGGAAGCTTCCTGCGGGTACTCGAGCTCCTCGCGAAGGAGAAGGTGAACCTGCAGAGCGTCGCGATCCTCGTGGCCCGGGAAGGGAGCCAACCGCTCGCGGCCCTCTCTTCGGACGACCTGCCGCGGGCGCGCAAGATCCTGCGCTCCGCCGGCTTCGCGAGCGTGCTCGCGGAGCGGATCGTCTCGAACGCCGACCTCCTCGCTTCGGCGCCCACGATCCCGTCGGAGTCGGTCGGCCTCCTCCTGTAGCCTCGCGCGCTCGGCCCGCACAAAGCGTAAGAGCGACCCGTCCTCCGGGGGGACCGCGCGGTTGTGGTCTAGTGGTTAGGACGGTAGCTTCCCAAGCTACCTACTCGGGTTCGAATCCCGACAACCGCATCGGACCGGCGCCGGTTACGGGGCCGGCTGGAGCCAGAACTCGTTGCCGTCCGGGTCGAGGAACTTCGCGACCCAACCCCACGGGAACTTCTTCGGAGGCAACGAGAAGCGGACCCCGCGCTTCTTGAGCCGGGCGCAGGTCCGTGGGAACGGTTCGTCGGTCTCGAGCAGGATCCCCGTATTCCCGACCTCGGACCGCGGAGGCTTCTTGCCCGGCCGGCCGCCCACCTCGCAGAGGTGCAGCACGAACTTCCCCGACCGGTCGCCGACCGTCGTCCAGTGCTCCGGGTCCTCGTCGAAGATCCGGAACCCGAGGGTCTCCGCGTACCACTTTGCCGCCTTCGCCCGATCCGCGACCGCGACCGCCGCCGACACTGCTCGAATCGTCATGGATGCCCCCCCCGGAACGATCGGTCCCACATAGAGAGCGTCACCGGCACTCCTGCGTCACCGGAGGGCCATATCGGCCGTCCCTCCCGGTGCCAGCCGGTAGGCGCCGGGGAGCCGGTCGGGGTCGATCTTCCCTGTCGTAGCGTAGCGGGGCAACGTGGCCGGAAGCACGCCCTCGGCGTCGCACCCGACGAGGCCCACGATCACCGCGAACGCGACGCCCGTCACCAGGAGCACTACCCCGCGCGCGGCCGAGCCGCCCGCGAAGACGAGCAGGCCCAGGATTCCGAGGAGGACCGCGGCGACGATCCCGCCGCCGACGATGAGCCCGATCACGAGGTTGGTCACCAGGGAGCGGCCGAACGTCGAAACGAACAACCGGGCCGATCGCTGGAGGGACGCCCAGGCGCCGTCGTTCTCGCAGACGAGGACCGGGATCATGAAGTAGGTCGCGACCGCCCAGGTCGCGCCGCCCACGAAGCCGAGCAGCGCGCCGCCGATCCCTCGGGCCCGCGAGGCGATCATCTGGATGGCAAGACCCACCGTCGCGGTGATCAGCGCCCAGACCGCGAGGCGCGCGAGGTGGGTACGGGCGACGCGCCGCCCGTCCGCGGCCATGGGTCGCTGGCCGTTCAGCTTGAGGGTCGCCGCCCCGACCAGCGCGGCGGACGCGTAGACCGAGACGAACGAGACCCCGAAGTACATGACGAGGAAGAGCGCGACGCCGGCCGCCACGTAGGGGGTCGACGCGTTCCCGCCGACTTGCACGAACGGCAGCCGCCAGAGCGAGCCCAGCAGGAAGAGGAGGAGCACGCCGACGATGGCCGGCGCCGCGACGACCGGAAAGACCAGCAGCGCCCGGTCCTCGGTGAGGAGCGGGAACGAGGTCTTGGTGAGCTTCCACGAATCGGAGAGCGTCCCGGGCACTCGTGACCTCTCGAGGGTACACGATTCAGCCGGAAAGTATCCTTGAACGCTCCGAACGCACCGCCCGCGCCACGCCCGGGAGGCCCCGCTCGTCCTCAGGTCCCGGCTGCCTGACTCGAACAGGCGACCTGAGGATCTCCACGGGGGCTGCCGGGGGTCCGGCAGTCACGCCTACAGTCCCCCGCTCTACCACTGAGCTAAGCCGGGATGGTCCGAGGAGCGGTCGACCTGCTATAAACTTGCCGTCGCTCGGCGGGCCCGGTCGAGGACGGATGCGTACCCTCGTGCACCGGCGCCACAGCCAGCGGGACCCGGGCGGGATCCATCTGAACTCGGCGGGCCGTGCGCTGGCCCGTCGGGTCGCCGCCGAGTACGGCACGTTCGACCGGGTCGTGACCTCGCCTCGACCGAGGGCACGAGAGACCGCCGAGGCGATGGGACAGACGGTCGACGCGGAACTCGCGACCCTCGCCGAGATGCCCGACGACGCCGGTATCTCGCCCCCCGAGCCGTTCCCTCGGACGTTCTCCGAGTACGCCGCGACGGCGCGCCGGAGCACCGCGGCCGCCGAGTACGCCCACCGTCAGGCCAACGTCTGGCGCGACGAGCTGGCGCGGGTCCCGGACGGGGGAGGGGTCCTCATGATCTCTCACGGCGGGGCCATCGAGTTCGGTGCCGTAGCCGCTCTGCCGGGCGCGGCGGTGGGATGGGGGGCGTCGCTCGGCTATCTCGAGGGCGTCCGGCTCGAGTGGGACGGTGAGAAGTGGACGACCGGGGCCGTTCTCCGAGTGTCCGACGGCGACGTCAGTCCGGCCGGATCGCCGAGCGGACCCGCCCGGCGACCTCGTCGGGGCTCCCCGTGGCGTCGACCGGTCGCAGGAGTTCGTTCGCCCGGTAGTACCCGAGGAGCGGAGCGGTCTGCTCTGCGTAGACCGCGAGTCGGGTAGAGATCGCCTCCGGCCGGTCGTCCGGCCGCTGGATGAGCGCCGCTCCGTCTCGGTCGCACCGGCCGGGCGCCTTCGGCGGTTGGGTCCCCAGGTTGTAGACCGACTGGCAGGACGGGCAGATCCGGCGTCCCGAAAGCCGTTCGACCAGGAGGTGGGCCGGAAGGTCGAACGAGAGGACCGCGTCGAGGGTCGTGATCTGCGCGAGCCGTTCGGCCTGCGCCAGGTTCCGGGGGAAACCGTCGAGGAGGAACCCCGTCCGGGCGTCGGGGAGAGCGAGCCGCTCGTTCAGGATGCGCAGCACGAGGTCGTCGGGGACGAGCCGGCCCGCATCCATGTGGACCTGCGCTTCCCGGCCCAGCGGGCTGCGCGCGGCGACCGCCGTGCGCAGGAGGTCGCCCGTGGAGAGGTGCGGAACCCCGAGCTCCGCGGCCAAGCGGGCGGCCTGGGTGCCCTTCCCGGCACCGGGGGGACCGAGGAACACGATGCGGTTCATCGCCTTCCCCAGCGGGCCACCCGTAAATCGGTTGTCGCACCCGGCTAGTCGACCCGACTCCCATCGAACGGGCGTCCGCGGAGGGCCGCCTCGAGGTTCGGGAGGTCCCTCCCCTGGACGATGCAGAGGGGGATCCCCGCCCGTGCGAGCGTGTCGGCCCCCAGCCGGTCGAAGAGGAAGTTCTGGCCCGCCTCCCCCGACGTCATCGCCTCGACCCGTCGTCGGAAGTCGGCCCACCGGATTCGCGGGATCCGGCGCGCCTTCGGGTGGGTTCGCGGGTCCTCGTCGTAGAGGCCGTCCACGTCGGTCGCGTTGACGAGGCGGGCCGCGCGGAGCCGGGCGGCCAGCAGCGCGGCGACCCCGTCGGTGGTGTGACCCGGCTCGGTCCCGCCGAGGATCACGGGTGAGGAGCGCTGGAGCTCGTGGACCGCGAGCGCGAGGGTCGTCGGGGGATGGGCAGGGGCGGGCGGTCCCACGCGCGCAGCGAGGAGTCGCGCGTGCAGACGCGTCACGTCGATCCCGAGCTCGTCCAGCTCCACCTCGGTGAGGCCGAGCTCGCGGCCGAGCCGGATGTACTCGCGGGCCGTTCGCCCTCCACCGGTGGTGACGACGAGGGGCGTCGAACGGCCGACCCGGCGGAGGAGGTCGGCGAGGCGGTCGAGATACTTCCGGTCCCCCGCCCCGGTCAGGAGGACGGAGCCCCCGATCGAGACGACGACCGCGCGGGGGCGGGCGGGGGACCGGGCAGGCATCCGGGGACCGGAGCAGCCCGCCGACTTATGGGTGTCGGGCCCGCCGACCGCCGGGTTGTATAGGCGACCCATCTCGGGGTCGGTCGTGCCGGACGATATCGCTCGCGCAAAGACGGCGGCCGCGCGACGGGCGGTGGAACGCGTTCGCCCCGACCTCCGGCTCGCCCTCGGAACCGGCTCCACCGCCGCCGAGGCGGTGCGCGCCCTCGCCGAGCGGTTCCCGGGCGCCGCGATCGATTGCGTCGCGAGCTCGAAGGCGACCGAGGAGCTCGCCCGGTCGCTCGGGATCCCGGTCCGATCGCTCCGGGCCGACGACCGGTTCGACCTGATGCTCGACGGCGCCGACGAGGTCGACCCCGCGTTCGACCTGACGAAGGGCGGAGGGGGCGCGCTCCTTCGGGAGAAGCTGCTCGCCCGCCTGTCCCGGGAGCAGATCATCCTCGTCGACCCGACGAAGCTGGTCCGGCACCTCGGGGAGCGGTCGCCGATACCGGTCGAGGTCGTCCCGTTCGCCCGACCGGTGCTCGAACGAAAGTTCTCGACGGACGGCTGGGAGGTCCGCCACCGGCTCGGCCCCAACGGCCGACCGTACTTGACCGACAACGGCAACGAGATCCTTGACCTCCGCCCGACGCGCCCGATCGAGGACGCCGCCCGCGCCGCCCGGGACCTGGGCGCGCCGACCGGGGTCGTGGAGACCGGCATCTTCGTCGGGCTCGCGACCACGGTGATCGTGGGCTACCCGGACGGGCGCTCCGAGGAGCTCGCCCGGCGGGTCCCCCACTGAGGGCGGGCGCGGACCCTCGGGGCGCCGGCGTTATCCGCCCGTACGGGTGCGGTCGGTCCGGGGCCCGCCGCCGGGCGGGCGAGGGACGATGCAGGGCAAATACCTCCGGACACGCGTCGACGACCACGTCGGCTACATTGAGATCGGCAAGCCGAAGGCGAATACCTACGACCTCGACATGATGCGCGAGTTCAGCGCAGCGGTCGATGAGTTCCGGTTCGACGACGAGGTCCGGGTCATCGTGCTCGCGAGCACCATTCCGGGGTTCTTCAGCGCCGGTGCGGACATCGAGATGCTGAAGCAGAGCCAGCCGGACTTCAAGGCGATGTTCTGCCTCCACTGCCAGGAGACGCTCGACAAGTTCGCAAAGACCCCCAAGCTCGTCATCGCCGCGCTCAACGGGCACACCGTGGGCGGTGGGCTCGAGATCGCGCTCGCCTGCGACCTCCGGATGATGGCGAAGGACTCGGGGACGATCGGCCTGCCCGAGGTGACGCTCGGCGTCCTGCCGGGAACGGGCGGAACGCAGCGCCTTCCGCGCCTCATCGGAACGTCGCGCGCCCTGGACATGATGATCACGGGCAAACGCCTCTCGCCGGACGAGGCGCTCGCGATCGGGCTCGTGAACTACGTCTACCCCAAGGAGTCGTTCGCGAAGGACGTCCAAGCGTATGCGAGCGCGCTGGCCCACGGGCCGGTGCGCGCCGTGAGCCTGATCAAGCGCTCCGTCGTGGAAGGGGTCGAGATGCCGCTCACCGCGGGGCTGGCCCTCGAACGCGAGCTGCAGAACCGGCTCTTCGTCACCGAGGATGCGAAGGAAGGGCTGGCCGCGTTCACCGAGAAGCGAAAGCCCAACTTTAAGGGACGCTGAGCCCTTCTCACCACGAGCAGTCGATGACCACCCCCCCGACGACGACGCCGCCGACGTCCGCGACCCGCGCCGGGTCGGGGAGCCTGAAGGACGGCGGGACCGTGATGCCGGTCCGGGAGGTCCTCTGGGGAGCCTCCGCGGGGGTCCGGAAGTACGAGACCGGTCAGGAGCTCGAACCCGAGATGTCGAAGCTCATCGTCAAGCTGATGGTCGTGCAGGCCGACACCGAGTTCGCCTCGATCCAGCAGCACCGCCCCTGGCTCGACACGGCCCCGACGCTCGAGGACCGGTGGATCGAGTCACGGATCGTTGCCGACGAGGCCCGCCACGGACTTCAGGCCTGCCGGATCCTCCGCGATTTCGGGGAGGAGGGCCAGCGGTACATCGACGAGCTGCTCGCCAAGCGCGAGGGCGAGCACAAGCTCGACGCGTTCAACATGAAGTTCGACACCTGGGGCGACGTCGGGGCGTTCACCTGCTTCGTCGACCGCGTCGGCGTCTACCAGCTGAGGGCCTTCCAGGAATGCTCGTATGGGCCCCTCGCCCGCGCGATGCCGCTGATGCTGAGCGAGGAGCAGCTCCACCTGAACTTCGGCGCGAGCGTCCTCCGACGGATGGTCCAGGACGGAGCGAAGTACTACGGCTCGAAGGCCGAGGCGCAGACGGCGGTCAACAAGTGGTACCCGCGCGCCCTCGACATGTTCGGCCACTCGAACTCGGCGACGAGCCGACGGGCGATCGAGTTCGGGCTGAAGCGGTGGACCAACGAAGAGGCGCGGGCGCGCTACATCCAGGAGGTCAGCGGCCTGACGGCTGCGATCGGCCTCGAGCTGCCGCCGGCCGAGTTCGACCGCCACGTCCTCTAGGCGCGGCCGTTCGCCGCGACGGCGGGACGCGTCGGCCGCCGGGTCCCGGTCGGACCACCAGGGTCCGCTCGATCCCGTCGATGTCGCGGAGGGCGTCCCGCACCCGGGCGAGTCGTCGCTCGAGGGTGAACACGTGGACGTGCGCCCCCGCGTCGTGGGTGTAGGCCGCCCACGGCCGGCCGAGCGACCGGTTGAACGCACGGACCCCGTCGAGGATCGCGCGCGAGGTCGGAGTGAGGTAGTCGAGCGCGGGCCGCGTCGTCTCGCAGACGTTCCGGAAGCTGTCGCACTCCTCCATCACGAGCGGGAAGAGCCGGTCCGAGTCCCGCGAGGCGATCGCGGCCCGGATCCGGCGCACCCGGCCGGGCAGTTCCCGTTGTCGCGCCGCGTACCCCGGGCTCGTGTGCACCGACGTCTGCATCGCGTCCGCGGAGCGGACCGCCTTCACCGGGGCTCCCCGCACGAGGAGCACGAGGTCGACGAGCTCGGGCCAGTGCTCGGGTCCGTGCAGCGAGCGCGCGTAGCAGTCGCGCCCGTCGGCCCGCGCACCGGCGCGCCACTCCACGAACCCGCCGAACACCGAGCGGCACGCGCTCCCCGAACCGAACCGGGCGAGCCGGGAGAGTTCGCGGTCGGAGGGCGAGAGACCCGCCGCATGGGTGGACGCCCCCGCGAGCGCGGCGAACCCGCTGGCGCTGGACGCGAGCCCGCTCGCGGTCGGGAAGTTGTTCCGTGACCGCACGACGGCCCGGTCCTCGGTTCCGGCGAGCGCGCGCACCCGGTCGAGGAACCGGACGACCCCGTCCCGGGGCCCGCCCGTCGCCGAGCGCCCGTCCAGCGTCACGCGGTCATCGTCCAGCGCGGGGTCGAACCGGACCGTCGTGCGCGAACGAAGGTGGTCGAGCGTGACCGAGATCGAGGAGTTGTACGGAAGGGCGAGCGCGCGGTCGCGGACGCCCCAGTACTTCACCAGGGCGATGTTCGGCGGCGCCTCGTACGTGACCGCGGGGCGGGAGGGGCGAACCATTCCGACGGCGCAGGGACGGTCGCGCGCAGTACTTATCCGCGCGGTCCCGCTCCCGAGCGACGTGGCGCGTCGTCCTCCTGAGGCGGACCCTCGCCCCGTCCGGCCGATCCCGGACCTGCTGCGGGCCGCCCGCCGCGGCGGCTTCCATACCGAGGTCGGCTTCCGCATCGACGCGGCCCGTAGCGGGCCCGGCTACGTCACGGTGACCGGAACGGTCGAGCGCCGCCATCTCAACATCAACGGGGTCGTCCACGGCGGGGTCTACGCGACGATCCTCGACACGGCGATGGGCGCCGCGGTCGTTTCGGTGCTGACCGGCGCGGAGACCACCGCGACGACCTCGCTCTACGTTGAATTCCTGCGCGCCGCGCGCGAGAGGGAGACGCTCACGGCCCGCGGAGATGTGCTGCGACGCGGGCGCCACATCGCGTTCGCCGAAGGGAACCTGTACGGCTCGGACGGTCGACGGTTCAGCCAGGCGCGCGGAACGTGGTACATCTGGTCGGACGACGCGGCGCCTCCCGCGCGGGCGTCGCGTCGACGCAGCTAGGCCGCGAGGCCCGAGAACGTCGGAGCCAGCCGCTCCAGGATCGTGAGGCGCTCGAGCCCCTTCGCGAGCCCCCGCGCTCCTTCCGGGTAGGAGTGGGTCGCAAAGAACGCGCGGACCGCGTCGCCCCGATCGACCCCGAGGATCGGGATTATCGTCTCGAGGGCACGCGAGAGGAGTCCGGCGCCCTGGAACAGCTCGTCCAGCCGCGGGAGGTGGGTCGTCAACCAGGGCCAGAGCACCGGTCTCCCCACCGGATTCGCGGCGACGTTCTGGAGCAGGTTGTGGACGATCCCGCGATTGACCGCGCCCGAGGTCGCGCGGTCGAGGGTCTCGAGCACGAGCGCCGGCTCGGTCGTCCAGGCGAGCCCCCGCTCGAGCACGAGCCGCTCGTTCTCGGGGCGGTCCCGCTCGAGGGCGCGCCGGAGCTCCCGGTAGCCGAGCGCCCCCTCCGTGCGGGCCCGGGCGACCGCGACGGCGGGGCGGAGGTCCGGGTCGACCGTCGGCCACTCCGTGAACTTCTCCGACAGGTCCCGGGCGAAACCGCGGTCGATGCGCACCCGTCCGAACGAGACCCGCTCCCGCAGGATCCCCTCGGTCGACGGTTCGGCCGGACGCCGGGCCGGGCCGAGGCGGTCGAACTGAACGCCGTAGAACCATCGGGCGAGGTCCTGGACCGGCGCCGATTCGGGGAAGAAGATCGCGAGCGCCCCGAGCGTGCCGTTCAGCACCTCCACGACGAGCCGGTCCGAGGTCTCTCCGAGTGCGCGGACCGCCGCGGCATAGGTCGCCCAGTCCACCTCCCCCGACGCGAGGTAGGCCCCGAGGTCCTCGAGGAACGTCCACCGGTCGGTCGCCGGGCGGCGGGGGAGCACGCGGAGCAGCCGTTCGCGGAGGGTGCGGTCGTAGAGGACCCGGTAGAATCCGACCGCGCCCGGGTTGAGGTGAGCGGTCGCCGTGGCGGGCCCGGGGACCGTGCGCTCGGGGGTGTCGAATCGGATCCGCTCCCGCTGGCCGTCCCGGTCGATGACCATCGGGATCGGCCACGGCTTCGAGGGAGTTCGCCCATGGTAGGAGAACCGCTGCTGCGAAAGGTCGAGTCCGCGGTCGGTCGCGCGCGCCGAGATCGAGGGGAGGCCGGGCCGGTCGAGCCACGGGTCGATGAGCGGACCCACCGGTTCGCCCGCGGTCCGGCTCAACGAGTCCCAGAGGTCCGCGGTCGTGGCGTTCGAGTAGCAGAACCGGTTCAGGTAGTCGGCGACCCCCCGCCGGAACGGCTCCTCGCCGAGGTACGCCTCCAGCATCGCGAGGAGGGTCGCGCCCTTGCCGTAGCTGATCTCGTCGAAGATCTGGCTGACCTCGTCGGGACGCGCGACCGGTGCGCGCACCGGATGCGTCGCGTCCAGGGAGTCGCCTTCGAGCGCGGCCCCGGTTCCGGCGACGCGCAGGAAGAAGTCGGTGCGGCTGTCCAGCGCGGGGTCGACCCGCTCCGAGATCTTCGTCTCGAGGAACGACGCGAGGCTCTCGTTCAGCCAGATGTCCGTCCACCAGCGCATCGTGACGAGGTTGCCGAACCACTGGTGCGCGATCTCGTGGCAGATCGTCTCGAAGACGTCGCGGCGGGCGAACGACGACGAGCTCTCGTCCACGAGCAGGCGCTCGTCCTGGAACGCGATCGCCCCCCAGTTCTCCATCGCCCCGAACGCCGACTCGGCGACGGCGACGAGGTCGAGCTTCGGAAGGGGGTAGGGGATGCCGTAGTACTCCTCGTACGCTGCGAGGATCCGGCGCGCTGCGTCGAGCGCGAACCGCCCGGACTCCGCGCGCCCGGGCGGGGTGAAGACCCGGAACCGTACGCGACCCGTAGCGTCCTCGATCCGGTCGAACCGCCCGATACCGAGGTAGAACAGGTACGCGGACATCGACGGGGTCGGTGCGAAGCTCCACTCCCTGCGCCCCCCGACCTCCCGGGTCGCCTGCTCCGTCGTGTTGGAGACCACCGTGAGCTCCCGGTCGGTGACGACCGTGAGCGCGATGCGGCTCTTGCGGTCGGGCCGGTCGAGGCAGGGGAAGACGCGCTGGGTACCGTTCGGCTCCCCCTGGGTAGTGAGGATGTACCGTTCGCCCTGGCGGGAACGGTAGAGGCCGATGAGCCCGGTTTGCGATACCGTGCCCGAGAACGCGATGGTGACGGGACCCGGTCCGATCCGGGGGAGCCGGAGCTTGCGTTCCGCGGTGTCGAGGGTGAACTCGACCGGTGCGTCACCGACCCGGACCTGGACGATCGAGAGCCCGTCCGAATCCAAGTCGAGCGAGGGAGTGCCGGACGGAGGGTCGAACGAGACCGTGCCGGTCCACGTCAGTTGTTCGAAGTCGACCTCGAGACGAAGCCGGTACTCTGGAATGACGGGGGGTTCCCCCAAGTCCACTCTCGTCCACCCGCCCCGTGGCGTCTCGAGGACCCGCCGGTCGAGATGAATCTTTGGACGGAGGGCGGCGTCTTCCCGGGAACGGGCTCGCGCCGAATCAAGGTTAAATACGCACCGCTCGTCGCCCGCAGTGGCTGACGGCCAAAGCGGCGGGGAAACACCCGGTCCCATTCCGAACCCGGCAGTTAAGCCCGCTGGCGTTCCGCGCAGTACTGAAGTGCGCGAGCCTACGGGAGACGCGGAAAGCTGTCAGCCTCCCCCTCCTCCCGAGCGTTCCCCCGATAGCCTAATCCTTCCAACCCCGTCGTCGGAGCGATGATCCTCGGGGCGCATATCGGCATCGCCGGTGGCTTGGCCGAGGCGCCCCGGGAGCTGCGGCGGATCGGTGGGGACGCCCTCCAGATCTTCTCGAAGAGCCCGCAGATGTGGAGCGGACCCCCGATCGCCCCGGCTGCGGCGCAGGGGTTCCGCGCCGCCGTGGGGGCCGAGGGGGTCCGGGCCACCGCCGTGCACCACGGGTACTTGATCAACCTCGGCAGCCCGAAGACCGCCAACCTTGAGCGCTCGCGCACCGTGTTCGTGGACGAGATCCAGCGCGCGGAGCTCCTCGGCGTCGACGGCCTGATCTTCCACCCCGGTGCCCACCTCGGATCGGGGGTCGAAGCGGGCCTCCGGACGATCGGGGAGAGTCTGCGGGGCGCGATCGCGGCGGTGCCGGACGGCCACGTCCGACTGCTGCTGGAGAACGCGGCCGGCCAGGGGACCGCTCTCTGTTCCTCGTTCGAGGAGCTCGCGACGATCCTCTCCACCGTGGACGCCCCGGAGCGGCTCGGGGTCACCCTCGATACGTGCCACCTCTTCGCGGCCGGTTTTGACTTCCGTACGGACGAGGGGTACGGCGCCCTCCGGGACCGTATCGACGCGACGATCGGTCGCTCGTCGGTCCGGGCGTTCCATCTGAACGATGCCAAGGCGGAGCTCGGCTCCCACTTGGACCGCCACGAGAACATCGGCAAGGGGCAGATCGGCCTCGAAGGATTCCGCCGGCTCGTACCCGACCCCCGGTGGGCCGAGACGCCGGGCTACCTCGAAACTCCGCTCGACGGGAACGACGGGTACGCCCGGTACGCGGAGGACCTCGCGACGCTCCGGTCCCTCGTTCCGCGCGGTGCCGCGGCGAAGCCGAAGGCCGCGAGCCGTCGGCGGGCCGACGCCGCCCCACGAACGGTCAAATAGACCGCGCCTCCTCGCGCCCCGCCGATGGAGAGCGCGGCCCCGGGGGAGCTCGTCGCGTCCCTCGCGGCGACCGCCCGCGAGGTCCGGGCCGACATCGTCCGGATGGTCCACGCCGCCGGGAGCGGCCACCCGGGCGGGAGCCTCTCGGTGGTCGACCTGCTCACCGCGCTCGTCTTCCACGAGATGCGGGTCGACCCCGCCCGGGCCGACGCGCCGGACCGCGACCGGCTCGTGCTCTCGAAGGGTCACGCCGCGCCGGCGCTCTACGCCGCGCTCTCCCTCCGGGGCTTCCTCCCCCGCGAGGAGTTGCTCACCCTGCGGCACCTCGGGAGCCGGCTGCAGGGGTATCCGGACCGCTCCCGGCTTCCGTTCCTCGACGCGTCGGGCGGCGGTCCCGGTCAGGGGCTCGGGACGGCGGTCGGGATGGCGCTCGACGCCCGGATGGACCGCCGACCGAGCCGGGTCTATGCGATCCTCGGCGACGGGGAGTGCCAGGCCGGCGGGACGTGGGAGGCGTTGATGGCGGGAGCGCACCACCGCCTCGCGAACCTGGTGGTCCTCCTCGACCGCAACGGGTACGAGGCGGACGGCCCCACCGAGTCGATCCTCGGCATCGAGCCGATCGCGGAGAAATTTCGCGCGTTCGGCTACCGCACGCTCGAGATCGACGGCCACGACTTCCCGGAGATCCTCGGCGCGCTCGCCACGGCGCGTCGGTTCACCGACGGGCCGACGGCGATCGTCGCCCGGACCGTGGCGGGGAAGGGCGTCTCCTTCATGGAGAACACGCACGTCTGGCACGCCCGGGCGCCGACGAAGGCGGAGACGGCCCGGGCGTTGATCGAGCTCGGGGTCCCGTCGACGGAGGCAGAGCCGTGACGGAGCCGGGCGCGCCGGCGAGCCTGTGCGACGCCTACGGCCAGGCGCTGGTGGAGCTGGGAGAGCGGGACCCCCGCCTCGCCGTGTTCGTCGCCGACCGGACGGATGCGACCCGGACGAAGGCGTTCGGCCAGAGATTTCCGGAGCGATTCTTCAACGTCGGGGTGATGGACGCGTCGATGATCTCGATGGCCGCCGGCGCCTCGCGCGGGGGACGCACGGTCTTCGCCAGCGCCCCAGCCGTGTTCGCCGCAGGGCAGGCCTACCACTCCGTCCGTCAGTCGGTCTGCTACCCTCGTGCGAACGTGAAGATCGTCGCCACCCCCGCCGGGCTCCTGGCCGGAGCGGACGGCGGGCCGGTCCAGATCGTCGAGGACATCGGTCTGATGCGGGGGTTGCCGGGGATGACCGTGATCGTCCCGGGCGACGCGCCGACGACGCGTTCCGCGACGTTCGCGGTCGCGGAGCGCCTCGGCCCGGCGTACCTCCGGTTGGCCGGTGAGAGCCTTCCGGTCGTCACCGACGGCTCGTTCGCCCTCGGGAGGGCCGCCGAACTTCGGTCCGGCACGGACCTCACGCTCGTCGCGCTGGGGTCGCTGCTCGCCCGTGCGTTGCGGGTCGCCGACGACCTCGCCCGCGTCGGCGTCTCGGTCCGGGTCCTCGACTTTGCCTCGGTGAAACCGTTTGACGAGCCGGCGCTGTTGCGCGCCGCACGGGACACCGGCGCGATCCTCGTACTCGAGGAGCATTCCGTGCTGACGGGGGTCGGGGCCCTCGTCGCGGCGACGACGTCGGAGAACTACCCCGTGCCCGTTCGGCGCGTCGGGGTCCCCGACGTCTTCGGCGAATCGGGGGAGCCCGGCGCGCTCCTCGACCGATACGGCATGTCGGTGGAGCGAATTCGCGACGAAGCGTGGGAGCTGCTCCAGATCCGAGGGAAGGTACATTGAGGCGGGCCGACGGAGGGAACCGAAGGGGCCGCGATTCCTCGACACCGCGAGCCTGACGGAGGTCCTCACGATGGGGGAGACGGGATCCCGGACGGGGTCACGACCGACCCGACCCTCGTCGCCCAACAGGGCCGGAAGTTCGAGTACGTCCTCCGCGCGGTCTGCGCGCTCGGGGTGCCGAGCGTCTCGGCGGAGGTCGTCGCGACCGGGATCGAGGGGATGCTTCGCGAGGGACGGCGCCGGCGCGAGATCCACCCGTCGGTCGACGGCCAGGTCCCGAGGACCGCTCCGGGCCCCCCGGGCCCTCGCGCGGGAGGGGACCCGGGTCCCCCCGACCCTCGTCTTCCGCGCGAACCAGACGTTCCTCGCCGCGAAGGTGGGCGCCGCGTACGGGAGCCCGTTCATCGGGCACCCGGACGACTAGGGCCGGAACGGGATGGGGTCGATCCGCGTCGTCGTCCCGATCTATCGCAACAACCAGTTCCGGACCCAGGTCCTGGTGGCGAGCGTACGTCACCCCGTCCCCGTGCCGGACGCGGCGAAGGTCGGAGCCGACAGCGCGACGGTGCCGTACTCGGTCACGGAGAAGTTCGTCCCGCGTCCGCTCACCGACACCGGGCTCGCCCGGCTCCTGCAGGACTGGGAGAAGGTGCCGAAGGGCGGAAGCCGACCCGGGACGACCGACGGATTATATCGCGCGCGCGGCTACCCGGGGGGACCGTGACCGAGGGAACGCTGCTCGAGAAGTACCTCCGGCTCACGCACGAGGCGCTCGACCGGGTGACGGCCGCGCCGCCCGAGCGGTCGTTCCTCCGGGGCGCCTCCGACGACTTCCTTTCGATGGCCCGGGCCTACCTCGCCGATGCGGAGCACTTTTCCGCCGCCGGCGATGCGGAGCGTGCCCTCGCCGCGGCGAGCTACGCGCACGGCTGGCTGGACGCAGGGGTACGGTTGGGGATCCTGGACGGGGGGGACGATGACCAACGATTCACCCTCTTCCGCTAGCCCGCGGCCGGCGGCCTCGCCGGGGGTCCCGGACACGGTGCTCGCGACGATCGAGGCCCATCTGCGGCAGCGCGAGCTGCGACGCGAGGACCTCTACCAGCGCGCCCGCCGGTTGCGTCGTCTCTCGCAGGGGACGATGACCCGTCTCCACTCCGACGGGACGGCCGCCCACGAGCTCGGCGAGATCCGTCGATCGATGGCGGAGCTCGCCGAATGGCTCCACCGGGAGGGCCGCGGCGACGAGCCGCTCGCGCTCGACGCGTTCCAGGAGGCAGTCGAGGCCGTGCTCCTCGGTGCGATCGCGGACGGAGAGCCGCTCCCCGGGCCCGGGGACCTTGGGGTCGACCCGGAACCGTACCTGCTCGGACTCGGCGACGTCGTCGGCGAAGTTCGGCGCCGGGTGCTCGACCGCCTCGGCCGCGACGACCTCGCGGGCGCGGAGGCCGACCTCGCCCTCATGGAGCGACTGACCCGTTCGCTGCTCCGGTTCGATACGACCCGGGCGATCGTCCAGCTGAAGCCGAAGCAGGACACCGCCCGCACCCTGCTCGAGCGGACGCGCGGGGAGGTCGTGATGGCCCGCTTCCTCGCTCGCGCGCGGCCCGGAGCCGGGCGGGACGCGGACGGGGCCCCATGACGGACGAGCCCCGCCGGACCGTGGGCGTCATCGGCGGCTCCGGGATCACAAGCCTCTTCGACCGTGCGACGCCCCGCTCCCACCGGGTCTCTACCCCGTGGGGCGCACCGTCCGGCCCCCTCGAGGAGGGAGAGGTTGGCGGGGTCCGGGTCCTGTTCCTCGCGCGTCACGGCCCCGGACACACGATCCCGCCGCACCGGGTGAACTACCGCGCGAACGTCGACGCGCTCCGGTCGCTCGGGGCCGAGGCGATCGTGACCGTCAGTTCCGTCGGATCGTTGAAGGAGGACCTCGCGCCCGGAACGTTCGTGCTGCCGAGCCAGTTCGTCGACTTCACGAAGCAGCGTCCCACGACGTTCTTCGACGGGGGACGGGTCTACCACCTCTCGCTCGCGGACCCGTTCTGCCCGGACCTGCGGGCGACGGCGAGCGCGGTGGGGCGCGAGGCCGGCACCCCGTTCGCCGAAGAGAAGACCTACGTCTGCGTCGAGGGCCCGCGGTTCAGCACCCGTGCGGAGTCGTCGTTCTTCCGGACGTTCGCGGACGTGATCGGTATGACGCTCGTGCCGGAAGTGACCCTCGCGCGCGAGCGGGCGCTCTGCTACGCGTGCCTCGCGATGGTAACGGACTACGACGTCTGGGCCGACCGGCCGGTCGAGGCGAAGGAGATCGTCGAGGTGATGCACCGGAATTCGGACCGGATGGGCCGGTTACTGTCGCAGCTCCTGCCGCGGATCGCCCATGTCCCGACGTGCCGGTGCGCGCGCGCACTGGAGGACGCCGCGGTCTAACTGGACCGGGGCCCGCGCCGGACCGTGATCGGGATCCGGCCGGCGGCGAACTCGGCCTCCGCGATCTCGACCGGATCGACGAGGCTCGGCTCGACGTCGATGAGGATCGGAGCGCCCAACGAGAGTTGCAGTGCCCGCGCCCCGAGGATCCGCGCGCGCTCGAATCGAGTGAATTCGCTGGACTCGAGGGGGGCCGGTAGCGGGTGCTCGGCCACGGTAACACTCCCCGAGGCCGCCGGAGTCGATGCGGCCACCAAGGGCTCGGCCACTCGGGGCCCCCTATTTACCCCTTGCGGAGTGGAGGGCGTTGCCCGAGAACCAGTTTCTGCATGGGACCTGATGTGCAGGGCGCTCGGTTTCTGTGCAGGGGTGCTCGTCGTTGTGCAGGGAGGCGTTTATGCGCAAGGACGGTGGGGATTGCTGATAGGCGCGTTTAACTCGAACGACGCGCGGCCGGTCTGTCGCGGGCTGTTCACATGCCCCGGGCGGAGCGTCCGGCGCGATAGTCCGCCTCGATCGCCGCGGCGAATCGGGCCCACACCCTCGCCACCCGGGCGCGGAGTGCCTCGCGAGTCGGGAAGTCAGGAGTGACCCATCGTTCGGTGATCAACAGCTGAAGTCGCGTCCGCGTGCGGCCGACGGTGCTGACCCGGTAGTCTATGGACTGATGGTCGGTCTCGTCGACCTGGTCGGTGTGCCAGGAGCGCGGGGGGTTGAGACGAATCAAGTCGACCGCGATCGCGGGATCGCGACCGGGCCCCCGGAAAACACGAATCCGGATCACGCGGCGGGGCGAAATCCGAACCACTCGGAAGCTTGGGCGGGGACGCGCGTTCGAGAATCGTCCGTCGTCGCTCCGATAGTCGGTGCACCAATCATACACGTAGCGCGAAGGGGCCTGAATCACTCGTGAGACACGCACCCTAGTGGTCCCGTAGAACCGGTGGCCCCGTTCGGGCATATTCCGGGAAATCGGTCGGACGGCTTAAGACCGGTGTCCGGGAACGGCCGCGAAGCGGCCCCGATTGCCGACGGCTTTGCCCGAGACCGCCCGCCCGGTCCGAAACTGCGCCGCTATACCGAAGAGCGAGGCGAACCTCGAACCAAGCCGATCTCCGGCTACGAGCTCGCGGGGTGACGCCGAGCGCGCCCGGGGGCGCGGGAGCGGTTCAACCAGCCCAGTTGGACCTGTCGAAGTCGGTCCGTATCGACCTCGTTCGCGCCTGCGGCGAGTCGCAGCAGGAGCCGTTGCAGGGTCTCGAGATCTTCGTCGCTCATTCCCTTGAAGATCTCCGTGCCGCTTCGCAGGAATCCTTCGTGTATCTCGTCGTGCAGCTGCCGTCCGTGCACCGTGAGATGGATCCACATCTTTCGCCGATCGTCGGGGCTCCTCTCTCGCCGCACGGCCCCCATCGCTTCGAGCTCGTCGATGAGGCCCGTCATCCGACCCGAGGTCAACCCGATCGCATCGCCGATTTCCTTCTGCGTGGCGGCGCGGCGCGCGAAAAGGGGGTGGAGCGCGAGATGGTGCGCGAGATGCAGCTGCCCGTGGCGCGTGGAATGCGTCGTGACGAAAGCAATCCGGGAGAACGCTCGACGGAGCTCCGCGAGCGCCTCGTCCTCCAGCGCTCGCCGGTGAGGGACCGAGTCGTCCACGCTTCGTCGAGGACATGCGGTAGTATAAGCTTTGGACTAATTCGATTAATAGTAAGCGATATATCCCTAAGTGAATGTCGTGTGAGCCACCATGCGCGGCGGACCCAGATCCCACTCGACCCCTGCGATCGAGGTCCGGGACCTCGTCAAGGTCTACGGCGAAGCCGGTACGTCGGCCGAGAGCACGGTCCGGGCCGTCGACGGAATCAGTTTCGAGGTACCCGAAGGAGAGTTCTTCGGATTTCTCGGGCCGAACGGCTCCGGTAAGACCACGACGATCCGGATCGCCACGACCCTCCTGCAGCAGACCTCGGGCCAAGTGCGGATCTCGGGGCTCGACGTCGAACGGGACGCGAACCGCATCCGACCGCTGATCGGCTATGCCGGACAGTCGATCGGCGTCGACGACGACCTGACGGGCCGTGAGAACCTCATGCTCACGGCGCGGCTTTACCATCTACCGTCGACGCTCGCGCGCGACCGCGTCACTGAGCTCCTCCGGGTCCTCACCCTCGAGGACGCAGCCGACCGACGCGCCGGCACGTACTCCGGAGGGATGCGTCGTCGGCTCGACCTGGGCACCGGATTACTCCACCACCCCCGGATCCTCTTCCTGGACGAGCCGACGACCGGGCTCGACCCGCAGACACGGAACGCCGTCTGGGAGTACCTGCGCCGAGTGCATCGGGAGGAGCATCTCACAATCTTCCTGACCACGCAGTACATGGAGGAGGCGGACCAACTCTGCGAGCGGCTCGCGATCCTCGATCATGGTCGGTTGGTCGCTCTCGGTACGCCAAGGGAACTCAAGGCCGCCATCGGAGCCGACCTCGTGACGATCCGCCTGCCGCAGACGGAGCGGTTCGAGTCGACCCGAGCGTCCGCTCTCGACCTCGCGCGCGCCGTCCCGGAGATCGAGTCGGCGACGGCGTTCGAACAGGGCGTGACGGTGCGGACCCGCCACGGCGGTGCGACGGTCGTCGAGCTATTGCGTCGGCTCGATGCCGCGGGGATCCCCGTCAACGAAGTGGCGGTCTCGCCGCCGACGCTCGACCAAGTCTTCCTGCAGCACACGGGCCACGAGATGCGGAGCGAGGAGGTCAAGCCCCCGTCGAGGGGTCCCTGGGCGCGGAGGCGAGCCTAACATGGAGTCGACGGAGACCGTGTTCCCTCACGCCCCTGCGCTCGTCGATCGGGAAATGGCGACGGCACCCGGACAGTTCGTCTCCGAAGTCCTGTGGGTCTGTCACCGGGGCCTCCTCAAGCTGCTTCGGAACCCGATGGTGCTGATCTTCGTCCTCGTGATGCCGCTCGTATGGCTCGGGATGTTCAGCCAGACCTTTGGGACGATCTTCGCCCGGGGAGCCAACACGAACGGTGTCGTGCCCGCGTACGACTACATCGCCGTGCTGCTTCCGGGAGTCGCGGTCCTCACGGCGATCCAAGCCGCCTCCCAGTCGGGCTTCTCGATGGTCTCCGACATCGAATCCGGCTTCATGGACAAGTTCTTCGTCGCCCCGATTCGCCGGGTCTCGGTCCTCCTCGGCAAACTCCTGGCGGACGGCCTTCGAATGGCCCTTCAAGCCGCGATCGTGCTCGGGATCGCCTACGCGTTCAGCCTCGCATTCGGGTGGAGGATTCCCTTCGCGACCGGACTGGGCGGCGACGCGCTGATCGTCATCCTCACGGCGCTCTTCGGCGTGGCCTTCTCCGGGCTGTCGACCTCGATGGCGCTGTTCACAAAGAGCACCGAGGCGACGATGATGGTCTCGTTCACCCTCACTTTCCCCCTGCTCTTCCTCTCCACGGCGATGGTCCCGCTGAGCCTGCTGCCGCCGTGGGTCCAGACCTTCTCGAAATTCAATCCCGTCAGCTACGTCGCCGACGCCTCTCGTGCACTGATCCTCAGCGGGTACAACTGGACGGAGATCGGGCAGGCGTTCCTGGCGATCGCGATCGTCGGGGTCTTGCTCAATGCGCTCGCGTTCTACGCGTTCCGCTCGCTGAACCGTTAAACCGTCCGCCGGGCGAGAGTACGGTGCTCCCGCCTGCTCACTGCCCGCATCCATCGTGCGGGCGCGCAATGACTTCGGCAGGAACCCGAGCGGGTCGGTCCTCCCTGGGCATTCGCTAGAGGGCGACGAGCGTTACCGTAGGGACCGTCCCTGCGCGGAAACCCTTCGAGTCACACCATAACCCTCCCACAGAATACCGTCCTCGGGCGAAGCCGGGGTGCGGGCCGTTGTCCGAACGCCCCTCTCTGTGCGCTGGCTTCTGGTCGACAGTTGTCCCGCCCTGACCCGGCTTCGATGTGCAGGGGTCCGACGAGCGCGCTAGCTCATCGCGGCCGTCCGACCGCCTCGGTGCCGCGCGACTGCGCAAGCCACGGAGGGTCGGGAAGAGGTGTACCGTCCAGGTGAGCGGACAATCGGTCGAGGAACACCGACAGCCCGCGGGAAAACACCGCGGCAGTCGGGGGAGTGAGCAACCGATGGGTCAACACCACCAGCGTCCCCCCCTCCGTCGGCGCGAGGTCCCAGCGGACGATCGAGGTCTCTCCCAGAGGCTGGCTCGGTCCCGGCGGGAGGTTCCACTCGTACTCGTAGGTTCGAGGTGGATGCCACTCCAAGACCCTGCCCCGGGCGCGGACCCCGTTCGGGTGCTCCATCTCCAATGGTCCCCCCGGCGCGTCGACGCGGGTCAGCCGGGCCATGAACCAGATTTCGACCTGAGCGGGCTCGGTGATGGCTCCCCAGACATCCTCGATCGGGTGACGAAGGAAGCGCCGGAAGAGGATGCTCGCCGTCCGGTCGCCGGTTTCGAGAAGACCCGGCCCGCCGACACTGCCCGGATCGGTGCCCGCCGGAGAGGCCCCGCTCACGGTCGTTTCTCCGAACCGGCACGTTTCTTCGCGTCCAGGTGGGCCTCCAGGGAATTCAGCTCGGTCTCCCAAAACCCGCGGTACTTGGAGATCCACGCGTCGACCTCCGCCAGACGCTCGGACCGCAGCGAGTAGTACCGGTTCCGGTGCTCGTGGCGCACCCGCACTAGCCCGGCCTCACGAAGGACCCGCAGATGCCGCGACATCCCGGGTTGGCTGATCTGCGGAAAGGCTCGCCCGAGCTCGCCGGCGGCTCGCTCCCGGCGAGAGAGAAGGTCGAGGACATGTCTCCGCGTCGGGTCGGCCAACACCGTGAACACATCCCGCTCCATCGTCGGTCTCATAGCATAACGGTTGGATTAATTAAACCCGCTCCACCGGCGGGGGGCGAGAGGACACGTAACTCTGCTGCCATCGTGGACATTCGGGATTGCCCACGCGGTGGCGTGCGGTACAATATATACCAATTTAGTTATGTGTATGCCGCGCGAACCGTTGCGCAGAGGAGAGAACGCAGATGCAGACATCCACCGTGACGCCGAAGTCCCGAATGAAGAACCCCGCGATGATCGTTCCCGAAGCGATGGCGCCGCTCCAGGCACTCGGCCAGCTCCCGGGTCAACTGCGCGGTGCGCCGGCGCGGGCCCTCGCTCTCGCCCAGATCCGAGTCAGCCAGATCAACGGGTGCGCGCTCTGCCTCGGTGGCAGCTTCAAGACCCTGCGCGGAGCCGGAGAGTCCGAGGACCGTCTGTTCGCCGTCTCGGCATGGAGGGAGTCGTCACGATTCACCGCCGCGGAGCGCGCGGCCCTCGCGCTCGCCGAATCGATGACACGATTCAACGACCGGTCCGACCCAGTGCCGGACGCCGTCTGGGACGACGCGGCACGCCGCTTTCCGGAGCGCGAACTGGCGATCATGGTTCTGGGGATCGCCTCCATGAACCTCTATAACCGGGTCAACGTCACCACGCAGCAGGTCGCCGCGGAGTGGAGCGGAGACAACTCCGAGGTGAAGGCCCAGAAAGCCTCCCACGAAGCGGTGAAGGGCTCGGCCTGAGCTGCGACCACGAAGGGGCGCCTCACCCGCCCGCGGTGCGACCGACCACGGCAGGGGTCAGCCGCGGGGGCTGCGGGAGGTCACGCTGCCGCGACGAAGGGACAGTATGCACGAAGGACACCGACGACGCTGGCGGAGCGGCCCCGCTTCGAAGACTCTCGCCGTTGCGACACGAGCCGGTGTCCAAGCTTGCGTTCCGACCGGCGCGGATTCCCACTTCCCCGGGAGAGTCGTGTGGCCACATATACACACATGATTATGTAATCTGAAGGCTGTCGTTCTGCCCGAAGCCCTGCGGGGCGGTTCGACCAGGAGAAGGTCCATGAACGGAAAGATCAGCACGATCACGCTCGTAGTGACGAACCAAGCCCGATCGCTCGAATTCTTTACCGAGAAGGTGGGTTTCGAGAAGAAAACCGACGTCAGTTCTCCGGGCGGAAGTCGCTGGGTCTCGGTCGGTCCCAAGGGTCAGGAGCTGGAGATGGCCCTCTGGGAGGTGGGGTCGGCCGTCGACCCTTCGCAGAAGGCGGTGGCCGATAGCTGGTCGCCCGCAAAGTCCCCGCCGATCGTTATGATCGTGCCGGAGTGTCGAAAAGCCCACCAGGAGCTGAGTGCGCGCGGCGTCGAGTTCCTCATGGCGCCGACGGACCACCCGTGGGGCACGACGGCGACCTTCAAGGACCCGGATGGGAACCTATTCTCCATGAACCAGCCGCCGGGCGCTTGGCCGAAGAAGTAGGCGACGCAACAGGCTACGGTCCGGGATCGACGAGGGAACGCCGGTTCGAGCGGCGCCGGGCGCTTCGCGGCGTACCGGGGCACGGTACCCCCCCGCTCGCCGCGGGAGTCCTTCGCTTCCACGCTCTCTCCCCCTCTCGCGGGGGAGCGGGCTCGACGTCAGCCGTTACCTTCCAGGAACTCTCCCGATTCCGGGCCCGCGGAATGCGGACGCCCGACCGGGCGATGGCGACCCGGTAGTTGGGCGCGGGCGGGGCAGAGAAAGGATTAGAAACCGGCCCTGGCTCCGCCGGTGATGCCGTCCCATCGCATCTCGTACTGGTCGATTCTCTTCCGCCGGCTCTGGAAGTTCCTGGCGACCTACGTCGCGGTGTTCCTGGTCGCCGCTTTCGGTTTCTATCTCCTCGAATCGTACCACGGTCTCCCCGACGTGCTCACGGCGTTCTATTGGGCGATGATCACCATCGCGACCATCGGGTACGGCGATGTCGTACCGACGACGCCCGACGCCCGGCTGTTCACGATCGGCATCGCCGCCGTCGAGGTCTTTCTCGGCGCCTACCTGGTGTCAATCGTTATCTCCGTCGTTGCGGAGGAGTCCCGGCACCGTATGCTCGGAACCTTCGGGACGAACTTCACGAACCACGTGGTGGTGCTCGGCTACTCTCCCGTGGGGAGCGCGGCCGTGCGCGAACTGCTCGCCCAGGACGAGAAGGTCGCGATCGTCACGGAGGACCAGAGCGAGGTAGCGAACCTCCTTCATCTGGCGGACGAAAAGCAGTTGTTCGCCACGTACGGTCCACCGGGAGACCCCGAGATCCTGAAACGGGTGAACCTGCCCGCGGCTCACTCGGTTGTGGTGGCGACGGGCGACGATACGACGACGCTCGTCGCGGCGCTCAACGTCCGCGCACTCCACCCCCAGATCCGCATCGTCGTCTCGGTCTCCCGACCCGAGCTCAAGCAGACGCTCAAGGCGGCGGGGGTGACGTACGTCGCCTCCCCCGCGGACATGGGGGGCCGGCTCTGCGCCGACGCCGCGTTCCGTCCGGAGGTCGCCAACATGGTCGAGGACCTGACGACGACGGCGTTCGGGGCGGACATGGAGGAGTTCCTCCTGACCCCGCACACGCCGGTGTCGACCCAGGGGCTGCGGGAGGCGGAGGCGCTCGTGCGGGCCGCGTCCGACTGTATCGTGATCGGGTACGCCCGTCCCTCCGGTGGCGGGGAGTACGTGACGGTCCTCAACCCGCCTTCCTCGTTCCAGTTCCAGGTCGGGGACGCACTGATCGTGGTCGGGACTCTGCCTAACCTCCACCGACTGCAGAAGTGGATCGGCGTTCCACAGGGCCGATAGCGTCCGACGCGGGTCGGACGCCGGGCGCATCCGCCCGGCCCACGCGTAGGTTCGTATACTAGGTCCGGGCAAGTACCGGAGCATGGCTGCCCCAAATCCCGCCCCCCCGCCCGGCTACCCGAACGCGCCCCCGCCCCCTCCGTCCCCGTCCGGATATCCCCCTCAGGGGTATCCCGGATGGCAGGAGTCCCCCGCGCCCCAGTACCGCGGACCGATGATGCCCGCCTGGCTCACGTTCGGTTCGATCCTGGTGCTCGTCGGCGGTGTGCTGATCATGGTCGGGTTCATCATCGACCTGATCGGGATCGCGGCCTACGCCGGCTCCACGGCGACCAACGCGTTCTCCTCGTATGCGGTCTCGATCGAGGCGTACGATGCCCTCGTGGGCGTCGGGATCCTCGTGGTGGTACTCGGCTGGATCTTCCACCAGATGAGCCGCCACCGCCACCTCGGCCGGTAGGTCCCGCATCGCCTCGAGCCCAACCCTTTCCGCCCGTTTCGGCGCGATCCCCCCAAGAGTATAGATATCCCGCCAGCGTAGCGAGCGCTGGCCACGTCGGCCAGGAGGTTCTCGGAGCGATGACGCGAGTCGAATCTTTCGTGCTGCCGGGAACCGACTGAACTCCGTTCCGTCTCCCCGGCTCGGCGTATCGTCCGGCCGACCGCACCTACAGGAACACCTCCACCACACCACCGTGCCCAACAACCACTACCTCGACTCCAGTGTACACTGGAAGGTCCGCTCGGGGACCGCGTCGTTCCAGGAGCCGCGCTACGCGGAGGCCGCGGAGGGGATCCGGGAGTGCGGCCTCGCGAGCGAGGTCCTTCAGCGGATCGGCTCGGGAAAGGAGGCGGACGTCTACGCGTGCGCTGACGATCGGATGCTGCTCGCAGTGAAGGTCTACCGACTCTACCGGACGAGCCACCGGGGCGGACGGCCGGTCAAGCAGGAGTCGATGGGACACCGTGCGGCCGAGGAGATCGAGATGCTCACCAGCGCCTGGCGGGGGGGCGTCCGGGCTCCGGAGCCCGGCCGAAGGGTCGAGAACATGTTTTCCATGGAATACGTCGGCAATGCGGACGGGCCGGCACCGCGGTTGTGCACGGTGACCCCCGAGTCGCCCGAACGAATGCGGGAAGCGGTGCTGGAGCAGGTGCGGAAGCTCGCCGACGCGGGGGTCGTCCACACCGACCTGAGCCCGTTCAACCTCCTGGTCCATCGGGGCGAGCCGTGGGTCATCGACCTCGGGCAGGCGGTGCACGTCGACCGGCTGGGCCAACCACCGTGGGTCCGGCTCACGGAGGCAGAGAACGCCCTGCGGCGGGGACTGGGTACCTTCGACCGGTACTTCCGTCGGTACGGCCTCCGGGTGCCGGTAGACGAAGAGGTGGCCGAGATCATCGCCTCGCTCGACCGGTTCGGGGTCTTCCGATAGCGCTCGTCAGTACCGCTTCACACGCATGATCTTCCAGACGGGCTCGTTGTCCGCGTACACCTGCCAGTGGGAGAGCTGGTGCTCGCGGACGACCGCCCGCCACGCCGCCGGAGTGCGCCACCGGTTCTGGACGGGGAGTTCGCCGGCAACGGCGTACGTGCCGCTCGCCGTGCCGAACATCCCCACGACGCGTCCGTTCTGGAACCACTCCTTCACGCCAAGGTGGTAATCGGGAAACCACTCGAAGTACGTCCGCCATGCCTCGCGCAGGCGTTCGCGCCCCCGCACTTCCTGACCCAGACCGTCCACGAACAGGTGGTCGTCGGAGAGCAGTGCGACGAGGCGGTCGACGTCGTGGCGGTTGATCTCGTTGACGAACTTGAGCGCCGTTCGAACCGTGTCCGAATCCGGCATCTCGAGTTCCCGGGCCGCGGTTCCCGCACGGGAAGCGCGCGCCGGGGGAACGGCTTCGAATAGATTCTACTTTCCGCCGCCACCCGGGTCGGCGGGGTCTCGCCGAGCGGTCGGCGCACGAGCCCAGCTTTCGGCCGACTCCACGCCGGTCGGCGTGGCCGCCGGCGCCGGTTTCTGCGCGAGGAAGAGCGCATGGGTCGCTCCCTTCTCGGGGACGAAGATGCGACGGCGCACGTGGAAGCCGGTCTCCTTGAGCCAACGCTCGTAGGTACGGGCATCGGCGTGGCTCCAGTACATTTTCGCATTCGAACCGAGCCAGCCTTCCTCCACCCCGGTCCACGCGGTCGCGCCCGTCGTGACGAGGAAGAGGCCCTCCGGCGCGAGCCATCCGAACACTTTCGAGAGAAGCTCGGGCTGCTCCTCCAGCGGGACATGGATGAGCGCGTAGAGGCACACGACCCCGCCGAAGGCCTGGGGTCGGAACGTCACCTCCGTCATGTCGGCCCGGACGAAGCGCACGCGCGGAAGCTGTCGCCGCGCGCGTTCCACCTGCACGTCGGAGATGTCGACCCCGGTCACCCGGAACCGATCCGAGAGGAGCTCCGCGTCGGGGAGCCCACATCCGCATCCCAGGTCCAGCACCTGCGCGCCCGGGGGAACTGTCCGGAAGAACGGCTGGAGCCAGTCGCGATGGTCGGCGAACGTGTGGTCGAACGCATCGGTCGGGGACCCCGGGGGTCGATAGACGGTGGAGACGCTGTTCCACCCATCGCGCACGACCTTCTTGGGGTCGAGCGGGTCGTGGGAACGGGACGACGCCGCGGCCATCGATGTACAATGTCCCTCACCCGTCATATGCGTTCGCGCGGCCCCGGTGCGGCGTGAGGGCACGCCGCCGCCGTCCGACCGTCTCGGGGGGCGCATTATCTCCGACGCCCGACTACCGGTCGAGATGATCCCCCTCGGGGAGTTGCGGGCACGGTACGATGCGGAGATGCGCCGGGACCCGGTGCCGGACCCGCACACGCGCGTCGATCGTGACGGCCCGGTCGTCCGGGTCCTGGGAGACGAGAACTACGTCATCTATTCCGACCTCGAGGGGGCGGACGCCGCGCGCGTCGTCGCGGAACAAGTCGCGTACTTTCGCCGGGTCGGGCAGGAGGTCGAATGGAAGACGTTCGGCCACGACCGGCCCGCGGATCTCGAGGCGATCCTGGCGCGCGCGGGGTTCGTACCGGACGAACCCGAGACCCTCGTCGTGTTCGATCTTCGGGAGGGGCTCCCCGGGGGCCCGGTCCCTGCGGACGTCACGGTCCGTCGCGTGACGGACCGCGCGGGCCTTCGGGACGCGGCCACGGCGAACGACGCCGCGTTCGGTGCCGAGGGCACGGAGTTCCTCGAGCGGTGGAGCGACCGCCTCGACGACCCGAACGTGGGCCTGTTCGTCGCGTACGTCGAGGGGTCGCCCGCGGCGACGGGACGAGTCCAGCTGACCCCCGGTCGCTCGTTCGCGGGACTCTGGGGAGGGGGGACCGCGCCGCCCCATCGGCATCGGGGCGTCTATCGGTCCCTCGTCCGAGTCCGGGCATCCTTCGCGCGCGACTATGGGCATCGGTTCCTCACGGTGGATGCACGAGAGACGAGCCGCCCGATCCTCGAGCGCCTTGGATTCGTGCGCCTCACGACGACACGCGCGTGGGTGCTCCGTCCGGGGAAGACGGCCTAGCGGCGAACGGCCGGCGTCCCGCTATTCGGTATACCGGACCGCTTCGGCCGGCGGGAGGTTGGCCGCCTTCCACGAGGGGCCCAGGATCGCGGCGACCGTCAGGAGGTACGCCACGAGGACCACCGTGACGATCGTCACGGTCGGCACGACGAAGACCCCGAACTGACCACCGGGCGTCGCGGCGGTCGCATTGTAATAGAGCCAGACCGCGAGCGCGGTGCCGACGCCCGTCCCGAGGAGGGTGATGTAGGAGTACTCCAGGAGGAACGAGCTCAGCACCATCCCCCGCGTGAAGCCGGTCGCCCGCAGCATCCCGATCGAGGTCCGCCGCTCCGTGACCGCGCGCAACGCGATGATCCCCATTCCCGCGATCCCGACCGCGAGGCCGAGCGCGACGAAGATCTCGAGGAGGCCGATCACTCCTTGGATGGTCTGGACCGACGTCTGGAGGATCTGGGCGAAGTTGAACAGCTGCAGTCCGTAGGAGAAGAACGCCCGCTTGAGGTCCTGGGAGGCGGTCGCGACCGAAACGCCGCTCGCGACCTTGAGGAGCGAACCCTGGAAGTTCGTGTACCCGAGGGCGGTCGTGGTCGCCGGATTCACCCAGAACCCGGTGAGGAACTGCTGGTCCATGTACGCGATCACCGTGACGTTGGCCACCGCGTGGGTGGCCGGGTTCTCGAGCGGCACGACCGCCCCCAGCGCCACGACCGGGTGGGCTGCGCCGCCGAGGTTGAGCTGACCGGGGGCGTACGACGAGTCGACGACCGCAACGGAGGTGTTGGTCGCCACGTCGGACCAGACCTGGGATGCGGTCATACCGTTCCAGGTGTGAGTGAAGTTGTACTGGTTGGTCGTGTAGAAATTATCGGCCGGCGGACCTCCCACCGGGACCCCGTACACCGAGTCCGTCCATGGGCCCCCGTACCCCGGCGGGTAGGATACGACCGTGCCCACAGTGGCGGAGATCGCGACGGTGACCTGACTCGCGAGCGTCGAATTGTTCCGGATCTCGCCGGCGAGGTCGGGGATCGATTGGGAGCTGAACCCGAAGAAGGTGTATCCTCCCGACTCGGCCGCGACCGAGTTCGAAAGTGCGCCCTCGACGGAGCTGCCGTAGGCGGCGACGACGACCACGGTGAAGATCACCATCGCGAAGATGGCGAAGTTGACCGCGCTGCGCAACGGGCGTCGTCGCGGGTAGGCGAGACCGACCCGAACGACCGGCACCCGCGAGCCGCCCCGGCCGGCGAGCCGAACCAGCCCCGCCACGATCAGGTCCGAATTGAAGACGAACAGCAGCACCGCACCGAGGACCATCTCGATGCCTTCGACGAAGACCGCGAAGATGGTGCCCGAGTGGCTGCTGCCGACGAGCGCCCGGTGGAACTGGACGCTGCCCCCCCACGCGACGAGGAGTATCCCTACCGCGGAGAAGGCGTAACGGTTCGGCACGAAACGGGAGGCAACGAGCCCTCCCCCGACGATCGCGAGGCCGAGGCCGAGGAACGGGAGAGAGACGTCCCCGCTACCGGTGCGCGTGGCCGCAAAGAGGAGTCCGCCGAACACGAGGAGTACCGCCCCGAGGTACGCGAGGACCGTGTAGGCGCCCCGACTCGGGGCGGGCTCCGGGATCGAGCGGATCGCACGGACGATGTTGAGACGGCTGACGCGAGCGCTCGTCGCCGCGATCGTCACGACGGTGAGCAGAAAGCCGATCACGTAGGCGATCAGGAGGCTCTCCGGGCTCACGGTGAACGACTGCACGAACGACGACGCGACCGCCGAGGAGGTCCGTGCGATGGTTCGGCTGTAGATCAGCACGAGCACGTAGCCGACCCCGACCCCGAGGGCCGTTCCGGCGAGTGCGCTCAGTGCCGCATAGACGGTCCATTCGAAGTAGTATACGTAGACGAGGCCGCGCCGGGTGAGCCCGACCGCCCGGAGCATCCCCATCTCACCCTTGCGCTCCTCCGCGAGCGTGACGAAGATCCCGACGATGAGCAGGGCGCCGGCCACGATCGAGAAGAGACCGAGGACGAGGAACAGCGTGGCGATCGACTCGCCGGCGGTGACCGCCTGGTTCAGGTTCGACTGCAGGACGGGGTAGGCGACGAGACCGGCCGGTGAGCCGAGAGAGACGAGCGTCGTGTTGAGAAACGCCGTGACACTGTCCGAGTGCGCGACCCCGCCGGTCAACGAGCCGACGTTCGTCACCGCGATGAAGTTGACGGCACCGCTCTCGTTCGCGAACGTCTGGGCGGTCGCGAGGGTCACGAACGCGTTGTTGCCCCCGAGGAACCCTCCCCGGGTGTCGTCCTGCACGATCCCCTGGACGACGAGCGATACCGCGGCCGCCCCGTAGAGCTCGACCCGGTCGCCCGCGTGCGCGCCGAGGTTGGAGGCGAGTTCGTCGTCCAGGAGGACCGTTCCCGCCGCCGGACCGGCGGTGGTCGTGCCGTTGTCGTAGACGAACGAACCCAGTTGGGAGCTCTGGTTCGCGTTCACCCCGATGACCTGGGCTCCCGATTCCGGAACCCCCGTCGTCCGGTCATAGACGCTGCCCGTGTCGATGATCTCCGGGGCGGTACCGGCGATCAGGGAGTTGGTTGCGGTGTGGTTCGCGATCGCCCCGTAGATCGATCCAGAGAAGAATGCGTACGGGGCGCTCCCCTGGGCCACCGAGTCGTTGTAGATCGCCTCGTCCGTGTACCCGTAGTTCTGGTAGACGAAGTGGACGTTCTCCGCGGCAACGGTGTCGTTGATGACGAGGCTTCCCGAGATGATCGCGGTGCCGACCAGCAGGCCGAGAATGATCAGCACCGACCTCCAGCGGCCCCGGCGAACGTTGCGCATCGCCACTCGGGCCGGGACCCGGTTCGCGAGCGCGAGGACCGTCGTCACGACGGCCACGACGACCATCACGAGGACCAGGAGTAGCACGGCCGACGGCATCCACGGCCTCCGTCAGGCGAGGAACGCCCCGTCGTGCATCTTCAGGGTGCGGTCGCACCCCGCCGCCACGTCGGGGTCGTGGGTCACCACGACGATCGTCTGCTGGTAGGTCCGATTCAGGTTCCGAAGGAGCTGCGTGACCTGTACGGACCCTTCCTCGTCCAGATTTCCGGTGGGTTCGTCCGCCCAGACGATCGCCGGGCGCGCGACCAAGGCGCGGGCGAGCGAGACGCGTTGCTGTTGGCCGCCGGAGAGTTCCGACGGGGTGTGGCGAGCACGGTCGCCGAGACCGAGCTCCGTGAGCGTACGCAGCGCTCGCTCCCGGGCCTCTTTCGGATTCACCCCGGCGATCAGGAGCGGCATCTCGACGTTCTCGACCGCCGAGAGCACGGGTAACAGATTGTACGACTGGAAGACGAATCCCATGCGACGAGCGCGGAACTCGCTCTTCTTTCGGTCGGGGAGGTCGTGGATGTCCACGCCCTCGAGCGTCACCCTTCCTCGGGTGATGTCGTCGAGGCCGGAGAAGCAGTTGAGGAACGTCGTCTTGCCGCAACCGGAGGGGCCCATGACCGCGATCATCTCGCCGCGGCGGATCTGTAGGTTCACCCCGTTGAGCGCCCGGACCTGGGTCTCCCCCTCGCCGTAGACCTTCCAGACATCCTCCCCCGCGACGACGACCTCGCTCGACATGCGGCGCCTCGCGCCCCCCCAGCCTTCATCCAATAAAGCGAGTTCGCCGGGAGTCGGCCCGGCCCCCGGGTCCTACCCGCCGGTGACGTCTTCGAGGAACTCCCGGACGGTGCCGAGGAATTCCTTGGGTTGTTCAAGGATCGCACGGTGGCTGCTGCGCGGGAGGACGCGCAGATGCGCCGGCTCGATCCGGTCCGACATCTCCACGGACGGGGTGAGGAAGAAGTCGTACCGCCCGACCACGACGAGGGTCGGGACCTCGATCTTGGAGTAGTACCGGCGGCCGTCCCACTTCGCCATCGTCCCGTCGACCGCAAACTCGTCTCCCGAACGGGTCATCATCGCGCGGTAGACGGTCGAGTTCATCTTGGTCGCCTTCCAGTCGTGGGAAGTGCCCTTGAAGAACCGGGTCTGGAACGGTCCGAAGATCTCCTCGACCAGCTGCTGATACTCGGCCGAGTCGAACGCCTTCGCTCGGGTCAGCTCCCGGACCCGGTTCCGGCGGCTGGGGGGGGCGACGGCCAACGCCATTCGATTTCCCTGCCGGATCTCCTCCGCGCTGCCGGCCGTTGCGCAGAGGAGGAGGGAGGTGAGTCGGCGCTGGTAGCGGTGCGCGTACTCCAGTGCGACGAAGCCTCCGGCCGAGTACCCGAGCAGGTGGAGCTCCGAGATGTGCAGGGCCTTGCGGATCGCCTCGACGTCCTCCGCCATCGACGCGAGCGTGTACTCCCGCGGAGAACGGGGAGCCCAGCTGTGCCCGACTCCGCGCGGATTGAACAGGACGACGCGCAGGTGCGCGTTGGCGAGCTTGAGGAGTCCCCGGAGATAGTGGTACGTGAGACCGGGTCCGCCGGGGTGCACGAGGACGGTCGCCGGCCCCTTCCCCTGCGAGATGTACTCGAACGACCGGCCGCCCGAGGTCGTGATCCGTCGCAGTCGGGCCATGGCAACCTGTACTACTCCCCCGTCACAAACGTTTCGACCGGCCGAGCGAAGGTATCCCTCACGTTTCTGTCACCGGAATGCGTTGCGGCCGAGGCTCCGAGGTATGCGGGCACCGGGATTTGAACCCGAGTTATAGGCTTGGCAAGCCTATGTGATAACCAGACTACACTATGCCCGCACGGTGAACTTCTTCTCGATCCTCGGACGCCGTCGCTCAGACCCCGGGAGTCGACCCGCGGCCCTCGGACGGCGCGGGAGACCCCGAGCATCGTTCTTCCCTTAAAGCCAGCGCCGGGCGCCCCGTTATTACTCCGGCCTCCCCGTGGCAAGCGGCGGAACCAAGGCGGGCATGGCCGACGACCGGTGGGCGGAGGGCGATGCGGTCGCCCTGAAGACACGCGGGTCGCCCGCGATCCTCCTTACGCTCGCGCGCGGCCCGATCCGTATCGGCAACGACGGGATCGTCGACCTCTCCGGAGAGGTCGGGCGCCCTCCCGGTGGGTCGGTGACGTGGTTGGGGACCCAGTACCACCTGATCCGGCCATCGCTCGCCGACCTCTTCGGAACGCTGCGTCGCGGAGCCCAGATCGTGACGCCGAAGGACGCGGCACAGCTGCTGTATCTCGCCGGGGTCTCGCCGGGGGCGCTCGTCGCCGAGGCCGGGTCGGGGAGCGGTGCGCTCACGATCGCGCTCGCCCACGCGGTGGGGCCGCGGGGCCACGTCACGTCGTACGACCGACGCGCCGATTTTCTCGAGGCCGCACGTTCGAACGTCGCCCGGGCGGGACTCGCCGGCCGCGTCACGTTCCGCGAACGCGACGTCGCGCGCGAAGGGATCGACCTCTCGGGACTCGGGAGCGTTCTCCTCGACGTTCCCGAACCGTGGTCGGTCCTCGCCTCGGCGCGTTCCGCCCTAGCGACCGGCGGGTACGTTGCCACCTACACCCCCACCTACAACCAGCTCGAACGCACCGTCCAGGAGCTCCGTACCCAGCGGTACGACGAGGTCCGCGCCGTCGAGCTGCTGGAGCGAGGACTGCACGTCGGGGACGGGGGCACTCGCCCCGCGTTCGAGATGCTCGGACACACGGGCTTTCTGGCGGCGGGCCGGAAGGTAGACTGAGGATGGTCGACCTGAGCCTGTCGATCGGTGGTCTCGTCGGGGTCGTCCTCTCGGGCGGTTTCGTCTACGTCGAGATCGGTCGGTACGCGACGCCCCAGGTACCCGAGACCCTGTTCGAGGAGCGACGGGAAGTGTTCGCCTACACCGCGGGACTGTTCGTGGGGGTGCCGCTCGCGATCGCGTTCCTGTTCTTCCTCGCCTCGATGACCAACGGCGCGCTCCCCGGGGCGCTGATCTTCCTCACCGCGCTCGTCGCGGGAACCGAGGTCGCCCAATGGGCGCTGCTCCGCGCCCACTACTGGGGCACGGGTGAAAGCGGGCCGTTCTACGCACTCGGGTACCGCGCCGGGATCGGGGGGATCTTCGGCCTTGCCCTGGTCGCGCAGTACCTCGCCGGCGCGGTCGTGAGGTGGGACGGGGTCGTTCTGGTCCTGCTCGAAGCCGTTGCCGTGCTCTCCCTCGAGGTGGCGGGCGCCCTGCTGTCCCTCCCCCCGTCGGAGACGGCCGGGCGGAAGGGGGGAGGCCCCGTTCCGGGGGCGATCTTCGGGGTGGTCGGATTCTTCCTCTTCGGGCTGGGGGCGCTCTCGAACGGGGGCACCACCGGCGGAGAGGAGGTCGCGTTCGGGGCGGCGCTCGTCGCGCTGCTCGGCGGCACCCTCGTCTACCGTCGGCTCCGGCCCCTCCTCGCGTCGATCCCTGCGCCGAGCGCCGGCGGGGTCCCTCCCACCCGCGAGGCCCCCGCCGCATACGGCCGGACCGACCGGACGGACGCAGGGCGCCGTCGAGAGTAGTTTCATAAGCGGAGCGTGCTCCCGCCGGCCGAATGGCCCCGGACGCAGCGCCCGTTCCGCTCGACCGCCGGTTCCGGCACGGTCTACGGACGTACCGGGCCTGGATCTCCGACTTCGTTCTCGCGGTCGGGGTGCTCCTGACGACCCTCGCGCTCGGGTTCTTCACGCCGCTCGCGGGCTCCTGGCCGTTCACGGCGATCAACAACGCGACGAACACCCCGGGCGCGAACTACAACCTCGTCTTCGTCATCGTCGGTCCGATCGTCATCATCGCGGGGGCCTACCTCGTCGGTTCGTACTACGTGGCGCGGGCGAAGTTCGAGCACCTGATGGTCACGAAGAGCAAGGCGGAGTTCCTTCGCAACATCCCGGACCTCGAGGACCTCCTGTGGGAGCTCACGCCCGTCGACGAGCTCCGCTACGAGCAGAAACGGGTCGAGCTGCGGATCCGCCGCTAGCGCCCGAACGGTCCGACGTCGTCCGGGTTAAGTACCGAGGGCCGGTCCGCGGGCCGTGGCGGGATCGGGCGTCAGCGAAAAGGTCGAAGGATTCCGGTTCCGGCGGCTCAGCAAGCCCGAGGAGTTCCGCAAGGTCGAGGAGGTCGAGCAGGCGATCGCGGGGACGGGAACACCGGCGTCGTCCCTCCCCGTCCCCCTCCTGCGGGCGTTGCAGGACAACGGGGGGCTCGTCCTCGGGGCGTTCGCCGACATCTACCTCGCGGGATTCACCGCCTCCCTCATCGGTTGGGACGGGACGACCCTCTACCACTACTGCCACCTCACCGCCGTCCGGCCGGAGTACCAGAACCATCACCTCGGCTTCCGGCTCATGGCGGCGCAGCGCGACGAGGTCCTCAAGCTCGGCCTGAAGGAGGTCCGCTGGGCGTTCGACCCGCTCCAGAGCCGCGCGGCGTGGCTCTCGGTGCATCGGTTGGGAGCGCGACCCGACCGCTACTACCCGCACTACTTCGGACAGCTCCCCGATGCCCCGAACCGGGGTCTCGAGACCGACCGGATCCGCGCGGTCTGGTCCCTCACCGCTGCCGCGGTGGAGTCTCGCTTGTCCGGCGCGTTCCCCACCGCGGCGGAGGACCGCGCGCGCTGGACCGGGTCGACGGCGATCGTGGAGACCGAACCGGGGGAGAGCGGGATCCGGGTCCCGACCGCGGTCGGCGAGCCGACCGGTGCGAGCGCCCACCTCGAGATCCCCTTCGACATCGACCTCGTCCGGCAACACGAACCGACCGCGCTGCGGACCTGGCGCCATGCGGTTCGGGACGCCTTCCGCGCCGCGACGGACCTCGGGTACGCGGTCGATGACTTCTCGGTCGTATCGGCCGACCACGAACGCCGCAGCTTCTACTTCTTCTCCCCCGCGCCCCCGGCAACGGCCGAGCCGACCCCGTCGTAACCCCGGGAAGAGTATATTGCGCCCGGACCCGGTCCGGTGAGGGGGGTCGCCGTGCAAGCCAACGCACCGCGACCGCGCACCTCGCCGGTCCTGCTCATTGTCCTCGTCGCGGCGCTCGCGGTCGGCGCAGCGGCCAGTCTGCTCGCGAGCGCCACCCCCGCGAGCGCGCCGCACTCGGGCCCCGCCCCCGTGGTGTTCCTTTCCATGCAGACCGCCGGGATCCTGATCATCGCGGTCGTGTTCGTCGCGGCGGCGGGATTCGTCTACACTCGACTGACCTCGGGTGTTTCTCCGGTCCAGACGCGAATGGTCGTGACGGGCCTGACCGCGATCCTGATCGCCATCCTGTTCCTCGCGCTCTTCCATCTGCTCGCGGCCGGCGCGACGACCCCGTCCGGGACGACGGGAACCGGGACGAACACGACGGGCACCCAGAACTCGACCTCGAACGTCACCGGCAACGTCACGGGTTCGGGGGGGCAGGCCGTCCTGTTCTCCTGGCACCTTCCGCCGTGGACGTTCTTTGCCGCCGTCGCGCTGGTCGTCATCGCCGTCGGGGCGATCGCGGTGCCCGGCCTCTGGGCGATGTCGGCCCGCCGGGAGCGTCGTCGCGCCGCGGCGGACGGCGCGGACGCCTTGGACGTGCGGAGGGCGCTCGGCGTCGCCGCCCAAGCGCTGGAGGGCGGGGAAGGGCCGCGTGCCGTAGTGATCCGTCTCTACACGACCCTGCTCCATCGGGTCGGCTCGCTCGTGGGAAGCGTCGAGCAGGTGACCCCGGAGGAGATCCGGTCCCTCCATCTCGAACGGCTCGGGATCCGGGCCTCGGCTGCGACGACCCTCACTCGGCTCTTCGAGGAGGCCCGCTACTCCTCGCACCCGATGGGACCCGCCGCGGCCGAGCGCGCGACGCGCGCGATCTCGGAAGCGCTGGAGGACCTCGACCGGAGCTCTCGCCCTCTCCCATGAGGTCCGCGGTCGGCTGGTTCCTGCCGGCGGTGGCCGTCGGGGCGACGGTCCTCGCGGTGTGGGCGGGACCGACCCTCGTGATCGCGGTGCCGGCGGCGACGGTCGCCGTTCTCGCGGCGGCTCTCCTCTTCGCGGGGGCCTGGCTCGACGAGCGGGCGCGGCCGGTCCGCCGGGCCCGGTCGTCCCCCCCGGCGGAGGAGTTCCGCCTTCGCACCGCGCTGCGGTCGGGGCGGCTCGGGCGCGAGGAGGTCGTTCTCACGCTCGACCGGGCCGAAAGGTCCCTCGGCACTCCGGGCCTCTCCCGCCGCACCGTGGAGGAGATGGACGAGATCGCCGCCCTACCGCTCGGGGCGTTTCACGACTACCTCCGCGGCCGCCTGGACGACCTCGAGGCCCGCCAGTGAACGGGCGACCGATGACTCCCGATACCTTCCGCTGGCAACCTCGGGCGTATCTCTTGTTCGGGGCGGGAGCGGTCCTCCTGCTCGTCGGGGTCGTCCTCTCGGACCCGGCCCCGCTCCTCCTCGCGCTCCCGGTCCTGCTGGCCCCCGTCGCGGCGGCCCTCCTCGGTCCGCGGGGGGCGCCCATCGCCCGCCTCCGCTGGACGCTCGAGGGGACCGGTCCCGACGTTCGGGTCACCGGCGCGGCGTCGGTCGACCCTCCGACGGACGCGAACGACCTCGACCTCGAGTTCGCCGTCCCGCCCGGCCTCACGGAGGAGGCTCCCGTACGCCTGGAGAGGGACCGACACGAGGTCCGGTTCGAGCTGCGATGGACCGCTCGGGACCCGATCGTGGTGCCGGTGCCGTTCCCGCACCTGGCCTGGCGAGACCCGGCGGGCCTGGTCGAACGGGCCGTTCGGTGGGACCCGCCGCCGCTGCTCGTCGAACGATACCCCCCCGAGCTGACCCAGCTCGGCGCCGTGCGACTCGAGCGGACGATCCCGCTGCCGGGGGAGACCCGCTCGCGGCGTATCGGGGTGAGCGGCGAGTTCTTCGGGATCCGGGACGCGACGCCGAACGAGCCGCCCCGTCGCATCAATTGGCTGGCCTCGGCACGCGCGGGGCGCCTGCTCGCGAACGAGTACGAGGTCGACCGCACGGGGGACGTGGTGTTGCTCGTCGACGCGCGGGCATCGGGGCTCGGAGCGCGGGTCGATCATCAGCTGCTCTCCCTCGCGCTCGCCGGCGCGCACGGGATCGCGGAGTCATTCCTCCGGGAGAAGGCACGGGTCGGCCTCGGGGTCTTCGGGGAGTTCCTCGTCGCGGTACCGCTGGCCTCCGGCCGCACGCAGCGGGTCCGGTTGCGCCGGGCCCTCCTGGGGGTCCGCCTCGCCCCGGAGGCCGGCACCGCCGAGCGCTGTGCCGTCTCCATGCGCCGGTATTTTCCCCCCGGGGTCACGACGATCGTCCTCACGAGCCTCGTCGAGGACGCGTCGAGCGACCTCGTTCCCCAGTTGCGGCGTCGCGGTTTTCCCGTGATCGTCGTCAGCCCGTCGCCCCTCCCGGTGCTCGCGAGCCCGCGGACGCTCTCCGACGCCGAGGAGGAGCTCGTCGCGCGGATCGCCCGGCTCGTCCGCCGGCAACGCCTGGCCCGGACCTGGGAAGACGCGCCGGTGGTCGATTGGGAGGAGTACTGGTCGCTGGGCCGACTGGTGGAGCTGTTCCGTCGCCCCGGGCGCCGCGGGAGGGGTGCGTGACCGGGTCCGCGACGCCACCCACCGCCCCCCTTCGGTGGGGAGGTCCGACGCTTCCGATTCTCGCCGTCGCCGCGCTCGTCCTGGCCTACGACAGCCGCCTGCCGACCCTGCCCGCGTTCGCGCTGGCCGCGCTCGGGGTCGCTGCGGGCGCCGGCCTGCGGGTCTCGAAGGCGGCGCCCGTTCGCGACGTCGCCATCGCCCCGGTCCTCGTCGTCCTCGGGGTGCTGGCCGTGGCGACCCCCGTGGCGCCCGTTTCGGAGCTGCTCGTGGGCGCCGCCGGCATCGCG
>JBAWFC010000052.1:0-3257 GCA_049591535.1 Thermoplasmata archaeon | reverse complement strand
CCGCGGAGGATCTCGAAAAGGTCGGGGAGGCGCTCGAGGAGCGGCTCCCGACGCTCAGCCGGCTCACGACGGAGGTGGCCAATGCCGGCTAAGAAATCACGGGGCTCGGTCCGCTTTCACGGGAGAGTTAGAGAGAAAGTGAACGGAGGCGCTCCGTTGTTCGTGGAGTCCCCAGAACGCAGAACGAGCGGACTTGCAAGAGTTGATGACATGCTGACTTCCGCCCGATGTCGGGCAAGAAGCAAGTGCGGCGCCTCTCTTCGTCGCCCTCGAGGCGTCGCACGGGGCGGGAACTATTCGTCGGGTTGGACGTGCACAAGAAGTCGGTCGTCGCCACCGTGCTGGACCGAGAAGGGAATCGGGTCGACCAGTCGAGCTTCGGGGCTCGAGACTCCGAGCTGATCACTTACTTGGACGGTCTTCCGGGTCGCAAGCACGTCGTGCTCGAGGCGTGCAACGTCTGGGAGCACTTCTACGACGCTGCGCTGTCGACGGACGCCGAGGTGACCCTCGCCCACCCCTACCGGGTCCGGTGGATCAGTGAGGCGAGCTTGAAATCGGACAAGGTGGATTCCCACAGCCTGGCGGAACTCCTCCGCCTTCGAGGAATCCCTATGGCCTACGCTCCGGACGCCGAGACCCGCGCGCTCCGCCAACTGGTAAGGGACCGCGCGTTCTACAAGCGCGAGGAGTCCGGGATCAAGAGCCACATCTACGCCGCCCTCCTCCGAAAGGGGATCCAGTACGATGACGGACTCCTCGGCCAGAAGCGGAAGCGGGAGGAGCTGCGCACCCACCAGATCCCCGAGGTCGATCGGGGTCTGGACGCCCTCCATCAGTTTGACGAGCTCACGAAGACGCTCGACGAGGGGATCCACGAGGCATTCCTGAAGTCGAAGGAGGCCCAACTCCTCGAGACGATCCCGGGCATCGGGGAGTTCACTGCGGTCGCTCTGGTGGCCGAGCGGTGCCCCATCGACCGGTTCCCGAACATCGAGAACCTGTGTTCGTATGCGGGCCTGGTCCCCACCAATCACCCGTCCGGAGAGTCCTCCTACCAGGGGCACCTGAAGACGGACTCGAATCACCTCGTGAAGTGGCTCCTGGTCGAGGCGTCGTGGTCCCACCGCCAGTGGGCGGACAAGCGCAGTGACGTCACGAAGGTGGCCCGACGTGTCACCCGCCGAGGCGGCAAGCAGAAGGGCAATGTGGCGGGGGCCCACAAGCTGCGGAAGATCGTCTATGCGGTCCTCAAACGGGGGACCCCTTACACTCCGGACCGACCGAGCTCCGGGGTGGTTGCTGCGGAGTCGTGAGACGGCCGCGTGCGTTGAGTGGGGTCAGTCGATCGGGAGCGGGCGGCTGCGGTTGGCATCGTGCGCACCCGGCGCGGATAAGTGGATGCCGAGCCCGCACACGCGCAATCGGGGGACCACGTGATCCGAAGCGAACCGCCGCGGGCGGAAGTCACATAAGTGCAACCATGATCCCCGTTGCGAGACCAATCAAGAGCCCCGGCCACATCCCCCGCCAACCACCGGCGTGCCGGTGTCCCATGGAAGGTGAACTTTTCACAAGATGGACCTGCTGCGTCCTCAAGAGCCCTGACCTCTCGGCTCCTGCTCATGGTTATGGAGGCGAGTGGAAGCCAAGCAGGCTTTGGTGCTCGGGATTTCGTGTGACGCTCCTCGGAGCGGCTCGCACGGGGCGGCCCTGGTCGGCGACGTATGGTTGGATGGCTGGTCTCTATCAGATTTCTGGCTGAATGCCAAGGCCGGGAGGGATATTGACTACTTGGAAAAGCCGCCAGAGAGGATTGAACTCCCGACCTGCTGATTACAAATCAGCCGCTCTACCGACTGAGCTATGGCGGCATCCGTCAGAGACCGGCCCCGGGTTTGGGGCATTTAGGGCTTCGCCTCCATCCCGTCCACCTGGAGATGGGGTCGCATGGCTTCCCCAAAGGCGGTCAGACCGCGCCGCGCTGACTCCTCGTCGAGCCCGATGTAGTGGGTGGTCATGTCCACCGACTCGTGCCCGTAGAGGTACTTTAGGTCGACAAGCGAGACGCCCGCTTGGTAGGCAATCCTTCCAAAAGACCTCCGCAGATCGTGGCCCGACACCGGGACCAACAGCCCCGCTCGCGCTGCCGTCCTTCTCAGGTCGTAGTCGGCCGTACGCTCGTGGTGCGGGAAGACCGCCGTGGCAGGCGGCTGCCCGAGAGTGGACTCCACCAGAACGGCGTACGCCACCGGCTGGATCGGAATCGTACGGTCCTTTCCGCCATGCCGCCCCTTGCCCAAGACCCGCATCGTCGGATTCGGCAGGACGAGATTCAGGTCCCGTACATGCAGGCGCAGGACCTCGATCCATCTCAGCCCGTTGAACCCTTGCAACGCGACCAATACCCGCTCGCGCCCTCGAGACGCGGTGAAGAGCGCGCCGAGCTGGACGGGGGCAAGCCAGCGCCGATTGGTCGCCTGGCCGGCCGGCGCAAGCCAAATCTCTGCGTCTTGCGACAGCGAGTTCTCCGGCCACCGAAGAAACTCCCGTAGCGCAACGAGACTCGTGTGCAACGTCGAGTTCGCCCAAAAATGGGCGTCCTTCAGCGCCTGCACGTCGTCCATGGTCACGTCCATGGGACTCTCGGGAGGCGTCCGCCCGGCGCGCCGGAACGCGCTCGGCATGGCTTCCAGATACTGGCGGATCGTTCTTCTCCATCGTTCGCCGATTCCTCGCTTCTCCCTCGCGAATGTCCTTGCCCACTCGTTCCACCAACGTAGCCCTGCGGGCACGTTGGGCTCCTCCGAGAGGCCCCAAGAGCCGTTCCGG
The DNA here is from genome assembly GCA_049591535.1 of Thermoplasmata archaeon. Lineage (GTDB taxonomy): Archaea > Thermoplasmatota > Thermoplasmata > Lutacidiplasmatales > UBA184 > Lutacidiplasma. The sequence continues at coordinate 425 of JBAWFC010000052.1, read as the reverse complement.
TTGAAGGACCCTCCGCTCGTTCGGTGGTCGTGTTCGACGACGCTCGGGAGAGATGGCGACCGAGAGGTCTTCGATGTGGTCAACGCCTTGGAGGCAAACGCATCCTGCGCCATCCCGGTCGTCACCGACCTGTTCGATCGACTCGGGGTCTAACTACGGAGCATCGCCGGCGAACGCTGGAAGCTGCAGTCGTGCTCGAGAGCCTCCATCCTCGGGCGAACGTCTCGGAGATCTGCCGACAGCACGGCATCAGCTCCACGGCGTTCTACGAGTGGAAGCAGAAGGCCCTGGCCGGGATGAAGATCGGACTCAAGAACCGGGAGGGCAGTGCCGAGACGGCCCTCCGCCACGAGAACGGCCGCCTCAAGAAGCTCGTCGCCGACCTCAGCATCGCCAACGACGTACTCAAGGAGCACCTCGAGGGA
>JBAWFC010000051.1:0-22897 GCA_049591535.1 Thermoplasmata archaeon | reverse complement strand
ACCGTCCATGGCTCGGCGATTCCTAACAAGTGGCGATACAGCTCGACGTCCTTGACCATGCGTCCGCCCCTGAGGGGGACGCATCCGGCTACCTCAAGCTACCCCCGACAAAGCCGGGAGAACCTTCTTTTCGTTCTAGCTTCCGACCCGCGATACTCGTGGGACCGTTACGGCGATCGCTTTCTTGGAGGCCTCGCATCCGGAGCGTTGCCCCGTTCAAGATCGGGCTCGAGACTTCGGGGCCCGAATCTGCTTCTGGAGTGCTCGATCAGCCGGCATCTAAACGGAGCGTCATAAACAATTGCGAATGCATGGGACCTTCGAGGTCCTATGCGTCCCCTCACGGTCCCCGACGCCGAGAATGTGATCCTCGCCCTCCAGGATGAGATCCGACGGTCCGACGAATCCCGGTACGACCACCGCCTCCACGGGCTCCTCCTTGTGGCCCAGGGGATGACCGCCCCCGAGGTGAGCCGCATGCTCGGTGACTCTCCCCGGATGGTGCAGTACTGGGTCCATCGGTTCGAGGAGGAGGGTCTCTCCGGCCTCGCCGAGGGCGATCGCCCCGGCCGACCTCGGCGCCTCACCGAGGTCCAGATGAACACCGTGGAGGCCGCCCTGCGTCGCCAACCGGAGGAGGTCGGGCTCACCGGCACGCTCTGGGACGGCAAGACCCTCTCTGCCTTCCTCGAGCGCCAGTTCGAGGTCGACCTTGGGGTCCGCCAGTGCCAGCGTCTCTTCCGCCAGCTCGGGTTCCGACTGCGGAAGCCTCGTCCTCTGCTCTCTCACGGCGACCCCACACTTCAGGCGGCCCACAAAAAAAACTCCAGACACTGAACGCAGATCCCTCGGTGGACCTTTGGGCGATGGACGAGGTCCACTTCCAACAGCACGGCTCCCGATGCCGCATGTGGGTCCCGCCGGAGGTCCGAGACCCGATCCTCCTCCATGCCTGGACCCACAAGTCCGTCGGGGACTGGGGAGCCGTCCGACTCCGCGATGGGAAGATGATCTATCGGCGAGAGGAGGGGATGTTCAACAAGGTCAGCTGCACGCAGTTCCTCCAACAATTCTACCGAGAAAGCACCCGGGGTCCGCGACGTGTCGTGGTGATCAGCGACAACGCACAGTACCACCACGCCCGCCTCCACAAGGAGTGGCGGCACGAGGTGAGCGCCCAGTTCGAGCTCTCGTTCCTCCCCGCCGCCAGCCCGCAGTTGAATCCGATCGAGCGGGTGTGGAAGCTCACTCGGCGCAGGTGTCTGCACAATCGATACTTTCCCAAGCTCGAGGACGTGACCACCGCGGTGGAACACACCTTCGAGGACTGGCGGAGGGGAAACGAGACCCTCCGACGACTATGCGCAATTACTTAGGGCGCGCTGTTTAGGAATCCATCGATGTTCTCATGGTCGTTTTAGTCGATCACCTATGAAGTCGCTACCGCTGGCCGGGTCCAGACCATTGGAGGGTCCCGGTCCGCATCGTGGTCGAGCGGTTCTTCGACCGTCACTGGCTCTCGCGACGGTCCGACGGGAATCCATCCGAGTTCGGGTCCTGCGGAGCCGATACCCTTCGTTCGCGCGGTGGGTCGACCTAATCCTACTGAGCCTCCGGGTCATCCAGGCGGCCCGACGAGCCGATGGGGTCCCGGTCTCGTCTCCGGCGGCCCTTCCGGCCCGGTAGAATCTCCGCCGATAGAGATAAGTAAGTTCGGAATCTGGTTCAAACGGGGTGGGCACCTGACGAAGCGACTGGTCCGCACGGGTCGGTGCTACCGCTGCGTCTATTCTTGGCGGATGCGCCGTCGAGCCCCCGCAATGTGTCCCCGATGCAAGTCGAAGCTGTGGAACGTTCCGAAGATCCGCCCCGTACGTCGTGGGAACGGCTTAGGTCTCGAGGAGATACTCTACCCTCACCGGGAGGAGCTGCTCCGACTTGCCCACAAGTACGGCGCTCGACAGCTCCGAGTCTTCGGATCGGTACGACGTGGAGAGGCCGACGCAAAGAGCGACGTCGATCTCCTGGTCGACTGGAGGACCGACGTTTCCCTTCTCGACGTCGCCAAATTCCGAGTTGAGGCCGAGGATATCGTAGGTAGAAGGATCGACACCGCCGAGGAGAGCCTGCTGCACTGGTCGGTTCGTCCCCAGGTCCTTTCGGAGGCGGTGCCGTTGTGACCGGCCGGAATACGGATCCCCGTCGCCTCACCGACGAGATGCTGGGATATTGCTCTACGATCGCGAGATGGGTCGCCAAGGGCCATGCAGCTTTCTTGGACCCTGAAACCGGTTCTCAGGCCACCATCGAGCGACAGTTCGAGCAGTTCGAGGAGGCGGCCAACGCTCTCGGGAAGCCATTCCAGAAGGCGAACCCCGGCATTCCGTGGACCCCGATCTTCGACATTCGCAACGACTTCACTCACCCATACCAGCGGACCTACGACCCCGAAAAGCTGTGGCGTTTTGTTCGCGGTGACCTTCCCCGGATCACCCAACGCTTGAAGCGCCCGGTCTTTCCCCCGCGACGGAGCGACCTACTGCGGGAGTAGGGCCCTCGTTCTGGCCCGGTATAAACTCCCACACAACCGGCCCAGGAACGACTCTAACGTCCCGGGACGGCTACCGGGGCGTTACGGAGTCGAAGGAACGCTCCCGTAAGGGTGGGTCCCCGCAGAGGGGTCGGGTAGTGAACTAAACTATTCGACATTCCCCGCTGGGGGCTTGACGGAAGCGAGCGCAGGCGCGGGAACCCTCGGGGTCTCACCGATTGCTGCGGCCGAGTACCCCGGGAGCCGAATCGGAGCGGAGGGCGCGGCGCGACGATTCGTTGTGGGTGCATTGCGTGTTGCACCCAATCACCTGGACCTTGGCCGGGTTTGGCCCCCCCCCGCAGTGGCAGGTGGCGGGCGCGCAGACGGCGCGGGCGGGGGTCGCCGAGCCTTCCCGGAGGGAGGTCGCCGGTCCGTCGATGGTTCCAGCGGCCGGCGTCGTGTATCGCGCGACCGCTCGGAGAACTCCGGCGAGTGGACCGAGAGTGGGGTCACGTCCGACGGGACTCGATTTGCGGCTCGGGTGGTCCCATGGAGTTCATCCCAGCTCTAGCACGGGTGCGCCCCGGCTCGGAGCGGGACTAGGGACTCTGAGGAGGAGGTGTCGGGGCCGGCGTTACCGCACTACCGTCCGGTGGCGGCGGGTTTTGCTTCTTGCGTCGCCGATAGAGCACGAACAGGAACAGGAGTAGGAGCGCCGCTACGACAATCCCGACCACGACCCACGTCCAGAGTGAGCTCGAGGACGATCCCGCGGTCCCCGTCGGGGCGCCGGACGACGTGAACGGCACGGTCAGCGACGTGCCGGACCCGGTGATGGCGAAGGTCCCGCCGTGGGCGGTCCAGTTCCTCCAGCTCGTGGCCGCCGAGTAGGTGTAGCTCCCGTTGCTCAGCGTGAACGTCAACTGGGTGCCGGTCGAACCCGAGACCGTAGCGGACTGTCCGGATCCTCCCGTGAGGTTCAGGTACCAGGTTGCCCCGTTCGGAAGCCCGGACTCGGTGAACACCACCGAGAACTCCGGGGGCGGTGGAGTGCCTGCGAAGGTGAAGGGGACCGACTCGGCCAGCGGAGCGCCGGCGACCGTGAACGACCCTCCCGCGGAGGTAGTCCAGTTCGTCCTGTTCGCGGCGGCGGCGAACGTGTAACTGTCGTTCGCGAGTCGGATCACGACCGAGGTTCCCGACGAGCCAGAGATCGTGGCCGAGAGCGGAGATTGGCCCGTGATGTTAATGTACCACGTCGCGCCCTGCGGAAGTCCGGACTCCGTGAACGTCACGGCGAACGTGTTGCTCCCGGTGTACGAGAATCCGATCGGCTGGCTCGCGGGGGCCCCGCTGACCATGACCGTGCCCGACGCCGGGTTCGCGTCGTAGCCGGTCGCGCCGCCGACCGTGAAGTCAAACGACCCGTTGTACTCCGTGAAGTCGATCGACGCCCCGGTCGACCACTCGGAATACCCGTACAGCTCGACCGACCAGTTCGTACCGGTCGCGAGGCCGGTTTCGGTGAACGTAACCGAATACGTCGAAACGGTCGTCGAAGCGTATTCGATCGGCTGGGTCACGTTGTGGTCCGAGACCGTGATGCTGCCGGACGCGGGGGTGGGCACGAACGTGGAGACGTCGTAGACGTCGTACGTGTAGCTCCCGTCCGGTACGTCGACGACGATCGACGTCGAGATGGAGTACGTGTACTCCGAGGCGAAATACACGGACCAGTCGCTCCCGCTGGGGAGTCCGGATTCGGTGAAGGTCACGGAGTACGTGCGAGTGAACACGATCGGCTCGCTCACAGCGGATCCGCTGACTGTCACGTACCCGTAGACGGGGCTGCCCGCGTACCCCGAGACGGGTTGGAGCACGAAGGTGTAGGACCCGTTAGGCTCCGAGAAGGCGACCGAGGTCACCGAGGCGTGGTGCGTCAGGTCCGTACCGTTCGGGAGCTCGAGTTCCACGGCCCAGAGCGTACCGACCGCGAGGCCGGTTTCGGTGAACGACACCGAATAGGTCGGCGAGCGGGTGAATACGATATGTCGGGTCGCGTTGCCGCCCGCCACCGTCAGCGTGCCGTTCGCCGGAGTGGCCGTGTACGCCCAGACCGGGGTCACTGCGAAGGTGTAGGTGCCGTTCCCGACCGAGAACGTCAGGTTCGCGGTCTCCGAACTGCTGCCGACCGTCCCCGAGCTGCCGGTGAGACTGCCGGACCAGAACGTGCCGAGAGGCAGTCCGGTCTCTTTGAGCACGACCGTGAACAGCTCCGTGTAGTTGACGTCGACCATCTCGGCCGCTCCGTAAACGCCGAAGAGGACGGTATACGGCGCGGAATACCCGGGCACCGAGACCGGGTAGATGTAGTCGGTCGCGGAGGTAGTGTTGGGCAGGAGTAGCGATGGCGAGCCGTTCGTGGTACCAAGATCGAACACTCCCCAGTTGGTCTCGACCGTTCCGCCCCACTCCGTGCCGTGGGGCAGGTTTCGCTCGACGAACGTCACGTTGTAGAGTGGGGGAGGCACGAAGGCAATCGTTACGTTCACATCGGACCCCGCGACCACGATCGATCCCTCCGCCGGGACCGCGCGATACAGCCCCAGCTCCCCGGCGGTGAAGTTGAAAGTTCCGTTTCCCACGGCGAAAGCGATCGCGCCCGGGGTGTCCATCGAAAGATTCTGCGAGATCGACTGCGACGAGTTCGTCAGGTCGACCCACCACTCGACGTACGAGGGGAGTCCCGTTTCATTGAACTGCACTGGGTAGAGGATCTGGTGGAACAGGACTCGGATGTAGACGGGGCCGCCCGCGACCTGGTAGTTCCCGCTGTATTGGGCCGAGTACCCCGGGAGCGCGCCCACCGTGTAGTGATAGCTCCCGTTGGCGAGTGTGAATTGGATCGAACTCGCGAAGTTGACGACGGACCCCGTGTGGGTGGTCCCATGCGTCGTTACGTTCCAGCCGGCGCCGTTCGAAAGCCCCTGTTCTTGGAAGACCACAGAGTACGGCCCGGGAGTGGGCGCCACCCCGACGCTGAGGACCTGGCCGATCCAGGTGAGGCAGTCGGTGCTCGTGGAGTAGATCTGTGCGTCGGTGCTGTTCGAACCGGCGGTGACGTTGACCTCGAAGGTCTTGGTGTCCGAAAGATTGCCGTAGCTCCAGGCGGCTTTGCTCTCCTTGGGGTCGCTGCCGGGGAAGGCGTCGGAATCGATGACGGTACCGTTCCACGTGGCTACGTTGCCCGGAAGCTGGCCGTCCGTCACGAGGTACGTCGTCTCCGCCGTCGAACGGTTCGTCGTACTGTAGTTCAGCTGCGCGGCGATCGCCGAGCCACTCGTGGTGAAAGCCCCGGAGTAGACCGTCACCTGCTGGAGCGTCGTCCCTCCCGTCGAGTAGATCGCGACGAGGGAGGCGCCCTCGTCCATCGGGTCGGTCTGGGATTGGGACCACGGGTCAAGGCCGTTCGTGACTCCCGACGGGAACGCGGTGAGGTTGTTGACCCCGTTCGTCACGAGGGACGTCACCTCCGCGACGAAGGTGTAGATGTACGTGGGTGCCCAGCAGGGGGACGGCGTCGCATACGCGACCCAGGTTCCCGTCACATTGACCCCGTTCAGCGTCCCGTAGTCGGGAGGGACGTTGTCGTCCATGACCGCCCATATCAAGTAGGCCGCGACGAGATTCGAGGTCGACGGGGCGCCCGGCCACGTCAGATTGATCAACCCGTATCCCTGGTCGCGGAGGGCCGCTCCCGCCGCCACGTACCCGTACGCTCCCGTGAGCACGGCGTACGGCTCGACCTGCGAGTTGTAGAGCGGCGCCGCGGAGACGCTGCTCCGGGACAGGGAAGCGGAGGCAGCGAGAGCCGGCGCCGCACCGCTACCCTCAGCGCAGGCGCCCGCCGTGCCCTCGGGGGTCGATGCGGTTACCGTACCCGCGCTTGTCGGCGGCGACGCGATGCTCGGGGCGGAGGCCGAGCGGGCGGTGAAAGAGCTCGCCGTGTGATTGGCGGCGCCAAGTCCGGCGAGAGCGGAGACGACCATGAGCAGCGCGATGCCAATCGCGAGGCCCTCGGGCCCTCGCAACCGGCTCCCCCTGACGTGCCGGAACGATAGGATCGAAGGGCGGGCGAGCGCGATCCGCTGTCTCCACTCCGGGTGCCTTCGCACGTCGTGCTGGCCGTTTGGTCCGTCCATCGATTAAGCCAGCGTCGCTGGCCCGGCCTCCGGTCCTCTTAACGCTTGGGGGTGGCCGCTCGGCCGCATGGTGCGGCGGGTTCCGGGCACGCGTGTCGGGATGTTTCCACGGTGCGGCGCGTCGGACGGCGAAAGCCCTCGCCCGTGATTTCGAGGTGTCGGCGGTGGAGCCGAGGGCGTACCGTCTCACCGGGACGGGTGAGACCGGTACGCCTGCCCGCACTACGGATCCGCGAGGCGCCACCGGCCGAAGGGAGCGCCCGAGGGTGCTCGAACCGATCCGCGCGCACTTCGCCGCCGGGGACGACCCGCGCTCGAGGCTTTGGGCAGCATCCGCCCTGTCGAAAGGTTCCACAAAGTTCATAAGACGGAAAATTGCTGAATACGCCGATGAAGGGGCGCCGGTGGCACTTGGACCGGTCCCGGCGCGGGGTCGCCCCGATCATCGGAACCATCCTCCTGATCGCGATGACGGTCGCGGCGGGTGCCCTTCTCTGGTCGTTCCGGCTCTACCAACCCCCTTCCCCGCCGAACGTGACGTTCCTCATCCGGTCCGGAGGCAGCAACCCCGTCTGGGGAGACGGCACGGACACCCCCTCGAGCAACACCTACTCCCTGCTCAACACCACCCAGATTATCATCGCGACCCACTCTCCCGAGAACATCCTCCTTTCCGACATCCAGCTGACGTTCATCTGCGACAACCTCTCCTCGGGAGGGAACGAGACCATCCTCTTGCAAGGGAGCCTGGCCGACATGACCTGGTTCCCCGGAGTCACGGGCTCGGGCGGAGCAGCTCCCGCGGGCTCGCCGACGCTCGGCTGGTGCGCCTCGTTCCACGCGGGCGGGTACGGAGGCTCCTACGACACTGCGTACAACCGCCTCGGGTTGTTCGTTCCGATCTCGACGGACGCCGTGACGGTTCTCGAGAATGGCGACACGTTCCTCCTCTACATCCACAACGGGGGGTATCCGCTCGATTACAACGCCGAGTGCGGCGGCTCTTCGACGAAGCCGGTGCTGGACTGCGACGACTACCATGGGGCGCCTCCCTGGTGCTTTACGAACCAGGGCGCCTGTGAGATCGTTCTGACGTACACGGGCTCGCCGTCGACCACGTTGGCGACGATCCCGGTTTATTCGTTGGCCCCGCCGACGTCTTCGGCGTGAGGCTCCGCTGCGCCGTGTACCGTCGTCGGGGCGTTCGATTCATCCCGTCCCCCCCGATGAGGATCCGTCCGCCCCGCGCGGGGGATGAGCGCCGATGAAGGTCAACCGCCGAAAGCTCTGGACGATCCTCGTGGCGATCGCGACGGCCGTGGTCCTCGTGATCCTGGGGCTCATCGGCGCCGGCGTGCTGGTGCTGCCCGCTTCGGGTCCCCCGGCCCCCGTCACAGTCACTGAGGTATGCGTGACCGTGCTCCAGGGCCAGACGTCGAACGGAACAGGGTGGTTCGGGTCCGGGTCGTACTGCCTCAACGGGGTCGCGAACCATTACCCGTACCAGCAGGCTGCGGGCACCCCGGTCAAGATCTTCCTACCGATCCTCAACTACGACTCGGTGACCCGCACCCTATGGTCGGTCGAGGTGGCCGCGCCGTTCTCCTTCCAGTTCAGTCTGCCGCCCCTGCCCTACAACGTCACTTCGTACACCGTCAACCCTGAGGGCATCGATGGGGGACTCGCCGTACAGGTCCTGCTCCCGTCCACTCCGGGCGCGGTCCTCGTCATGCACGTGACGCTGGACGCCCTCGGCGCCGGCGGTTAGCGCGCGGTCCACGGTCGAGCGGCTTGCCCCTCGACCCAACCCGGGAGCCGACTCCGCCGAGGTCGGTGCCGTTAGACTCGCCGGCCCGGAGGGTGACAACGGTCAACTCTCGGTCGAGGAGCCGTCGTCGGACAGCCTCAGCCCGAGGGTGCCGGGCCGTGGGGCCCGCGGGCGAAGTCCGCCGACCGCTGCCTCTGCGGGTTCTCCGCGTTGAGTGAAAATTATACACCCGGAGCGGCTCGCCCCGCACGAGGTGCGCCGATGGTGCAAAAAGTGACCGAAGTGGTGGGAACGTCAAAGGATGGATTCGCGCACGCCGCCCAGAACGCCGTGGACACGGCGGCGAAGACGCTGCGGAACCTGCGCTGGTTCCGCGTGACCGAACTCGAGGGAGTGATCAAGGACCAGAAGGTCGCAGAGTACCACGCGACGATCAAGATCTACTTCGACCTGGACTAGGTCGGAGGGTTCGGGCCCGGGGTCCGCGCCCGCTCGAGCGCGCGGCGCAGGTGCGGAGCCGGCATCATTCCCTGAACCACTTCCTCGACGCGCCCGTCGGGGCCGACGAAGAACGTGACGCGCTTCGCCACGCCCAGCAGCCCGAGCACGCCGTACTGCTTCGCGATCGACTTGTCCCGGTCGGCGACGAGCGGGAACGGCACGCCGCACTTCTCCGCGAAGCTCTTCTGGGACTCGACGGAGTCGACGCTGACCCCGACAACCGCGATCCCCGCCTTCTGCAGCTCGGGATAGTTCTCCGCGAATCCGCGCGCCTCGATCGAGCACCCCGTGGTGTTCGCCTTCGGGTAGAAGTACAGCACGAGGGGCTTACCGCGGTAGGTTGCGAGGTCGATCGGCGCTCCGTCCTGCGTCGTGCCCGCGAACGTCACCGCCATGTCTCCCACTGCGAGCATGGTCCGACGAGCCGTTGGCCGTATTTGACACCCGACCTGGTTCTCGCGTCGCGACGCAAGGGCTACGGGCCCAGCGCCAGCACCCGCTCGGCCTCTTCCGCCGTGACCGGAGCCACGACCTCTGCGCCGAGCAGTTCCTCCAATCGCTCGGGGGCGGGCACCGGGACGAGGGCGGAACAAACCCAGGGCCAGCGCAGAACGAACCCGAGCGACGCTTGGGCGAGGGTCCTTCCCCGCCCCTGGGTGAGGAAGGCCAAGCGGAGGACCGGGGCGAACTCCCGTCGAAGGTCGCGGACGTTGACGGGAGCCTGGTCCGGTCGTCGGTCGACGACCGATCCCGCGAACCGCGAGCCGTCGAGCCGCCCCGAGCCCAGGGGGTCCCGTGCGAAGAATCCGGTCGGAACGCGCGCAGCGCGTTCGGCGTACCGGGCGATCAAGCGGGGGTCGAGTGGGGAGAGCCCCCCCGCGAAGAGCCTCGGAACATCGGGCGTAGAGACGCCGTCGCTGCTCGCGAGCGGGCTGTCCGGAGTGACGGCGAGCACCCATCCTCGGACGACCCCGTCGCCGCGAAGGGGCTCGAAGAGCTCCGCGGGGCCGGGCGTCGGAGCCCCCGGGGAACCCCCCGGATCCCACTCGACGAGGCCCGCGGTCAAGGGGGCGAGCCGCGCCGCGCTCCGCAGGAGCGACTCCCGGAGCCGGGCCGCCAGGTCGTCGCCCGAACCGCCGGTCGGTCGCTCGCTCCCTTCCTCGGCCAGCGACCGGACCGATCGGCGGAGGAGCACGACGACCGCCTCATCGAAGGCCGGGAGCGCTTCGGCCAGGAGGCGTTCGGCCCGCCGGGCCCCGCGCCCTCCCGGAACCTCGAAGGTGGTGACGCCGAGCGAGCGCGCACGTCGAAGGACCGCGACCGACCGACGATCGACGGCGGGGCTCCCGAGCGTGGTCGCGTCGATCGCGAGTGCGATCGAGGACGTCGTGAGCCGGGTCCCCGGTACCTCGCGCTGAGCTATCCGGTGCCCCGAGTTCGTCTCCATGGGTGCCTTGAGCCCCGGACGAAACGCGGAACGTACTCATCCTTTCGGGAGCGCTCCGATCGTGGGCCGCGCCTCGGCCGGGACGACTTAAACTCGGGGCGCCCTGACCGGCCGATGGTTCCGCCTCCTCCCCTTCCTCTCTCGGAACGGCTGCGCCCCACTCGGCTCGACGAAGTGATTGGGAACGCGCGGGCCCGCACGGAACTCAGGGCCTGGGCGGAACAGTGGGGGGCGGGCGGCCCTCCGGCACGTCGGGCGGCCGTTCTCTCGGGACCGCCGGGAGTCGGCAAGACGAGTGCCGCTCTCGCCCTCGCCGCCGATTTCGGCTGGTCGGTCGTCGAGATGAACGCCTCCGATGCGCGGAACGAGCGCGCGATCGACCAGGTAGCGGGGCGCGCGTCGATCACCCACACTCTCATGGACAGCTCGAAAGGGCGGGGACCCCGGCGGGCGCTGATCCTCCTCGACGAGGCCGACTCGCTGAGCGGCCGCTCGACCGAGTCGGCGCACGCTTCCCTCCCGCCGACGATCCTTCGGGAGTTCCTCCGGGGTCGCTACCGGAGCATTGAGGCGCTCAACGCGGCGTGGGGCCTGAGCCCGGGCGCGAAGCCGGCGGCGTTCGAGTCGTGGGAGAACGTTCCCCGTTCGCCGGGAAACCATGCCTGGGCGCGACTGGGGCCCGCGCGCAGGGACATCGACGACTGGAAGGGGGCCTCCCGCCCGAAGGACTCGTCGGACCGGGGCGGCCTCGCGGCCATGGCGCGCCTCGTGCGGGGCACACGGCAGCCGCTCGTGCTGACGGTCAACGACGATCGCACTCTGACGCGGTACTCCCCGGTCTTCCGGACGGCCGTCGCGCGGGTTCGGTTCTATCCGGTTTCGGACCGCGAGCTCGTCACCCATCTCGGCGCGATCTCCCGCCGGGAGAAGATCGTGCTCGCGCCGGGCGTTGTGGAGGCGATCGTTCACCGGGCCCACGGGGACGTGCGGGCCGCCCTCAACGACCTCGATGCGGTCTCACCGATCCCGGTCGGCCCCCTCCAGCGGGAGGTGCTCGGCACCCGGGACGTCGCGGCCGACTTCGCGCTACTCACGGAAGAGGTCCTCTCCGCGGCACGGTTCTACCGCTCCGTCGAAATCCACGACCGCCTCGACGCGCCCCCCGACGACCTCTTGCCGTGGATCGAGGAGAACCTTCCGTACTTCGCGTCGGACCCGGCCCACCTCTCCGCCGCGGTCGACCGGCTCGCCGCGGCGGAGCGGTTCCTCGCGTTCGCCCGTCGCTACCGAGTGTGGGGCCTCTGGAGCTACGCTTCCGAGCTCCTGACCGGCGGAACGGGACTCGTGCTCCGTGACGGCCCGCTCGCCACGGCGGCGCGGGCGCAGTTCCCCCGCTTTCTCGGGGAAATGGGGCGGTCCCGCTCGACCCGCGGGCTGCGAGAGTCGGTCGTACGCGTGGCCGGGCGGCGGTTCCACGTCTCGCGGGGTAAGTCGCGAGAAACGATTCTCCCATTCCTTGAGAGCCTGTTTGACGCGTTGCGCACCCGACCGAACGATTCCGCAGCCGCGAAGGTCGCGCGAACGATCGCCCGCGAGCTGGAGCTGTCGGCCGAGCAGGTCGGGTACCTGACGGGGACGGAGCCCGATTCCCGTGCGGTCGCGGCTCTGCTGGGCGCCGCGGAGGGGACCCCCGACCCGCCGGAGGGATCTGCCGACGTCGTCCCCGAGAGCGAGCCCCGGAACGAGGAGCCGCCGACGTCCGAAGCCGCTCGCCGCAAGGTCCAGCGCTCGCTCGCGGACTTCGGTGCCCGATGAACGGTCCGGGCGGCGAAGCCGATGCCCGGGGGCGCCCGCGGGCGGTGGTTTCCTGGAGCAGCGGGAAGGACTCCGCGTACTCCCTCTACGAGGCACGAAGGTCGAACGAGATCGAGGTCGTGGGCCTGCTCACCACCGTCACGGAGACGTACGGCCGAGTGTCGATGCACGGCGTCCGGGAGTCGGTGCTGGACGCGCAGGCTCGCGCGGCGGGTCTTCCACTCTACAAGGTCTCGATCCCGTCGCCCTGCCCCAACGCGGTGTACGAGGCCGCCATGGGACAGATGGTCCGGACGCTTCGAAACGACGGCGTTCGCCGCATGGTCTTCGGCGACCTCTTCCTCGAGGACATTCGCGCCTACCGCGAGAAGAATCTCGTGGGGACCGGTATCGATCCGGTGTTCCCTCTGTGGGGGCGGCGCACGGCCGCGCTCGCCGAGGAGATGATCGACTCCGGCCTCGAGGCCCGAATCGTTGCGCTCGACCCCCGCCGACTTCCGGCCCGGTTCGCGGGCCGTTCGTTCGACCGGGCACTCCTCGCCGATCTTCCGGCGGGCGTCGACCCGTGCGGCGAACGCGGCGAATTCCACACGTGCGTGACCGCGGGCCCGATGTTCGACCACCCGCTCCGGGTCACCCCGGGGGAGGTCGTCGTGCGCGACGGGTACGTCTTCGCGGACGTGGAGCTCGCGGATCCTACTCGAGCGACGCGTGCACGCTGACGGAGACGTTCCCTTTCAACGCACCCGAGATCGGGCACCCCTGTCCGGCGGCCTGGGCCGCCGTCTCGAACTCCGCCGCGCTCAGGCCCGGGACCTTTCCGACGACGACGAGTTCCATCGTCGTGACCTTGAATCCGTCGCCGACCTTGTCGAACGTGGCGGTCGCGGTGACCCGGAGCTGGGTCGGGGTCTTCTGCATCCGACCGAGGCCGGCCGAGAGGGCCATGGAGAAACACGACGCATGGGCGGCCGCGAGGAGTTCCTCCGGGGTGGTCTGCCCCGAAGCCGTGCCGGTGCGCGCCGCCCACGAGACCGCGGTCTCGGGCAGTCCGCCGCTCTTTCCCTTGACCCGGCCGTGTCCGTGCGCCAGGTCGTTCTCCCAGACTGCCTCGGCGGTGCTCTTCGTGGCCATCGGGTCGAGGAGGGCCGGGGTCGATTTAACCTCGCCTCCGGCCGCGGGTCGAACCCAGACCTTTTGTCGGATGCGGTCGTCCACCGGCCGTGGCCACAAGCCTCTCAGACCTTCCGAAATTTCTCGTCCTGAATCCGGTCTCGACCGTTCGTATCGAGATGCGGCTCGAGGCCCCGGCGTGCGAGATCGACGTGGAGCTCGACAACCCGAAACCGGGCCGTTCGTTCGTGCTGCTCATCGGACACCCGGGGGGCCCCTACGTGCAGCGGGTCCGCCTCGCGGGCAGGGCGCGGATCTTCTTCGACCCCCAATCGCCGGGAGCGTACGAACTCCTGTTGGCGAACCCGCAGAAGGAACCGCTCGTCCTCCGCCTGCGCGGACGCGACGTGGTCGCCGCGGTCCCTCGGGCGTCGGTGAAGCGACCCCGGGGGCGCGTTCGGCGTCGGCCGAGCGACTCTACGACCCCGATCGCCCGGGGGCACCGGACGACCCGCCGCCGTCCCCGCTCCGAGCACCGGTCCTGAACCCGTTCGCGCCGGTCGCGGGTCGGGGGTCCGCCCCGAAGGCTTGAAGCCCGCCCGGGCTCCCGGTGGACGTCGCGGGAGACGACGCACCGGTGTCCGACCTCTACGAGTACCTCGCGATCGTCATCACCCTCTTCGCGATCGTCGACCCGATCGGCACGCTACCGTTCTTCGTCTCGCTCACGGGGGGATTCAGCCCCGAGGACCGGAGCGTGATCCTCCGACGCTCGGTCCTCGTCCTGGGCGCGGTGCTGACGCTCTTTGCGGTCGTGGGCCGGTTCCTCTTCCAGGCGTTCGGATTCACGCTCGCCGCGTTCGAGATCGCCGGCGGGCTCCTGTTGTTCATGGTCGCCTACGACATGCTCCGGGGCGAGATCACCCGCGTCAAGCTCACGCCGCAGGACCGGGAGGAGTCGATCGCCCGGCGGGACGAGATCTCGGTCGTGCCGCTCGGGATCCCGCTCCTGGCCGGACCGGGAGCGATCTCCACGGTGATGATCTACGAGGGGAACGCGTCGAGCACGCCGCTCGCGATCCTCGCGACGTTCGTCGCCATTGCGATCACGACCGCCGCGACGTTCTTCATCCTCCGCTACGGCCAGCCGATCTTCCGTTCCCTCGGTCGCGTCGGGGTGATGGCGATGACCCGGGTGCTGGGCCTCTTGCTCGCCGCGGTCGGCGTCCAGTTCGTGATCGATGGGATCACCGCGACGTTCCCGCACCTTTAGCACGGGACGCGGACTTCTTCGGGCGCGGCGTCTTGGACTTCGCCTTCGCGACGGTCGCCGGTCGGGCGGTCGCCTTCCGGAGCTGCTCGAGCACCACGCTCGACGGCGTCCGCGGATTCCGGTCCGCGGCCCACGCCTTCTCGCCCGCGGGCACCGGGACCGCCAGGTCGTTCTCCGCCGGCGGGAACCCGCACTCGTAGTCGTCCGTGTAGGCGCAGTACGGGTTGAACGCGCGGTTGAAGTCGACATCGTACTCGTCGGCCTCGTTGAGCTCGAGGGTGAGGTAACGGCCGGGCCCGTAGGAGTCGTCCCCGCTCGTCCGGTCCCGGAACGGGACGAACACCGACGTGCCGACCCCCTCGCCCGCGTGGTACACCCCGAGGGCGAGCTTCTTTCCCTGGAGCGTGAACGACAGGACCCCGAGGTAGCGCATGACGGCCTGGCCGTCCCGGTTCGTCCGGAGGTACGCCTCCTCGGGCACAGCGGCGCGGCGGAGGGTCGCGCGCACGCGGTACTTCGGGTCGGGCGGGAAGTAGCGAAGCTCATGGAACGGAACGCGCCCGGCAACGAACGGGGACTCCGGGTGGCGGGCCATGAACTCGTCCTTCATGCGCCGTTCCTCCTCGAGCTCGCGGCGCCAAGGGTCCGGCTTCGGCATGCTCAGACCGAGGGCGGCGGCTCCTTAACGGTTGGCGTCGACCGGCCCAGGTCGAGGACCATCAGGTCCTCGTCGTACTCCCGGTCGCCCCGTCGGACGGCGCGGGGGATCGTGCCCACGAGAACGAACCCGAAGCGCTCGTAGAGCTGTCGCGCGGCGACGTTGACGGAGAACACGCTGAGCCGGACGATGTCGAACCGTCCCGGGCATTGGGCGAGCGCCCGTCGGAGCAGAGCGGTCCCGGCGCCGCTCCCGCGGTGGTCGCGATGAACGAGGATCCCGAGCACCGCGACGTGCGCCATCTCGGACTCCTCGCTGGGCCCGAGCCGGGTGATCGTGCAGCTTCCGATCGCGTGGCCGTCCCGTTCCGCGATCGCGACGATGCTGTCACCGGTGAGCGCCTTCCGGTAGAGGGTCCCGAACCAGGTCGATTCGTCCGCGGGGCTGGGCCGTACGCGGAAGAGCGAGATCCCGATGTCGGGTCGGGTCTCCCGTTCCTCGTACAGCAGGTAGTACAGCTCCCGGAGGTCGTCGTAGTCCGACCAACGCAGGTCGCGGGCGATGACGTCCTTCGCGCTCCCGGGGTCCCCGGGCGTCACGCGTAGCCGAACTGGCGCTTCGCGAAGTCGCTCATGCGGTCGGGCGTCCAGGGCGGGTCCCAGATCATGTCGACCTTCGCGGCCTTGACCTCGGGCACCTTCTCGATCGCGTTCTTGACCTCTTCTGCGAGGATCCCCGCCACCGGGCATCCCGGTGCCGTGAGCGTCATCTTGAGCGTGACCTCGTCCCCGACCCAGTCGAACCCGTAGATGAGACCGAGGTCGACGATGTTCATCGGGATCTCGGGGTCGTAGATCTGCTTCAGGTTCTCGGTGATCAATCGTTCGCGTTCGGCGTACGCCCCACCGGTCGCGGCGGGGATCTGGGGGGGCGCGCTCGCCGGAGCCGGAGCGGGGGGCGCCGGGGTCGGAGTCGCTTCGGTCATCGCTTCGACGACCGGTCGAAGGCGTATAAAGCCGCGCGGAGCGCGAGGTTACCCGGGGCTCCCGCGCCCGGACAACCGTTTAAGGCGGTCCCCGGGTAGCTCGGGCGATGAAGGACGTCCACGCGATGGCTCCCAGCCGAGGTCGCCTCCGCCTCCGCTCCGTCGGCGTCTCGGGAGTCCGCAAGCCGATCTCCGTGCAGCGCGGGGATCGCATCCACACCCTCGCCGCGACGTTCCATGTCGCGGTCGACCTGCCGTCCGGCCGAAAAGGGTCGGACCTGTCGCGGAACGCGGAGGTGCTCGCCGAGATCATCGACCGTACGGTCGAACGCCCCGTCGAGAGCTTCGAGTCCGCGTGTTCGACCATCGCGCGGGAGCTGTTGGTCCGGCACGCCTACGCCACCGAGGCGACCGTGGAGGCGTCGGCCGAGTACTTCCTTCGGAAGGGGGTCTCGAGCGAGAAGCGCAGCTTCGAGGACTACACGCTCCTCGCCGAAGCGCGGGCGACGCGGGGCGCGGGCACCGCGGTCGAACTCCGCCGCGCGATCGGTGCCGAGGCCGTCGGAATGACCGCGTGCCCGTGCGCCATGGAGACGTGTCGCGAGAAGCTCACCGCCGAGTACCCCCTGCTCGCCGACCCGCAGTTCCGGACGTTCCCGATGATCTCGCACAACCAGCGCAATCGGACCCGGCTGGTGCTCGAGATGGACGACGATTCCGAGGTCGAGGTCGACGAGCTGATCGCGGCGATCGAACTCGCCCAGTCCAGCCCGACGTTCGCGATCCTCAAACGCGGCGACGAGGGCCAGGTCGTCCTCGACGCGCATCGGCATCCGAAGTTCGTCGAGGACGTCCTGCGCGACCTTCTCTCCGGGCTGCCGGACCGGTTCCCCGCTCTTCCGGACTCGATCGTCGTCCGGGCAGGGACCGTCAGCGAGGAGTCGATCCACAAGTACAACGTGGAGGCCTCCCACCGGATCTCCTTCGGCGAACTCCGCGCCGCCGGGGACCGCTAGCGGGGGCCGGGAGTTCCTGTGCGCTACGCGCTCGATGCCATTCGCCGTCGGCCCGGTCGCTCGGCGCTGACCTCCCTCGGGATCGGTCTCGCGGTCGGGCTGGTCGTCTTGCTCCTCGCGATCTCGTCCGGCGTCGTGACGAGTTCCACCGAGCTCGCGACGGCGAGCGGGGTCGACCTGATCGCCGCGAGCGCGAACACGACCATCACCACCGGCAGCGTGCCGCCGATCCTCCACGCCCACGACCTGGCGAATGAGATCCCCGCCGCGGACCCGAACGTCGCGGTCGCGAGCCCCTGGCTCGTCAGCGACCTGGTCTTCGGGAACGCCTCCCTCTGGGCAGCCTCGAACGCGAGCCGGGTCCCGCCGGCCTGGTCGCCGACGGGGGCCGGGGTGGTCGGGTGGATCCCGTCGGAGAACGCGGGGATCGAGACCCCCGAGCTCTACAACGGCACCGGGTTCACGCTTCCGGGGGACCCGCACTACGCCAACGGAACGTACACGGGGCCGTTCACGCACGAGATCGTCCTCGACCAGGGTCTCGCCGCGGTACTCGGGGTGACGGTCGGCGGGCTGGTGTGGGTGAACCCGACCCAGGCGACCGGCGCGTCGGCGCTCCCGGGGTGGTACGCGAACTCGACGGCGTTCCGGGTCGTCGGGGTCTCCGGGCCGTTCTGGCTGATCCCCTCGGCGCTCCTTTCGTTCCTCTACCTTTCGGAACTCCAGTCGGTCGTCGGCGGCGGCACCCCCTCGACCGACTACGCGTCGCTGGTCCTGATCCATCTTGTCGACCCGACGAGCGCGACCGCCGACCAGACGCGGATCGAGACCGTGTTCCCGACCCTCACGGTCATCACCCTCACCGAGGTGCTCGGTGCGGTCCAGAACGTCGTCAACATCTACCGGACCTTCGGGGAGTTGATCGGGGCGATCGGGATCATCGTCGCCGCGCTGTTCGCGACGACCGTCCTCCAGATGTCGGTCGACGACCGGAGCCGGGAGATCGCGCTCCTCCGAGCGGTCGGCTATACCCGGGCGCGGGTCGGGGCCCTCGTCGCGGAGGAGGGGCTCGTGCTCGCGCTCATCGGGCTCGCGGTCGGGTTTCCGATCGCGTACCTGGGCGCCTACGAACTGAATCGGTTCCTGATGCACCTGATCTCGGGACTCCCCGTCGGGTTCACGTTCGTCTCCTTCGACTCGAGCGTCCTCCTCTCCGGGATCGTTCTCGTGCTCGCGGTCGGCCTCGTCGCCGCGATCCTGCCGGCCGCCCGGGCGATGCAACTGCCGGTCGCCGAGGAGCTCCGGGCCCCATGACGCCGCTGCGGTTCGGTTCCTCCCTCCGCCACCTCCGGCTCCAGCAGATCCTCGCCGTGGCCGCGATCGGCACCGCGGTCGCTCTCCCGGTCGTGCTCATCAGCGTCGGCGGCGGGGTCTCGTCGCACGAGCTCGCCGACCTGCAGAACGCGGGGTACCAGATCGTCGTCAGCGCCGCCGGCATCCACGGCATCAGCGACGCCCACAACCTCACGGACCGGATCCTCTCCCTCGGCTCGGTCGCGGCAGCGTCCCCGGTGCTGAGCGTTGCGGTCGACGCGTTCGTCGGCGGCGGCGGGCCGACGCCGGTCCTCGCGGAGGGCGTCATCCCCGACCAGTTCACGCCGACCCTGGGGCCGTCGGAGGGGGGTCTCTTTCCCGCCCCGCTGCCGCTCGGGGACCCGACGGACGACGCCCACTTTGCGAACGGGACCTATGCCGGGCCGGCGACCGACGACGTGCTGGTCTCCTCCCCGTTCGCCCAGGCGCAAGGGGTCGCGACCGGAGCGCACCTCCTGATCAGTCCGGCCGCCAACCGCAGCCTCGGGGTCGAGTACAACGTCACGGGGACGTTCGGCGTCCCGCCGACCGCGCTCGGCCCGACCGGGGCGTTCGCGATCGTCGTCCCGCTGTCCAACCTCCAGGTCCTGAGCGGCTTCGCGGCCCCCGGGACGACGCCCGTACCCGATGCCGCGGACTCGATCGAGGTCGCGGTCTCGGGAGCGGCCGCGACGAACCCGGCCGCGCTCGACCAGATCCGCGACGAGATCCAGTCGCTCGTCCCCTACTACGGTGTGAGCTCTCTCGACCAGGAGGCGCAGCAGCTCGAGGCCGCGAGCGGCGTCCTGACGGGGTTCTACCTCGCCCTATCGTCGGTCGCGCTCACGGTGGGCCTGCTCTTCCTCGCGCTCGTCCTCGTCCGACGGGTCGAGTCGGACCGGCGCTCGATCGGGATCCGTCGTGCGCTCGGTCTGCCGGACCGGTCGATCGCCGGCGAGATCGTGTCCGATGGGCTGGTGCTCGCCGCCCTGGGCTCGCTGGTCGGAGTGCTCGGCGGGTACGTCATCGTCGAGGTGCTTGCGCAGTGGGGCGCCCCGGCCGTCCGGGCCGCCGCCCGTCTCGCGGTCTTCGCCCCGGTCACCCTGGGGGCGATCGTCCTCGGGGTGCTCGCCCTCTCCCTGTTCGCGAGCGGCGTCGCGACGCGTTCCGCGCTGCGCGTGGAGATCACGGAGGCGCTGCGGTGAACGTTCCCCACTCCCCGACGATCGAGCTCGCCGGCGTGAGCCGCAGCTACCGGGCGGGGCGACCGGAGGAGGTGCGCGCGCTCCGGGGGATCGACCTCGCGATCCCGCCCGGGGAGTTCGTCTCGGTCGAAGGACCGAGCGGATGCGGCAAGACCACGCTGCTCAACCTCCTCGGCCTGCTCGACTCCCCGACGGCCGGAGAGATCCGGTGGGACGGGCGACCGGTCGGAGGCCGGACCGACCGGGAGCGCGCACGCCTCCGCCTCGAGGGTGTCGGATTCATCTTTCAGCGGTTCTACCTCCTGCCGACCTTGACCGCGCAGGAGAACGTCGAACTGCCGATGCGGGCCCGCCGCGTGCCCCGCGCCGAGCGGACGCGCCGCGCCCGGGAACTGCTCGGGGAGGTCGGTCTCCAGGGAAAGGAGGGCTCGTTCCCCCACCAGCTCTCGGGGGGCGAGGAGCAGCGCGTCGCGGTGGCGCGGGCGCTCGGGAACCGGCCGGGCCTCCTGCTCGCCGACGAACCGACGGGCGAACTCGACAGCGGGAACGCGAACGCGATCCTCGAACTGCTCGAGCGGGTGCGCGCCGACCGGGACGCGACGCTCGTGCTCGTGACCCACAACCCCGAGGTGGCCCGGCGGGCCCGACGCCACCTCACGATGCGGGACGGCCGGGTCGCGACCGACCGGCGGGAGGGCTGAGGATGGCGCGGATCGCGATCCTGCTCACCGACCGGTGCCACCCCAAAGAGTGCCAGTGGGAGTGCCAGGCGTACTGCCCGCCGGTCCGGATGGGCCAGGAGTGCATCGTCGAGGGGCCGACCGGCAAGCCGATCATCTCGGAGACCCTGTGCATCGGCTGCGGGATCTGCGTCCACAAGTGCCCGTTCGACGCGATCAAGATCCTCAACACGCCCGAGGCGAACCCCGACGAGATCGTCCACCGGTACGGATACAACGGCTTCCGCATGTACCGGATGCCGGTCCCGCCCGTGCAGGGGATCACCGGTCTGCTTGGGCCCAACGGAACGGGGAAGACGACCGCGCTCCGCCTGCTCTCGGGGCAGGAGGTCCCCAACCTGGGGAACTACGAAGCGCCGGGTGATTGGGCGAAGGTCCTCGAGCACTACCGGGGGACCGCGCTGCGGGCCCACTTCGAACGGGTCGCCCGGGGGGAGCTGCGGTCGGTGCTGAAGCCGCAGTACGTCGACCGGATCGCGGACGAACCGCTGACCGCGCTCGAGTACGTTGGCGCCGGCGGCGGCCCGGCGGCGAAGACCCTCGCCGAGGTCGGGCTCCCGAACCGCGGCGACCGCCGGCTCTCGGAGCTTTCGGGGGGGGAGCTCCAGCTGGTGTCGATCGCGCGGACGCTCGCGACGGACGCCGACCTCTACCTGATCGACGAACCGTCGAGCTACCTCGACATCGTGCACCGCCTCGAGGTGGCGCGCATCCTCCGTCGCCTGGGGGAAACGAAGAGCGTCGTGGTCGTCGAGCACGACTTGGCGCTCCTCGACTACCTCGCCGACCAGGCGCACCTGATCTACGGAGAGCCGTCCGCGTTCGGGGTGATCAGCCACCCGATCCCGATGCGCTCGGCGATCAACACCTACCTCACCGGGTACCTGAAGGACGAGAACGTTCGGTTCCGGACCGAACCGGTCCGGTTCGTCTCCCACCCGCCGAAACCCGCGTCCCGGACGAACGTGCTCGTGGAGTTCCCCGCCCTCGAAAAGGAGTATCCTCGGTTCCGCCTCTCGGTCGGGGCGGGAGCGTTGACGAAAGGACAGACGGTCGGCATCGTGGGTCCGAACGCGACCGGCAAGACGACGTTCGTGCGGATGCTCGCCGGTGCGGAGCCGCCGACGCGCGGAGCTCCGCCCGCGAACGTGACCGTGAGCTACAAACCCCAGTACCTCAAGGCCACCCAGTCGGCGAGCCTCCGGGAACGGGCGACCGCGCTGGCCGGAGACCCGACGTTCGACGCGAAGCTGTTCGAGCGGGACCTCGTCCCCGGACTGCACCTCGACGAGATCCAGGACGTCGCGCTGACCGACCTCTCGGGCGGCGAACTCCAGCGCGCGGCCGTCGCGCTCGCGCTCGCCCGTCCGGCGACGCTCTACCTGCTCGACGAACCGTCCGCCTACCTCGACGCGGACGAGCGGATGTCGATGGCGCGCCTCCTGCGCCGGCAGGTGGAGCGGCAGGCGGTGAGCGCGCTCGTCGCCGACCACGACGTCTACTTCCTCGACCTCGCGTGCGACGAGCTCATGGTCTTCGGCCCGGACGCCCCGGACGGCTCCCGCGGGCGCGGCGACGGTCCGTTCGCGATGCGCGAGGGCATGAACCGCCTGCTCGAAGGGGTCCACATCACGTTCCGACGCGACCCCGAGACGCTGCGGCCGCGGATCAATCGGGAGGGCTCCGTGCTCGACCGGGAGCAGCGGGCCCGGAAGGAGTACTACTACGAAGCCGCCCCGTGAGCCGCCGGTTCCCGGAGAGGAGCCGCCCCGGCTCGATGCCGCGGGGCGGTACCGCGCCCGCGGCGCGGTCTCGGGGATCACCGTGGGGGTCTACGTCGTCATCATCCTCGTCCTCGTGTTCGTGGTCGGGCGGGACGTCTACGCGTCGGACCCGCTCGCGGTCTACTTCGCGGTCACGGTCGCGTTCTTCTTCCTCGCCCGGTATCTCTCGACGACCTACGTGATCGACGACACGTACCTCTACGCCCGCCGCGTCGTGGGCTCGCGTCGGGTCGCGCTGTCGGAGGTACGCAAGATCGAGTTCATGCGGCTCCGCGACCTCGCGCCGACCGGCTTCTTCGGCTCGTGGGGGTACCGCGGCCGGATGTGGAGCCCGTTCGTCGGGGCGTTCGACGCGATCTACACCGACCCGAGCGGGCTGCTCGTCACGGCGGGGGACGTGCCGGTCTTCATCTCCCCGGTCCGGTACGAGGCGTTCGCGCGCGAGCTCTCCCGCCGGGTCCGTTCGTACTCGGGGGCGCTCGCGATCGACGCGGGCGCGCGCTA
>JBAWFC010000050.1:0-7165 GCA_049591535.1 Thermoplasmata archaeon | reverse complement strand
GACGGTGTGGCGAACGTGCGCGAAGCGAGAGCGTCGGTTCTGGAAAGTGGTCGCGGACCGGCTCGGCGCGCTCCCTCAGGCCGGGGCGGGGGCTCCGTCAGCCGGGCCAGCGAGCTGAGTCGTTACGCCAATATTGGTATCTTCGCGCCGCCTCTCATTTATGGAGAGAGTCCGCGACTTAGAAACCATCCGAATACCTCGGATGAACGGCTTCGTGTGGAAGACCTCGGAGATACGTAGCGCGGCGAACTCCGCCCGATGCCGGCTGTAGACCTTTCCCTTCTCGACTCGCTCATCGAACGTCGCTTCCGACTGCCCGATCCTTTGTGGGAACACGTCCGACCTCTCCTTCCCCGTCACCGACCCAGTCCTCTCGGAGGCCGACCTCGAGCCGACGACCGACGATGCATGGAGGCGATCCTCTACGTCCTCCTCACCGGCGTTCAGTGGCGCGCACTACCTCGATGTTACGGGCCGGCGACCACCGCCCATGATCGATTCCAAGCATGGGCTCGCGCCGGGGTCTTCGAGCGGCTCTGGAAACGGGCGCTCCTCCACTACGACCGCGAGGTCGGTCTTCGTTGGACCTGGCAGTCGATGGACGGCGCGATGACCAAGGCTCCGCTCGGCGGAGAGTGCACTGGTCCCAATCCGACCGATCGGGCGAAGCAAGGGGTCAAGCGCAGCCTTCAGACCGAGGCCGCCGGCATCCCGATCGGTCGGGTCATCGCGCCTGCCAACCGGAACGACTGCAAGCTCGTCGGTACGACCCTGGAGAGCCGTCCGGTGCTCCCTCCTCCCGAGACCTCCCAGCAGATGTGCCTCGACAAGGGCTACGATTTCCCCGAGGTGCGGGAGATCGTTCAAGCGAATGGGTTCGTCGCGCACATTCGGTCCCGAGGGGAGGAGAAGATCGAGATGGAGCGGAATCGCAAGCGCAAGGCCCGTCGGTGGGTGGTCGAGCGGACCCACTCCTGGATGAACCGGTTCCGTCGCCTGCTCATCCGATGGGAGCGGAAGGTCGCCAACTACCTCGCGCTCGCGCAGTTCGCCTGCGCGTGGATCACCTACCGAGCCGCCGGACTCTTCGCCGCCCGTTGACCTCGCCGTTCTATGCGTCGGCGGTCTCAACCGTCCGTGCCCCACAGGACGAAGCACCCTCGTCCCCCCACAGCCAGGCCCGGCATTACGGTCCTCCCGATTTCCTGCGCCAGTTGTGGAGCGTGGAGCTGGGTGACCCTTCCGGGGGCCGCACCCTGGCCGGGGGCAGTGTTCCACGACAAGGGGTGGACCGTCCTCAACGAACCGGAGGACGGTCACGTCGTGTTTGCGTGTCAGAGCTGCTTCGACCGCGAGATGAACTCACCCCAGACAAAGATCAAAGGTCAGGGGTAGGGTCGGTATTCGGATGGGTTCTAAGTCGAGTATCCGAAAAGGCGGGTGGCTGCTCGTGCCGACCACGGCGAGGATTGCCTCCATCCGCCGCTCGCGAGTGGGGTCGACTGAATTCAGGAACATCGAATCCCACGTCGCGAGCAGGCTATCGAAGTCGGTCGTCACCCGATCACCTCACGAGGCAGGAGCATTGGTCTCCCCGAAGTCTTCCCGCCGACGCCCTCGGTTCGTCGCCGCCGGGATCATTCATAGACCGACTCTCGATTACCTACCTTGAGAACCAGTATCTGAAGTTCCTTCTCGCGAATTCTTAGGATGACGCGGTAATCGCCGACTCGAAGTCGGTAGTACGGCTCGCCTGCGAGTCGGCGGAGGTTTCGAAAGGGTCCTTGGCGGAGTTCCCCTACCTTTTCGAAGATCCGCCGGGAGACCGGTCGGTCTAGCTTTTGGAGCTGCCTCGCTGCGGACTCCGACCAAATGATCTCGAAGGGCATCAGAAGCCCAGCCGGGCGCCGAGCTCGCGATGCTTCAAGGACGAACCGTGGTCAATCTCTGCCTCGGCCCGGACGAGTTCCTTCCGAGTCTTCGAGTCAAGTTCTCGCAGATCCTCGAGAACTCGCTCCAGCACTTCCTGGTAGGTTTCCCTGGGGTGAATCTTCATCGCCGTCAGCTCTTCCTTCAAGGCCGAAGTGAGTTGGATGGTGGTAGTGGCCATGACCCAGCGATTGCGCTATAGCCATTTATAGACAACTATGGTATCGAACGATGAGGTGGCCGAGACCCCGGCCAACTCGCGGCGGGGGGGTCTGAGCCCCAAAGGGTTCAAACACCCCCGTGCCCACTTTCGAAAACCGACTCGAGTCGACTCTCGTCGGCCACCCAGGCATCGCGTTCTCCGGGACGCTGATGGCCGCGAACGAGACCGATCGGAGGTACTCCCCCGCCATGATCTCGCTCACCCTGCGCCCCGCGAGGAGTCGGCGGTAGGGGCCCGTGCCGACCATGACCTACTTTGAGGGTCGAGGGACCGTACGTCGGGTGGGAGATGGTCCACGTCTACACTTCCCGAGGGAGGAGAACTTCGGTCGACGAACTCTGCTACCGGCAATCATTCAGGCCGCCCCCGGCGGGGTTCAAACGAGGGATGAGGAGGACCCGCGTGAGGTCCTGCGGGGGGGGCGTGCCGTTTCTCCGCCACTACACCCGGAAACGCCCCCTACCGATGCCGTCCGCCCGTGAGCGGAGTGCTAGGGGCCGGCACCTCGTAGCTCAGGACCTCTCGCACGTTCCCGTGGGTAACTCATCGTCGGTCAATGGAGCCAGCACAGGTGCACGAACCTCCGACTTAAGACGCGGCACAGCTAGCGGCCGACGATGTCGAGCCGCCTTGCGGCCGGCCCCGCGGGGGGGACTCCCTCGCTTACTGGGACGACCATTCGACGGACGATCGTCATCGGCTGGCGGTACATCGCGATTGGAACCGCCATCTCGCTCATTCTCGCGCTCGTTCTCGTCCTCGGAAAGAACTCGGCGGCGTTCAGCACGACGTTTCCGTTGGAGCTACCGCTCTTCGCCACACTGGGCTCGGTGGCCGGCCTCATGACGTTCACCAGCGACCGGACCAAGGGAGTGTTCGAGTACCTGATTGCCTACGGGATCCGCCCGCGGTCGCTCTTTGCCAACGGACTCATCGCGACGGCCGCGATGGGGGCCATCATCCTCGGCGTGTCCCTCCTGGTGGGGCTGGGAACCGCGGCTGCTCGCGGTATCCCTCTGACCGAGGATCTGGCGAAGGCGATCGCGTTCTACACGGTGCCGATGGGGCTGGCGGGGGGGCTATTCACTACTACCATCGGAATGATCTGGTCGTCGGTGTCCAGCCCCCGGACCGGCCTCAATACTCCGGTCGGCATGGCACCGATGTTCGGGATCGCCCCTACCATCCTGGTCCTGATCGTGGCCGAAACCGCTCCGCGCTCGGAGTACTATTACATCACGGTGGGAGCCGCCGGGGCGATCATCGTGACGGTCCTGGCTCTGCTCGCGCTGTCGGCGCGACTCATGGGACGTGAGCGGTTCCTCTCGCCCCTCTGAGCGGAGGGCCTAACGATGTCCGTTCCTCCCCCGCTCCTGGGCTCTTCGGAAACTTCGAGGGTGGGGGGCCCGCACCGGATCGAACTGCGCGGGGTCAGCTCGGGATACCACGGGAAACGGGTCCTAGAGGACGTTTCCTTTGTGGTCGAGGTTCCGGCCATCTACGTCGTGCTGGGCCCCAATGGGGCGGGCAAGACCACCCTATTTCGGACCATCGCGGGCATTCTCGAGCCGCTCACCGGCACCGTGGAGATCGACGGTATCGACTCCGGCCACCGCGAAGCTCGGACTCGTCTTCAGTATCTTTCCCACATTGATGGGATGCCGGACGGCCTCCGAGTGGAGGAAGCCCTCCGGTTCTATGCCGCCGTGGAAGGTGTCGGGGAACCGGAGGTCGAACACGTCGTTCGGTTGCTGGGGATCGAGCAACTCCGAAACCGCTTCTTCTCGGAGCTGAGCCAGGGTCAGAAGAAGCGGGTCTCGATCGGCCGCGTCTTTCTGCAGGAGAGGGGCATTTACCTGCTGGACGAGCCGACCAGCAACCTCGATCCGAAACTGGCGCGTGAGGTCCGCGACCTCGTCCTCGGTCTGAGCAAGGACGACCTCGTCCTGTACTCCTCGCACAACCTCTTTGAGGCGAAGGAGATCGGGAAGTACGTGTTGGCGATCAAGGACGGGAAGATCGGCTACTTCGGGCTACTCAGCGAACTCCGGCCGGCAAAGTACATCATCGGAATCCGCGCGGAAGGGGCCGAGGGAGTACTCTCGGTCTCCTCCAAGAAGGGCGATTACTATCTGCAGGAGCTCGCCGGCCCGGAAGAGGTTCCCAAGTTGGTGGCGGAACTCACGGCGAAGGGAGTCCAGATTCGCGAAGTGAAGGAGATGGAGAACCCGCTCGAAGACCTGTTCACCTGACGCGAAACTCGGCCGAGTGCTCCGGGGGTTCACCCCGCCACCAGAATCTAGTCGAATCTATGGTCCCGTGCGCGGGAGGCAAATCACGCCGGCATGACGACCCGGACGACTTCTGGAGCACCCGGCGCTCGACGGGGCGGTGCGGGACGGACTGGCCGTGATGCGTGAGATCGGGGCGGGGGTCCAGGAGACGCTGCCCGGTGAGCACTCTGGCTGGGCGTACGTCGCGATGGCCGCCGGATTGGCGGGGGGTGTGGGAGCATGGTGGATGCTCGCCTCGGCGGCTGGTGTAAACCTGGACGCCCCGGGCCCGTCTGGATTCTTGGCGGGCGTGGGGCTCCTTCTCGCGGTCTCGCTGGGATTGGGCTTCGTTCTGAGCAAACTCCTGCCGAGAGCGGGCTCTGTGACCATGGATCCCGAGGGTGTCTCACTTACCGTGCCGGCCCGTCGGACATCCTCGATCCCGATCCGTCGAGGCGTGGTCAGTCCCGCGCGTTGGTGCTTCGCATGGGGGGACCTCCAGATGGTGGGCTCTCACCTTGTGATCCGGGGCCGCCGGCTATTCTCTCCTCGATGGTTCATCCTGAATCCCGAACAGGTGGCCCGAGTGCGGGAACGCTTGAATCAAAGCGCCTCCAGTTCGTAGAAAGCACAGCGGGATAACGACAGACGGCGCCTCGAAGGCGTGGCGGGTACCTTCACCGTATTGGTCGAAGCTAGTCGGCGCACGCCTCGATCGGCGTGGGGTTCCGACGGTGCCCAGTCCGAAGCGCCTCACTCTGGGCCGGTAGGCCGGGAGCGGCCTTCTCTCCGGCCCGCCCCCGAGGCACGATCCGGCGGCGACCATCGTTAAGTAACCGGCTCTTTCTCCATCGTTCATGACCGACCTGGCCCGCGCCCAGCTCGCCCTTCGCATCACGATCCTGGTGACGGTCCTGCTGCTGGTCGTTCAGTACGTTCTCGGTCTTTGGACGAGCGCCTATGCCCCTTCGTCCTTTACGTCGAACACGTCCTTGCCTTCGCTCGAAGGGCATCTCGCCGTCGGCTATGCCCTCGGAGTCGTCTCACTCTTGGCGCTTGTCTTCGCCGGCCTTACGCGCGAGGTGCGGGTGATCGTCCCTGCGTTCGCCCTGTTGCTCGCCGTGGGCCTCGCCGGCGTGTTCGGGATGATGTTCGTGCGCACCACCCCCAACGACCCCCTGGATTCGGTAGGGATGGGGATCATGTTCCTGGTCGCGCTCGGCGCTGCGTTCAACATGGCGTACTACCTGCGCTCTCGCCCGGCCAGCGCGCCGACGCCACCGCCGGTCGCCACGCCGTCCGGGTGAACCTCCCGTACGGTTCGGGGTCCGGAAGTCGGCCCCTCGGGAGCAGGGGACACCTTTCGGCTCTGCCCGAAGGTCGCCCGGCACTCGGTAGGCGCGCCGGTCGTTCGCCGAACCGCCGCCCCGCCGGGCGCGCGCGGCCCCGACCCAGGAGCGTCCGGTGCGAGTAGCGCGGGCGTTCGCGCCGACGGAGAGGCTGCCGATGGATCCGGGGCCGGGACCTCCTTTCCTCCCGACGCGGCGGCCGCCCGACCCTTGTACGCCCGGTCGACCAGGAAACGAACCGAATCGCTCGGAGCGAGCGCCGCCACGAGAATCAGTTGCGAGGCCGCACGGGTCCATTCGTTCATCCAGTAGCCGACCGCCTTCCCCGAGGGCGGCGGCCAGTACCCGGAGGCGAACCAGACGAGCGACCCGAGGGCGAAGACCCCCGCCAAGAGTACGACGCTGGGACGGTTGCGGACTTGGCTCCAGGAAAGAATTGTCAGGACGGTGACCGTCCCTGCGACCGCACCGGCGCTGCCCCAGTACGTCGGGATCATAGGCGTCCGGTCGGGGCGGCTGTGCGGGGAGAGATAGTTCACCGCGACAAACCCCTGTTCGTGGACGTTGATCATCCCGACGGACTCGATGTTCGCGACTCCCAGCCCGATGCGGGCCGCCACGGCTCTCCACCGAGCGGGACGCTCGGCCCGATAGATCAGGTGGGAGCAGCCGACCACGGAGAGCGCGACGCCAACGTAAGTGAACGGGTACACGGTGTTCGAATACCCGACGACCGCGAACCGGAGATTTCTCACCGCCTCCGTCGTCGGGTCGAATATCGCGACGACCGGGGCGTCGTCGAACCACGAGAGGTAGGCGGTGAGCGTAACCAGCCCGACAAGGAGTACGAACCGGGGGATTTTCTGCCACGTGGACCCGCGGACTCCCGCGTGCGGGTGGGAGCCACCGACGTTTCCCACCGTCTTGGGGGGGCGCGTGCAGGCTAATAACGCACGAAACCCGTACCGGTCCATGGCGACGGAAAGCACGACTTCGATGCGCAAGCTGACCCGCGCCGAGGAACGGGTCATCCTCTACCGCGGCACGGAGCCACCGTTCTCGGGAGAGTATGAGCACGACACTCGCGTGGGAACCTACCTCTGCAAGCAGTGCGGCGCCCCGCTCTATCGTTCGTCCGACAAGTTCGACGCCGGATGCGGTTGGCCGAGCTTCGACCAGGAGATCGTGGGAGCGGTCCAGCGGATTCCGGACCCGGACGGCGAACGTGTCGAGATCCGCTGCGTTCGGTGCGGGGGCCACCTGGGTCACGTCTTCGCGGGAGAGCACTTAACCCCACGGAACACCCGCCACTGCGTGAATTCGATCTCCCTCGTGTTCCGGGCCGAGGGGGGCGCCGCGGCGAAGACCTGACGGGAGCGCCGCCCCGCCCC
>JBAWFC010000049.1:0-18467 GCA_049591535.1 Thermoplasmata archaeon | reverse complement strand
TACGGTTTGGGGCCGGGAAATCGGTCCGGGAATGGTGCACCCGACTCACCAAGGAGCAGAAGGAACTCCTCGCCACCCTCGGAGCGAGCGAGTATCTACCTGCTACCTAAACCCGCTGGAAGGCAGGTCTGAGGGAGTGCGACCGCGAGCTTCTGCGTCGCCACATTCGGTTCTTTCCGCTGACGCACGGCCCGATGCGGATGCTCACGGAGCGAGGGATGCGCCTCGCCGCGGAGCGGGCGGGGGAAGGGCACGCAGTGGTCGAGGGGTATCCCGGCGCATCGCAGGACCTCCTCGGGCTCCCGCGAAAACAGGCCGATCTCCGTGCGTTGCGACGGGGTCTGATTCGCCTCGGCCTCCGGGGAGATCCGGAACGGTCCCGGCTCACCCACGACGAGCTCGACGCGGCCACCATCGCCTGGGTCGGTCGGCAGCACCTCTACGGTCGATCGATGGTGATCGGTGACCCCGACGAAGGGCTACTGGTCCTGCCGAGACCGAGGTTGCGTCCGGCCCCGCGCGCCGCTCCCGCGGCCCCGCGTCGTGACCGCCGGACGGCCCAGCGGGAAGGGGGATGAAGTGTATCGGGTTGTAGCCATCCGCCACCACAACCGTTTATCGCCCGGGAACCTGCTGCTCCCGTGCCCGAGTCGGAGCGGGGTCCCGGAACCGTGGAGTGGAATGAGCTGCTCACAGCGATGGGCCGGTTCGGTTTTGCGGAACGCGAGGCCAAGCTCTACCTCCTGCTCCTGCGACGCGGTCGCGCAACAGCGCGCGAGCTGACGCGCAATTCCCAGATCGACCGCGTCCTCGCCTACCGTACGTTGGACGCCATGCGGGCTCGTGGGCTGGTCCAGATCACGGCCGAGCGGCCCCGTCGGTACGTGGCACTTCCGCCGCGGGTCCTCTTCGAACGCAGTCTGTTCGAGCGTCGCCGGTCGCTCGAGGAGGACGTCACCCTGGCCCGAGAGCTCTCCGAACGCTTGCCGGAGCTTACCCTCGCCGTGACCGGAGGCGCTCCGCGATTCCAGCTGATCACCGGCGCCCCGGCGATCTACCCGTACCTGCGCGAGATGGTGCGACGCGCCGAGCGAGAGGTCCTCGTGATGATCACTCCCCGTGCGTTGCGCGAGTCCGCCGGGTTCGGGCTGTACGAGGAGCTGCCGCGACTGCTCCGATCGGGAGGACGGTTCCGCCTGATCGTTGAGCCGGACCCTCGCATCACCGCCCTGGTCCACCGCTTTGAGGCGTCCCGTCGTAGGTTTCCGAACTCGGAGGTCCGCGCCATCGCCACCCAGCGCGCCCGGCTGACGATCGTAGACCAGCGGGAGGCGCTCGTGTTCCTTGTGCCGGAGTCGGGGTCCACCGCGACCGACCAGATCGCGGTGTGGACCGATACCAAGGACTTCGTCGGCGCGGAGCTCGCGTACTTCCGGGCCATCTGGGGCCACGCGCATCCGTTCTCCCCCCGGACGAGTTCCGGGCGCCGGATCGTCCGCCACTGACTTCGGTCGCCACGGGGGGCCGGGACCCACGTTCGGAACCGCGGGAGCAGGGAGCCGGCTCCGGGGGGTCGAGGAAGGGGTTGGCCCGAGGCCCCCGAATTACGGGTGCGTAGACATCGCCATGACTTCGGCCTCAGTCGCCTGCTTGTGGTGAGAGTGGTCGACATGCCACTGCGTCAGGGCGACCAGTTCGCCCTTGTCCTTCGTCACAACTTCGAACCCGTCCTCGCAGGCCACCTTCATCCGTCCGCATCCCATGGTCGTTTCCCTCTGCCGCAGTGCGGCCACCGGTTCACCCCTCGCACCCAAATGAACCATTGTGGACTACAGAAGTTACAACAGGACGGGCGGAGGGCGGGGCCGGGTTGAAGGGGTTGGTCGCGAGATGCTCGCGTGACGTCAGGGATGCTTGGACATCGCCATGACTTCGGCCTCGGTCACCTTCTTCTGGTGAGAGTGGTCGACATGCCATTGCGTGAGGGCAACCAGTTCGCCCTTGTCCTTCGTCACGACTTCGAACCCGTCTTCGCAGGCGACCTTCATCTTTCCACAGCCCATGGGTCTCTTCCTCGGCCTTGCGGCCGAGGGGAACATCGTCCCCTCGGTATTAGGACGTTGGGTTCACGCTCGAGAACGGACCCCCGGTCTCCGCGGCGCGACGGGCCGGCGGTCTCATCGGGGCGCGAGGTCTGGCGGACCCGGGCGGCTACGCGGGCCGTGGCGGGGTCCGCCGGAACCCGGCGAGCCAGGCCCGGCCCGAGATCGTTTCGACGCGCGTCTCGAACCGCGCCTCCCGAATCGAGTCGATCTCCCAGCCGTCGCGGAAGGTCGCCCGGATCTCTGCTTGGGTCACGCGTCGCGGCCCGCCCCAATCGGTCGGTTCGTGCTCACTAAAGCACAGAAGGAAGAACCGTCCGCCCGGGGCGAGCGCGACCGCGACGCTGGCGGCGTACTGGGGCCGGTGCTGGTCGAGGAACGTGTGGAACAGACCGCAATCCGTGATCGTGTCGAACTGTCGGTGGAGTGCGCCGAGTTCGAGGGCGCTGCCTACCTCGAAGTACACCGCGGCGTGCCGCTCCCGCGCCTTACTCCGGGCCTTCTCGATCGCCGTCGGAGCGAAGTCGATTCCCCACGTCTCGTGGCCCCGTTGGGCGTAGTACAGGGCATTCTCCCCCGTGCCGCAGCCGACGTCCAGCACGCGACCGCGAATCGACCCGTTCTCCTCGAGCCGGACAAATTCCGACTGCGGGCGACCGATGTCCCAGGGCGGGGCGCCGCGGTAGACCTCCTCGAAGAAGTGCACGAGAGAGGACGACACCCCTCGCCGTCAATAACTCGTCGGGCGCCTCCCCGGGGCCGCGCCCCTACCGACGGGTCCCTACCCCGGTCGGCCGGAGAGCGGAAGAGGAGCGACACACGGAGGGACAAAAGGGGCGCATCAGACTTCGACCAATAGGTCGATGAGAAGCTGATAGCCCCCGTTCCATCCCACCGCGAATTTCGCGTCCGCTGAAAGGTAGAGGGTCGCACGGCTCGCGTTGCTTACCGGCCCGCCCAGTACGAATGCGTCCGGGGTCCCGTTGAGCTCCGTTCCGTTGCCGTGCAGATAACTCCCATAGGG
The DNA here is from genome assembly GCA_049591535.1 of Thermoplasmata archaeon. GTDB lineage: Archaea > Thermoplasmatota > Thermoplasmata > Lutacidiplasmatales > UBA184 > Lutacidiplasma. The sequence continues at coordinate 15,341 of JBAWFC010000049.1, read as the reverse complement.
GCTCCCCCAGCCGCTGATCCACAGCCGGAACGTGACGTTATGGAACGTCACCTCCGACGGAGCGGTGGTATTTTGACCGAACGAGGGGAACGGGGCGGGGTACCAGTCGGAGTAGTACTCGTGGCCGTCGAGGGACACGTCGGACGTGATGTGGCCGGGTAACCCGGGAAAGTTGCCGGTGAAGAGCAGGGCGCCAAAGACGATCCCCGCCACGAACATAGCGACCACGAAGGCGAGCCACCGAGGGTCCGTCGGGGTCGTCGGGAGAGGGGACCCGTTGTCCGAGAAGTTCATCCTCCGAACAGCGCCCCGCCCCGCAATAGCTTAACTCGGGAACCGGACTCCCCCGGTCGGAGCTCTGTGTGACGCCGGCCGGTCCCCCCCCATCCTCGGCACCCGGTCTCGCCGGCCCGGTGTCGATCCTCGACTGGCCTCTCGCCGCCGCGGGCCGCGGTCGTCGACGACGTTCGAGGCCGTACTCTCACGTCCGCCTCGACCTGGACCTCCGGCACGAACAGTACCGGGAACCCACCATCCCGGTACTCCGCCAGGTCGAACGGCTCTTGCGCGAGCGGTCGGTCGTCGAGCAGGGGAATTTGCTTCGCCTCAGCGCCGCCGCGCTCCACGCGTTTTCGGTCCGAGGCTTCGCCCGCGTCGACCACTGGGAGATCGAGCCGGGCGGATGGCTGGCACTTCCCGAGCCGACGCACAAGAGCATCGCGGAACCGGTGAGCCATCTGGTGCGGGCGCTCGAGGGTGCCGAGTGGCGCCGGTTCGCCTCCGCCCGGGAGTTTTCGGTGCGGATCTCGGGTCATCCGAAGGTCCGCGCGGATTTGGTGGTTCGTCGGGTCCACCGGGAACGCGGACACGCGATGACCATCGACCTGTGGGGACTCATCACCGATGCGGACCTCAACCCGCTGCTGCGGGCACTGCGCGCGCGCCTCCCGATCCTACGCGCGTCGGTCGCCGATTTCGCGTACCGGACCGAAAAGAGCTGACGGGCGTCACCGGTGCCGGTCCGAGGCGCAGTTTAGATAGTCCGCCCGACGTCGCCCCGGCGGAGTCGCCGTATGACCACGTCGCCGGTCGTCACCCAACGCGAGAACGATGAGAAAGGAGTCCGCCGGCTGGGCCTCGGTGCCGGACTCGGATTCGCAGGGGCCCTCCTGGCGATCGTGATCCCGCTGTTGTTCCTTTTCCTCGTGGCCGACTTCCCCGGAGGGTTCTTCGTGCTCAACTCCCAGCTCGTGCAGGTATCGAGCATCCTCGTGCTCGCGGGGTCGATCCTGCTGTTGCTCTCTCTGTTCGTCTACCGCCGAGGGTTCGCTGCGCTGAGAAAGACGGACCCGCGCTTTTACGCGGCTTCGGTGCTCTGCATCGTCGGTTCGATCGGTTTCCTTCTGCTCTTCATCACCGCCGCGATCGTGGTCGGGAACTCGTCCGGCCTCCTCTCTTGCGCGGGGGGCCACCCGAGCCACGCCCTTTCCTGCCTCGAATCCGGTCAACCTCTCGGCGCCGTGACCGGCACCGTCGGGTTCCTGCTCGGCTGGATCGGCGGTGTCGGGATCATGCTGGGCCTCTTCCTCGCGGGGAGTCGGTTCCGGAACGGGTCCCTCTCCGCCAGCGGCGGCGCGTACGGGATTCTGCTGCTCATCCTCATCGTCCCGTTCCTGGAACTGGTGATCGCTCTACCGGACGCTTCGTATCTCCTCGTCATCGCCCCCGTGATGGCAATCATGGGGCCCGGTCTCGCGCTCGAAGGGTGCATGCGAACCAACCGGCGACTCGCGCCGGCGTAAGCCCGCCCGCCCCCGCTCGCGTGCTGGCTGCCGGGGCCCTACTTACGCACCACGACCTGGACGTCCGTGCGCGACCAGGCCTTGCGGTCGCGCCAGGGGTCCCCGTCGTAGACCTCTCGGTAGGAACCGACCGAGCGGATGGTCTTGTCCTTCTTGCGCCACCGGAGCCAGTCGGTAACGCCGTGGTACACGACCGCCGGTGAGACCAGTGTGGGGTCGAACACGACGCTCGCGACGGTCGCCGCCGGGAATGTCCGCACGCGGACCGTCCCGTCGGATCGCGCCGCCCCACGGACCTCGATCGAGACCTCCCACTGGCGGGCGCCGGGTTCGCGGAAGATCCACTTGCCGGTCCGTAGACCGGACTGGCGGGCCCACGCCGATACGCGGTCGAACTGGGACCGGATGCGCCGCTCGTTCCAGGGGCCCTTCCACGAGATCGAGCCGACGCGAAAGCTGGGGCTGCGCTTGATCTTGAAATCGACGACCATGACTTCGCCCGGTCTCCCCACTCGCTGCTAGCACTTAGATTTCTCGACGTGCACGGGAACGGGCCCACCGGCCCGGAACTCTCACCGAAGATCGCCGTCGGGCCTTCCCCGACCCTCCGACGGAGACGAAGCGCATTCCGGTCGGATCCGTCGAGGACCGGCTCTCGTGACAATTCCCCACAAGAAAAATGATGCCGGGACCGCGCCTCACCGCGCGCAGCCCCAGCAGAAGGGGTTCCTCTCAGCCCTCGACGCTAAGCGCCTCGGGGCTCTCCTGCAACGGCACGCTCGTGGCGAACGCCGAGCCTTTCCGGCGGTACCCGATCTCTACGTCGGAACCGACCGGGAAGCTCGAGAGGGCGCCCACGAGGTCTCGAACGCTTCGCACCTCGGCCGGTCCTACTCGCGTGATCACGTCGCCCGGCTTGAGTCCGGCCTTGTGGGCCGGGGACCGCGCGACGACCTCCCCGACGAGCAGACCCGAGCGGACTTCGAGGCCGTAGCGTAGCGCGACCTCGGGACGGAGCTCCGCGACCGTCACTCCCATCCACGGGCGGACAACCCGTCCCTTGCTGCGCAGTTCGTCAGCGATCCGTGCGACCGCGTGGATCGGGATCGCGAACCCGACCCCCTGGGCGAACGGCACCATCGCGGTGTTGACCCCGACCACCGACCCCGAGAGGTCGACCAGGGGTCCGCCGCTGTTGCCGGGGTTGATCGCCGCGTCGGTCTGGATCAGCCCCTCGAAGACGAAGTCCGAGCCCGGTAGCGGGCGGCCGAGAGCGCTGACCACCCCGGTGGAGACCGTGGGTCCGCCCGGGAGCCCGAGCGCATTCCCGATCGCGAGCACGACCTGGCCGACGCGCAGGTCCTCCGACCGCCCGAGGCGAACCGACGAAAGCTCGGACGCCTCGACCTTGACGAGCGCGAGGTCCGTTACGGGGTCGCCGCCGACGACGTCGCCCGCGAGCTCCCGGCCGTCGGAGAGTCGGACACGCAGCTGCGCCGCGCCCTCCACCACGTGCTGGTTGGTCACGAGGAACCCGGCGGGGTCGATCACTACCGCCGTGGCCTCCGACGGGGAACCGAACGGGCTCCCCCAGCGGCTCCGGCGGACGAGGCGCAGACTCTCGACCGATGCCACGGCCGGCCCGACCGCGTCGATCGCCGAGGTGATCCGCGTCTCGAGCTCAGTGAGCGCCATCGTGCCCTCGCGAATGGTACGACGGCGGGGTCGCGCGCGACGGCCACGGGAGTCCGGGTTGGGGTCCGGTCGGGGGAGTGGCGGGCAGGGGCTCGAGCGGCAACGGCGCGTTCATCGGGGTCACTCCTCGAGCAGCTGCCCGAGCTTCGCGAACAGCTGTTCGAGTTCCTTCTCCTTCTTTCGACCGCCTTCCCAACGGGCGTTGACGATCTCGACGAGGAGGTCCGCGACCTTGTCGAGCCAGGGTCCTTCCTGGGCATCGAATCGCTTCTTCACCTTCTCGCGCAACAGTTCATTGTACGCACGGTAGGCCGTCCATACCCACGGCCCGTAGTGTTCCCGTTCTCCGCTCTCGCTCTCTCCTTCGTGGTGGGTCATTTTCGTTGCTCCGGAACGTGGTTCGTTCCGAGGGACTCACCGTTCGCTCGAGGATATTGAGCGGGTGGGACCGAGCCCGGTCACACCCCGGTGCGACGCCCCACGGTGCGTCCGCCCGTCGCCGCCGAGGAGCGAACGGTCGTATCTGGTGGCGGGAGCGTTACCGACGGGTTAAATCTCGCGCGACCGATTTCGGGTGGATGGGCGCCGAGGAGGAGGGTTCGTTGGTCGCGGGGTCGTCCCGACTCGACGACCGGGTGCTGGTGACCCTCCAGGAACTCCACGGACGGATCGCGTTCAGCGGCCTTCGGCGGGTGTTGAAGGCCCACCCCGAATCGCTGTCGCGAGCGTTGCGCCGGCTCGAGCGGGAGGGCCGGGTGGAGCGGAGCACCGCGGGGTACCGCGCCCTCGGTCGGGAGCCCCGCCTCGACCCGTCGGCCACCTCCCGACTGCGACCGATCGCCCGCGTGCAGGTTCCCCTCGGAACCGACCCCGAGACGGTGCTCGGACGACTCTCGGGGCACTGGTTCGGGGCTCTTCGTTGGGTCGGCGTCATCGACCGGCCTTCCCAGCGCCTGCTCGCGTGGGCGCGACGTGACGGCTCGGGATACGTCCTCCTCGGGATCCACGGCCGGAGTCTCCGCGTCTACGTTCCGGACGACGACGGACCGGGGGACCTTATCGAAGCCGAGGACGCAGCGTACGAGCTCCTCGGGCACGCCGTCGGTGCTCTCCGGCCCACGTCCCCAGAGCGAGGGGTCGCATTCCTCCGCCCGGACGCCCCCGCCGCGTCGCGATGGGCGTCCGACAACTGACCGGCCGCGGGCGCTTAGACTAAAGAGCGGTTCCTCGCATCCGGCGGGGAAGATGGACGCCCTGCCGTCGGTGGTCCGCCCGCAGCGACCGGCCGCGCTCGCTCTCGAGGTCGACGGAGTATCGAAGGCGTACGGCACGACCCGGGCGCTCTCCAACGTCCGGTTCGCGGTCCCCACCGGGCAGATCGTCGGCCTGCTGGGGCCCAACGGTGCGGGTAAGTCGACTACGATGAAGGCGATCCTCGGTCTCGTCCGGCCGGATTCCGGTGCGATCCGCGTGTTCGGTCGGGACGTCCAAGCCGACCCCGTCGGGGTGAAGCAGCGGATCGGATACGTGCCCGAGTCCCCCTCCGTCTACGAGTTCCTTACCGGGGCGGAGTACCTCGACTTCGTGGCCGACATGTACGGTCTCGACCCGTCGTCGCGGCGGGAACGGATCCAGCCGTTCCTCGACGGACTCGAGCTCACCGGCCACGAGAACTCCCTCATCAGCGGGTATTCGCAGGGGATGCGGCAGAAGGTCGCGCTGATCTCGGGTCTCCTCCACCACCCCCAGCTCCTCGTCCTCGACGAGCCGCTGAACGGTCTCGACCCTCGCGCGGCCCGCGTCGTCAAGGACCTCCTGCGGAACCGAGCCGCACGGGACGGGGTCGGGATCCTGTTCAGCACGCACGTGCTCGAGATCGCGCAGGCGATCTGCGACCGGATCGTGATCCTGCATCACGGGACCGTCCTCGCGTCGGGGACCGTCGACGCCCTCCGGGATCGCGCCGGTCTCGCGGGCTCGGGACTGGAGGAAGTGTTCCTCAACCTCACCGGAACCGGGGACCTCGGAGACGTCGTCGCGGCGCTGGAGCGTTAGGGGCGGGCCGTGGATCTGCACAAGGTCCGACGGCTCGCCGGGGTCCTCGTTTCCTCCCAGCTGAGGTCCGGGCGCAGCACCTCGGATCCCCGGAGCTGGCTCGGCCGACCCGAGGTCATCGCCGAGGCCGACGTCGCGCTCTTCCTCGTCGTGTTCGCCCTCACGTGGGGCGTCGTGCGGGGCCTCCCGCCGGGGTCCGGGACCCTGCTCGCCGCGGTGAGCGGGGTCATCCCGTTCCTCCCGATCGCGGCCGTCGGGATCGTGGTCATCGCCGGCACGATGTTCGAGTTGACCTCGACCGCGAAGTTCTCGGGGAGCGACTCGGTGAACTGGCTGCCGATCACTCCCGGAGAGTACGTCGCGTCGTCCTCCGGTGCCATCGCCTACACCTACTCGCCGGCGGTCGCGTTGCTGCTCGGGGCGCTCCTCGCGTTCGCGGTCGTCGAGGGGACACTGGTCACCTTCGCGCTGGCGGCCGTTCTCACACTGCTCGCGCTCGTGGAGGGGGCGCTCCTGGTCGAGATGGTGCGCTCGGCATCGAACCGCGCGAGCGCGGTCGGGTCGGGACGACGCGGCCCCGCGACCTTCCTCCTCCGTGCCATCGTACTCGTCGCCGTGATCCTCGTCCTCGACCTCGCCCTCAACCCGGTCTTCCTCCTCGGCGCCGTCCAGCGGCTCTCCGCGTTCCCTACGCTCTCGGCCGCGATCCCGCTCTTCTGGTCCTCGCGGGCTCTCTCGGAGTGGATCTCGGGCCAGTACCTTTTCGCCGCCGCCTTCGCGGCCGGCCAGGTCGCCTTCGTCGGCCTGCTCGGGGTGCTCGCCGCTCGGATGCGGATGCGCTACTGGGTGCCCGTGGCCGCGGAGGTACGCCTCGAGGAGCACCGGTACGCCGGCCGGCATGTCGTGCTCTCCGGTGTAGGACTCTCCCGCGCAGAGAGCGCCCTCGTCTCCAAGGACCTCCGGGGGTTCGTGCGCCGTCGCGAGATGCTTCCGCTGCTCGTGGTGCCGGTGGTGCTCGTGCTCCTGCTGCTGATCGAGGGGGCCGATTTCGGGACGCTGGGTACGATACTGTGGCTCGCGTGGGTCGCGGGATTCTTCGGGCTCCTCCTGTCGGTCACGTCGGTCGGACAGGAGCGCCGATCGTTCCAGCTGCTCTACGCATTCCCGATCTCGGGACGGGTCGTGTTCCGGGCGAAGGCCACCGCGGCGCTCCTCCCCGTGGTCGGGGGCGCGGTGCTGATGTCCCTCGGAGTGGGACTGTTCGCCCGCCTCGGGCTCCTTTCCCTCGCGGGCATCGTGCTCCTGACGGCCGGCTGCGCCGCGGTCCTGACGTTCTGGGGCCTGGTCTTCGCGAGCCGCTTTTCGGACTTCCAAGACCGGCCTCGCCCCCAATTCCTCCGCCCGTCGGCGATGATCGCGGCCACCGCCTCCGGCGTCGCCCTTCTCGCAGCCATCGCGATCCCGGGGGGGTTCGTGGTGGCCGACCCGACCGCGTCCAACCTCGGCCTGGCGGTGGCGTCGACGTGTTTCGCACTCGTCGTGGGCGGCGTGGCGTACTTTCTCGCACGCTCCGGCTTCGACGCCCTCTTCCGCGAACTCCCGTTCTGAGGCGCCGGCCCCGCTACAGCGGCGCCCCGCAGGCGGGACAGCGGACGTCCCCCTCGTTCCCGAGCGTGCCGCAGTAGCGGCAACGGACCTTCACGACCTGTCGCTCGATCGTGTGGGTCACATAGGTGCCTCCGGGATACACCGGCGGCATCGACTGCTTCGCGAGCGCGATCGCCGCGCGCCAAGCGTCCGGGTCGAGGACGTCAAAGGACGGTCGCCCCCTCGTCAGCTCAACCTGGAGGCGATCGCGGCCGACGCGACCCCGTCGGATCGATACGTTGCGGACCTGCAAGAGCGACGCGTCCAACACGGTCACCGTCTCCTTGCCGTGGACCAGGCCCCGGACCATCCCGCGGGAGACCGAGGATTCGAAGGTGAGGCGGTGGGTGGTCAGGTAGAGCACCCCCGGGCCGTTGGCGGCCGACGGGGTGATCCCCTCGATCACCGCGTAGGCGCTGCGGAGCCGGCTCTCTCCCTGGTGCAGCAGCATGGCGCCTCCGGCCGGGACATTCCGCATGCCCCATATGAGCGTGGTCGCGCGCCGGTCCTCCCCAGTCGGTCGCGCGCGCGGAGCACCCCCTTTCACCGCGCGATCGGGGTGCCGGCTCTCGGCCCCGGGCGGCATGTCGTGGAACGCAAGGCCGGCAGCGGAGGGACCCCCGTCCTCACGGCGGACGGCGGTACGCTCGGGCGCCCGCCCGGGTTCGCACCCGTCGGCGGGGGTCGGGGAAGTCCGGCGACGGGCCCGGAGCGACTCCGCCGTCCCCCCGCGCCGTGAGCGGTTACCAGCCGGTCGGTTGCCCGCGGTTCTGCTCGTCCAGCCACTGCCGGAGGGGTGCGAAGTACTCCAGCAAACCGGCGGCGTCCATGCGTCGGTCGCCGGTCAGCACCTCGAGCGCATCGGGCCATTCTCGGCTCTGCCCGAGCTCGAGCATCGCGCGGAGCCGGGTGCCGGCCTCCCGCGAGCCGTAGATCGACGCGCGGTGCAGGGGGCCCGATGCCCCCGACTCCTTCACGAGCGCGCGGTGGAACTGGAACTGCAGGATGTCGGCGAGGAAGTATCGCATGTACGGGACGTTCGCGGAGACGTGGTACTTCGCGCCCGGGTCGAACTCCTCCTCCCCCCGGTCGGAAGGCGGCGCCACTCCCTGGTACTGGGTTCGCATCTCCCACCAGGTCCGATTGTAGTCCGCCGGTCCGACCTCCCCGGAGAACACGCGCCAGCGCCACCGGTCGACGACCAACCCGAACGGCAGGAACGCGACCTTCTCTAACGCGCGGTGGAGCAGGAACCCGATATCGTTCGACGGGCCGCCGGTCGCGTCGCCGAGTCCGAGCCGTGCGAGGTATTCCGGCGTGACGGACAGGGCGATCGTGTCACCGACCGCTTCGTGGAACCCGTCGTGCGCGCTGTCGCGGAAGAGGAACGGTTGCCGTGCGTACGCACGCTGGTAGTAGTTGTGGCCGAGCTCGTGGTGGACCGTCTGGAAATCCTCGCCCGTGATCTCGATGCACATCTTGATCCGCAGGTCGTCGACGAAGTCGACGTCCCAGGCGCTGGCGTGGCAGACGACCTCCCGGTCCCTGGGTCGGGTCAGCATCGACCGTTCCCAGAACGACGCCGGCAACGGTTCGAGCCCGAGGGAGACGAAGAACTGCTCCGCGTACCGAACGATCTGCTCGGCGCTGGTCCCGCGGCCGACCAGCTCCTTGGTCAGGTCGTAGCCGGCGACTTCGCCCGCCGGGGCGAGGAGGCGGTAGACCCCGTCCCAGGACTGGGCCCACATGTTCCCGAGGAGGTGCGCCGGGATCGGTCCCTCGGCCGGCAGGTTCGTCTCCCCGTACGTCTCCCGGAGGCGACGGCGGACATAGGAGTGCAGGGACCGGTAGAGCGGTTGAACCTCCTGCCAGAGTCGTTCGACCTCCTGCTGGAATTCGTCGGGCGGCGCGTCGTACTTCGAGCGCCACATGGCACCCATGTCGTCGAACCCCAGTTCCCGGGCCCCCCGGTTCGCGAGGTCGACGTACCGCGTGAACGGCGTACGCAGGCTCCGGCCGACCCGATGCCAGCCGGCCCACGCATCCTCGAGGACCGCCGGGTCTCCGCTCTCGGAGAGCACCCGCGAGAGGCCCTGAAGATCCATCGGTTCGGTGGTACCCTGGAGGGCGTGCCGTCCCCGCGCGTACGCCCCTTGCATCGTCGCCACGAGCCGAGTCAGCTCCTGGGCCTCCAGGGGGTCGGATGGGGCGACCAGAGGAAGCGCGAGTCGCAGTAGTTTGGTCTTTCGCGCCTCTTCCGGGGAGGAGCGGTCCGCCGGGAACCGGGTCGACTCCTTGGCTAGCTCGACCGTCGCCCCGATCAACCGCGCGTTGGCCTTGGCCGCCACGGCTTCGCTGTCCGGGTTGATGTACGTTGCATAGACCCAATCGGCCTCCTGGGCCTCGATGGAGAGATCGAGCAGGACCGACTCGGCCCGGTGGAGGAACGCGCCCACTCCCGAGGAGACTGCCCCGCTCACGACGATACCGGCGACGCGCCAGCGCGCCCCTCCATAAGAAGGGTGGCGCGAAGGGCCGGCCGTCTCCCCTCCGTGAGCAGTCCGGTCAGCGCTCTGTCCGCCACGATCCCGTGAGGTGAGCCCGGGCGGAACCCCCCGGCTTCCGCTGGAGGTCGGGGATTTATGTATGACGTGCGTCTGACACTCGTAGAGGGACCGTGTCGGACGCGTCCGATTCTCGGGGGATACTTGCGGCGCTTCCGCTGGGAAGCTGGGGCGACGACGGAGCGAGGTACCCGCTCGCGGTGATTCCGTGCCTCGGGACGCGGTACGACCGGAACGGCTTCCCGTTCTACCCCTACGAGGGCGAGGGCGAATGAGCTCCCCCCTACCGAAGCTGCCGACCGTCGACCCGGTGTCGACCGCCCCTCCGGCGCCCCCCCGAGTCTTCCTTGGGCAAGCGACCCCGCGCGGCTACGGCGTCCGACCGAAGCTCTCCCCCGAGGCGGCCGCGGCGTTCGCAACCTACGTTGACTCGGCCCGGGCGCGAGCGGCGGTCGAGGGTCGAACCCTCGTCTACACGGTCCGCTGGGGCTAGGCCTCGGGCTTACCCTCGGTGTCTCCCTCGTCGACGGGGCGTTCGCCGACATCCTTCCCACCCCATCGGCGTGCCACGGGCCGTGCCTCCTCCAACGCGACCTTCGAGAGCGCGTCCGCGCGCCCGTTCTGCGCGCGGGGGATCCAGACCCACTGGACCGTGGAGAACCCCGCCGCGAGTTGGGCGAGACGGTCATGGTACGCCTGCAGGTGCTCGGTCAGGACCCGGTACTCCCCGAGCATCTGGCGGATCACGAGCTGGCTGTCGCCCGAGACGATGACCGTCCCGTGGTACCCCTGCTCCCGGAGCCATTCCAACGCCCGGATCGCCGCAACGTACTCCGCCACATTGTTGGTCGACCGCTCCGAGTACGGCCGGGTCGCGAGCCCGCAGTCCTCGAAATCGAGTCCTTCCCCCTCGACGGTGAATCCAAAGGTGGCGACGCCCGGACCCTTCGGAGGCTGGCACGCGCCGTCGAAGTGCACGTGGACCCCCTGCCCGTCGAGGGTCGTCACTCCGCGCGGGAGCTGGGTGTCGTCCATACGACCTCCTAGACGCGACGGGAGCCGGCGGTGCTCGTCGCGGGTCGGGACGGCAGGTGGGGACAGTTGCAAAGCGCTTCCGCTCGGGCGCACAACGGGCAGGTCGCCCGGTCGAGGACGACTCCCAGCGGCCGGCTGCAGGTCCGGCACTCGCGAGCCCGTGCGCACCGGGGGCACTGGGCGAGGTCGAACGCGACGAGCGAACCGCAGTAGCGGCACCGCACCGGCTCCCGGGGGTTGTACTGGAGCCCATGGCCCGTCGTGGGGGGCGGCCGGGCCACCCCGCCCCGGGCCGTGGCCGCGTCCGGGTTACCGAACGTGCCGCCGACCGTGGTGACGCGGGGGTCGTCGGAGATCGAACCCACGAGCAGCACCGCGAACGCCGGAGGGAGGAAGTAGATCCCCATCTCCTGTTCGAGGTCGAACTGCTCGTGGCCGGTGACGGCGATCGGGAACGCGATGAGGGCGAATCCGGCGAGGAGGATCGCCACCCCCACCAGGACGATCGAACGGTTCATCGCCGAACCCCGGGCGGTTCGTCCGCCGTTCCGGTGGAATAGCGGTGGCGGCCACTTAAGGCCCCGGACACGGGCGCCGGCGTCGGCGCTTCCCTCCCCCGCGTCGGGGGCGGCGTGCGCCTTTTAGCCCTCGGGGGAGTCGGTTCGGCATGGCAAACCCCACCGCCACCCTGCGCACGACCCTCGGCGACATCCGCATCGAACTGTTCCGCGACCGCGCCCCGAAGACGGTCGAGAACTTCGTTTCGCTCGTGAAGAAAGGATTCTACAACGGAGTGCTGTTCCATCGGGTCATCCCCGGGTTCATGATCCAGGGAGGCGACCCGAAGGGCGACGGCACGGGGGGACCCGGCTACACGATCAAGGACGAGTTCGAGCCGACCCTCCGACACGACGGACCCGGGGTCCTTTCGATGGCGAACGCGGGTCCGAACACCGGGGGCAGCCAGTTCTTCATCACGCTGGCGAAGACCTCCTGGCTGGACGGAAAGCACGCCGTGTTCGGGCGCGTCCGCGGAGGCCAGGACGTGGTGGACAAGATCGCGGCCGTCCCGCGGGACGGGAGCGACCGCCCGAAGACACCGGTGCGCATCGTCGAGGCGACCGTACAGGGGGCGTGAACCCCCGCCCCTCACGGCGGAAAGTCGAACGGCAGCCGCTCCTTGGGCGAGCGAGCGTCCTCGATCGTCGTCAGGATTCCGGCGGTGAGCGCGAGCGCCGGCCCGACCATGAGGAGCAGAATGAGGCTCCCGTATCCGATGGCGAGACCCACGTCCGCGTTCGGAATCGCGAGGTGGTACGTGGCGTCGACGAAGATCACCCACAGGTAGAGGAGGGTCACGGCGGAGGTCGCGATCGACAACGGGCCGAAGGCGACCGTCGGCTTCAGGATGTACCGGGCGACGATGAGCGCCGTGATGGCGATCCCCGCGACCTCGACCGTCAGGATCGGGACCGGAAGCGAGATGCCGTTCGACTGGAGGAAGGTCAGGGCCGCCACGGGGAGACCGATCAGGAACACCACGAGCGGCACGAGGCGAAGGGCCCCGCCGAGGATGCGCCAGCCCAGGGAGGGTAGGAGATAGCCGGGCGCCGGGGCGGCCGCGGGCGACGCCGATGCGGCGGAGGCGCTCACGGGATCGACTCCGGCGGGAGCGGGAGGGCGAACCCGCTCCCGACGTACTCGGAGCTTACGTGCCCGCCCGACGGGTTGCAACCGGACGCGGCCCCCACGTTCTGGGTCTGGGAATACGGCGTGTTCGCGGGAACGTTGAGCGGGAACCCGCCCTGGGCGCAGTTCGCGCCGGAGGGGCTCACGATCTCGACGTTGAGGTCTCCCGTGTCCGCGAACGTCGCATCGTTCGAGAAGCTCAGGGTCACCGGTACCATCTCCATCCCCCCGACCATCATCGGGGCACCGACGGAGACGGAGAGGTTGGCGAACGGGGCGCCCCACGACCTCTCGGTCGAGACGTTGACGGAGACGGTGAACAAGTAGCCGTAGCTCGCGTTCCCCCACACCTCCCAATCGAGGTACTGGTTCTGGGTCAGGAGCGACGCTCCCTGCCCGGCGAGCGGGAGGAAGAGGGCGACCGGCAGTGACTGCTGCGACGACGCAGCGATCGGCTTCGGCCCGACGGTCGAGGCGACCACGAGGTCTCCCGACCCGTTGAGGATGCGGAAGTGGAGGGCGAACTGCTGGATCGAAAAGAAGCCGGGATTCGAGAGCAGGAAAGCGGTCGTGATCCCGATCGTGCCGTTCGACTCGAACGCTGTGGTGACCGGCCCTACTCGAGGCGCGGATCGGACGATCTGGACCGCGGAGTACGCCACGATCCCGACGTAGACGAGGACGAGGACCAGCGCGACGACGGAGGCGCGGCGCAAGGCGCGAGCCGCCCGGTAGATGCCGGGCGGGCGCGGTGGTCGGCGGTACAACGGGCTCGCCACGACGGTTCGCCGACACTATTCAGGGCCACCCGGACTTTGAATACCTGCCGCCGCAGCCGTGGGGAGCCCCTCGCTCGATCCGAGGTGGCAGGGGCTTCCGGTGGATCCCGCCGACGACGTCCGACCCACGTGCGCGGTGTCTCGCACGGCTCCGTCCACGTCATCCGTCTTCCGGCCGTCGGGAGTTCGTGTTTCTACGACCGAAGCGCCCGTGGAGGAATCCCTCGCGATGATCGATCACGTGAACGCCGTCGTCCTCCCGGTGCGTGACGTCCCGAAGTGCGCGGCATTCTACCGTGACCAGGTCGGGTTCGCCCTGCTCGAGATGCATGACGAAGACGCCTACCTCCGGATCGGGGGTGCGGGCGGGTTGATCCTTGCACTGATCTCGATGGACGCCGTCGCCCGGCTGATCTCGGAAGAACAGGTCCGCCCACGCGAGGAGACCATCCACCGGACCTACTTCGCCATCTTCCTGGACGATGTCGACCGCGAGTACGAGGAGTTGAAGGCGAAGGGCGTCCACTTCGTGAAGCCCCCGACGACGCAACCGTGGGGCCAACGGATCGCGTACTTCGAGGACCCCGAAGGGAATCTCTGGGAGATCTCGCACTTCCCCAAGAAGTAGGGAAGGGAACCGGGAACGGGCGCGGCGCGGGGCCGCTCTGCCCACCTCGGGGAGGGCCGCGCGGGCTCGCAGATCACCGCGGCGGACCGACGGGTCGCTCGGACGCGCACGGATGCAGCCACTGGAGGGATTTGAACCCCCGACCTGCTGATTACGAATCAGCTGCTCTGCCTACTGAGCTACAGTGGCGCGAACGAATCGACGAAAGGAGTCGGGCTATAATGGTGGCGCCCTCGCCGGCCGCTCGACGGCGTCCAGCGACTCGAGGACGTCACGAACGAGGTCCTCCGTGTCCTCGATCCCGAACGCGATGCGGACGAGACCGTCGTCGATCCCCGCCGCGAGCAGCTCCGCGCGCGGCGCGTTGCGGTGCGAGGTGAGGCGCGGCACGCTCGCGAGGCTCTCCACCCCGCCGAGGCTCGCCGCGACGTGGACGAACCGCAGGGCGCGCAGGAAACGGTCGACCGCCGACTCCCCGCCCCGCAGTGAGAGCGATACGACTCCGCCCCGTCCGCGCATCTGTCGGGCCGCGACCGATTCCTCTTCGGGGCTCGCCCGCCCGGGGTAGTGCACGCGGGCCACCGCCGGATGGGAGGCCGCCGCCGCAGCGACGCGCGCCCCGTTCTCGTTCTGCCGAGCGACGCGCAGCGCGAGCGTCTTCAGGCTGCGACCGAGCAGGTACGCGGCGAACGGGTCGAGCGGCGCCCCGAAGTACCGCTTCGCGTCCACGCGGTCGACCAATCGTCGGGCGCCGACGAGCGCCCCGGCCAATAGGTCCGAGTGACCTCCGAGATACTTGGTGCCGCTGTGGACGACCAGGTCGGCCCCGAGCGCCAGCGGGCGCTGGTTGATCGGCGAGGCGAAGGTGTTGTCCACGAGCAGCAGCGCTCCGGCCCGGTCGCACTCGGACGCCCAGCGTGCGATGTCCTGCACGTGAAGCAGGGGGTTCGTCGGGCTCTCGAGTACGACCAGTCGGGACTCCGTCCCGAGGGCACCCTCCGGATCCGGCGTCGGCGTCTCGGTCAGCGAACGGCTCCGTACGCCGAACCGGGGAAGCAGCTCCGTGAGCAGGTCGGTGGTCCCGCCGTAGAGGCCGCCCACCGCGACTACCTCGTCGCCGGGGTTCACGAGAGAGAGCACGGTCGCGGTGATCGCGCCCATGCCGGAGGCGAAGAGGCGCGCGGCCTCGCCGCCCTCGAGCTGCCGGATCAGTTCGGTGGGCACCTCGACCGTCGGGTTCTCCATGCGACTGTAGAGGTACGTGCCGCCGCGTTCCGCGCCTTCGGAGTGTTCGGCCGGAAAGTGGAACGTGCTCGTCTGGTAGATCGGGGGGACGACCGCCCCGGCGTTCCAGTCCGGCCGCCGGGCCCCGTGCACGAGTCGCGTCGTCGGCCCCGCCCACTCGGGCAGCGGGTCGAACCGGCCCCTCTCGGGGCGGGGCGTGGGC
>JBAWFC010000048.1:0-5866 GCA_049591535.1 Thermoplasmata archaeon | reverse complement strand
CCACGAACGGCGCCTTCCCACCGAGCTCGAGCTGGACCCGCTTCACCGTGTGGCTCGCGGCCTCCATGATCTTCCGGCCGGTCGCGGTGTCCCCCGTCAGGGAGACGAGGTCGACCTTCGGGTTGCGCGAGAGTTCGTCACCGACCTCTTCCCCGGGGCCGGTGACGACGTTGAGGGCACCCGGCGGAAGGCCCGCCTCCTGGAAGGCGCGACCGAGCTCGAGGGTCGTGAGCGGCGTCCAGCTCGCCGGCTTCAGGACGACGGTGTTGCCGGTGATCAGCGCGGGTCCGATCTTCCAGACCGCCATCATGAACGGATAGTTCCAGGGAGTGATCGACGCCACGACTCCCACCGGCTCGCGGCGAAAGATCGTCGTGCCGTCCCCCGTGAACTCGCCGGGGCTCTTCGCGTCGAGCGTGCGACCGGCGCCCGCGTAGAAGATCAGGTTGTCGACGGAGAACGGCAGGTCGCCATCGGCAGCCTGCTTGATCGTCTTTCCCTGGTTGCGGCTCTCGAGCGCCGCGAGCTCGGGAAGGCGTTGAGTGAGGATCTGGGCGACCTTGAGGAACACCTCGCCGCGCATCCGGGGCGGGAGTCGGGGCCAGGGGCCCTTGTCGAACGCCGTACGGGCCGCGTCGATCGCCCGGCGCGCGTCCTCCCGGGATCCCCGCGCGACCTCGTCGAGCCGCGCCCCGTCGAACGGGCTGACGACCGGTGTCGTCGCCTCGCCGGTGGCCGCCACCCACTCCCCTCCGATGAGCATCTTCGAGACCATACGGGCACCGCGGCCCCTCGAGTCCGGCCCGGCTAAATAGGCTGCCGTCACGGGGCGGCACAGTCGTTCCCATCCCCCCCATGGCATACCTTATCAAGGGGGGAGTCGGTCCCGCGCCCGACCCTCCGTGGGGCCTGTTCTATGAAGCCTCGGAACCGGAACATCATCGTGGTCGTCATCGTCGTCGTGCTGGTCGTTGCCGGGGTCGGAGCGTACTTCGCGCTCGAACATTCCACGACCTCGAATTGCGGACCGAATCAGAAGGCCTACATCTGCGTCGACCAGGCGGAGATCCCGGACTCGCTCGACCCGGCCGTCACGTTCTCGACGCCGGGGTGGGCCGCCGTCCAGCAGGTCTACCAGGGGCTCGTGAACTACAACGGCTCGAGCGTGACGAGCTTCTCGGGCGTCCTCGCCACGACCAACGGGACGGTCACGATGAACCCGTACACGAACCTCTCGGTCTACACCTTTGAGCTGCGACCGGGCGTGGTCTTCTCGAACGGGGACCCGTACAACGCCTTCGTCCAGTGGTACAGCCTGTACCGGAGCCTGCTGCTCGAGCAGGGACCCCAGTTCATCCTGGAGCAGAACTTCTACTCGACCAACTTCAACCCGTCGAACCCCCTGAACTACAGCTCTCCGATGGCGAACGACTCGGCCGCGAACGCCACGCTCGTGGAGGACCTGAACTCCTGGAGCTTTTCGAGCCCGACGGCGAGCGAGATCTCCCAGATGGAGCTACCGAACCAGTCGTTCCAGGTCATCAACAACGAATCGATCTCCCTGAACCCGGGTTACGGCTATCTCGGCTTCTCGAACTACACCTACCTCCTCGCCTCGATCTCCGCCCCCAACTCCTACGCGGTCGACCCCAGCTGGGTCGACGCCCACGGTGGGATCCAGGAAGGGCAGGTCAACAACTACCTCGCCACGAACACTCTCGGTACGGGACCGTACACGCTGAACGGCTACAACGGGGTCGGTGGCGGCGGGTACACGCTCCAGCCGGTGAAGAACTATTGGGCCACGGCCGCGGCAACGTCCGAGCCGTGGAATGTCAACATCCAACCGGCCAACACGTCGGTCGAGATCATCTTCCAGGACACGATCGACATCACGACGAACGACCTCATCAGCGGACAGGTCCAGGGGGCATCGTTCGCCTACGTCGGTCCGTCGACGATCGCCCAACTCCAGGGCCACTCGAACGTCGTCGTGCAGTCGCTCCCCATCATCTACGGCGCGACGAGCGGCTCGTGGTGGATCTTCCTGAACCAGAGCGTCTACCCGTTCAACAACCTCTCCGTGCGCGAGGCGATCACCCACGCGATCAACTACCAGCAGATCATCACGCAGGCCTTCGGTGGGTATGCCTCCCAATGGGTCGGCCCCGTTCCCCCGGCCTACCCCTACAACAACAACGTCACCGCGAAGGAACCGTACTACAACTACGACCTCTCGCTCGCCCAGTCGGAGATCGCCGCGTCCCCGTGCGCGGGGGGCGCGTGCAAGAACACGGTCATCAATTACATGTACCTCAACAGCGGGGCCGATTGGGCCGATACGGCGCAGTTCCTGGAATCGGACCTCGCCGCGATCGGGATCACGATCAACCCGGTCGGGGTCAGCCTCGACCAGCTCTACGAGGAGCAGGGCGTCGACCAGAACGGACAGTGCGTCTCGGCAACGAACGCGAACGGTGGACCGTTCTACATGGGACAGGAGTTCTACACCTCCGATTACATCTCGCCGGACGACTGGACCCAGAACGACGCGGTGAGCACGGGGAGCGCGAACCTCTGCATGGCGGGCTACGACAACCCGCTCGTCGACAACGCGACGTACAACGCCGCGAGCGAGTCCGACCCGGGAGCGCTGAACGCCACCTACACCTTCATGACCCAGACGATGTACGACAACTACAGCGAGATCTGGCTCGTCGTCCCGACGTCGTTCTCGGTGTACTCGTCGAACCTCCGCGGGTTCGTAGAGAACCCGATGGCGAGCGCCGAGCCGTTCTCCATCGGTTTCAACACCCAGTGGTTGACGTAGCGGGGGAGCGCAGGCCCCTCCGCCTCCCGGTCAGGGAGCGGCGGCCGGCAACGGGGGCACGGGATCCGGACCCGTTGAGAGGAGGGTCTCGGGCGCGATGTCCCGGACCTCCTCTGCCCGGTGGCAGGCGACGAGGCGGTCACCGAGCCCGGTGACCCGCTCGAGCGGCGGGTCTTCAACGCGACACCGGTCGATCACGAACGGGCAGCGTGCCGCGAACCGGCAGCCGGGCTTCGGGTCGACGAGCGAGGGAATGTCGCCCCCGATGCGGAAGCGCGTCCGACGCCGGCTCGCGTCGGGGACCGGTACCGCGGCGAGGAGCGCTTTCGTGTACGGGTGGACCGGGTGCTCCAGGAGTTCGCGGACCGCGCCGACCTCGACCAGCCGGCCGAGGTACATCACCGCCACCCGGTCCGCGACGTACCGCACCGCCGCGACGTTGTGCGTGATGAGCACGTAAGAGAGGCTCCGGCTGCGCTGGAGGTCGACGAGGCGGTTCAGGATCTGGGCCTGGACGGCGACGTCGAGCGCGCTCGTCGGCTCGTCCAGCACGATGAGCCGTGGGCTCACCGAGAGCGCCCGGGCGAGCGAGAGCCGTTGCCGGCCGCCTCCCGAGAACTCGTGGGGGTACTGGTCGAGGCAGTCCGGCGGGAGGCCGACGCTCGGCAGCAGCTCCTGGACTCGGGACCGTACGGCCGCCTTGCGGAGGCCCTCCTGGGCGCGGATCGGCTCCCCGACGATCTGCCACACCCTCAGGCGCGGGTCGAGCGACCCGACGGGGTCCTGGAAGACGATCTGGACGTTCCTCCGCCACATCCGGAGCGCGGTGCCCGAGAGGTGCGTGATCTCGTCACCGTCGAATCGGATCGTCCCGCCGGTCGGTTCGTGCAGCCGCGAGATCAGCCAGCCGTAGGTCGTCTTGCCCGAGCCGGACTCCCCGATGAGACCGAGCGCCTCGCCGTGGCCCACCGTGAGGGAAACTCCGTCGACCGCATGCACCGACCGCTGCGCGCCCCGTCGGACCACGTCGGTCAGGCTCCGGGTCAGCGGGAAGAACTTCTCGAGCCCCTCGGTCTCGAGCAGCGAAGCGGAGGCGTTCACGGGAGACCGGGCACCTCCGAGGAGAAGTAGCAGGCGCTGCGGTGGATGTGGCGGGAGTCGGCGGGAGCGTTCGGGTCGACCGGCGCGAGCGGGGGAGCCGTGCCCCGGCAGACGTCCCGGGCCAGGGGGCAGCGCGGGTGGAAGCGGCATCCGGGCGGGGGTCGCGAGAGGTTCGGCACCGACCCGGCGATCGAACTGAGCGGCCCGTCCGACTTGTAGTGCGCCGGGGCCGCCCGGAGCAACGCCTTGGTGTACGGGTGCCGCGGGTTCTGGAACACCTCGGCGACGGGACCGTACTCGACGATCCGCCCGGCGTACATCACCCCGACCTCGTCCGCGGTCTCGGCGATCACCCCGAGGTCGTGGCTGATGAACAGGATCGCGGCCTGGACCTCGTCGATCAACTCCTTCATCAGCGTGAGCACCTGCGCCTGGATCGTCACGTCGAGCGCGCTCGTCGGTTCGTCGGCGATGAGGAGTGCCGGCTTCTCGCTCAGCGCCATCGCGATCATGATCCGCTGCCGCATGCCGCCCGAGAGTTCGTGCGGATAGAGGTTCAGGATCGTTTCCGGGTCGTTGATCCGGACGAGCCGGAGGTACCCCAGCACCTCCTCCCGGAACTGGGACCGGCCCTGGAGGCGGTCGCGGACGGCCTCCTCCGCCGCCCCGCTCGGAACGATCGACTTGGTGAGCGAGCCGGCGACCGTCGTCGTGTTCTGGGGCTTCGAGTAATCGAACGGTGTCGGGCCGCCCTGGAACGTCTTGACCCATCCCATGTCGCGGTAGTGGCGGATCCGGATCGACTCCGCGATCTGGTCGAAGACCCGGTAGGCCGGGTTCAGCGAGTTGAGCGGTTCCTGGAAGATCATCCCGATCCCGGTACCTCGGACCATCGGGAGCTGGCGCTTCGAGACCTTCACGAGGTCGGTCCCCCGGAAGACGATCGTTCCCCCGCCGATGCTCGCCGGAGGCTCGGGGAGGAGACGCGGGATCGCCTTGGCGAGAGTGCTCTTGCCGCACCCGGTCTCCCCGACGATCCCGACGACGCGTCCGGGCTCGATCTCGAGGGAGATGTCGGAGACCGCGTAGAAGGTGCCGGCGCCGACCGTGTACGTCACCGACAGGTTGTCGACGACGAGCACGGGTTCGGTCATACTCCCGACCCCCCGTCGATCGACGCGAGGGGGCCGGTCGGGACCGGCTCCGGCGCGGACGCCTCGAGCGTCGACCGCTCGGCCGGGGGCTCCGGGGCCGAACCTCGGACGAACGCCCGACGGGTCCGCGGGTCCAGGATGTCCCGCAGGCCGTCCCCGAGCAGGCTGAACGCGAGGACCGTCACGAAGATCGCCGCGCCCGGAGCGAGCACCAGCCACGGGTACGCGTTGATCGGCGCCGAGCTCTGGTAGAACGCGAGCATCGCACCCCACTCGGGCTGCGGGCCGGGGTAGCGGCTCGCCACGCCGATGAACCCGATCGTCGAGTACGTGACGAGGACCGTCCCGATGTCGAGCGTGAAGTAGACGACCACCGGTTCGAGGACGTTCCGAAGGACATGGCGGAGGAGGATCCGTCCCTCCTTGACGCCCGCCGCCCGGGCGGCCATCACGTACGGCAGGTGCTTGACGGCAAGGACCTCTCCGCGCACCAGCCGCACGTAGTACGGCCACCAGGTGATGCTGATGGCGATCGCAACGTTCACGACCCCGAGTCCCAGCGCGCGGGTGATCGCGAGGGCGAGGATCAGGCTCGGGAACGAGAGGAAGATGTCGGTGACCCGCATGATCGTCACGGACGAGGCGCCCGAGAGAGTGCCCGGCGTGTCGTAGAACCCGGCGATCAGGCCGAGGGCCCCTCCGAGCAGGAGCGCGCTGCCCGCGATGGCGATCCCGATGCTCAAGTCGAGCGGGAGCGCGAGCATCACGTTCGAGTAGACGT
>JBAWFC010000047.1:0-15095 GCA_049591535.1 Thermoplasmata archaeon | reverse complement strand
GCGACCGGGGGGTCGCCGGGCCCGCATCGCGCACCTGAACGACGAGGACGCCCGGGTCGAGGAGTGGGGGACGGGGCGCCGGGTCGGGATCGCGGTCGACTCCGGCCCGGTCGGTGCGCTCGTCGTGCTCCTCGAGATCGACCGGCGGGGGGCGGCGAGTGCGCTCGGCGCCGAGGACGCGGGCCGGGACGCCGCGTTTCCCTCCGGCGCGATCGTCGCCGCGTGGGGCGACCTCCCCGTGCCCACCGACTCGCGCCCGCGCCTCGAGGACCTGGTGGAGCTGGCGCGCTATGCCTTGGCGTAGGCCACGGAATCGTTATATCTCCTAATTATTCGAGGACCTAATAGTAAGGAGTCCTCATGGTCGCCTCCGCTGCCCTCGCTCCGCGCACCTCCGCCGGAGCCGAGGAACTCGTCAGCTCCGTCCACGAGGTGATGCGCTCGGTGCTGCACCGGATCCACCCGACCCTCGATGCCGAAGGGATCTCGATGGGCCAGTTCTGGGCGCTCCACCTGGTCTCGAGCCTGCGGTCGACATCGCTCAGCGAGGTCGCCCGGCACCTGTTCGTCTCCGCGCCGACCGTCTGCGCGAACATCGACCAGCTCGAGGCGGCCGGGCTCGTCACGCGGCACCGATCCGAGCGCGACCACCGCGCGGTCGAGCTCTCGCTCACCCCGAAAGGTCGCCGGGTCGAGGCCCGGGTGTGGGGCCGGATGGCCCGGATGATGACGGACGTCGCCGAGGACCTGCCGCGCGAGGACCTCGCGACCGCGGTCCGGGTCTTCCGGGAGATGGGCCAGCGCCTCGACGCCGCGGACCCGGGCCCGGGAGGCGTCGCGTGAGCGCGCCCACCGCGGCCGCGCCGCGCACGTTCGACGAGCGGTACGCCTGGACGGTCCTGCTCATTCTGGCCGGCATGGCCATCATGGTCACCTACGTCGAGACGATGGTGCTGCCGGCGTTCAGCAATTTCGAGTCGTTCTTCCACGTCACCGACGCGAGCACGATCGCGTGGATCCTCTCCGCCTACCTCCTGGTCGGCGTCGTCGTGACCCCGATCTTCGGAAAGCTCGGGGACATCTACGGGAAGAAGCGGATCCTGCTCGTCGCGATGGGCGTCTACGCCGTCGCCGTGAGCATCGCCGGCTTCACCCCGCAGATCGGCGCGGCGATCGGGCTCAGCCGGCCGAACCAGATCTACGTCCTGATCGCGGTGCGGGCGATCCAGGGCGTCGGGATGGCGATGTTCCCGCTCGGGTTCGCGATGCTGCCCGAGGTGTTCCCGCCGGCCCGCGTGGGGCAGGCCCAGGGTCTCCTTTCGGGAATGTTCGCGACCGGCGCCGCGGCGGGCCTCGTCGGCGGGGGATGGATCGCCCAGACGTACGGCTGGCAGCTGACCTACCATACCGTGATCCCGGCCGCGATCCTCGTGTTCATCCTCGCGGCTGTCTTCATCCGCGAGTCGAAGATCCGTCTCCAGCGGAAGATCGACTTCCCCGGCGTCGTGAGCCTGGGCATCGGGCTGACCCTCTTGATGCTCGGCATCACGGAGGGGGCCTACTGGGGCTGGACCAACTTCTCGGCCGTCGCCTTCGGTGGCGTCCCGTGGGGGGTGCCGCAGCTCTTCGTCGTCGCGGCCATCGCGTTCGGATTCTTCCTCTGGTGGGAGCCTCGCGCCCCGAGCCCCATCGTCTCGTTCCAGTCGCTCAAGGAGCGGAACATCTGGGTCTCGAACGTCAACGGAGTCCTCGTCGGCATGACGATGTTCCTCCTGTTCACCGTCCTGATCATCCTCGGGGAGTACCCGTCCCCCGGGTTCGGCCTCTCCGAGCTCAACGCGGCGCTCGTGTTCATCCCGGCCGTCCTGAGCATGATGGTCACGGGTCCGTTCCTCGGACGCGCGATCAGCCGCTTCGGACCGAAGCCGGTCATGACCCTCGGGTTCGTGCTGATCATCCTCGGCGCCCTCGGGCTCATCGTGTTCAACCGGAACGTGTTCGAGGTCGCGGTGATCGCGGTCCCGATCATGGTCGGGAACGTCGCGGTCCTGATCTCGATGTCGAACGTCATCGTGCTCTCGGTCGACCCGAAGACGATGGGCGTCCAGACCGGCATGAACCAGACGTTCCGGAACCTGGGGTCCGCGATCGGCCCGGTGCTCGTCACGTCGATCCTCGCGAGCTACGCGTTCTCGGTCCTGACCCCGATCGGGTCGTTCCAGAACTACCACGTCCTCGGCTACCAGTTCGTCTTCGGTCTGACCGCGGCGATCGGCATCATCGGCGGGCTCCTCTCGCTCGCGCTGCGGAACTTCCGGTTCCTGGCGGACGGGAGCCGGTCCGGCCAGCAGAGCGGCGCGCCCGTGGTTCCGGTCGACGAGCCGTCGCCCGCCGTCACCGCCCGTTCGCGCTAGGGCGGGTTCGGCCCCGCGGGCCCTACGAGCAGCCGCTCGTGGAGCCGCAGACGGTGCACGCGTAGCACGTGCCCGAACGGACCATGATCCCGCCGCAGATCGCGCACGACGGCGAGTCCTCGCTGACCCCGCCCTGCGCCCCGGGCTCGGAGGAGAACGTATCGAGGACACGGGTCTCGAACTTGACGGTCTGGCCGGGGGCGGCCGACTTGGCCGGCGGGGCGGCGCTGTGGCCGTTCCCGTTGGAATTCGCCTCGGCCGCGGGGCCCTCGAGGCCGATCGACCGGCGCTCGTCCTCCGTCAGGAACTCGATCGCGAGCCAGCGCGCCACGTAGTCCGGGATCGATTTGGCGAACCGGATCTTCGGGTTGTTGGTCGCGCCCGCCGGCTCGAACCGGAGATGGGCGAGCTTGCGCACGAGGTCCTTCAACGGCACTCCGTGCTGGAGCGCCATCGACATCGAGATCCCGAGCGAGTCCATGAGGCCGTTGACGGTCGACCCTTCCTTCGTGACCCGGAAGAAGATCTCCCCGGGGCGCCCGTCGGGATACAGTCCGACCGTCACGTAGCCGTCGTGCCCCCCGACCGAGAAGTGGTGCGTGAGCGCGTCGCGCTCGTCCGGCAGCCGTTCGCGGGTCGGCCCGCGCGGCCCGCCGGGCGTTCCGGCCCGTCCCTTCCCCGTCTCGAACGGCTGGCTCGCCTTGCAGCCGTCCCGGTACAAGGCGACCGACTTGATGCCGCTGCGCCACGACTCGAGGTAGATCCGTTCGATGTCCTCGACGGTCGCCTCGTTGGGGAGGTTGATCGTCTTCGAGGCACCGCCCGAGAGGAACGGCTGGACCGCCGCGAGCATCTTGAGATGGCCCATCGGGGGGATCGTCCGCGTGCTCCCCGCCGGGGCGAGCGCGCAGTCGAACACCGTGAGGTCCTCGGCGTCGAGGCCCGGGGCCCCCTCGATGGAGCCGGTCTTCTCGACGTGCTGGGTGACCGCGCGGATCTCCTCGGGAGTGTAGCCGAGGCTCGAGAGCCCGTCCGGCACGGTGCGGTTGACCATCCGCAGTATCCCGCCGCCGACGAGGTTCTTCACCTTGACGAGCGAGAGCTCGGGTTCGAGCCCGAGTGTGTCGCATCCCATGAGAAGCCCGATCGTCCCGGTCGGGGCGATGACGGAGATCTGGGCGTTCCGGTACCCCCAGAGCTCGCCCGCCTTCGCGGTGTCGTGCCATCGGTCGACCGACGCCTGGACGAACCCGGTGAGGCGAGGGTCGTTGAGCGGGATCTGTTCGGCGGCCTTGGCGTGCTTGCCCATCACGCGAAGCATCGGCGCGCGGTTCTTCTCGAAACCGGCGAACGGGCCCATCCGCTTCGCGATCTCGCTGGACATGTGGTACCCCTCCGCCGAGAGGAACGCCGAGACCGCGGCCGCGAGCGTCCGGCCCGCGTCCGAGTCGTAGGCGAGCCCGTAGTGCATGAGGAGCGAGCCCAGGTTGGCGTACCCGAGGCCGAGGGGCCGGAAGTCGTGCGAGTTCTGGGCGATCGGGGACGTCGGATAGCTCGACGCGTCCACGACGATCTCCATCGCGAGGATCGTCGTCCGCACCGCCTGGCGGAACAGCTCGACGTCGAACAGTCCCTTCGGGTCGAGGAACTTCATCAGGTTGATCGACGCGAGGTTGCACGCCGTGTCGTCGAGGAACAGGTACTCGCTGCACGGGTTCGACGCGTTGATCCGGCCGGAGTTCGGGCTCGTGTGCCAGTCGTTGGTGACGTCGTCGAACTGGACACCGGGGTCGCCGCAGCGCCACGCCGCGTAGGCGAGCTTCCGCCACATCTCGCGCGCGCGGAAGGTGCCGGCGACCGCGTGGTCGGTCCGGTTGTAGGTCTTCCACTCGCCGTCCCGGACGACCGCCTCCATGAAGGCGTCGGGGATGCGGACGGAGTGGTTCGCGTTCTGGTAGGCGATCGAGGCGTAGGCCGAGTCGGGGTCGGTGCCGTCGAAGTTCGAGGAGTATCCTTCCCGGATGAGGGCGATCGCCTTGTCCTCCTCGCGGACCTTGCACTCGATGAAATCGAGGATGTCGGGGTGGTCCATGTTGAGGATCACCATCTTCGCCGCGCGGCGGGTCGTGCCGCCGGACTTGATCACGCCCGCGAGCGCGTCGAACGCCCGCATGAACGAGACGGGGCCGGAGGCGATGCCGCCGCCCGCGAGCTTCTCCCGGCTGCCGCGGAGCGCGGAGAGGTTCGAGCCGGTGCCGCTGCCGCCCTTGAAGAGCCGGCCCTCGCTCGTCGCGAGGGCGAGGATCGAGTCCATGTCGTCCGCGACGGACTGGATGAAGCACGCCGAGCACTGCGGCGGGTCGCGGACGCCGACGTTGAACCAGACGGGACTGTTGAACGCGGCCATCTGCTGGACCATGAGGAAGGCGAGGCTCTCCTCGAAGGTCGTCGCCTCGTCCGAGGTGTCGAGATAGCCGAGCTCGACGCCCTTCTGGGCGATCCAGTGGCAGACGCGCCGGATCATCCCGTCGACCGACGTCTCGCGCCGGCCCTGGATGATGCGGAAGTACTTCGACGCGGCGATGTTGACGCTCGTCTCCGACCAGGAGACGGGGGCGCGAATCCCCTTCTGCTCGAAGATGACGGCGCCGTCCGCGTTCTTGATCACGGCGTCGTGGCTGCGCCAGGCGACCGTGTCGAAGGCGGTCTTGCCACGGGGTACGAGGCGCGATACGGGAATCGGTTCTCGTCCGACCCGTGCGGCCGGTCGTACGACCGGTTCGTCGGATGCGGGCGCAGGGCGCTTTCGTGCGACGGCCATTGAGGCTCACTCCTGGAGGGCGCGACCGGGTCTCCGTCGAGCCGAGTCGAGATCACCGTGCGAACGTATTCCCCCTTCGGTCAGCTCGCGAAACGCCCCTGGAGAGGGGCCGTTTCCCACCGACCGGCGGGGGAACGGAACGCGCACGGTGCCGCTCGGGACACCCGTCGAGAACCTCCGGGTGGCGCCAAGCCGGATGTGGTATAAGCCTACTAGGTCGGAGATGAGCGCAGTACGCGTCGAAGTGCGTCGCTCGAAGCGCACAAGCCGTTCCTCCGGAAGAACCGTTGCGTCTTTCCTCCGTCGCTGCGCGTCTACGTAGGTTGCGCGCGGTCGCTCCTCGGCGTGAGCGACCCACCGGCCGCACGAACGACCCCGTTCCCGAGCGACGTCGGGTTCTTCTGTCGGCGTCCGGTGCTCTTGTGGCTCTGCTTCTCGCCGGGAATAGCGGAGTATCCTTCGGGGTCGTCACCGGTCGCGGCGATTGTCGTCTCGCCGGCGGGTGCGGTCTGGCCTTACGCACCCTTGTCGGAGGACGCGGGGGGCAACGGCAGCAGGCGCATCGTGCACGGCATCAGGCTCCCGCAGTCGCCGCAGTAGAGCCCCTCCTCGGCGACCCAGAGGAACGCGCCGCACCGCTCGCACTTTCGGGGGTCGCCGGCGTCGTTGCGGCAGGTCATCGGGGGTCTCCGGGCGCGCGATGGCGGTCCGGATATAAGCGGGCTCCGCCGGACGCGAGGACGATCGAAGAAAAAAAGGTAGAGAGGGAACCCTCCCGAAGGAAGGCTCCCCGAAAGGGTGCGCCGGTTCAGGCGTTCTTCATCTTGGCGCGGGAGATGAATCCCTTCTTGTCGAGGAAATACATGAACCCGTCCTGGCGGACGATCTTCTCGGTGCCGACCCGAGCCTTTTTGCCGGACTTGTTCAGCTTGGTCGGCGTCTTCCAGAGGTACCCGTCCTTGCCCAGGTAGTACAGGTATCCCTTCTCGCGCTTGATCTGCTCCTTGCCCACTTTTTCGGCCATTTGGCGACCTCTATCGCCGAGAAAGAAAGCGGTCCTATTTAGATGTACTGACGGAGTGTCGAGGGAGAAACGAGTTTTCCCTGACGATAAACTCGCGTCGGACGCACGTCGAATCGGTACCCCAACTGATCGACCGACCGGACGGGAAATATGCTCAGGTCGGCCGACGCGCCGACTCCGAGCCGACCGGATCCCTCGATCCCGACCGCGTGGGCGGCGTTGACGGTCGCCGCGGTCAGCGCCTCGGCCGGCGTCATGCGCCCACCGTGGACGGCGTGGGCGAGGACGAGCGGCATCGACTCGACCCAGGAGTTCGGTGAGCAGTCGGTCCCGAGGGCAACGGGAACTCCCGCGTCGACCATCTCGCGCCCGGGGCTCCGCCGCCGGAGCGACGCCGCGAACGCGGTGACCGGGAGGAGCACGGCCGTGACCCCGGCGCGCGCGAGGCGCTTCCGGTCGTCCGGCGTCGCCTCGAGGAGGTGCTCGGCGGACCGGGCACCGAGACGCGCCGCGAGCCGCGCTCCCCCCGAGAGGACGAACTCCTCGGCGTGGACCTTCACCCCGAGACCGAGCCCGGCCGCGGCCCGAAGCAAGCGCTCGGACTGGCGAACGGAGAAGAACCCCGGCTCGCAGAAGACGTCGCAGAACCGCGCGAGCCGCTCCCGCGCCACCGCGGGCAACGCCCGACGGATCAGGAGGTCGACGTAGGCGTCCGCGCGGCCGCGGTACTCCGCGGGGACGGCGTGGGCCCCAAGGAAGGTCGGAACGAGCGGGATCCCGGCGCGTCGTGCGAGGCGGGGGATGAGTCGCAGGAGGCGCAACTCGCCGGGGACGTCGAGCGCGTAGCCGGACTTCACCTCGACCGTGGTCGACCCATGCGCGGCCATCCGCGCGATCCGCGCGGCTGTTGCGTCGAGAAGGGCGCGGTCGGTCGCCTTCCGGGTCGCCCGGACCGTGGCGTACAGGCCCCCGCCCCGCCGGGCGATCTCGGCGTAACTCGCCCCCGAGACCTTCAGCGGCAGCTCGAACGCGCGGTCTCCGGCGAACAGGGCGTGGGTGTGCGCGTCCACGAACCCCGGCACGACCGTGCCGCCGTCGACGGAGACGGTCCGGCCTCCCGGGCGGAGGCGCACCGCGCTCGACCGCCGACGGGCCGGTCCGACCCAGGCGACCCGCCCGTCCGCCACGGCGAGCGCCGCGTCGCGGACGACGCTCAGTTGCCCCATCGCGGCCCCGACCCGCGGGACCGCCCCCCGGGAGAGCGTCGCGACCTCGGAGATCTCCGTGAAGAGGAGGTCGGCCCGGATCATGACGAGCGGACCAGTTCGTCGAGGAGGTCGCGTGCCGCCCGAGAGCCGGGGAAGACGACCCGGGCCTCCGACTCGAGCGGCTCGAGCTCCTTGTACCGGGACGAGAAATGCGTGAGGAAGAGGGCCTGGGCCTCGGCGGACTTCGCGAGCTCGGCGGCCTGGCGGGCGGAGGAGTGTCCCCACGCGTTCGCCTCGGCCTCGATCTCCTGGGCGACGGTCGCCTCGTGGATCAGGATCGTCGCCCGGTGGGCAAGTCGGCGCACATCGTCCGACGGTCCGGTGTCCCCCGAGTAGACGATCGAGCGCCCCGGTCGGGGGTCCCCCATCACGTCCGACGGGTGAACGACCCTCTCTCCGACCCGGACCGGTTCGCCGGCCTCGAGGCGGCGGAAATCCGGTCCGTGGATCCCGAGCGACCGCGCGAGCTCGGCGTCGAAGCGACCCCGCTTCGGGCTCTCCTCGATCCGGTAGGCGATCGACGGCACGGGATGCTCCGCGTGCGCCGTGCGTACGGAGTAGCCGTCGAGCTCCACCGACTCTCCCGGGGCGAGCGCGTGCACCTCGATCGGGAAGCGGAGCGTGAAATACCCCAGGGTCAGCGCGTGGGCCACGACCTCCTTCGCGTCCGGGGGGCCGTAGATGTCGAGCGGCTCCGTCCGGTTGTTGAGGCACATGCTCTGGACGAGCCCGGGGAGCCCGAGAAAGTGGTCCCCGTGGAAGTGGGTCAGGAAGATCCGGCGCACGCGCATGAACGAGGCGGAGGACTGGAAGAACTGCCGCTGGGTCCCCTCGCCGCAGTCGAGGAGGACGAGCTCACGCTCGAGGTCGAGCGCGATCGCACTCGCCGAGCGTTCCTTGGTCGGCCACGACCCCGCGGTGCCGAGGAAGGTCAGGCGCATGCCGGGGGCGAACTGGCGCCGGGTAAAAGGGAGGCGGGGCGGCCACGCGGGCCCCGGGGTCCCGACCCCGGCTGCCCACCGGGAGCAAAGTCCAAAAGGGGCTCGGGGGTGGGAACGGCGATGGTCGACTGGGACCGCGTAGAGCAGCTCCGGTCGAAAGGATGGGACTGGGACCGGATCGCCGAAGACCCCAAGGTCGGGTTCCACCCCGAAACATCCGTCCAGGACCCGGGCCGAGCGCTCCGGGGACTGTATCAACGCCAGAAGTCCCGCCAAGGCCGGGTGGGGGCACCTCCGCCCCGGTCACCGAAGAAGGACGAGGAGATCACCGAACGGAAGTGGACCCTCGCCCGGATCGGACTCCTGCTGACCCCGATCTTCGGGATCTGGGCCGTGCTCGCGTACGTGGCCCCGTCGCCCGTCGGGATCCTGGTGGGCGCGATCCCTTGGCTCGCGCTCGCATTCGCGGTCGCCGCGTTCATCCTGTTGTTCGGGCTGCTCCGGAGCCAGAAGCGCTGGAGCCCGCTGTTCCGGACCACCCTCGTCACCGGCGTGGTGCTCGGACTCGTGGTCTCGGGTGGGGTCGGGCTCACGGGATACCTCGCGTTCGGGTGCCCCTACCTCCCGCCGGCGTCCACCCTGTCGTCGATCCCCGCCAGTGCGACCGGCTCCGGGAATTCGGCGGTCGGCGCCTGGACGTACGGCAATCTTCCGCTCTGGCAGGACGGCGGGAAGCCGGTGGTCTACTTCTACGGCGCCGAGTGGTGCCCGTACTGTTCCGCCGGTAGTTGGGCGATTTACAAGGCGCTCAGCGAGTTCGGCAACGTAACCGGTGCCTCAGGCCAGCTCACCTACTCAGACCCGACCGACAGTTACCCGAGCACCCCCGAAATCGTGATCGGCAACCTCGGGTACTCCTCGAATTGGGTATCGCTCCAGGTGAGCGAGTACGTAGGCTCCTATTCGGGTCACCCGTTCCCCGGGACCTCGAACTGCTACCAGTCCGCCTACGTCGGAGCGTACAGCGGTGGATCCATCCCGTTCCTTGTCGTCAACGGCCAGTACGTCCACGGCGGGTCCCAGCTGATCTACCCGCAGAACCTCGCCACGTGGGCCGGCTCCGGCGCCTCGACGGTCCTCAGCTCGGTCCAGAGTGAGAGCGGAGCGGCATGGACGGCCGTCCAGTTCCAGGCGTGGTGGATCATGGCGTTCATGGCCAAGTCGACCGGCACCCCGGTCGCTCAGCTCGCCTCCGACCTCGGCTGGTCGACCGCGACGAAGGACGGGGTTCAGGCGGACCTCTCCCAGATCCCGTAGTCGCGATGCGGACCTCCACCGCCCGTAACATCGTCTACCTCGCGGCCGGGATCGGCCTGATCGTCGCGCTGTTCGCCACGGCCGAGTTTCTCGACCCGGGGCTCAGCGCGGTCTGCTCGATCACCTCGTACTACAGCTGCGGCAAGGTCGCGGCGAGCGGTCTCACGACGACGCTGGGCATCCCCGACTGGGTCTGGGGCGTCGCCGGGTTCGTCCTGATCCTCGTCGTCGCCGCGCTCGCCGAGCAGCGTCCCGACGACCGCCGCCGTGCCTACTCCCTTCTCGGGGTCACGAGCGTCGGCGTCGCGCTCGCGCTCTACCTGCTCTACGTGGAGCTCCACCTGATCCACGCGCTCTGCCCGGTCTGCGCCTCGGCCTACGTGCTCGGGGGGATCGCCTGGCTCGGTTCGATCGAGCTCGCCCGTCGGCCCCCGGACGACGGGGGCGACGACGACGAAACGGACGACCCACCGGACGAGGACGCGTAGCGGCCGAAGCGGTTTCGCAGACGTTCCGGGCGGTTCCCGGACCCGTCCCGGACGAGGGGCCGGCGGTCGGCCCCCGGTCGCCGTGGGGTGGGGCTATATACCCCACCTTTCTCGGCCGCCCGGGTCAGCCCAATGGTAGATGCGTACGCCACGCTCGCCGCCGGAATCGCCATCGCCGGAGGGCTCATCGGCACGGGGATGGCCCAATCCGGTATCGGCGCCGCCGGCATGGGGATCATCGCCGAGAAGCCGGAGAAATTCGGCCAGGTGCTGTTCTTCTTCGTCATTCCGGAAACGCTCTGGATCATCGGGTTCGTGCTGGGGATCATTCTCCTGCTCGGCATCCTGTAGGGCGGAATCCCGGGCGCCATGAGCCTCGAGAGCCTCGTCGAGGAGATTCGCGTTCGCGCCGAGGCCGAGCTGCGGTCGACCGTCGACGCGCAGAAGGCCGAGGCGGTCCGCATCGCCGCGGACCGGGACCGTCGGATCGGTGAGGTCCGGACCGAGTCGGCCCGCGCCACCGAGATCGAGGTCGCCCGCGAGCGCGCGCAGCGGATCGCGGCCGCGAAGCTCCGCGCGCGCAAGCTCCTCTACGAGGCCCGCGAGCAGCGGCTCGAGGGGGCGCTTCGCGACACCCGCACGCTCCTCTCCGACTACACGGGCTCGTCGGACTACGCCGCCGTGTTGAAGCGGATGGTGTCGGTCGCGACCGACGCGCTCGGAAAGCAAGTGCGGATCAGCGGCCGGGCCGACGACGCCGCCAAGCTCGGACGCGCCGCGGGCAAGCTCTTCGACCCGACCGAGCGGACGATCCTGGGCGGCCTGATCGCGGAAACGTCGGACGGCAGCCGACGGCTCAACCTCTCGTTCGACGAGCTGCTGCGCCTGCGCGAGGACAAGGTCCGCGAGCTCCTCGCGTAGGAGGGTCGGAGTGGCCGCCTCCTCCTACGCGAGCGCCCTCGGGCGCCTCAAGCCCGATTTCACGTCGTTCCTCTCGAAGGACGTCTACGTCCAGCTCGCGGCCGCGAAGGACCCGAGCGAGGTCGCGAAGATCCTCGAGGGGACCGCCTACGGGGCGGACGTCCAGCAGGCGCGCGCCGCCTACCAGGGGATCTCGCTCGTGGAGGTCGCCACGAACCGGACGTTCGTGCGCCGGAACCGGCACGCCTACGAGGCGACCCCGTTCGCCGGCCGACCCGTCGTCGGGGCGTACCTGACGCGCTGGGACCGCCAGAACATCGAGCTGATCCTGTCGGCGAAGGCCCAGGGCCGCTCGGTCACCGAGACCGACGAGCACCTCGTCTCGAGCCGCGAGATCCCGGCCGGGCTCTACGCCGGCGTGCTGACCCTCGACGATTTCCGGACCCTCCTCGCCCAGCCGTCGCTCGAGGCGACCGCGACCGCGCTCGTGAAGTTCGGCTACGGGACGACGATCCTGCCGCTCCTCGAGGCGTTCCAGCGCTCGCACGACATCTTCCCGCTCCTGCATGCCCTCGACCGTGACTACTACCACCAGGTGTTCGAGGCCGCCCGGTTCTTCCAGGGGGACGAGTGGGTCGTCCGCCTGCTGCTCGCGAGCGAGGTCGACGTCCGCAACGTCCTCCTGCTGCTCAAGGGAAAGGCGGCGGACCTGCCCGTGGACGAGGTCCTGTCGCGATGGTTCGAGGGCGGCACTCTTCCGGCCGCACAGGTCCCGGACCTCTACGGCTCCCGTGGGGTCCCCGAGATCGCCGAACGGCTCGCGGACCGGTTCCCGTCGATCGGGGAGGGGACGGCCGAGTTCCAGACGGCCCAGAGCCTCACCGGCTACGAGGTCGCCATCTCGCGGGACCGCGCCGTCACGGAGTTGAAGCGACTGCGGACCTACCCGCTCTCCCTCGGTGTGATCTTCACGTACCTGCTGCTCGCCGAGCTCGAGCGTGCGGACCTGCGGCGGATCGCCTTCGGGAAGATGTACGGGCTCCCCGTGGAGCGACTCACTCCGCTCCTCGTCTCGCCGCGCCTCTAGGAGGGCGCCCCCTTGTGATGCGCGGGACATGCTCGGGTCACCCGGTGGGGTCGACGGGCCGCCCGGCGCCGCCCCCTCGGGCAGGTTACAAGTAGGCCCGTCGACTTCGACCCCGGCCCATGGCAGAAACCCCCTCCAAACTGCAGCGCGACGCGGCCCGCAACATCGTGACCAAGTACCTCAAGGTCCGAGCGGGAGAGAACGCGATCATCGAATCCTGGGACCACACGATGCCGATGGCCTCGGCGATGGTCGATGAGGTCCGCCGGGTGGGCGGCCAGGTCCTCCTCGTCCAGAACGACGAGGACGCGTGGTGGCGCGCGGTCGACCGGGGGCAGACCCAGCTGCTTGGCCAGTCGAGTGCCCCGGAGTGGGCGGCGTTGAAGGCCGCGGATGTGTACGTAAATTTCTGGGGTCCCGGGGACGCCGGCCGTATCGAGAAGGATTCCGACGACGCCCTCAACGATGCGTTCGCCTGGAACGGGCCCTGGTACGCCGTCGCCCGGAAGACGGGACTTCGGGGGGTGCGGATGACCGCGGGATTCGTGACCGAGGGACGGGCGCGACAGTGGGGATTGGACCACGCGCAGTGGGAGGAAAGCGTGTGGCGGGCCAGTCTCGTCGACCCGGCGGAGACGGCCAAGAGCGGGGCACGGCTCGGCAAGGCGCTCTCGCGCGGGAAGAAGGTGCGGATCACCCACTCCAACGGCACCGACCTCGAAGTCGCTCGGGCCGGGGCTTCTTCGCGGTTGACCGATGGGAGACCCCGCCCGTTTCGCAAGGGAGACCCTCCCTCGGGAATGCTGCAGCAAGTCCCTGCCGGAACCCTGGACGTGGCCCTCGACTCCAAGACCGCGGAGGGGAGCTTTCACGCCAACCGTCGGACCAACATCTGGTGGAACTGGCACGCGGGGGCGGCACTCGAATTCGCGGAGGGCAAGCTCACCTCGTACTCCTTCCAGGACGGAGAGGAAGATTTTGCTCGACGGTACAAGGAGGGCACGGCGGGCAAAGACCGTACCAGCGTGCTCAAACTGGGGCTGAACCCGGCCGTCAAGGACGTTCCCAACCTGGAGACCGTCGAGGGCGGCTCCGTTTCCCTGCAGATCGGCGGGAACCGGTTCCTCCGGGGCACCAACCGGTCGAATTACTTCACCTGGTTCTCTCTCGCCGGCGCCGAGATCGCGATCGACGGGACTCCGGTCGTGCGCGCGGGGAAGGTGCTCTAATGCCGCGTCCGCCCGCGGTGCGCGGTACGATGGCCTCCCGCGGGAGGACCGTGCGGCCGTGGGAGCGCTTCGCCGGACCCCCGAGGGTGTGACCCTCGTCGTCCGATAGCCGGCGGACGCGCCGCACGGGGCGCAGGCATCGCCCCCGGCGAGCCCGGGACGCCTATCGGGGCGGGGCCGGGACGAGCGGTCCCACGGCGAGCCCGTCGCCCGAGACCGTCGAAACGGTGTGGACCCGCGCGGCCCCGAACGGACGGAACGGTTTGCCGTTCCCCGTGTAGAACTTCGAGAAGTACTCGACGAAGATCAGCCGCGCTCCCTGGATCCCGGGCTCGAAGACCCCGAGGATGACGTTGAACGACTGGCCGATGACGATGATCACGAGGCCCACGATCACCCCGACGATCGTCCCTCCGAGGAGGAGCCCGCCCCCGATCGTGTTGATGACGAGCGCGAGGATCACGCTCGCGAGCAGGATTCCCACGAGCCGCGTGTAGGACAGGATGTGGCTCACGACCTCGATGAGGCTCATCATCCCGTTCATGACCCCCTCCCCGCCGATCAGGAGGAGGAGCCCAAGGACGAGGAGCGCGAGGTACGCCCCGAAGAGCGGGCTCGAGAACGACGCCCCGCCGGACGTGAGGGCGCCGAGCGTCTTCGGGTGGATGACCGAGAGGCCGAAGAACGCGACCCCCCAGGCGAACAGGATGCCGCCGGCCTTTCCGACGACCCCCCGAGGGTGGTGGTGGAAGTACTCCTTGAGCAGGCCGAAGAGGAAGCCGAGGGTCACCATGGCGAGGCCGACGAACCCGGCGAAGAGGAGCAGGAGTCCGACGTAGCCCGGGTTCCGCGCGAGGTCGAGCGGCGCGACGTACCCGAACAGGCGCTGGAAGAGCGGGTAACCGAAGAACTCGTCCCAGTAGAGGCCGAGCCCGATCGCGAGCGCGCAGCCGGGTAATAGCGCGTAGGCGAGCATCCGCATCCCGACCGGGCCCATGATCCGCTTCACGAAGTCCCGCCCAAATTTCGGGAGGTAGCGGGCGCCCGGGAACCCTGCGATCATCCACAGGCAGATCATCAGGATCGTGAGGCCGTAGCCCCAGTCGCCGAGCATGATCCCGAAGAACAGCGGGAAGACGATCGCGAACACGAGGGTCGGGTCCCACTCCGACGCCTGGGGAAGGGAGTAGAACCGGATGAAGAACTCGAACCGACGGATCCCCCTCGGATTGTCCATCAGGGTCGGCGCCTCGTCGTGGGTCGGGACCCGGTAGAGGTACGCCCGGCCGCGGCTCACGGACTGTACGATCGACTCGAGGCGGCGGATCTCGCGGGTCGGGACCCACGCCTCGAGCGCGAACATCGAGCGGCCGGCGCCGAGCTTCGAGAGCACCTCGACCTTCCGGCTCTCGACCTGGAGCGCTTCGTCGATCGCGGCGACCGGGCCGTACCAGTCGCGCGAGAGGGCGCCGAGGCGCTCCGCGATCGCGACGCGGCGCTCCACGACGGCGGCCCGACGGGTCCGGGCGAGCGTCGCCTCCTCCCGGGGGGTTCCGGCGAGCGGCGGGACCGGGACGAGCCGGAC
>JBAWFC010000046.1:0-12505 GCA_049591535.1 Thermoplasmata archaeon | reverse complement strand
CGTCCGGATCCCCGATCGCGTTCTCGAGCGGCTCGCGGCTCTCGCTCCGTCCGATCGCCCCGAGCGCCTCGGCCGCGCTCGCCCGCACCCCGACCTCGGGGTCGGTGAGCGCGGCGGCGAGGGTGCTGCGCGCCCGCGGGTCCTTCAGGATCCCGAGCGCGATCGCAGCGGTCTGGCGCAGCCCGGGGCTCGGGTCGCTCAGCGCGACCAGGAGCGGCGTGAGGTCGTCGAGGCGCCCGCGGGTGACGCTCTTGCGGATCGCGGCCGCGCGATGCGAGGGCAGCTCGGCGGGGCGGCGGCGCGCCCGCTTCGGCGTCGTGCGGGAGCGGGTCGTGCGCGGGGTCCGGGGAGCCACCCTCCTTCGACGCGGCAGGAGCCTAAAACGTCCGCCCGGTTCCGTCCGGGTCGCCGACCACGGTCTGTTCGGCGCCTTCGGGAGAACGGTACGGCGCCCGCTCCGGTGGAGGGGCCACCCCCCATCGTTCGAGAAGGGCCGCGCGCTCGACCCCGAGGGGAGCGAGGAGGGTCTCGGCCGCCCGGGCGAGGATCTCGAGGTACGCCCCGGCATCGTACGCCTCGTCCCCGACCAAGAGCTCGGCGGCGCGGACCCGGTGGCGGAACGAGCGGCTCTCCCGGTCGAGCACGACGTACCGGACGACCTCTCCGGCGTCCCGACGCGCCCCCGCGAGCGCGAGCTGTCGGAGGGCGGCGACCGAGTCGGTGAACGTCACGAACGCACCGGGCGCCTGCCCGATCCGGTGCGCGATGAGCAGCTCGTCGACCGGCCACGACCCCGCCGCGAGGCGCTCGGCGAAGAGGTCGGCCCGGGCGAGCGCTCGGGGCACGAGGGCGCGGACCCCTTCCGCGTCGCGGGCCGGGCGGAAGAGCGAGAGGACCTCCCCCTCGAACCGTCGGACGAGGGTCGTCGTGTCGTGCCGCCGCGCCCCGACCCCCCGGAGCTTGAACTCCCCGTGCTCGTAGCACCCGTAGTACCGGTTCGGCACGCCGAGGCCGTGGGTCGTCGCCGGCAGGAACACGATCCACCGGTACCGTC
Source organism: Thermoplasmata archaeon (assembly GCA_049591535.1). Taxonomy (GTDB): domain Archaea; phylum Thermoplasmatota; class Thermoplasmata; order Lutacidiplasmatales; family UBA184; genus Lutacidiplasma. The sequence goes on along the minus strand of JBAWFC010000046.1, from coordinate 11,451 downwards.
CTTCGTACCCCAGCGGGAGGTCGAACCGTTCGCTCATCGCGCGGGCGAACGCCTCCGGGTCCGGGGGGCGGTCCGGATCGAGCGGACGCAGCCAGAGCGAGTCGACGATCCCGTGGACGACGCGGTACCCCGCGTCCTCCGCCGCGGGGACGAGGTCGGCGAGGAGCCGGCGCGCGTAGGCGTTGATCGCCTCGTGGCACTCGATCCGGCCGAACCGGGCGTTGCGGTACCCCTGGTACCCGAACGCCGTGACGAGGATCCATTTCAGCATCTTCACCCGGCGCTTGAGGCGCATCGCCTCGTCCGGCGGGGTCTCGGGCCGCTTCATCGCCGCCTTGTACGCCATCCGCCGGGCGAGCAGCGGGGCGAGCGTGCGCGGGATCAACCCGACGCGGCGCGTGCACGACCGGTAGCCGAGTCCCGGCGCCCGGATCGGGCTCGTAGGGCAGCACCGGCACTCGAGCGTCTCCGCCGAGAGGTTGTTCCGGACCATGATCGACGGGTAGAGGCTCGCGAAATCGAACTCGTCGATCCGGTCGTGGACTCCGACCGGCGGCAGGAAGATCACGCCGCCACGGTCCGCGGCGACCAGGTGGTCGCCGCGACGGAACATCTCGGGCCGGTTCTTCTTCCAGGGGACGTGGGCGCCGAGCGCGAGCGCGTGGGCCATCTCCATCGCGGTGAAGCACGTCCCCGGCGACTGGCGGACGACGGTCGAGAGCGAGAGGCGGGAGAGCCGGGCGGCGTCCACGAGCCCGGCGATGTCGGCGTCGTCGTAGAGGAACGAATTCTCCCGGTCGATGTGGAAGCGCCCGGGGACCGGGTACGCGGCGGCCCGGTAGTGGACCTGCCCGTACGATTCGAACGAGCGGGCCCCCCGGGACGGGCGGAACGGGGCGCGCTCGCGACCGAGCACAAAGATGTCCGGACCGAGACCGCACGCGGCGGCCCGGCGGTAGAGCCACGGGAAATCGAAGGCGTCGCCCCCGTGGGTCAGGATCACGTCGGGGTCGCTCTGCGCGAGCTCGCCGACGAGCGCGCGCAGGAGGTCCTCCTCGGACCCTTCGAGCGTCACGTCCCCGAGCCGGACCGACCCGATGCGGCCGTCGGGCGGAGGGACCCGACCCCGGCGCTCCCCCGCGAGGTGGACCTCGAGCCGGGCGACGCGGAGCGGGGGCGTCGCGTAGTCGATCGTCTCGGCCGGCTCGGTCGCCGTGAGGTCGGCGCCCCGGCCCACGACCGGGGCGAACGGGTAGAGCGCGTGGGCGAGGTGGTAGAGCTGCGGTGGGACGAGGTCGACGTCGTAGAGCCGGTACCGCTCGAACCCTCCCAGCGTGTCGACCGTCCGGGCGAGCCCGCGACGCCGGGGGTTGCGCGCGGGGGTCACCGAGAGGACCGTGCGCGGCCGTCGGTCGTAGAGCGACGGGCGCAGGACCGTTCGTTCGACCGACGCGACCGTGGGGTCGCCCGCGAGGTGGCGCGCGAGGTCGGCGAGGTCGTCGCGCGCGCCGCTCACCAGGAACGGAGGGCGGAACTCGACCGCCGTGCGCCGGACGGACCCCGAGCCGCGCTCCTTCCGCCAGAGCACGACCGAGCGGCCGTCGTCGCTCTCGGTGATGTCGAGCAGCCATCCGTCCGCGGTCGGGGCCGGGCCGGCCACGTTCAGCGGGCGGCCGGCCGGCTCGGCGGCTCGAGCGGGAGCCGCCGGGCGAGGTCGAGGAGGACCGACAGGAGGATCGACTCGAGGAGGTCGGGGCTCCCGACGTACGTCGCCTGGGCGGCGTAGCGACGGGCCCCGGTCCGGAGCGTCTCGAACGCGGCCCGCTCCTCGGGCGTCGTGAGGAGCCGGGCGAACTCGTCCCAGCGCTTCATCCGTTCCTCGAGTGCCTGGCGGTACGTCGGGGCGGTGCGCCCCATGCGATCACCTCCTCGGCGGAACCTCCGCCGAACTCCTCCATCCCCCGCTGCCCTCCGGGGCGGGGCACGATCGAAAGGCGGGCGTCGTCGCGCAGCGCGCGCAACCGCAACGTGCCGGGTCCGCGGACGAACGTGACGAGGTCGCACCAGCGCGGTCCCGCGTCGGCGAGGCCGGGGAACCGGTCGAGGCCGCCGGGGTCGAGCGTGAGGAGGAGCGGCACCCGCACGTCGTCCGTGAGCGCGCCCAGCGTCCGCGCGACGTGCCGGAGGAGCGCCGCGCGCTCGTCGTCGGGAATCTCGTCCGCCGCGAACAGCGCGGGCAGGTCGTGGGCCACGAGGAGCGTGGGCGGATGCCGACGGGCCTCGGCGGCCCAGCCGTCGACCAGCGCCACCATCTGGTAGGCGGTGAACGCCCGGGCGAGCCGGATCCTCCGGAGCGTATCGGTCGCATCGACCCCGAGCGAACGGCCGAGCTCTCCGACACGGTACGGGTGGAACCGGTTCGCGCCTTCGAGCAGCGAGATCCGTCCGCGCGCGCGCGCGCTCCCGGCGTAGAGGAGCTCGAGCATCGGTTCGACCGCGACGCGGGGACCGGTCCAGAGCGTCACCTCGCCCGGAGCGAACCGGCGGGCCAACCACGGGAACAGTGCCGGGTCGGGCGGGAGGAGCGATCCCGCCCGGGGGGGCCGGGAGTGGCGAGCGAGCCGGACCCGGGCGACCGCGTCCCCCGGCGCCGGCGGCGGGGTCGCCGGAAGCTCCTCGAACGGGAACGGGTCGACCGGTTCCACCTCCCCCGGCACGAACGCCGGGTCGACCTCGAACGCGTCCGCCATCGACCGATACCGCCGTATCGAGGGGACGGGCCGCTCTAAAGCGGTGGCTCGGGAGGCGTTGAAACGGGGTCGGGAACGGGGCGTTCCGGGTCTCCCGCGGGCGGGTTACGGGTCGAGGCGGGAGCTTCCCGGGGGCGGGGGGAGGCCGAGCTGCTCGGTCAACGAACGGCCGTTCGTCGCGGCGTCCCCGCGGAAGTGGTTGTTGAAGAAGCCGTAGACCGTGCCCGCGTTCTCGGCGAGCGCGTGGACCCGTGGAACCCACGCCGAGAGCTCGTCGGCGGAGTACGTGTAGTCGTACCACGTCGGGTCTCCGTGCCCGTGCCAGCGCACGTAGGCGAACGGAGCGGTCACGCGCAGCTCGACCGGGAGGTGCGGGCCGTCCACGACCACGTAGGCGAGGCCGAACTCCTCGAGCAGCGCGAACGACTCGGGTACGAGCCAGGATCGTTCGCGGAACTCCACCGCGACCGGCAGGTCCCGCGGCAACGAGGAGTAGAACGCCCGTACCGTTCCCGGCTCGAACGGGAGGGACGGCGGGAGCTGGAGCAGCCCGGCGGCGAACCGACCGGCGTCCCGGATCGGCTTCACCACCGCGAGAAATCGCGCGAGCTCCGGGTCCGTTCCGACGAGGCGGAGCTCGTGCGTGATCGTCTGGGGGAACTTCGCGGCGAACCGGAACCCGGTCGGGGTGCGACGGACCCACGAGGCCGCGACCGACGGCGCCGGGAGACGGTAGAACGTGGAGTTGACCTCGACGACCGGGAAGAGTCGCGCGTAGTAGCGCAGCTTGTCCGACGCGCCGTGGGGCGGGTACACTCGCCCGGCCCACTCCGGGTAGTCCCAGCCGCTCGTACCGAGAAGGACCTCGCCCACCGGGCCTCCGGGATACCCCGAGGGGATCGCTCCGTTAAGCCCTGCGTCCCCGGCGGAAGGTGATTTTCGTTCGAGAGAACGAGAACGGGCTGGAGATGCCGTGACGGCCCCCTCGTCCGATGAGGGCGCGGACGGTGAGCGAGCGAAGGGGCAGCGCGTTCGTACTGGTGCTGCGGGTCGCCTTCGTTCTGTCGGTGGTCGTGCGGGCCACCGACAAGAACCTCCCGAGCGACTTCGGGTCGCAGTCGCCGTACTACGCCCACCGGTACGGAGTGCGGGCGATGTCGGCGATCGGCCCGGGGTCGGCCGGGCCGTGCTCGCCTCCTCGTTCCCGCCGCTTCTGGACCGAATGTCCGCGTCAATGCGCCGGTCCGGGACGAGCGCCGCGGTACTGTGGGCGGTCGTCGCCGTCCTCGTCGTGCTGGGGGTCGTCAGCTCGTACTCGATGGTCGGGTTCACGAGCATGTCCCAGTTCGCGAAGTATCTGTTCCGCGTCACGCCGTCCCCCGGCGCGCTCTCCCACGTCCCCGGGCTCTACGACCTCCTCCTCGGGGTCTACCTTCTCGCGATCGTCGTCGGCGCGTTCGCGATCCCTCGGAAGTCAACGCCCGCCCCCGCCGGCACCGCGGCGTCGTGAGGCGTTCCGCTGCCGCGGCGGGTCGGCGAGCGGCGCGAGGGCGTCCCTCGCTCACCCGGGCCGGCTGCGACCGCTGACCGGTTCGGAAGTGCGGCGCCGGGGGAACCATAATAGGCTCCTCCTCTCCCTTGCCGTACCGGGTACGGAATGGTCCAGGTCGACATCGACATTGCGAAGTGCACCGGGTGTTCCCATTGCAAGGACGTTTGCCCGGTGAACGTCTTCGAACTGCGCCCGCGCGACCAGGTCCCCGACGTCGTCGACGACCCCGCGGTCGCGGCGAAGTTCCAGTTCCGCGGGGAGAAATCGCTCGCGGTGCTCGGACCGGAGTGCATCGTCTGCGAGGCCTGCCTGTTCGAGTGCGAAGGCGAGTGCATCCTGATCACGGACGACGAGAATCACGTCCACCAGTCGACCTTCAAGTAGCCCGTCCGACCGTCCTGAGCGAGCGGTTTCCGAGACGTTTTTCGACGGCCCGGGGCAGGCGTTAAATAGACGGCGGCCCCGCCGATGACGCCGTGCCCGAAACGCCGAACGAGGGGGGGCGCACCGTCGTACTCGGCGAGCGGGAGCTCGCGATCGGGTTCCGCCTGATCGGCCTGAAGGACGTCATCGAGGTCACCCCCGAGTCCGCGGTCGCGGAGTTCCAGCGCGTGATGAACGACGGCAGCGTGAACCTCGTGATCGCGAGCCAGTCGATCCGCCCGCGCCTTTCGGAGTCCCAACGCGCGCACGCGGACGCGTCGCTGGCCCCGCTGGTCGTATTCGTACCGACCCCCACGGGAGAGTACGAGGTCGAGAGCATCGGCACGCTCGCCAAGCGGGTGCTCGGCGTCACGCTCGCCGTCCCTAACTAGCGGGAGAGGTCAGCATGGGGATTGTCGGGCGCGTATCCGGTCCGGTCGTCATCGCCGAGGGCCTCGAGGGCGCCAAGATGTTCGACGTGGTGCGCGTCGGATCCCTCGGTCTCGTCGGGGAGATCATCCGGCTGGTCGGCGGAACGGCCACGGTCCAGGTCTATGAGGACACCACGGGAATTCGACCGGGAGATCCGGTGGAGAGCACGGGCCAGGCGCTCTCCGTGGAGCTCGGACCGGGCCTCCTCAAGTCGATCTACGACGGGGTCCAGCGACCCCTCGATGTCATCCAGAAGAGCCTCGGGGATTTCATCACCCGAGGGTTCGTCGCGCCCCCGCTCGACGAGAAGGCGAAGTGGGTGTTCACTGCGACCGCCGAGGTCGGTTCGAAGATCACGGGGGGAGCGATCCTGGGCACCGTGCAGGAGACCCCGCTCATCCTCCACAAGATCATGGTCCCCCCCGGCGTGGAAGGGACGCTCACGAAGATCGAGAGCGGTACCTACACGATCCGGGATACGATCGGCTCCGTTCGCACGTCGAGCGGAGTCCAGCCGCTCGGGCTGAGCCAGAAGTGGGTCGTCCGGGTCCCTCGACCGGTGCAGCAGAAGCTCGCTCCGGCGATCCCCCTCATCACCGGTCAGCGCGTCGTGGATTCGTTCTTCCCCGTCGCCAAGGGCGGAACCGCGTGCGTGCCCGGCCCGTTCGGTTCGGGCAAGTGTGTCGCCGGTGACACACCGGTGCAGCTGGGCACCGGTGAGATCACCACGATGGACGACCTGTATGCCGAAGCCCGACGGACGGGGGTGCTCGTGCGAGAGGGGTCGGACGAATGGATCACCCTCCGGACCCCTCTCGACCTGTACTCCCTGGTCGACCAAAAGGTGGTCAAGAGCCGGACCCGGACGCTCTATCGGGGATGGAGCGACTCGCTGGTCCGAGTGAGGACCCGAAGCGGGAGGAGCGTCCGCATCACCCCGGTCCACCGACTGTTCACGATCGGTCCGGACGGTGCGCTGCGGGAGACCATGGCCCAGGACCTCCGGCCGGGGGACTACGTTGCCTCCGTCCGGAAGGTCCCGGCACCGTCCCGGAACGCGCGGCTGCATCTCGAACTGCCCCCGCTGAAGCGTCACGGGAAGACGATCCGGATGCCGGAGGTGATGACCCCCGAGCTGGCCGAGTTCCTGGGCCTGTTCGTCGCTGAAGGATACATTCGGGCGAATCTGACCGTCGTCTTCACCCACCCTGACTCGGCGCTCTTGGACCGGTTCCTCTCGTTGACCCGGGAGTTGTTCGGCATCGAGGGAAAACTCGAACTCCCAAAGGACAGAACCCCCAACGTGTTGGTCCACAGCCAGTCGCTGGTCGACCTCCTGGACCGGCTCGGGACGGGGCGGACCGCGGGCGAGAAGCGCATTCCTCCATCGGTTCTTTCGTCGACCAACGCCGCATTGGGATCGTTCCTCCGGGGGTATTACCTCGGAGACGGCGGCCTCCGTGGCGGGGAGGTCGAGTTTTGCACCGCCAACCAGCCGCTGCAGACCGAACTCGTCTACGCCCTCTCGAGGTTCGGCATCGTTTCTTCGCTGGGTCTGCGGCAGGTCAACGGGACGCCGTACTTCCGACTGTTCGTTCGAGGAGTTCCCAACCTCTCGAGGCTCGAACGAGCCCTCGGCTCGGACGCCGGTACGATCGGGGCGATCCGTCGGTACGTCGAGTCGAAGCAGATGACGTACCCCGCGACGGACGCGGTCCCTTTGACCCCGGGGGCCATCGAATCGATCTATCGGGCGCGAACCACCTACTCTACGCTCCGGGACGCGGGGATCGAGATCCACCACTCCCTCGGGAACGGGGAGCGGATGGGTCCCCCGACTTTCGTCCGGTTCATGAACGCCGCCGGCCCCGGCGGCGAGGACGACCCCGGGGAGTTCCCGGCTTTCCAGCTACGGGAGCTTCTGGATTTCGTCTACTGCGATGAGGTAGTCGAGGTCCGGGAGGAGAAGGAGGGACCGTTCGCGGTCTACGACTTCTCGCTTCCGGAGTACGGGCGGAATTTCATCGGCGGCTACGGGGGCTTCCTGCTTCACAACACCGTGATCCAGCAACAGCTCGCCAAGTGGGCCGATTCGGACATTGTCGTGTACGTCGGCTGCGGCGAGCGGGGCAACGAGATGACCGAGGTGCTCGCCACGTTCCCGACCCTCCAGGACCCGAAGACCAAGCGTCCCCTGATGGAGCGGACGATCCTCATCGCCAACACCTCCAACATGCCCGTCGCCGCGCGGGAGGCGAGCGTGTACACTGGGATCACCATCGCCGAGTACTATCGGGACATGGGATACGACGTCGCGCTCATGGCCGACTCGACGAGCCGGTGGGCCGAGGCGATGCGGGAGATCTCGGGCCGCCTGGAAGAGATGCCGGGAGAAGAGGGGTACCCGGCCTACCTCGGTCGACGGATCGCGGAGTTCTACGAGCGGGCCGGGCGGGTCGTGACGCTCTCTCCCGAGGGCCGAAACGGCTCGATCACCGTCGTGGGCGCCGTCTCCCCCGCGGGCGGAGACACTTCGGAACCCGTGAGCCAGAACACGCTCCGCGTGGCCCGCGTCTTCTGGGCGCTCGATGCGTCGCTCGCCTCGCGCCGCCACTTCCCGTCGATCAACTGGCTGCAGAGCTACTCGCTCTACATCAACGACCTCGAGCCCTGGTTCCGCGCGAACCTGTCGAAGGAGTTCGTCCCGCTACGCCAGAAGGCGCTCGAGGTCCTCCAGAAGGAGTCGGAGCTCCAGGAGATTGTGCAGCTGGTCGGCGTCGACGCGCTCCCCGAGCGGGAGAAGGCGGTGCTCGACGTGGCGCGGATGCTCCGGGAGGATTACCTCCAGCAGAGCGCCTACGACGACGTCGATACGTACACCTCGATCCAGAAGCAGTACCGGATGCTCCGCGCGATCCTCTCGTTCGGAGATCGCGAACAGGAAGCGATCGGCAAGGGGGCGACGGTCGCCCAGATGCAGAAGCTGCCCGTGCGCACGAAACTCTCCCGGATGAAGTGGATCCCCGAAGCAGAGCTCCAGAAGCAGTTCGACCAGATCGAGCTCGAGATGGGCGAGGCCGTCGGCGCGGTCGCGGCCGCCGGAGGGAACTAAAGCGATGGCGGCGAAGGGCGCGGCCCCCGCCAAGCCGGCCTCCGGGGTCCCCGTCGACTACCGAACGGTCGACCGCGTCACGGGGCCGCTCCTCTTCGTACGGGACGTGGCGAACGCCGCCTACGGGGAGATCGTGGAGATCACGCTCCCGAACGGGGAGCGTCGCCAGGGACAGGTGCTCGACTCGCGCAAGGGCCTCGCGATCGTCCAGGTGTTCGGACCCACGATGGGGATGAACGTCGAGGAGACGAGCGTGAAGTTCCTGGGCGAGGTCGCGACCCTTCCCGTCTCGGAGGAACTGCTCGGCCGGGTGTTCAACGGGCTCGGCGAACCTCGGGATGGCGGCCCGAAGATCGTGAGCGAGACCCGCCTCGAGATCGTCGGGAACGCGATGAACCCGTACTCCCGCGAGGAGCCGAGCGAGTTCATCCAGACCGGGATCAGCACGATCGACGCGATGAACACCCTCGTCCGGGGGCAGAAGCTCCCGATCTTCTCCGGGGCCGGCCTGCCGCACAACCAGATCGCGGCGCAGATCGTCCGCCAGGCGAAACTGAGGGACTCGACCGAGGGATTCGCGGTCGTCTTCGCCGCGATGGGCATCACGAGCGAGGAGGCGAACTTCTTCCTGAAGGAGTTCGAGTCGACCGGGGCGCTCGAGCGCGCGGTCGTGTTCCTCAACCTCTCCTCCGACCCGTCGATGGAGCGGGTCGTGACGCCCCGGATGGCCCTCACCGCCGCAGAGTTCCTCGCCTACGAGCGCGACCTCCACGTTCTGGTCGTGCTCACGGACATGACGAACTACTGCGAGGCGCTCCGCGAGGTCTCCGCGGCGAGGGATGAGGTTCCCGGCCGACGGGGTTACCCCGGCTACATGTACACCGACCTCGCGACGATCTACGAGCGCGCGGGGAAGATCCACGGCCGCAAGGGATCGATCACCCAGCTCCCGATCCTCACGATGCCGGCCGACGACGTGACGCATCCGATCCCCGACCTCACCGGGTACATCACGGAGGGGCAGATCTACGTCAGCCGCGAGCTCCAGCGCCGCGGGGTCTACCCGCCGATCGACGTGCTCCCGTCGCTCTCGCGACTGATGAACCAGGGGATCGGCAAGACCCGGACCCGGGAGGACCACCGGGGGGTCTGCGACCAGCTGTTCGCCGCGTACGCGACGGGCAAGGACCAGCGGGCCCTCTCCGCGATCGTCGGCGAGGAGTCGCTCAGCGCGGTCGACCGGCTCTATCTCAAGGCGGCCGACCGGTTCGAGACCGAGTTCGTCAACCAGCGACCCGACGAGGACCGGACGATCGACCAGAGCCTGGCGATCGGCTGGGACATCCTCTCCGACCTCCCGGACTCGGAGCTGAAGCGGATCAAGCCCGAGTTCATCGAGAAGTACCGCGTGCGAAAGAGCACCGTCACCTAGGGACCGGAGGAGAACGAGCCGTGCCCGCCGAAACGATCCGTCCGACGCGGCTCGAGCTCCTGCGGACGCGCCGACGCATCGTGGTCGCCCGCAAGGGCCTGAACCTCCTCAAGCTGAAGCGCACCGCGCTCATCGTCGAGTTTTTCGCGATCTCCCGGGAGGCGATGAAACTGCGCGGCGACCTTCAGGCCCGGATCTCGCGCGGATACGAGTCGATCCGCATGGCCGAGATGATGGAGGGTCCGACCCGCCTCGAGAACATCTCGATGCTCCTCCCCGACGTCCGAGCGGTCCAGGTCGCGACCAAGAACGTGATGGGCGTCCGCACCCCGCGCGTCAACCGGGGCGACTACCGCCCGGTCGCGGCGCCCGAGCTCCTCGACCTCCCGACCTCCGTCAACGAATCGATCCGCCACTTCCAGGGGATCTACTCGGTCGTCCTCGACATCGCGGAGAAGGAGAACGCACTCCGCCGCCTCCTCAAGGAGATCGAGAAGACGAAGCGCCGCGCGAGCGCGATCGAGAACGTCCTCATCCCGCGCCTTCAGGGAACGGTGCGCTACATCAAGTTCCGCTTCGACGAGCTCGAACGCGACTCGTTCAGCATGCTCAAGGCCGTCAAGCGGAAGATGGAACAGGAGGAGTCCCGTGGCGCTGTCGCCTAGCGTTGCGGTCCGCCGCTTCGCGGCGGTCTGGACGGTCAGCATCGCGGTCAAGCTCGCGGCGATCGTCGTCCTCGTCTTCCTCGCCGTGCGCTTCCTCGGAGGCTCGTGATGCCCGCCGAAAGCGTACCCACCCTGCCCACCGACTCGATCGAGGCGCTGAAGCGGGTCCGGGCGACGGAGATCGAGTGGGACGAGAAGCTCCGCGCCGCGAAGAAGTCCGCCGACGAGGCCGCCGCACGACTCCGCGAGGAGAGCGAGGCCGCCGTCCGGGCCGCGCAGTCCGCGGCGGAGACCGAACGGGCCCGGGCCGTCCAGGAGGCGCGCACGACCGCGGACGCCGAGGCGGCGCAGATCGTCAGCGAAGGCACCGAGGCCGCCCGTGCGGCGAGCCGCGGGGAAGGAAAGCGCCCCGTGGACCGGAAGAACGAGGTCCTGGACGCGGTGCTGTCGGGTTTCGACTCGGACTAGGGAGGCCCGACGATGGGAGTGCTCCGCCCGGTCCCGATGTCGAAGGTCGGCCTGCTGGGACTCAAGGACGACCGGGAAGCGATCCTCGGCGTGCTCCACGACCTTCGGGTCGCCCAGATCGAGCCCCTCTCCCCGGAAGTGCTCGCCCAGCTCGTGCCCGAACGGGGGACGGACCTCCAGCGCCGGGTCGGCGACGAGTCGCTGCGATTCCGTGGCCTCAAGAGCGCGCTGCCGCGCGCTCCCGTGGGCCCCCCGCGCCGCTTCGACTCGCTGACCGACATCCTCGCCGCCGCCGCAGCGATCCCGATCGACGCGGAGGTCGGCGAACTGAAGCGCGAGGACGATCGCCTCACGACGGAGGAGAAGGCGATCGACGAGTCCGTCGCGCTGCTCGACCGGCTCTCGTTCTACCCCGACCGGCTCGAGTACCTTCGCGCCCGGAGCTTCGTCGCGTTCTTCGGCCAGGGGACCCCGGAGGCACGGGCCGCGCTCCGCGCGAACCTCCCGCCGGCGGCGGACCCTCTGTTCCTCGAGGACCCGCTCGGGTCGGACGGCTTCCTCCTCGCGCTGCGGACCAGCGGCGCCGAGGCGCTCGCGCGCGCCGCCCAGGGGAACGC
>JBAWFC010000045.1:0-6180 GCA_049591535.1 Thermoplasmata archaeon | reverse complement strand
ACCCGTCGTAAGGGCGACCACACTGTTGATCGTGCTCGGAGCACGCAGAGCAGATCGGTCGCCCGGGCCCGGGTTCACGACCGGCGGAACCGGTCGTAGGTTATGGCCGCTTTCACGTCCACTGTTGAATCCCCTCCCCCCAAGCGCCGTGAGTGGATCGCTGCCCTCGACCAGATCGAATCCCTCCACCCAGCAGTTGTCATCGCAGGACACAAGCGACCCGGAAGAGAGGACAGCCCCAGGATCATTGAAGAAACGCGGAAGTACATCCGCGATTTCGATCGACTGGATGGAATAACGACTACCACGGGGGAGCTGTACGACCAGATGCTCCGTCTGTATCCAAATCGAGTCAACCCGGGGATGTTGTGGACTTCGGCCCGCGGGGCAAAGGGAGGAGCGCCATCTCGGTGAACGGCTCGGGTCTGCCCGGCCATCTGGCGCTCTCCTTGGACCACTGATGGAATAGTGAAAAGATGTCGGAGGGGGGATTTGAACCCCCGACCCCAGGATCTCTCCCGGGCCGCAAGTCACCCCGCGTCCCGCTATGAGTCCCGTGCTCTACCGGGCTGAGCCACTCCGACAGGGAACGGACCCGCCATGGGGCGTCCTCCCGACCTACGCCGCGGTGACGTCGCCGCCGTCGGCGACCACGTCGGGCGAGGTGGGTACCTCGGACACGGCGGACGGCTCCGGTAGCGGAAGTTCGTCCGCGATGACCCCGAGCACTTCCGACCGGCGGATCTCGATCTTCTTGAGCGGATAGAGCGTCTTCAATCCGTGGGCGAGGACCTTCGAGAGCTCGCCCTGGAGCATCTCGCGGACGAACTCGCCCGAGGAGCGTTTCGCGGCCTCTTCGGTGAGGATCGAGACCATCTTGTGGCGCAGCTCGGCGCGGAGCCGGGTCTGGAGACGCTGCTCCCCGACCGCCACCGGCTTCAGGATGATCTGGACGCCGTCCTTCGTCGTGACCGTGAGCGCGAGGTCGATCTTCGAGCGCTTCCTGCGCGCCAAGCGTCGCACGTAGTCGGAGGTGAGGTCGTGGCCGATGAACCGGGCTTCCGCGACGCCGTCTCCGCCGAGACGTTCGATGCGGAATCGGAGCTTGACGTGGGCCTTCCCCGAGTCCCCACCGCCCGAGAGTTCGGGGAGCGTGGTCTCGAGGGTGCGGCCGATGATCTGCTCGGGCTCGGTGGCGACCGTCTCCCCCAGCTCGACGTGCTGGAACAGCCCGGGCGCGCGGACCTTGAACCAGTGCTTGGACCGCCACTTGTCCTTGACGGTCCGGGCGAGCGCCGGTTTCTTTGCCGGGGAATCCTTGTCGGCCATCGTTCGCGGGGCGCGGACCCGGGGACCCTACTTAACCGTGACGCGGGTGTTCTCTGACGTGAGAGGCCCCGACGGTGCGCGCGGGACGCCCGCCCCCGACCCGGGGTCGTTCGCGCGGCAAACTACATAACCCAAACCCAGTTCCGCGCGACGTGGCCGACTCGGCGACGACCGTTCCGGTTCCCGGCACCCGTGCGACCGCGGCGAGCTTGAAGTCGGCGAAGGTAGACGTCGTCAGCCCCGCCGAGCGGTTTCGGGGCGAGATCCTCCGCACGCTCGACGGGCTGCACCAGAAGGGACTCGACCGGGCCGAGGCGTTTCGTGCGCTGTTCCCGCGCACGGTCCTCCCCGAGGCGACGTACGACGACCTGACCACCGCGCTCGTCAGCGGCGCCCACGTCCTCTTCTTCGGACCGTCCGGCGCCGGCAAGACGAGCCTCGCGAAGGACCTGTGGAACCTCTTTCCGAAGGAGGCGTGGGTCATCGATGGCTGTCCGGTCCTCGACCACCCCCTCAGCGTCGTCGACCCGGCCGTCGCGGCCCGGTTCCCTCCCTGCCCGATCTGCGAGCGGCGGTTCGCCCCCGGTGGCGACCCGACCCGGTTCGACCCGCCCTCCGTCGACCCGGCGAAGGTGCCGGCGGTCTACACGCTGTTGCGGGAGGGGTACGGATACGCCCGGCTCCAGGGCAGCTCGGAGGTGTTCCCCGACCACCTCACCGGCAACATCAATCTGCGGAAGCTCGAGGAGGTCGGGGACCCGATGAGCCCTCTCGTCTTCGAACCGGGCAAGCTGCTCCAGGCGAATCGGGGTCTCCTTCTCGTCGACGAGATCGGGAAGCTCCCGCTCGGCACGCAGAACGTGCTCCTCCAGGCGCTCCAGGAGGGGACGGTCACCCCCTCAAAATCCCGGGAGAGCTTCCCCGGGCTGTTCGTCGCGGTGTGCACCTCGAACCTCTCGGACCTCGACAACATCAACGACCCGCTCTCCGACCGCCTCACGAGCCTCCACGTAGGGTACAACGACCGTCACTCGGACAACCGGAGGATCGTGGCCCTCGGACGGAGCGACGACCCCTCCCAGTACGTTCCCGAAATCCTGACCGACGCCGGGGTCCGGGTCATCGAGGCGTGGCGCCTCCGGATGAGCGAGGACAACCCGGATATCGGTGAGGTCGGGTCGAACCGCACCCTGCTCGACGTCGCCGCGCGAACCGCCGCGATCGGCGTGCTCGCGAACCACCCCGTTCCGACCAGCGCCGACCTCAAGGCCGGTCTCGTGCACGCGATGCGGGGCCGGATCCGGGCCCGCAGCGGAGACTCCTTCCGTCAGAACGAAAAGCGGGTCGCCGAATTCATCGACCAGTATCTCGAGTCCTCGCTCAAGCGGAGCGCGGGGGTCTACTGGTGCCGTTTCTACCGCGGGGTGCTGAAGGAGAACGCCACCGACGCGGAGGCGCTCGTCGGCGAGGGCCGTCGCCTCAAGGACGACGCCGAGCTTCGGGGGCAGGCGGCGGTGGACGGCCCGTTGTTCCCGCGGTTCCGGACCTTTGTGCGGTACGTAACCGAGCGCGAGCGACCGCCGAGCACCGTGGCGCCGACGGACGTGGCGGCGAACGTCTTCCGCCTCCTCGAGGAGTACTCGCTCTTCTCCTGCAAGGACGAGGACGACGACGACGCCCCCCTCTAGCGACGCGATCGAGCTCCCCGATTGCGCCGAGTACACCGACGATGTCGTCTCGGACGACCTCCTCGACGCGGTCGACCGCGCCCGGCTCATCCGGGCGCTCGCCGAGGAGGGGGTGGATGGGGCCCGGAAGCTGATCCGGGACGCCGCGACCCAGGACCGGGAGCTGGCGGGGCGACTCGCCCGGTTACGGGAGCGCCTGCGTCGCCAGGCCGGCCGTCGCCTCACGAAGCTCCTCGGGGAGTACGACCGCCAGCGCGACGAGCTCGACGTCGTCGCCCGCCGGACCGACGACGAGGTCGCGCGGCGCATCGCCGAGCTCGAGGGCCGGCTGAAGGCGGCCCGCTCGATCGACTGGTCCCACCTGCCCTCGGACCTGATGGAGGAGGTGGAGGCCGCGTTCCTCCTTCCCGACGCCTCCTGGAACCAGCCTCCCCGGCTCGGGCTCGGGGCGCGGATCCGCGCCGCGTTCGCCCGGTTCGTCGCGTGGCTCAAGGGCCTGTTCGGCGGGAAGAAAACGCGCGCCCCACCGCGGACGGAGCGACGGGTCGCGATCGCAGTTCCCTCCGCCGGCGGTCGCTCGCTCGGTGCGTCCGACCTGGGCGACGCCCTCGCTCGGCTCTCCGGGCCCCAGAAGGACGAGCTCTCCCGCTCGGTCACGGGGTCCCTGCGCAGCCAGGAGCGTGACCTCGAGCGGGCAGCCGAAGAAAAGCGACGGGCCGCCGAGGCGCAACGCCGTCAGCTTGAGGAGGAACGGCGCGAGGCCGAGCGACGGGCCGCGTCCGACACCGAGGCGCGGGTGCGCGCGGGCGAGGAACGTCGCCTCGAACGGGAGCTGAAGGAGCGGGGCTTCGTTGCCGAGCGCGGCGGCGACCTCGCCGTCACCTACGGGCTCGTCGAGCGGTTCGCGCGCCTCCTGCTCGAGGAAGAGACCCGCCGCCTCCCGGGCGACATCCGCCTTTCCCTGCGCGGCGGCGGCTCGACCGGTGTCTACGAGAAGGCCCGCCTGCGTCGCGCCGAGGAGGTCGCGCGCCTCGATCTGCCGAGCTCGCTGCTCGCGGCGCGTCTCGCCGGCCAGCGGCACATCGACGAGTCGTCGAGCTACGTCTATCGGGAAGTGACGAGCGAACGCGTCCACGCGGTGCTCGCGTTCGACCGGTCCGGCAGCATGAGCGAGAACGGGAAGCTCGACGCCGCGAAGAAGGCCCTGCTCGCGCTCTACGTCGCCGTCCGTCGCCGCTACCCGGACGCGACGGTCGACGTCTTCGCGTTCGACAACGACGTCCAGGTGCTCGACCTGGTGGAGCTGTGGGAGTGCAAGGCCGGGGCGTTCACGAACACCGCCGAGGCGCTCCGGGCGGCCCACCTCCTCCTCCGTTCCTCCCGCGCGACGCGCCGGGAGCTCTACCTCCTCACCGACGGTCTCCCCGAGGCGTACACGGCGGACGACGGGCGGGTCCGGTCCGGACAGCTCGACGTCGCGATGGAGCATGCCCTCGAACGCGCGCGCGAGCTCGCGACCGTGAGCCCCCTCAAGTCGACGGTGATCCTGCTGAAGAGCGAGCACCCCGAGTACGAGGTCGCCGCGCGGACGATCGCGCGCACGATGGGCGGCGAGCTGGTCGTGACCGACCCGGTCCGGCTCGGCGTCGAGCTGCTCGTGCGATGGGCGCATGGGACCGAGACCGAGCGCCGGGTCGCGAGCACCGAGCCCCCTCCGGCCCCCCGAGCTCCCGCCGCGCGGCCGGGGGGCGCCCGGCGCCGACGGGCCGACCGGCGCATGGGCGGCTAGCCCGCGCTGCGAGTGGTCGTCAACCTTTATCTCCCGCCCCGCCGGTTTCCACCGACGGTGGGACCATGACATCGAGCCGGGATGAAGCCCAGTTCCGAGAGCACCTCTCCGAGATGCGGCGAGCCGCCGGAGGGCTCGGCCGCGACTTCGCGAACGAGTTCACCGACCTCGACCGGAAGATCGAGCGGCTCGGGCACACGACCGCGAAAGAGGCGAAGTACCTCGCCCTCGACATCCAGGACGATTTCACTAACCTCGCCAAGGCGATGGACGCCGAGGTCCGCCGGATCCCGCAGCGGTTCGCGAACGCGGGGATCGCGATCGGTTCCGGTGCCTCGCGTGCCGGGGCGGCGACCCGCGACGCGTTCGTCTCGGCCGGCAAGAAGGCGAAGGAGGGGACCCGGAACGCCCTCGCGAGCGCCGCCGGCGTCAAGCGTACCCCGATGCGGGAGTGGTCGACTCCCACGACCCAGGACGACGAACCCTAGTTCGGCCGCGTCCGCGGAGCCCCTCGGGGGGCCGGGGCCCGGCGCCGCTCCGCGCGCACCCGCTCCGCCGCGACCCGCAGGTACTCCTCGTCCACGTCGAACCCCACGAAGCCGACCCCGAGCCGCGCGGCGGCGACCGCCGAGGCGCCGATGCCGACGAACGGGTCGACCGCGAGCCGCGTGCGAGCGAGCCCGTGCAGGCGCAGGCACCACTCGGGCAGCTCGGACGGGAAGGAGGCCGGGTGGGGACGGTCGCGGGCGCGGAGCCGGATCGTCGAGTACGGCAGGAACCACGTGTTCCCCCGGCACCGCCGGTCGCCCGCGGGTCGACGCCACCGCCCGACGTTCGACTTGTCCTGGTACGGGACGCCGATCGCGAGCCGGTCGAGCCGCACGTCCCCCCGTCGCGTGAAGTGGAAGACGTACTCGTGGGCGCCGTGCACGTAGCGCTCGCTGACGAGGGGTTTGTAGTGGCCGAGGGCGAGGTCGCCCGGGAGGCCCGCGGCCTTGCCGGCCGACGCCCGGTCGATCGCGATCGACTTGACCCAGTGGACGACGTTCTGCAGGACGAACGTCCGCGCGACCTCGCGGGCGACGTCCCAGGAGAGCCACGGGTCCCGCGGCGGGCTCCCGACGTTGAGGAAGAACGAGCCGTCGTCGGCGAGCGTCCGGTCGACCGCGTCGCGGACCGAGCCGATCCAGTCCAGGTACTCCGCGCGCGGTCGGTCGTCCGCGTAGCTGCGGTACGGCACCCCGAGGTTGTACGGCGGACTCGTCACGACCACGTCCGCGGCGTGGCGAGGGACGCGGCGGCCGAGCCCCGCCACCGCGTCCTCGCACCAGAGCTCGACCGCGCGACCCCGCCCGAGCGGTACCCGGGCGAGCG
>JBAWFC010000044.1:0-1952 GCA_049591535.1 Thermoplasmata archaeon | reverse complement strand
AAATCGAGCCGGGAGTTCGTGCGTACCTAGGATTGTAACCGGTGACTGGAGTCCCGCTGACGTATGGTGGAGCAAGGGACGAGTTCTGGCTCGGGAGGCCGGTCGACCCTGTTCGGGGTCCTCCAAGGGGTGCCGATGGGAACGAAGGCGCCGGCGTGGCTGTGGGTCCCGACCGACAACGGGACCGTGAACGGAATTCCCGTCGGTCTCCAGTGTTACACGGGCGAGCAGTCGTTCGATCTGTTGGTTGTGGATGCTTCTTCTGACTGGCAGTCTCAGGCCATTCCTCTGCCTTGGGGTGGTGATTCGCCCGCGAAGATCAACCTCTCGGCGGGCCTGAATGACTTCCTGATCCCGCGAGGTCAGTTCCTCGACTCTCCACTTGGGCAGGCAGTCTTGCTCGGAACCGCAATGCCCTACAATTCGTCCAACCCCTACCCGGCGCTCGTAGGAACCAGCGGACGGGGAGTCATCTCCGGCTTCGGAGAGACTTCGGACTGGATGGCCGACCTGGCCGCCTACTGGCAGAACCGGACCATCGCGAACGTCTCCGGCGCAACTCCCATCTCTTCGTTCGAGACCGGGACGAGTTCGACCAGTTCGCTCAACGTGAACATGACTGTGGTGACGAGTGCGTCAACTGACAACCTGGGGGGTGTCCCTTCGGAGACGGGTCTCTACAACGCTTCGGACACTCCGCCCGCGCTCCAGTCGATCTTCACGCTGAACGTGACGAACCAGACCACTCTCGACCTGCTCCTGGCGGGACTCTTCGACAACTCGTCGGGCGGTAGCCACGGGGTAAATGGTACCTTCGAAGAGGTAACGAACCAGGTTCAGAGCCTTGGGCTCGATGGGGTGGTCATCAACGCAATTCCCAACGTCACCGCTCCGAGCGACGGGTTATACGGCCCCTATACCGGGGGGTACTCTGGCCCCTCGGGCAGCTTGTGGGGTGACTTCTGGAACGCTGTTTCCTCGGTGGTCGAGAACCCGTTGGGGGCGGTACTCTCGCTGGCAACGGTCGTCTGGAATGGCGCCGTTGCTATCGCGACTTACGTCAATCACCTCGCTCACGAGGCGGCCGCGATCGGAGCCGAGGTCGTCGCCCGCACCGTCGCCACCCTCGTCCAGGTAGGGCAGGACATCGCCAACGCGCTGATGGCTTTCCTGAATTGGCTCTGGCAAGAGATAGCCGGCTTCTTCAAAAGCGCAATCGAAGGGTTGGCAGGCGCGTTCAAAGCGGCGAAGGCGGCGTGGGTTTCCGAGAACCTTGCGGCCGCGAACGAGACGGTCGCCGGCATGGACGGGACGGGTGGGGCCCTCTCGCACGCTCAATCGGAACTTCAGGCAGTCCTAGTCAATCCCTTGGCCCTCGAGATTGCCGTCACCGTCGCCGTCAGCGTCGTTGTCTACGTGGCGTTGCCATTCGAGATCGGTCCGGGAACCCTCGTCAGCTTCCTTGTGCCGATCATCGTGAGCGCCCTCGGCGCGACTCTGAGCCTGGGGGGTGGAGGGGGTCTACTCGGGACGGCAGGACAGTTCCTCGATGGGGGGATTGGATCGACGTTCGCTTGGCTCGAGTCGGCGTCGGAGTGGATCTGGAACTCAACGCATCCTTCCCTCAGCTCTTCCGCGGTCACCTCGTTCCTTGCACCAAGTGTCCCGGGCGATCACTGGACCTTCGTTGCGCTTCTCTTGGGAGGGATCGGGCTCATCGCGAGCCAGATTACCGTATCGCTTTTGGGTGCGGCGAGTAACGGGAATTCATTCGCTCGCTTGGCCCTCACAGAAGCTGCCGCGGGCAGTGCAATCCTAGCAGTGCTCCTGGTCATCTCGGAGTGGTTGCTTTCGATTTGGGCACCATCTGGTCTCGCGGCAACGGTCGCGGAGGGCGCGCTCGATGTGGGAGCCCTCATGCTCGGTGCGTTCTCGATCCTATTCGGGGCAGA
>JBAWFC010000043.1:0-4263 GCA_049591535.1 Thermoplasmata archaeon | reverse complement strand
GCCGCGCGGGCCGCACGGTCACGCGGGGGACCGGGTCGGGAGCGACCGCTTCGAAGACGGCACCGGCCGGACGCCGCGCGCTCGCGAGCGCATGCGCGAGCGCGTGGTACAGCATCGCGCGGTCACGGGGCGTCGCACGGCACCGGAAGGCGGTCGCTTCAGCGGGAGGCACGGCGCGCCTCCGCGAGCGCACGCTCGGCGAGCGCGTCGATCTCGGCGAGGACGGTCGGCAGGGCGTTCGCCCGGGCGAACGCTCTCAGGGTCTCCGTGCGGACCAGGTGCGAGACCGCCCGGTCGTACTCCCAGAGGCGGACGTGCCAGAGCAGTCGTCCGTCCGGGAAGAGGTACAGCCGGGCACGAGGGCGGTACGGGCCGGCGATCGGCAGGCGGAGCTCTCCGATCTTCCGGACGGCGCGGCGCGGTCGGCGAAGAACGGGTTGCGGTGTCGTTCGGTCGATGCGATGTGCATCCACGTTTTCCACGAATCCTCCCACGCGTCCGGCGGGCCGACGGGCGGTGGGTTCTGGGCGGTCGGTCGGGCCGAGCCGCCGGTCGGGTTCCGTCGCCGCCTCCGAACGGCCCTCCCGCGGTCGGACCACCACGGGGATTCGGAGGGCGGGTGGTCCGGCCGCTCGGCCGGGAAGTCGCTAGACGTCGACGCGGCCCGGGGCAGGAGCGGGCGACCGGTGGGACCGACCGGGCGTACGCTCAGGGGCGGGCGGTCGCGAGGGATCCGTTCTCCTTCGAGACGACGCCGGGGCTAGACGGTTCGGCCGGAGGTCGCGCGGCGGTCGACCGGAAGGTGCGGCCGCGGGCGGGGGTCGTGCGCGACGTGGGCCCGGGGGCGGGACAGGCAGTGGTCGGAATCCGTCGGAGTCCTCGGGGCGATCGGTGATCGGCGGAGGGCGCGGGACGGCGGGGACGACCAAGAGCCTCTCATTCGAGGCCGCATTCCGCGCGAGGGAGAGAACCCCGCAGCGTCCGGTGGAAGATGGACGGTGCCGCGAGCGGTGCGTGCCGGTCGCGGGGCCGAGGGCCGGCGCCGTCCCCGCGTGCGCAGGGGTCGGCGCGATCGTGCCCAAGTCGGGCCGCGGCGGTTCGAGAATCGGCGACGACGGCGTCGAGAGGTTCCGGTGCGGGGATACCTTCATCCCCTCGTTGCTTCGACTGGTCTCTTCGCCCAAGATGAGCGAAGCTCACCGTGAGGTGGTAGACGGTTCGTCCGCGGGCGTCCTCGCCCGGTGGGTGCACCGCTCGCATCCCTACATTCTCCCGGTCCTGGGAGCGAGCTCCCTTGCGCTCGGAATCTCCGGCGTACTCGATGCCTCGGCGCCGTGGCGGGACTACGCGCCGCTCGTCCTCGTGACCCTCGGCGTCGCGGGGCTTGCGGCCGGACTTGCGCGGCTCGCGATCCCGGGCGCGCCCTCCGCTTCCGACGGCATCGAAACGGAAACTCGGCTCCGCGAATCCTGGGTCGTCTGCCCGTCCTGTTCCGCCCGGACCCTCGAGGGTGAACCGTCCTCTCCTACGGGACCGTGGCGCTCGTCCGGAGCCTCGGGTCCGTCGACCGGTCCGTCGTCGTCGGCCGCGACCGGCAGGGCCGACCCGGGGGACGCGCTCTGGGCGTCGTGGGCGGTCGAAGCGGGACATCTTCCCGTCGAGCGGATCGGACCGGTGCCCGAGACCGCGTACGCGCCCCACCGCGAAGGGGCCCCCTCCCTCTACGAAGAAGGGGAACCGATCGTCCTCACGCCGGCGAGCTCGAACCTTCCCGCGGACGGGATATCGAGCACGGCCCTGGAAGGCCGCGACGGCGTCTCCCACGAATCGCTGACGAGCACGTCGATCCCGAAGTCCGAAACGACGCGGGCGTCGATCCCTTCCTACTGGAACGCGTTCTCGCCGCCCGGCCGCGGGCCTCCGGCCCTCGGCTCGACGGTGGACGACCTCGTCCGATGGGAGGCGCTCAATCCGATCCCTCCGCATCTCCGTACCGATGCGAAGCGGGGTCGGGACGTCGCGACCGAGCCGCCCTCGGGGCCCCGGGAACCGGAGGCGATCGCCGCGTGCGCCAACGACCACGTATCGGCCCGCATCCCGATGAGCGAGCGCCCGTGCCCGGAGTGCCTTCGCCCGCTCTGCGCGTCGTGCGCGGACGACCCGCTCGGCGAGCACACCGAGCGACGCTGCGCCCGATGCGAGGACCTCCACGAACTCGATGCGATCCGCGACGGGATCGCCCGACGGACCTCACGGCCGACCCCGACCCCCGCGAAGGGGAGCCGGAGGCCGCGCTCAGAAAAGTAACCCGACCCGGTGTTGGAAGGGCCCCTCGCACGCCCAGGACACGGTGCTGTCCTCTGGGGGCGATCTGAAGGGGCCCTTCCGGGGGTGGTTGCGATAGGAACCAGCTCGTCCGGGGTATTTCAGTCCCCGACGGAGAGGCGCCGAAACGCCTCCCCGAGCGGGTGTTCCGCGTGCGCCCTAGTGCGCCCGGGGGTGGTCGGTGTCCGCGACGACGATGCGGGGGAGCTCTCCCTGGATCGCCGGAGTGCGCCGGGCGGTGGCGGCGGCCCGCGAGGCGGCCGAGGACCGGGGAAGCAGCCAGCGCTCACCCCACGCGCGCAGTTCCCGTGCCGCCGGCGCGAGCCCCAGCCCCATGTCGGTCAGCGAATACACGACCGAGAACGGGCGGGTGCTGACGACCGTGCGCTGGACGACCCCCTGACCCTCCAGGAACTTGAGGGTCGCGCTGAGCGTCTTCGCGTTCAGTCGGGGGTTCGACTTGAGGATCTCACTGAACCGCTGCGGCCCCTCGAGGAGGCGGTGGACGATCGCGAGGCGCCACTCGGTGCCGATGACACTGACGGCCGCGAGGACCGGGCACAGGTTCCGCCCATCGGCGGCGACCTCGCATTCGTCGGAGCCGGCCGCGGGTCCCACCGGGGCGCGCCGGGAACGATCGGTCTGCATCGCGGTATCTCGAAAGGAGTAGGGTCTCAAGTGTTTTTATAGTTACTGTATGAAAGTAGGTGAAAATCAGTAATCGCCGTGGTCCACCGATGGCACGGCGGGCGCGCCCGGATTTCGGCGTACCTTTTCTCCGTCCTCGCCCGTCCGAGCGCGTGGCACTGCGGCGTCGAGAAACGGAGATCTCCCTCGAGCGTCCGCTCGGGCCCGAGGGGCGGAACGGCGGCGTGGTCCGGGTCTCCGTCCGCCTCGAGCCGGGTCCGGAGGGGGCGGCTCCTTCCGCCGGCCAGCTCGTCGAAGCCCTCGAAGGGCTCCGGGCCGACCTGGACGCGCTGCTCGGCGCTCCGATCGCCGCGCTGCCCGCGGACCGACCCGACCGGGACGTCGTGGAGCTCGTCGAGACGTATCGACCCCGCCAGCGGGAGTTGGTCGACCTCCTTCGCGAGGAGGGAGAGATCACCTCCGCGGAACACGTTCGCCTGACGGAGTACCTCGCGACGTTGCGTCTCTCGTCGCCCGCCGCAGCGGCGCCCGCTCCCCGACCGGAGCCCCGGTTCGACCAGCCGATCGCGGCGGTCCCGATCGCCGCGGACCGGAGCCCCGAGACCTCGCGCCCGGTCTCCGAGCTCCTCCGCCAGTACCAGATCGAGTCCCTGAAACAGGCCGGCGCCGTTCGCGCGCGGCGGCAGATCTCGTTCGAGGAGTACATGGCGCTCAAGCGCCACTTCCAACCGGCCGACGCCACCGAGCCCCATCGACCCGCGTAGGCTCCCTCGGACCTTTTTTTTTTCGCGACCGGCCCCCGGCCCACGTGCGGCGCAGCGGTACGGGGCCCGACCGCTACGTCGCCTCGGGCCGAGGGTAGAGCACGACGCCGAGGCATCCGACGTCGGTGACCCCCCGTCGCATCCGCAACGCGCGGGCGCGGCCCGCCAGCGCGCGGGCCTCGGGGTCCGTCGGGGAACCGACGACGGCGCCCGGAGGGAACGCCGTCGAGCCGATGTCGCCCGCGGTCCGGAATAGGCCGACGCTCATCTCCCGCCGACGCCCGAGCTCCCGTGCCCGGGACAGGAACGCGCCGAGGCCGGGTCCCTCGTCGACCCCTTCGGGAAGGCCGAGCGTGGTCATCGCGAAGGCCGCGAGTCCCTTGGTGCGGCTCTCCGGGGTGAGCGGCTCGGCCTGAAGGAGGGTCTCCGAGGCGTCGAGAAGGCGACCGGCCGCCGTGGCCGGGTCGTCGCGGAGCTCCAGGAACGCGAGGCGGACGGTCCACCCCTTGTCGAACACGGCGTCGGC
>JBAWFC010000042.1:0-71723 GCA_049591535.1 Thermoplasmata archaeon | reverse complement strand
GCCCCAGGCCGCGGTGGCCCCGGCCGCCACGTCCAGCGGGGCGCTGAAGCCGTGCCCGAATTGCGCGAAGGAGATCCCTCCCGAGTACCTCGTCTGTCCGTTCTGCGGGGCCGTGACCCAGTAGATCGAGCGGGCACCCCGCGCCGTTCCGAACCCCTTCCGTCTCCCAAGCTTTAAGCGCGTAGCGGCCTCGCACGACCGGTTCGCGATGCCGGAGGACCTCGAGCGAGGCCGACAGAAGGTCGACTGGGCGCGGTCCCATATGCCCGTGCTCGAGGGGATCCGCCGGCGGTTCGAGACGGAGCAGCCGTTCCGGGGACTCACGATCTCGGCCGTGTTGCACGTCGAGGCCAAGACCGCGGCGCTCGCGCTCGCGCTCTCGGCCGGCGGAGCGGACGTCCGCCTGGCGGCGGGAAACCCCCTTTCGACCGACAACGACGCGGTCGCCGCCCTCCGGGAGGCCGGGATCGAGACGTGGGCCCGGAAGGGCGAGTCCGTCGCGGAGTACCGCGCCGGGATCCAGGCGATGCGGGACGCGGACCCGGACGTGATCGTCGACGACGGCGCGGACCTCGTGGCGCTGGTCCACACCTCGCGCACGGACCGCGGGAAGATCCGCGGCTCGACCGAGGAGACGACGACCGGCGTCACGCGGCTCCGCGCGCTCGAGAGATCGGGAAAGCTCCTGTTCCCGGCGATCGACGTGAACGACGCGGACATGAAGCACCTGTTCGACAACCGCTACGGCACGGGCCAATCGACCCTCGAGGGGATCCTGAACGCCACGAACCTCCTGATCGCGGGCAAGGTCTGCGTCGTCGCCGGTTACGGATGGTGCGGCAAGGGCGTCGCCGCGCGGATGCGGGGCCTCGGCGGCGACGTCGTGGTCACCGAGGTCGACCCCGTCCGGGCCCTCGAGGCGCGGCTCGACGGCTTCCGCGTGATGCCGATGCTCGACGCCGCCGGCATCGCCGACCTGATCGTTACGGTCACCGGCAACACCGGGGTGGTCCGGGAGGAACACTTCCGGGTCCTGAAGGACGGTTGCCTGCTCGCCAACTCCGGCCACTTCGACGTCGAGGTGTCCCGGACCGACCTCGAGGGGCTCGCGGTCGGCCATCGGACCGTCCGCCCTCAGGTGGAAGAGTACCGGTTCGCCGACGGGCGACGCGCCTACCTCCTGGGGGAGGGGCGGCTCATCAACCTCGCCGCGGGGCAGGGCCACCCGGTCGAGATCATGGACCTGTCGTTCGCGCTCCAGGCGCTCAGCGCCGAGCACCTCGCGAAGCACGGTCGCACGATGGAGGCGCGGGTGCACGCGGTCCCGGCCGCGCTCGACCGCTCGGTCGCGCTCGCGGCGCTGCCCGGCATGGGCGTCCGCATCGACGAGCCGACGAAGGAGCAGACGCGGTACGCCGCCGCGTGGGAGGGAGGAACGTGAGCGAGGGGAAGGTCCCGGAGGAGCTCCGGTACACGAAGAGCCACGAGTGGGTCCGGGTCGAAGGGGACATCGCCACGGTCGGGATCACCGACCACGCCCAATCGGAGCTGACCGACATCGTCTTCGTCGACCTCGCCGCGACGGGGCGCTCGGTCGCCGCCGGGGCGACCGTCCTCGTCCTCGAGTCGGTGAAGACGGTCGCCGACGTCTACGCCCCGGCCGCCGGCACGGTCGCGGAGGTGAACCCCGAACTGAAGCCGCACCCCGAGCTGGTCAACCAGGACCCGTACGGGAAGGGGTGGATCTTCCGCCTGCGCCTCTCGGGAGCACTCGACCCCGCGGGATTCCTCAGCGCGGACGGCTACCGGGCGTTCCTCGCCTCGGAAGCGTAGACCGCCTACTTGCCCTCGAACTTCGGGGGCCGACGTTCGAGGAACGCCCGCATCCCCTCGGTCCGGTCCGCGGTCCCGAACGTGTGGCCGGCGGACTCGGCCTCGATGTGCAGCGCGCTGGCAGCGGGAGCGTCCATCCCCCGGTCGATCACCTGCTTGACCCACCGGACCGCGAGCGGGGCGTTCCCGGCGATCGCCTCGGCGATCGCCGACACCTCGGCCCGCGCCGTGCCGGCGGGCACGATCTTCGCGACGAACCCGAGTCGGTACGCTTCCTCGGCGCTCACCCGCGCGCCGGTGTAGACGAGCAGTTTCGTCCGCGCGCGGCCGATGAGCCGCGTGAGGCGGGTCGCCCCGCCCATCCCGGGGTGGATCCCGAGGCCGACCTCGGGAAGCCCGAGCTGGGACCCTTCGGCGGCCACGATGAAATCGGCGGCGAGGGCGAGCTCGAGGCCCCCCCCGAGCGCGTACCCCTCCACGAGGGCGACCACGGGCGTCGGGAACCGCTCGATCCGCTCGGCCACTCGCTGTCCCAGGAAGCCGAACTCGACGCCCTCGGCCAGCGTCTTTCGCGACATCTCCTCGATGTCGGCGCCGGCGGCGAAGACCGGAGAGGAACCCGCCAGGACGACGGCGCGGAGCCCGGGGGCGCCTTCGAGGTCCCGGAACGTCGACTCGACCTGGAGCAGCACCTCGGAATTGAGGGAGTTGAGGACCTCGGGACGGTCGAGGAGGACCCAGGCGACCGGTCCCTTGCGCTCGACCCGGACGAGCGCGATCGGCCACCGGCGCTCCCCTCGGACAGCCCGGTCCCGCAGGGACGGTGCGACCGGGAAGTTCCCCGGCCAGCGTCGAGCGTACGCCTCTACCAGCCCGAGCCCCTCGGAGAGCCCGACCTCCGAGAGCTGGGCGAACGGACCCCACCTCCGCCGGAGCCCGACGGTCGCGCCGCGGTCGGTCGCCTCGGGGCTGGCGACGCCTTCCTCGACCAACTGCGTCGCGATGCCGAGGGTGAGACCGAGGAGCCGCTCGCGCACGGCGGCCTTCTTCTCGGGCTCGACCGTCGTCTCCTTCCACCCCCACGGCGTTCCGGCGCGGAACTGCTGCTCGAGGCGGCCGGACGGCGCGTACGCCGGTCCGAAGGCCCGGTACAGGGAGCTCTCGGCGTGGAAGGCGATCGGGATACCGGTGACGTTCATCAGCTCGAACGGCCCGAGCGTCGCCCCGAACAGCTCGCGTCCGACCTCCTCGATGGTCGCGAGCGACGCGACGTTCTCTTCGGCGAGTCGGGCCGCCTCGTTGAGGTACGGCACGAAGAAACGGTTGACGCAGAACCCGGCCCGGTCCCGGGTCTCGATCGGGATCTTGCGGAGGAGGTAGCAGAACCGCACGAGCTCGTCGAGCGTGGCGGGGTCCGTCGCCGCCCCTCCGATCACTTCGACCAACCGGTTGATCGCGGCGGGGAAGAAGAAATGCAACCCGCCGAAGCGGCCCGGCTGCGGAAAACCTTCGCCGAGTCCGGTGACCGAGAGGGACGAGGTGTTCGTCACGACGACCGTGTCGGGGCCCACGAGGGGCGCGATCTGGCCGAAGAGCGCCCGCTTCACCGACTCCTCCTCGAAGACCGCTTCGATGACGAGCGCGGCGCCGGAGACCGCCTCGGCGAGGTCGGTCGTGAACGTCACGCGAGCGAGGACCTCGGTCCGTTTCGTCGCGGTGAGCTTCTTCCGCTCCACCGCTCCCGTGAGCATCTTCTCGATCAGGCCACGGCCCCGCTCGATCGCCGGGGCATCCACGTCGCGCACCCGGACGGTGAACCCCGCCTGGGCGCACGCCTGCGCGATCCCGCTGCCCATGTTCCCTCCGCCCAGCACGGCGACGATCGCGGGCGGTCGGAGCGACGGGGTGACCATGATCCAGCTCGGGCGAGAGGCACCGCCCCTCCCGTGCGCGCAGCACGGGCGGCAGTTAATAATCGTTCGGCCCGCCGGGGGGCCGGTTCCCGGCGGCCTCCCGCGGGAGAGCGCCCTTAAGTCCCGGAGGCTCCCCGGAGGCGATGGCCGACGCGGAGTCGCTCGCGGTCGCCGCCGCGCTCGAGGCCGAGCGCCAGTTCGTCCTCACGCTGGGCGGGTTCGCTCTCGAGATCCCCGGCGCGAACCTCGTGACCCACGAGCGGCTGCCGGTGCCCCGATTCAACTTCGTCCAGGAGATGGGGGTGGGGCCCGAACGCCAGAGCGCGTTCTTCGAACGGGCCCTCGACCACTACTTCCAACGCGCCCTCCGACCGACGTTCCGGGTGCCGGAGCCGGTCGGAGACCACGTCGACGCGGGGCTGCGTCGCTTCGGGTTCCGTCCGCGGGCGACGCCGCTCGTGCTCCTGCTCGAAGGCACGGACCGCGGTCCGACGACGGCCCCGCCGACGGGGGTCCGGCCCGCGCGTCGCTCGGAGATCGACCTGGTCGCCTCGTTCTGGACCTCCGAGCGAGAGCGACCGGAGTTCCGCGCCGCGCTGGACGTGGCGTGGAGCCATCCGAACCCCCACGAGCGACTCCAGCCGCTCCTCGCCTTCCGCGGGCCGGAGGCGGTCTCCGTCGCCCTCGTGTACCGGTACCGCAGTGCCGCGGGGATCCACGCCGTCGCGACCCGCCCGGCCGCGCGCGGCCAGGGCGGAGCGTCCGACCTCGTCCGGTTCGTCCTCGCCACGGACGCGGTGGGACCGGGGGTACGCTACTCGATGTTCGCCGACTCGGAGCGCCTCGCCCGCCGGCTCGAACAGCTCGGATTCCGCCCGGCGCGCTCGTTCCGGGAGTATGAGCTCCCGGCCGGTGCGGACCTCGACCTCCCGGCCCCCGGGCCGGTGGGACCTCCGCGCTGGAGGCCCCCGCGCGACCGAGGCCCCGTCGCGGAGTAGGTCGGTCCCTACGGCAACCGACGAAGGCTCGCGAGCTTCATCCGCTGCTCGAGCGAGGCGATCGTGCGGATCGTGGAGACGACGGTGTCGGCGTTGAGCGAGATCGAGTCGATCCCCTCCCGCACGAGGAACTCCGCGAACTCCGGGTAGACGCTCGGGCCCTGACCGCAGATCCCGACCGTCCGGCCCTCCGCGTGCGCCCCATCGATCAGGAGTTGGATCGCCCGCTGGACCGCGGGGTCGCGTTCGTCAAAGTACCCCATGCGTCCGAGCGTCTCGGAATCCCGGTCCGCCCCGAGGACGAGCTGCGTCAGGTCGTTCGACCCGATCGAGAACCCGTCGCAGTGCTTCGAGAACTCCCGGGCCATGAACACGATGGACGGCACCTCCGCCATGAGGTAGAGCTGGAAGTCCCGGGACCGCCGAAGGCCCTGTGCCTTCATCATCTCCGCGATCTCCTCGAGCTCCCAGGTGTTCCGGACGAACGGGAGCATCACCATCGCGTTCTTCAGACCCATTTCGGTCCGCACGCGGTGGATCGCCTCGAGCTCGCAGAGGAACGCCGGCTTGTAGACGGGTGAGATGTACCGCGAACAGCCGCGCCAGCCGATCATCGGGTTCTCCTCGACCGGCTCGAACTCCTCTCCGCCGGGCATGCCGCGATACTCGTTGGTCTTGAAGTCAGACGTCCGGATGATCACCGGGCGCGGCGCGAACGCCTGGCAGACCTTGCCGATCCCGTCGGCGAGCCGCTTGACGAGCTCGTCCTTCTTCCCCTTCTTCAGGAGCGCGAGCGGGTGCTCGCGGACGTGGGCCGTGAAGATGAACTCGATCCGCAGGAGCCCGACTCCCGCAACGGGGAGGTGGGAGTACTCTTCCGCCTTCTCGGGAACCCCCACGTTGACGTAGATCTTCGTCGCGGTCACGGGTACCGAATCGTGCCCGTGAGAGTGTCCGGGGCCGGCCGCGGACACCCCGGGGGCGGCCACCGGCTTCCCGCGGAGGACCGCCCCGTTGAACACCATTCCGGCCTTGCCGTCGACGGTCACCTCGGCGCCGTCGGCGATCAGCTTCGTCGCTTCGCGGGTCCCGACGACGCACGGGACACCCAGCTCGCGGGAGACGATCGCCGCGTGGCAGGTGATGCCGCCCTCGTCCGTGACGATCGCCGCGGCCTGGGACATCGCCGGAACCATGTCCGGCGTCGTCATCGTGGTGACGAGGATCTCGCCGGTCTTCAGCTTGTCCATTTCGGCCGACCCTCGCAAGATGCGCGCGATGCCGGTCGCGACCCCGGGGCTCGCTCCGAACCCCCGGAGGATCGGTGCGTCGGCGTCGGTCCCGCCGCCGGCGGACGCTCCGGCGTCCGGGGGCGCACCGGCCGTGGAGGTCGGGATCGTCGTCACGGGGCGCGCCTGGACGATGTAGAGCGCGTCGCGGTCGCCGCACCACTCGACGTCCATCGGTCGCCGGTAATGGGACTCGATGAGCCGGGCCAGGGAAACCAGACGAGAGAGCCGGTGGTCCGAGAGCTTCTGGATCCGCTGCTGGTCCGCCGGGATCTCCTCCCGACGGTTTCCTCCCTTCTCGTCACGAACGATGCGTACCTTCTGCTCGGATATCTGTTTGTGGACGGTCTTCTGTGTTGCCCCGTCGATGACGTAGTGGTCCGGCGTCACCTCGCCGCCCACGATCGCCTCGCCGAGTCCCCAGCCGGCCTCCACGATCATGTGGTTCTCGCCGGTGTTCGGGTCGCGCGTGAACAGGATTCCGCTGACGGTCGCGTCGACCATCTTCTGGATGAGGACCGCGAGCATGACGGCCGTCCGGTCGAGCCCTTTCTTCTGACGGTAGACGAGCACGCGCGGCGTGAAGAGCGAACCCCAGCACTTCCGGATCCCTTCCAGGATGTGGTCGACGCCGGTGACGTTCAGGTACGTGTCCTGGAGGCCGGCGAACGACGCGCCCTCCATGTCCTCGAGCGTGGCGCTCGAGCGTACCGCGGAGAACCGGACCGAGTGCGCTCGGACGAACCGCTCGTAGGCGTTGGCGAGGGTCTTCCTCAGCTCCGGCGGGAACTCCGTAGACTCGAACATCGACCGGATCCGGCGCGAGGCGGCGTCGAACGTCTCCGGCTGGTTCGCCTGGATCGAGGCGAGCGCTGCGGGAATCTCCGTCTTCAGGGACGTCGCGTCGACGAACGCCTGGTACGCCTCCGTGGTGACGACGAACCCCGGTGGGACCGGCAATCCCTCGCGGATCAACTCCCCGAGTTTCCCCGCCTTCCCCCCGACGAGGGGGAGGTCCGAGTCCGATACGTTCTCGAGGTCCACTACGTAGGTCATCGGTCTCGCCCCTCCGCGGGCGACCGTTCGAACACGAACGCCACGAGGTCGGAGCGAGGGGAGTACGGGTGCACGACGTGCTGGTCCTTCACGGTCCACTCCTCCGGTCGGTCGAGCGCGTGTACCACCGCCTCCCCCCTGCGCTCGAACTCGGTGCGCGCGGTCACTTCGTAGTAGTGGAGACGGCCCCGCGGAGCAACCGTTCGTGCCACCGAGGGTAGATACTTAATCCCTTCGTGGGGAAGGTTCAGAACGACGCGCTCGACGGGTTCCGCGGCCCCCACGAACTCCTCGACGCGCGCTTCGACGACGGTGATGCGCGCTCCGAACGGCCGGCGCGATTGGGCGACTCGCAGGAGCGAGACGGCCTCCGGGTTCGAATCGACGGCGGTGATCCGGGCCGCATGGCCTCCCCGGGCGATCGTGAGGGCGAACGGGCCGACCCCGCAGCAGAGGTCGTACACTCGCTCCCCCTCGCGGACCTCTTCCGCCACCCGGGAGTGTTCGCGCGCGAGTCGGGGAGAGAAGTACGCTCGCTCGAGGTCGACCTCGATCTCGACGCCGTTCTCGCGGTGACGGGTCCGCCAGTCCCCGACCCCCGCGATCCGCTCGAGCGACCGGCGCCGCTCCGCGCCGTGGACCCCGTGGTCCGAACCGACGACCCGAGCCCCCGGTACGAAGGCGAGGAGTGCCTCCCCGACCTCCGAGGCATGCGACGCGAGTTCGGGAGGGATCCGGATCAGGACGATGTCCCCGACGACATCGAACGCCCGAGGGAGGCGCCCTACGTCCGGGACAGTACGGGAGAGCCGCTGCCGATAGTCGCTCGGACCCGCGGGCCGGGCGGTCTCGAACGCACGCTCGGAGAGCTCCCCGAGGCCCTCGGGCACGAGCCGGTCCTCCACGACCGGGAAGGCGAGACGATCCCCCTCGCGCAAGATGGTCCGGTCGGGGCGGAGCAAGCCCTCCTCCCGCAGCCGCCGCCGGACCAACTCTCCCCGGCTTCGTGGAACGACGAGCGCACGACCCTTCATGCGGACGTGCGGCCCGAGGGGTGCAGTAGTAACGAGAGGACCTGACCCCCGGCACGCGTCCCGAGGGACCCCCTTGCCGCGGACGTCTCGCTGAATCCCCACGAACCCCCCGCAGCGTCCGGCGTCACCCCCGCGCCCACGAGGAGGAGCGGAACGGGATCGTCGGCGTGTCCCTTCAGCACGGCCGGTGTGGCGTGGTCGGCCGTGACGGCGATCCGGTACCGTTCGAGGTCGAATCCTTCCAGGAACGGGCCGAAAAACGAACGGTCGATCGCTTCCACGACCTCCTGCTTCAGCAGCGCGTTCCCGTCGTGGCCCGGCTCGTCCGGGCCTTTCAAATGGACGTAGACGAACGGATGGTCGTTGAGGAGCTCGCGGGCGATCCGGGCCCGTTCCCGGTATCCGGCATCGCGGTCCGGGCCCATCGGCCCGACGTACCGGTCCTCGAGCCCGAGGACCCGCGCGATGCCCCGCTCTACCGGCATCTCCGTGAGCGACGCGCCGCGGATCCCCGTCGCGGTCACGAACGACGGAAGGGGGTGTTCCGGCAGCGTACCGGCGTTCCGAACGAGCAACGCGTTGGCGACCTTCTTGCCCGCGAGCGCACGACGGGCGTTGACCGTATGGCCCGCCAGGGCGTTGGCCGCCGCCGGAAGGAACCGGTTGAGCGCCCGCGCCGTTCGCGCTGCCTCTGGGGTACCATCGAGCGGCTCGACGGTCTGGATCGTCGGGGCCGTGGGCCGTCGCGCCCGGCCCATGCCGCCGACCTTCTCGTAGAACGGGTCTGCGTTCGACACCTGGGGAGAGAGCGGGCCCCCCGAGGTCGGGTGGAGCCAGAGGACCCCCCGATGCCCCACCGTGGCGCGGACCTCCGCGCGAATCCCGTCGGCGGCCAGGAGGTCCGCCGTCGTCAGGCTCCGGGCCAGGGCCTCCGCCTCGGTGGTCGAGAGCGACCGGCCCACGCGGGAGTCGAGGATCGCGCCGCTCCCGTCGCACGTCGCGAAATTGAGTCGAAGGGCGACGTCGCCGACCGAGAGGGGTACGTCGACCCCGAGCGCCTCGAGCACGCCACGCCCGGGAGAGTCGTGGACAGGGTCGTACCCGAGCAGCGCGAAGACCCCGGCGTCGGACTCGGGGGCGATCCCGGGGCCGACGACGACGACCTGCCCGAAACGGCCCCGGCGCACGAGGGAGTCCAGGTTCGGGGTCGCGGCCGCCTCGACCGGGCTCTTCCCTCCGGTGTCCGGATGGGGCCGGTCGCCGAGGCCGTCGAGGACGATCAGCGCCACTCCGGACGCCCCGTCGAGGGAATTGGAATCGGTCGCTGCCATCACCTAATAAAGGGCGGCCGGCCTTGCCTCCCGTTCCGTGCAGCAACAGCAGCCGAGCGGCTTTAGGCGTTTCCTTCAGAAGCCCGTCGGAAAGGCCCTCCTCCTCGCGCTCGCGATCCTCGTGGTCTTCGCGACCTACGTCTACGTCGACACGCTCGTCGCGATCCCGGCGATGCTGCTCTTCGGCCTCGCGGTCCCGATCTGGTCGGGGCTGAAGGCCCCGCGCTACCTCGCGCTGTCGGGCCTCGTCATCCTTCTCCTGGTCGCCCCGATCTCGAACCTCGTGATCACGCAGGACATCATGACGCCCGTGCCCGCCTCCTCCTCGAGCACCAGCCTCCCGAGCGGGAACGGCGGCGCCGTACTCCAGAACGCCGTGGTGACCCCCTACGTCGGCGGAACGTCGACGAACTTCACCTGGACGGTGACGGTGTTTCCGAACTACGTTCCTCCCGGGAATTCCACCCCGCTCTGGCTCAACCTGTACGTATCGAGCTGTCCGGGCGCCACCGGAAACGACTCCCCGGTCTGTACAGCGCCGTACCCGATCACGATCCTCAACTACACTTTCGCGAGCAACACAACCACCGAGACCAACGTCTCGTTCCACCTCGCGATCGGCAGCGTCGGGATCTGGGACTGGCAGATGAGCGTCACCGTCAGCAACACCTCGACGCACGCGCTCGCCTACATCTTCCTGGTCGGCGACCCCACCTACAACGGGATCGAGGGACCCGTCGTCGGAGACTTCACGACGACCTATGCGTCCCTGCTGCTCACCCTCTATTTCGACGACTTCCTGTTCCTCGGTGCTCCGTTCTACTTCGTCCTCCTGATCTACATGATCTTCAAGCGCCGCGAACGCACGCGCGCCGACGCCGCGCGGCGGGCCGCCGGACCGCCCCCGGCGGAGGACTCTTCCCCCTCCTTGCCGAACGCCGCGGCCCCGGGCCGCGGGCCCCCGGCCGTCGCTCCGGTCTCCTCCGCCGCCGCGAAGGAAGGCAGCTGCCCGAGCTGCGGCGCGGTGGTCTACGCGAACGAGAAGACGTGCTGGAAGTGTGGCGCAGACCTATCGGCGCGGTCCGGCAGCGCCCCGCTCCCTTCGGGAAAGTCCAACTGACCCGACGGGTCCGCGGAATCTGCCCCGAGCCTCCCCCCGTCCCAGGGCAGGCCCCCCCGCTCGCTCCGGCGGTTTCGTCCCAGCGAACGAACGGGGGCGCCGCGCCGTTCGTCGAACGAGAAGAAGGGCCGTCCCCTCACCGAAACCAGGACCCGGGTCACTGCGGCGACCGCCGCGGGGTTGGTTCCGCGGACTACGGGTTGCTGACGGAGACGGTCGCGTAGATCCGGTTGGAGCCAGTGTTCTCGCTGGCCGTGATAGTGATCACGGTCGCGGTCGACACCAGCGTGTACACTCCGTTCGTTGTGGCGCCGGTGGCCATCGAAGTCGCGTAGAGCGTGTAGGATTGGGCCCCCAGCGTCGGGTCGGTCCAGGTGACCTTCAGCGTCGGGGTCGTGGTCCCGGTCTTGCAGGAGAGAGTCCAGGAGATGCGGAACTGGGCCGTCGCGCTCGGTGTGTAGGTCACGATCGTCTGGGTCGAGGTCAGGAGACCCGTCGGTCCGCCGCTGGCAAGGGTGCCGGTCGAGGTCGTCGGCGTCACGAACGTGATCGGGACCCCGGTACTCGCGGTCCCGCCGCTGGTCCCCGAAGCGTTGATGAACGCGTAGTAGGTCCCGTTCTCGGTGGTCGCCCCGTAGGCGACCGACACCACGAAGTAGAACGTGCCCGTGGTGGCGCTGTAGGTCATCTTCTCGGGCGTCGCTGTGAGGCCCGGAATCCCGGAGAGGGTGATGTAGGTCCCGTAGGTCTTCGGGGTTCCCGCGATCACCGTCGAGACGTTGAAGACGGCCCCGACGTCGGGGTTCCCCGGCGTGACGGCGGTCGAGAGGAAGGTCGGCGGCACCGCGATCGACTGCCCGGGCAGGATCGCGCTGAACAAGAGGGTCGACTGGGAGATGATGTAGACGGTGATGTTGTCGCCCAGCGGGTCGTACTGGCCCGTGGGGAACGCGACGCTGTAGCTCTGACCCAGGTTCCAGTTCGAGGTCGTGACGTACGCGCTCTGGAAGACCGGCCCGTTCGGATTGCTCGCGGACTTGAGGTAGACCCGCGCGCCCACGGAAACGGTGGGCCCGGCGAGATGCAGGATGCTCACTCCGCTGATCGCGGTCGGCTTCGGCGAGGCGTGGCTTGAGGAGTTCGTCGCGTACTGCAACGTCGCTTGGAACTGGTTGGAAGACTGGGACGGCGGAGAGGGGAATGAAGTAACGAACGCGAAGATCGCCGAGAACAGGGTGACGGTCAACGCAAGGAGAATGATTGTTGCAACGACTTCCGCCACCCCACGTCGGGATCGCCACCGGCGGCCGCGGCGGGATCGGGCAACTCCTCGCGGGACTCGACGGCCGCCGACGGGGTGCCCAAGAACCATGCGTTTGGCCGTACCTCCCAGACGAGTATTCTCGAATAGGCGGGCGCGGGGTATTTAGACGTTCCGACGAAATTCCACGGATCGTGAGGAGGTTTTCGCCCCCGGGTCGCCCCATTCTATAGGTCCGCGAGCCGAGCCCCGTGCCGGCGGGTCCGCCGCCGGAGGTTCGAGTGAAAAAGAGGGTCGGAAGTGGTTCGCTCCGCCCCCCTTCCGAGGGGACGGAGTCTTGCCGAGCGTCCGGAGTCTACGAGAACGACGCCGAGGCCACCGTGCCCGAGTAGCCGTTTCCGCCGATGGCTACGATCGAGTCGCCGAACATGCCCTGGCTGTTGGTTCCGGTCGTGGTGTAGACCACGATGGACTGGCCGCTCGCGAACGCGCCCGAGAAGGACCCGACCGGGGCCCAGGTGTTCGCCGTGGTAGAGTACGTTGCGATCGCGTTAATGCTCGACGGGCTGACCAGCGAGATCGTGACGCCTCCAGAGGGCCAACCCACGGTTCCGCCCGCGGCGTTCCGCAGAGAGAGATCCACGGAAGGCGTGGTGATTCCTCCGCCCGCCGACGCGATCTCAATGCTGTAGCAGAAGTGGGCCGTGGTCGCCGTGCATCCGATGATGGCCGTACCCGTGGCGTTGTCCGGCTGACCCCACCCGAAGTTCGTCCCGAGGGGGGCCGAACCGGGTCCGTGCGTCAATCCCGAGATGAGCACGTACAGCACTGCGGCCAGCACGACCGTGATCGCGACGAGCAAAATCGTCGCGATGATCGGCGATACCGCGCGCTTCCGCGCCTTTCTCCAACTTCTCGCGCTCTGTCCAAAGACGTTCATTCCGCTTTTCCTCCGATGGGTCGTTTGACCCGCGAGTGAGGGTATGGCCGGCATGTTGTATATAAAAGTTGATGTCTACGGAAACGGCGATTGACGACGTATAGCACGTCAATTGACGCAATACGCATCAATGCGCATAATGACACATCGGCACATGCGGCGGGTCCGCTCGGCCCCACCGCTCTCCCTCGAAGCCGGGACGGTCCGCGGCTCCGGCCGTCGACCGCGGTCGGAGATCGTCACCGGGTTCCGGACGGCCCACGGGCGAATCGCTTCCGCCCCCAGGTCCCCCGGCACCGAACCTGCCGCCTCGCTCCGTCCGGCGCACGGGGAGGTGTCAAATCCACCCCAACGTACCGGAGGGTCTCGGCGCGGTGCATGACGACCAATCTGCGGATCAGCCTTACCATCCTATCGATTGGGTTTGCGGTAGAGGGAGGCGCCGAAGCGTACTCGCTCCTCACCGCCGGCTCGTTCCTACCGGGAACGAGCCTCCTCTTTCTGCTCCCTTCGGTCGTCACCTTGCTGGGGCTATTGTTCCTCCTGATCGGGAGGCACGAATGGGATGAGTTGCACCGGGCGCGCGTGCGTCGGGCGAATCAGATCTTCGGCCTGAGCCTTCTCGCGGGCGTCGTCGCGGGGGCGGAGCTCGTCCTCCTGACCGTGTACCCTTCCGTAGGATCTCCCCTGTGGGCCGAGGCGCTGTTCGGCGCCGCCGTCGGCTCGTTCGTCCTCGGGACGTTCGTCACGTACGCGCAGCTCGTGTTTCACTTGGTGACGCGCCCCAGTAAGGGCGTCCTCATCGCCTCCTCTCTCTGGGCGCTGGTCGTCTCCGCCTTCGTCGCCCAGGCGTTGGCGGCAGATCTCCCCACCATCCTCGGGGACATCTCGGCGCGATCGTTCTCGGTGGAATCCCTGATCGGACCCGTGGACTACCTTGCATCCTACCTGTTCATCTCCTACTTCCTGCTCCTCGCGGCTTATCTCGACGCGCACGTGGCGGTGGCGAGGGGACGCCCCGCGGCGCCCTCGGTAAACGGACCCCCGTCGGCCACGCCCCCGCCAACCAGTCCTGGGACCACCCCTGTCGCAACTCCGCCCCCCTCGGCCGGAGCGACGACCGGTCCTTCGGGGGGTCAGGGAACTCCTCCTACGGCTGGCTTGTGAGACCGATCCGACTCTTCTCGAACGCGAAGGAGTCCGAGGGAGATCTTCCCGCCCCCGAGACCCAGGACGGCCCTCGGAGGGCGAGAGTCCACGGAGCGGTGGCGAACCGAGAGTGGGGACCGTAGGGCCAGGGGTCGGAGCGGTCCGGTAGGAACTCCGCGGGGCCGTGCCACCGAGGATTACGGGTTTCGGGCCCAGAAGCTAGCGACCGGGTCGCTCAGCGGTTCCACGTGGGACGGACGAACCGATGCGGTAGGCGACCCCGGGGGACCGAAGACCCGCTTCCACAACGACGCCGCGCGTCGTGTCCATGGCTCCCGAGCTCGTCCCATCGGCTGACGGAGTACCAATGCGCATCACTAGTATATAGAATCTATACCGAACATAGCTCCGGTTCGCCCCGAGAGCGTGCGACGTGAAGAACGGCACTCGGGCCTGCGGGCGGGGCGTCCAGAGGATGGGTTTGGGGTGCGTGCACCGCGAATCCTTCGCGATGCCCGATCGGCCCGGAATCGACGCGGATCCGGGGCGGTGTTATACTGACCCCTCCGGGCGGATACGAGGCGTTCGACGAGGTCTAGATGTTGTTCGACACGTCAGAAAATGATGTGTTCCCGCGACGCCACGCGTTCACGTCAATCAATCGAGCGTTTGTTTAAGTATCAGGAATTAACATGCCTGTGCGTAGCTGTGTTCGACAAAGGTTCGTCGCGGAAATCCGCTCCCTCGCAGGAGCCGGACGACCGCCGGGACGGAACGGAGGATGCGCGCATCGCCCTACGGTGCAACCGCAAGGAGCTCCAGCTGGTCGACTCGTTCGTGGCCAACGGCGAGTTCGAGACCCGTTCGGAGCTGATGCGGGCAGCGCTGCACGCATTCCTGCGTTCCCGCGCTCTGTCGACCGCGCCAACGCCCCCTGCGGATGCCGAGGGCTTCATCGAAGTCCCCGTGCGCCTACGCCCGGACGAGTACGCCGCCTTCGAGGCCTACTCCCGGCACATCGCGAACGGCCGACCGGTGAGGGACCTCCTCGCCGAGATCGTCCGCCGCGGCGAGTCCGAGATGAAGGTCCACGAGCTCGTGGCCCGAGCTCGCGCAACGGTGCGCGAAGCGGTCGAAAGCCGGACGCAAGCGGGAGCCCTCCAGGAGAGTGCCAAGGACCTGGAGCGAAAGGGGGTCGTCGGGCGGTAGTCGGACGAACGATCGTGGAAGGCAGTACAGGGGTAGGTTGTGGGAGTCTACGAGGCCGAGCGAACGACGGGTGACCGAAACTCCGCGCTGGGATACGGCGAACCGATCGAGGACGGGTGGACCGACCACCTTCGCCTCGGTCAGGACGTTCGCTTCGTTCTGGTCGCTGTCGGCGGCGGAGCGATTCGGGTCGGAAGTGAGATCGCGCGTCAGCACATTCGGCACTTGGAGACCGTCGCGATCAATTGCGACCCGAAGGTCCAGGGGTACGACGAGTTCGATCGTCGGGTCTACCTCGGGCCCGACACCGGCGCCGAAACCGACACCGGCGGCTCCTCCGTCGTCGGCGGAACGCTCGCTCGCGCGGCGGAACCCGCTCTCGACCGCATCTTCCGCGGGGCAACTTTCGTCATTCTCGTGGGAAGCCTCGGCGGAGGCGCGGGGAGCGGAGCCTTCCCG
Source organism: Thermoplasmata archaeon (assembly GCA_049591535.1). Classification (GTDB taxonomy): domain Archaea; phylum Thermoplasmatota; class Thermoplasmata; order Lutacidiplasmatales; family UBA184; genus Lutacidiplasma. Next base: position 56,131 of record JBAWFC010000042.1, on the reverse strand, counting down.
CACATCCTGGCCGCGGCCTGCCGCAACTGTGAGGTCGTGAGCGCCTTCGTGATCAAACCGTTCCTCTGCGAAGGGGAGCGACGGGCCGTCGCCGATCGAACGATCGGTCGGCTCGAGTTCGTCGACTCGTATGTCGAGCGGCACGCCCGGGGTCACGCCACGATCCAGACGCTCGACAACGAGAGCCTCGTCCGGACCCAGGGCCGAACGCCGTTCACCGCCGTCACCCACCACTGGGCGAGCGTCATCGAGCACCACATCGAAACCTCGTTCGTCGCCCCGGTCGAAGCGATGATCGAGGCCTTGCAGATCACCCGTTCGGTCGAAGAGGGACCGATGAACCGGATCCCCGCGGCCGAGATAGCCGCGCTCGGGGTGGTCCCACCGGCCCCCGAGGCGCCTTCCGAGCTCCCCCCGCTCCTTCCCGCCGTGGGCGGCCGGGAGGCCGAGGTGGAGCTGACGTTCGAGGTCGAGGCGGAAGCCCGGCCTCCCACCATCCTCTGAACCGGGAAGCGAGCAGCGCCCGGGGTCAAGCCCCCCCGTCCGCGGGTCGGTGAGACTGGGCGCCGAAGCCGCCGTCGGGGAGGCGGGCGCGCGAGCCGAGTGCTCCGGGGGACCCACGGGCGGCGGGCTATCAGCCTTAAGAACGGCTCCGGCTCGGTACTTGAGGATGGACGGACGCTGGTTCACGGTCATCTTCCTCCTGATCGTCCCGTCGATCCTCATCGGAGCGACGGTCGTCTGGTTCGCCTCGAACCCCATCGCCATCCTGGTCGAGATCGGTGCGATGGTCCTGGGCGCCTTCTACCTGCTGACGTACACCGACACGTTCCCGTAACCCCGCCCCGAGCGACTCCGGCCCGATCAGCGGTACATCTCGGGGGACGCCGGCCGGTCGGGTTCCGGCGCGGGGGACCCCGGAGCGCCGTGTCCCGACTTCATGACGGCCCGCAGCGCCTTCTCGATCTGCTCGGCCTGGGCCCGGAGAGGTCCGGTGTCGATCTTGAGTTCGGGGAGCACCCGTTCGAGCGTCTCGATCAGCGCCGCTCCGGCGCGGTGGTCGGGAAGACCCTCGGCGACCCGGGCGCTCACGAGCAGCACCGCGACCGGAACGCTCCGCCCGAGTCCCTGGACCAGCAGCGCCCCCGACACGCCGCCGATGACGCCTTCCTCGAGGGTCCGCGCCTTCGCCGCCTCGAACCCCCGGACGAACGCCGGATCCCTTCGGGAGTAAGCGACCCAGACCTGTTCGTCCGACGGCGCGAGGTCCGGAGTTCCATCGGCGCCCTCGACCTCCGGATGCGGGACGACTCCCTCGAGGCAGATCACGGCCCGCGCCTTGCGCCGCTCGGCGTTATCGAGGATCGTTCGCGCGATCGCGGTCGCCTGGCCCGGACTGGGCGGAAACTCCGATAGGACGAGCGCGAGGTCGGGACGACCGTAGACACGGACCGTCGGGTTCACCTGTCCGGCTTGGACCACCGCGACCGGAGCAAGATCCGGCGACTCGAATCGGCCGATCCGGGGCAACCGGAGCGAGCGCACGATGTAGTGTGCGGCGACGATCGTCGCGAGTCCGGCGCTCGGGAACGCGGAAACCACGACCGAACCGGCGCCGAAGTTGGTTTCGGGCGGCCCTTCTTCGTGCCACGAGAACTCCATGCGAACCGCCCGACCCCATTCGGCTCGGGTTCTTTAGAGGACGGGGAACCGGACGTCCCGCGGTTCCGGGACGGCCGCCTCGCGCGATTTCGTTCCCGTACGCGCCCGGGCCCGGGGGGGTGTCCGGACCCCCGGCGGAGAAGGTACCGGTCGCTCGCCGCAAAACTCCAAGTACTCGACTCCGCTCGGCGAACGACGTGGGGCTCCCGCTCAAGGACCTCGTCGCCGCCCAGGAGCTTCCCTGGGACGCTCTGGCCGGCCGGACGCTGGCGGTCGACGGCTTCAACGCGGCGTACCAGTTCCTGGCGACGATTCGGCAGAAGGACGGTCAATTATTCTCCGACCCCGAGGGCCGGGTGACGAGTCATCTGATGGGCACGTTCTACCGTACCACCTCCCTGCTCCAGCAGGGGGTCCTGCCGGTCTGGGTCTTTGACGGCAAACCACCCGAGCGAAAGGCCGGGACGATCCGGCAGCGGATCGTCGCGAAGGAGAAGGCCGAGTCGCAGTACCAGGAGGCGCTCGCCGCGGGCGACCTCGAGACCGCTCGCCGGAAGGCCGCACAGACCTCGCGATTGACCCGACCGATGGTCGAGGAGCTCACCCAGCTCCTCGGCGGAATGGGGGTGCCGACCGTCCAGGCGCCGGGCGAGGGCGAGGCGCAGGCCGCGGTGATGTCGGCGAAGGGAACGGTGTGGGCCAGCGCTTCGGAGGATTACGATACCCTCTTGTTCGGCGCTCCGCGGCTCGTTCGGGGCCTCGCCGCTCGGGGCCGAAGCGGTTCGACCCCGGGGGCCCAGTTCGTCGACCGGACCGAACTCCTCGCCCGCCTCGGGATCGACGGGGACGAATTGATCGCGGTCGGGGTCATCATCGGCACCGACTTCAACGACGGCGCCGCGGGCTATGGGCCGAAGAAGGCGCTCAAGGTCGTGCAGGAACACCTCGGGTTCCGGGCGACGATGGAGAAGGTGGGCCTGGAACCCACCGAAGCGGAGGAGGTCGCGGAGATCTTCCGTCACCCGCTCGCGACCGAGGTCGTGCCGCTCGCGTTCGGGCCCGTCGACGAGGACGCGGTCTGCCGTATCCTGGTCGACGGACACGGATTCTCCGAGGAACGGGTCCGGTCGGCCGTCGCCCGCGCCCGCCAGCGGCCACCCGCGGTCGCCACCCCCTCCGAGGCCCGGGGGCATCAGACCCTCCTCGAAACGTTCGGGGGACCTCCGGAATGAGCCCCTTTGAGTGCGTTCCGAACTTCTCGGAGGGAAAGGACGCGGCGAAGGTCGAACGGATCGCCGCGGCGGCCCGCGAGGTCGCCGGGGTCACCGTGCTCGACGTGGAGCGCGACGCGGCCCACCACCGGTGCGTCATCAGCCTCGTCGGCGAGGGGGATGCGCTGCTGGACGCGGTCTTCCGGATGATGTCGGTCGCGACGGCGACGATCGACCTCACCCAACACCACGGAGAGCACCCGCGCATGGGCGCCACGGACGTCGTCCCGTTCGTTCCCCTCGGGACGTCGACGATGGAGGACGCGGTGCGACTCGCCGAGCGCCTGGGGGCGCGGGTCGCGAAGGAGCTCGAGATCCCGGTCTACCTGTACGCGTCCGCGGCCCGTCGGCCGGACCGAGTCGACCTCGCCAAGGTTCGGGAAGGCCAGTTCGAGGGGATACGGGACACGATCGGCACCGACCCGGCCCGCGCGCCGGACTTCGGGCCTCCGAAAGTCCACCCGAGCGCGGGCGCCGTCGCCATCGGCGCGCGTCCCGTGCTCATCGCGTTCAACGCGTATCTCACGACCCCGGACGTTGCGATCGCGAAGAAGATCGCTCGCACCGTCCGCGCCCGGGACGGCGGCCTTCCCGAGGTGAAGGCGCTCGGCTTCGAGATCCCCGAGCGGCAGCGCGCCCAGGTCTCGATGAACCTCACCGACTACCGGACGACGCCGGTCCATCGGGCGCTCGAGGCGGTCCGGCGCGAGGCGCAACGGTACGGGGTCGGGATCGAGGAGTCCGAGATCGTGGGCCTGGTCCCGGAGGACGCGCTGTTCGACGCGGCCGAGTACTACCTGCAGCTCCACGCCTTCCAGCGGACGGCCGTCCTGGAACGGAAGGTCCGCGGCGTCGAAGCGGCGACCCGGGGCGGCGAGAGCCTCACGGGGTTCAGCGACCGTCTCGCGGCACGCACCCCGACTCCGGGCGGCGGTAGCGCCTCGGCCGCCGCGGGAGCGCTCGGCGCGGCGCTGGGAGAGATGGTTCTCTCCTACTCGATCGATCCGGCGAAACCACCCGACGAGCTCGCGGAGGTGCGGCAGGTGCTGAACGACGGTCGGCGAAGACTGCTCGCGCTCGTAGAGGAGGACGCACAATCGTATGAGGCGGTCCGAGCGGCCCGGAGGGTGCGGAAGGAGCGACCCGGCGACGCCGCGGTGGAGGCGACCTACCGGGCCACGCTCCGGGGCGCGGCGTCGGTTCCGCTCGAGACCGCACGGCTCTCCCAGGAGCTCGCGGTCCGACTCGAAGCGGTCCGTGCACGGACGAAGCCGGCGCTCGGAAGTGACTTCGTGAGTGCCTTGGCCCTGTTCCGGGCAGCGACCGAGGGCGCGCTCGCCAACGTCGCGATCAACCTGGACGACCTGAAGGCCGCCGGAGAGCCCACCGAGGCGGTCGAGACGGAAGCGGCGCGGCTGCGACCGAAGGGGTAGCGCGGATGGCGGACGCGGCCCCCGACGCCCCCGCGGTCCGACCGGCCGTCTGGGTCAATTGCGCGTCGTCCGCGGACGGTCGCCTCGCCTACGCCGGCGGCCGGCGCGCCCTCCTCTCGTCTCCCGAGGACCTCCGACGCGTCCAACAGCTGAGGGCGAACGCCGACGCGCTCCTGGTGGGGGTCGGCACCGTAGTGAAGGACGACCCATCGCTGCGCGTCCACTGGGACCTCCTCGGCCAGCCGGAAGGTACGTCCCCGACCCGCGTCGTGGTCGACTCCACGGGGCGGACGCCGGCCGGCGCGCGGGTCCTGGACGGGAGCCTTCCGACGATCGTCGCCACGTCCGAGCGGTGCACCCGGTCGTTCGCTCCGCCGACCCGGACGATCGTCACGGGCCGGACGACGGTCGACCTCGCCGAGCTGTTCGTGCAGCTTCACGGCCTCGGGATCCGACGGCTGATGGTCGAAGGCGGTGCGGAGATCCTCTCGAGCGTTCTCCGGGGAGGGCTCTTCGACCGGTTCACCATCTACTACGCTCCGCGGGTGATCGGCGGCACGACCGCGCCCCCGGTCGCCCGAGGACCCGAGGCCAACGGGCCGGACGAGACCGTGGGCCTCCGGGTGATCTCCCTCGAGCGTCTCGGCGAAGGCTACGTCGTCACCTACGTGCCCGCGGCGTCCGTCGCACCCGTTATCCGCGACGGCGGTTCCTCGGCTCCCGAGGCCCGTCCGTGAAGCTCGTCCACTTTACCCTCGCCGACCAGTTCCACTTCGGAATGATGACCGACTCGAACGAGTTCATCGACCTCGACACCGCCTGCCGGGACTACTTCGGGGTGAACCCGGTGAAGGGCGCCGACCCGAGTCGGTTCCGCGACATGCAGCAGTTCTTCCAGGGTGGGGCCGATTCGGTCCAGATCACGAAGAAGATCCTCGAGTACATCGACCGCCGGCGCAAGATGGGCTGGACCCCGCGGGCGGCGACCGGAGCTCGGTTCCTGTTCAAACCCGAGGAGGGGATCAAGCTCCTCGCGCCGGTCGTCCGCGGGACGAAGATCTACTGCCTCGCGGCGAACTCGAAGAGCCACGTCGCCGAGACGCACAAGCCCACTCCCCCGCAGCCGTACGTCTTCACCCGGTTCTTCAACAGCCTCGCCGGGCCGAGCGAGTCGATCGTCCTCAACCCGGCCGGTGCGTTCCCCGATGTCGAGCTCGAGCTCGCGGTCGTGATCGGGAAGCACGGAAAGCACATCTCCGCCGACCATGCGATGGAGCACGTCGCCGGCTACACCGTGGCGCTCGACATGGGGTACCGGGACCTCCAGTACCCGGCCGAGGGCGCGGTCGACTGGGTCATGGGCAAGGGGTTCGACAGCACGATGGCGGTCGGCCCGTGGGTCGTCCCGAAGGAGGAGGTCGGAGAGGTCTATCCGCTGCGGATGGAGCTCAAGATCAACGGCACCGTGCGCCAACAGGGCGACACCACCGACTACATCTTCCGGATCCCGCAGATCCTAGCGCACCTGTCGACGGGGATCACCTTCGAGCCCGGCGACGTGATCTCCCTCGGCAGCCTCGGCGGAGTGCCCGGTTTCGAGTTCGGGAACGAGAGCCGGAAGTTGAAGGCCGGCGACTCGATCGAGGGGTCGATCGAGAAGATCGGGCGGCTCGTCATGCCGGTGAAGGCGGAAGTGTTGCTTCCCCCCGCAGTACCAGAAAAAGCGCCACCGGCGTAGGGAGCTCGTCCGTCGTCCCCGGCGTCCCGTGGACCTCCCCGCCCGGGAACGGGTAGCGCACTTCCTGGGCGAAGGTCACGCGGCAGCGGTCCTCCTCGAGCGGCGCGAGCAGGGCATCCCGGAACGGGTCGAACCCGTCGAGCGCGTCGCGGGAGAGAGGCACCGCCCGGAAACCCGTTCCCCCGTGGAGCGACCCCGGCAGCCGGATCAGACGGTGGATGTCGGTGGTCACGGGGGCGTCGGTCTCTCCCTGGACCTCGACCGCCGCCCGCGGGACGACCGCCTCGAGGAACTCGGCGGGGACGTCCTTCGGGAAGACGTCCAGCGTGAGGTTCGCGCGGATCTTCGCGGCCCCTCCCTCGTCGACCAGGAGCTTGGCCCACTTTCGTGCTTTCGCCGGCGGGATCCCGAACTCGACCATCTCCTGAGCCGCCGCGGCCCGGCCGTTCGCCTCCCAACGCGCGAGCAGCTCGAGGATCGCCCGGGTCGTCCGCCCGGGCCAACCGGGCGCGTCCGGACGAACGAGGTAGCGGACCGGCGGCGGGCCCCCGGACCTCGAAGCGTTCCCCGGGTCGTCCCCCGCGTCCGCCGCGACGTCCAGGCTTTCGCGCCGCGTGTCGACGGCGCGCATCGCCTCGACACCGGTCCCGAGCACGTAGTCGACCAGTTCGCGGCGCTCCGGGCTCGTCAGCGAGATGAGCCCCTCCGCCCGGACGTGGACGTGGTAGCCGCGTCCCCCCGAGAAGACGAGCGCGGTCGACGCGGGGTCCACCCCGAAATCCCGGAACAGGAAGTCGTCCACGAGCTGCACGAGACGGCGCTTCACGAGCCGGAGCTGGCCGGCGTAGTCGAGCGTTTCCGCGCCGCGAAGGTGGTCGGAGTCGAGGTCGAAGATCAGGTCCGCTCCGAGCCACTCCTTCGCCGACATCGTCGGTTCGGCCGGGTGCCGGTAGTAGGCCGACGAGTAGTAGACGTGGCGCGGCACCTCGCCCGCGAGGAACGCGCGAAACTCGGCCGGTGTTCGCAGCGTCGCGTGCCGTCGCATGAACGTCTCCGTCGCGAACGGGAAGGCGGCGAACTCGCGTCGCGTGAGTCGGTCGGGAGGCTCGATCGGTGCGGTCCGGTAGTATCGGCCGAACACTCCCTTGGCCCAATCGAGGGTCGGCGCATCCAGCGGGACGGTCTTGGTCACGGCGCCTACTCCGCGTCGTCGTCCGGCAGCGAGTCGGGGAGCGCGCGGCCGAGGAGCTCCTCGACCTCCGAGTTCCGGCGCGCCCGGGCGAGGAAATGGAACACGCTCGAGTGCTCGCTGCCCTTGAGGAGCAACGCCACCGCCCGCGTGGCTCGTTCGAGCTGCTCCTCCTCGCCGATCAGCGCGACCGTGGACCCGTAGACGCTCATCGAACAGCCCGAGAGCTCCTCGATCCGGGACCGGGCGCGACCGTGGGTCCCGATCGCACGGGCCCGGATCCGACGGAGCGCCGCCTTCTCCCGGTGGCCGGTCGTGAACTTGATGTCGAGAACGCCGAGGTAGGTATTGTCCTTCAGCAGGCGCATCGCCCGCTCCGGGGAGAAGCCGCGCCCGATCGCGAGGACAATGTCGCGTGCCTTCATCGCCCGGATCGGGTCGGAATCGGGGGCCGTGATCCGGACCTCCCCTTCGTCCGCGTCGATGTCGACCTGGGTTTGGGTGCGTTCCCGGATCTCCCGCTTCGTGCGGCCTCCCGGGCCGATCAGGACCCCGACGCGGTCTTCGGGGATCCGCGCATAGAGCACCGGCATCCTACGCCTCCGCTCCCGCCGCTGTCATCGCGTCCCCGCCGACGGCGTGCATGAAATCGGCGGTCTCCACGTCGACCCCGAGTCGGCCCAGGAACTTCGCGTAGTTCGAGAGGTCCCGTTCGAGGAGCTTCGTCGCCTGGGGGTGGTCCGTCGGCATCGCCTGCGCTACGTCGATGAGAACCACCCGACCCTCCGAGTACAGTGTGTTGTACGGAGAGAGGTCGCCGTGGACGAGATGCGCCTTGCGCACCATCGCCCCGATCTGCGAGACCAGGTCCTCGTACAGGGCCGCGGGGTCGTCGATGACCGCATCCCGGATCCTCGGGGCCGCGCCGTCCCCATCGCGGATGAACTCCATCACGAGCACGTTGCGAAGATGGCCGTACGGATGCGGCGCCCGGACGCCGGCGTCGGCAAGTCGTCCCAGGATCGTGTGCTCCCGGCGGGTCCAGGCGATGATCAGCCCGCCGTAGTTCCGGACGCTCGTCTGCTGGCGGAGCTGCTCGAGAGCGTACGCCGGAAGGTGTCGGAACGTCGAGTTCCCGATACGGTACACCTTGACCGCGCGGTATTCCGAGCCCTTGGTCGCGCGGAACACCCCGCCTTCCTTCCCGGTGGAGACCGGAAAGTCGATCGATTCGAACTGCCCCTGGTTGACGAGGCGGGAGATCGTCAGCAGGGTAGCGTGGTCGAAGAACTCGTCGAGGAGCTTGCGATCCTGACCCTCCTTCCTCCGGTCCTCGGTCCGCTCGCGGCGGTGCGGGAAGACCACGTCCTCGGGGCGGGGCATCGACGTCGGGTACGCCGCGACGCCTTTAGGCTGTAGGCCCCGCGGCGGCGAAGGTGCGAGGGTCCCGGAGGTGCCTACGTGGTGCCGCCGTAACCACGCCTATATCCGCCCTACCGGGGTACATTCATCCATGACGCGGACCCTGATGACCGTCGGCGGACGCGGCCCGACCATGCCCTCCGCCGCTGCGGCGCCGGTCCTCGAACCCGGGTCGTTCCCTCTCTCCCATACCCTCGAGGGGAACGCGGATTACGACGGAGTGTTCCGCGTGGTACGAGGCGCGGTCCACCGGGTCCTCGGCATCGAACGACCCGGGCTTGGCCTGGGCCTCTCGAATCTCCCGCCGTACGTCGGGGCCTACTGGCAGGTCACGGGGAACCTCATCGTCCTCAACGAGGGGCTCGTCCAGGCGATGCGGACGAACGCGACCTCGCCGCTCGAGCTGAACAGCTTCCTCTACGTCATCCTCGCCCACGAGTATCTCCACTCCCTCGGGTACATTGACGAGCGTGCGGTCCGAAAGGTCACCGCCTATGTCACGCGCACCGCCTTCGGGCCGGACCACCCCGCGACCCGCATGGCCGAGGGCGACCTCTGGCGACTCTACCCGTTTCTGGCGTACGCACCCACCGGGGACGGGCAGCGGCTGAAGGTGGTCTCGCGATTCGACCTCGCCAGCACGCAGAATTACATCCGGTGAGCCGGACGACCGGCTCCCGGGTGCCGGCGCCGACCTTATCATCCGACCCGTTATCGTCGGCTCTCGTGCCATGGTCGTTAACGACTCAATCGGCATCCTGCTCGTGGTCGTGGGCATCGCCCTCTTCGCATTCGAGTTGATCCACCCGGGGGCACTGCTGCTCATCCCGGGGTCGATCGTCCTCGCCGCGGGATTCCTGTACCTGTTCCTGCCGAACGTTCTCCTCGACAGTTACCTTGGCCCCGTGCTCGTCATCGTCGCCGCCATCGTGGGGGCGCTCGTCGAGATCCCGTACTACCGCTGGGTCGCTCCCACGCATCGACCGATGAGCACCACGAGCGGAGGCCTCGTCGGCGAGGAAGCGGTCGTCATCGCCCCGGTCGAACCCAACACGCTCCGCGGAAAGGTCAAGGTGCGCTCCGAGGTCTGGTCGGCGCGCTCCGACCAACCCATCCCGGTCGGCACCAGGGTACGCGTGATCCACGGGGAGGGCGTTTCGGTCACGGTCCAACCGATAGAGACCCCTCCCTCGAGCTGACCCATGCGCGAGGCGTGCGAGCGAAAGGGTTACCTCAGGCTCCGAGGTAGCGGAACCGCACGCGGGGGAGGATAGCGCATGGATTACACGGGGGTCATCGTCGGCGTCGTTCTGGCGTTCATCGTCATCCTGGTGATTCTCACTCGGATGATCTACACGATCCAACCGTACCAGCAGGGGATCGTCACGCTGCTCGGGTCGTACAAGCGGATGATCAACCCGGGGTTCAACCTCGTCAGCCCGCTCGCGCAGGTCCTGAAGATCGACCTGCGGACGCAGGTCCTCGAGGTCCCCCGCCAGGAAGTGATCACGAAGGACAACTCCCCGACCAACGTTGACGCGATCATCTACATCAAGGTCGTGGACGCGCCGAAGGCGATCTTCCAGGTTCAGAACTACCAGGTCGCCACGCTCGCCCTCGCCCAGACAACGCTCCGGTCGATCATCGGCGACATGGAGCTGGACGAGGTCCTCTACAACCGCGAGCGGATCAACACGCGGCTCCGCGACATCCTCGACGAGTCGACCGACAAGTGGGGGGTCCGCGTCGACGCGGTCGAGATCAAGGAGGTCGACCCGGTCGGACCCGTCAAGACCGCGATGGAGGAGCAGACGTCGGCGGAACGTCAGCGCCGCGCGGCCGTGCTGCGCGCTGACGGAGAGAAGCGCAGCGCCATCCTCGTCGCCGAGGGCCAGAAGCGCTCCCGTATCCTTCAGGCCGAAGGCGTCCGGCAGTCCCAGATCCTCGAAGCGGAGGGGGCCCGGGTCGCGACCATCCTCGAGGCCCAGGGGGAGTCGCAGCGCCTTCGGATCCTCGCGCTCGGTGCGGGCACACTGGACGCGAAGGCGCTCACCGTCCTTTCGCTGGACACGGTCGCCCAGGTCGGGAACGGCCAGGCGACGAAGATCCTGTTCCCCTTCGAGTTCTCGCGCCTGATGGAGGGCGCCTCGGAGTACCTCGGCACGAGCCGGCAGGTACCGGACCGCGGACTGAACACTCTGGACGAGCTCGAGAAGCGGATCGGCACCATGGACGACATCCTCGGACCGATCCCGAAGCAGGAGGAGCTCCTGACCGAGATCAAGTCGATCGAGGACGAGATCAAGGCCGAGTCGGAGGAGTCGACGTCGATGGTCGGTTCCTATTCGGGTAAGGGTCCCAAGGCCGTGGCCGAACCCGAGCTCCCGGACGCGGACGAGATCGCCCCTCCACCCCCGGGTCCGGTGAACCGCCCGCCGTCCCCGAGCTCACCGTCCACGACCAACACGGCCTCCTCGCCGACGGACCAGCGTCGCCGCCCCCCTCGAACCGACGATTCGAAGAGCTAGGCGACGGGCCGCCGGCGGAGGGCCGCGTACTCCGATGAAGATCGATTCCGAACGCCGGTTCCTCCAGTACCTGTTCTCCGATTACGGCGTCTCCTTCGGGGTCGACAAGAAGGATCGCTCGTACCCCTTCCTGGAGTCGCGGGCGGGGATCGCTCTCGAGCGCCGGCCGGTAGGAGACAAGGTCGTGGAGACCCTCGATTACGAGATTCCCGAGATCGTGCGGACCCGGGCGGGCGAACCCGGGTCCCCGAAGTGGGGCGGCTGAACGGCCGATTCGCACCTTCGGTTGTAGCGCCCGACTCTTCACCCCCCACCCGCGGTTATCCATTGACCGATCTCCGCTGTTCGGGGAACGAGGGAAGGGGTCCGCTGTCGTCGAGATAGGCGTCGAGCTGCGGATCCTCGAAATCCTTCACGACCACGAACTGGGTCGCCAGCTCGCCCGAGGAACGGCGCACCGCCGACTCGACGGCTTCCCGAAGGAACTCCCGGCGCCGGTAGGCGGTCACCGGGCCCGTGAGGCGCGTCACCTCCCCGCGTGCCGGCATTCCAACCCGTTCCCGAGCGGGAGTCCGTCGCCCGCGCTCGGGAAAACGGTCCGTGAGCCCGCCGGTTCGGTCCGTCGGCACCGCGGTTCGACCCCCGAAGGGCATTCGGAACGGTCGCGCGTTCGCCAGCTATATCCCCCGGGAGAGGGTCGAGTCGGTCGGACTATGCCGGAATCGATCCGAACCCAGCGCAGAGGGGCCGTCCTGGAGATCCGCATCCACCGACCCGACCGGCTGAACGCGTTGGACGTACCGTCGTTCGCCGAGTTTCGCAAGGAGCTGCAGGCCGCCGCCCTGGACCCGACCGTCCGGGCGGTCATCCTCACGGGGGAGGGCCGGGCCTTCTGTGCGGGCGGGGACGTCGCGACGATGGACGACCACCGGGTCCGGGGCGAGTTGCCGATGTTGTTCCACGACCTGACCGCGGGCCAGGAGCTCGCCATTCGAGAGATCGTCGGGATGCGCAAGCCCGTCCTCGCCGCCCTCCCCGGCGTCGCCGCCGGGGGCGGCCTCTCGCTCGCCCTCGCGGCCGACTGGAGGATCGCGGCCGAGGGCGCGGTGCTCGTGCCGGCGTTTCCGGGTCTCGGGGCGGTGCCGGACGGCGGACTGACCTACTTCCTCCCACACTTCCTGGGCATCGGGCTCGCCCAGGAGATCCTGTTCACCAACGCCCGGGTCACCGCGGAGCGCGCGCTGGAACTTGGCCTCCTGCACGAGGTGGTGCCGGCCAAGCACCTCGACGCACGGGCCTGGGAGCGGGCCACCGAGCTCGCCGAGGGGCCGACGTTCGCCTACGGGTGGATGAAGCGGTTGATGGTCTCGGCCTTCAGCGAAAGCCTGGAGACGCAGATGATGCTCGAGCGGCGCGGCGCGGTCGAAGCCGCCCAGGGCACGGAACTTCCCGAGGGAATTCGCGCCTTCCGGGAGAAGCGGAAACCTCACTTTCCCGGCCCCTGACTCGCGCTCGCCCCCCCCCGCCGGACCGGCGGTCCGAGCCGAGTCGCGCCGGGCCGGACGATCTCAGCCGAGCGAGCTCGCGGGTTCGCCCGGCGCCGTGCCGGTCCAAGGCCGTCGGAGCTGCGCCTCGAGGCCGGATCGGACCGCCGGCCATTCCGTCGCGAGAACGCTGAAGTACACCGAGGAGCGGAAGTATCCGCCGGCCAGAAGAACGTCCTCTCGTAGGACCCCTTCGCGAACGGCTCCGAGACGGGCGATCGCACGCTGCGAGCGCTCGTTTCTCGAGTCCGTTTGCAGCTGGACCCGGTGCGCACTCTCCCCCTCGAACGCGTGCCGTAGCATTAGGTACTTCGCTTCGGTGTTGACCGGCGTCCGCCAGAGGGCGGTATCGAGCCACGTCCCGCCGATCTCGACCCATTGGCTCTCGCGGTCGATCCGCAAGAAGCGGGTCATCCCTGCGACCGTGTGATCCGGCAGGGTCCGGGTCGTGAACGGGAGGTCGGTCCCCTCCGATTGCGCGACCAGCAGTTCGTCGATCAGGTCGTCCATGTCGGCCAGGGTCTCTCCTGGCCCGTGGCGCAGGTACCGACCGATCTCGGGGCTCCGTGCGGCGCGGCGAAGTCCCTCTCGGTGCGCCTTTTCGAGCGGCACGAGTTCGACGTACCGTCCGGAGAGACGGAACGGAGTTCGGAGACTGTTCGGCTGCACGGTTCCCGGTCGACCCGGGCGGCTCGTTTAACGGCTGCGCGACGTGACGCCGGCGGAGTTTTCCTCTCTCGGCCGGCTTAGGTTAAATAACGACAAGAGGTTCCAACGGTTGTCCTCGGCGAGCGGACGGAGGAGACGATGGAAGCAGGAACCACAACGTTCCTCGTCTTCGTGCTCGTCGCCGGGGCGTTCGGTGTCGGGTCCGTCATCGCGAACCGACAACTCGGCGCCAAACGTCGGCAATCGTACCTCCAGCTCACGACCTACGAGTGCGGAGAGGAGGCGGAGGGGGAGGCCCAGATCGACTTTCCGACCCAACACTACACGTTCGCGATCGTCTTCGTCGCGGTCGACGTCCTCGGATTCATCCTGGCCCTCTGGGCGCTCACCTTCCGCGGCGCGAACTCCGCGTGGTACCCCGTGTTCATTGCGGTGGCGTTCACCGCGCTCGCGATCACGGGCATCTACTACGCGCTGAGCGGTGAGAAGAGGTGGGTGGTATGACGACGCCGCCCGCGCAGGTGGCCGTCCCGAAACCCGCGGCCGGAGAGAACTTCCGGCTCGAGGGAGAACTTCCGGTGGTCGGCCAGGCCGCGGTCCCGTTCATCGAGATCGAGACCCTCCGGGCGAAGGAGTTCCTGCCCGCGGCGCGGGAGGCGCTCTCCTCGCTCATCGCGGAGCAGGGCCAGGCGAAGGTCATCCGACCCGTGTTCAACTGGGCGGGCCGGAACTCGCTGTTCCCGCTCCACTGGGGCCTCGCGTGCTGTGCGATCGAGTTCGCCGCGGCGTTCGGAGCCCGGTGGGACGCGGAACGGTTCGGTGTGGTTCCGCGTTCGTCGCCCCGGCAGTGCGACCTGATGATCGTGAACGGCACGGTCACCTGGAAGGTCGCCCACAAACTGATCACGCTCTACGAACAGATGCCCGAGCCGAAGTGGGTCATCGCGATGGGCAACTGCGCGACCGGCGGCGGTCCGTTCCGCACTGCCTATTCGGTCGTCCCGGGCGTCGACAAACTCGTGCCTGTCGACGTGTACATCGCCGGCTGCCCTCCCCGGCCGGAGGCGATGCTCGATGGCATCCTAAAACTCGAGGACCTCATCCGGGAGCGCAAGGAGTAGGCGGGACGCCCGCCGAACGCCTGCGAGGGGGAACGCGGTGCTGCCGGACGAACTCGCGCGTCGACTTGCTCCGACGCTGGGCGAGCGCCTCGTAGCCGTGGAGCCGTTCCCGGGTACTGCGGGCCGAGTCCGGTTTCGATCCGACGGCGCCCTCGACCTGTTCCGCACGATCCGCGACGACCTGCACTTCGCCCATCTGTCGATGGTCGGCGGGATCGACTGGGTCGACCATCGCGAGGTGTTCTACGTCGTCTGGTCGGACGAGGGCAAGGAGTACGCCCTTCTCTCGGCGGACCTTCCCGCGGACGCCCCGCATATCGAGACCGCCTCCTCGGTCTGGCCGAGCGCGAACTGGCACGAACGGGAGACCTGGGAACTGGTCGACATCACGTTCGACCACCACCCCGACCTCCGCCACCTCCTGATGCCGGACGGATACACGTTCCACCCGCTCCTGCGTTCGTTCAAGCTCCACGAGCCCGAGGAGCTGGAGGTGAAGTCGCGCCGTGTCTGAGATGTGGATCAACATGGGGCCCCAGCACCCCATGACGCATGGCCTCTGGAACCTCCGGGTCAAGATTGACGGCGAAATGATCCTCGACGTCGACCCCGAGATGGGGTACCTGCACCGAGGGATCGAGAAGATCAGCGAGGACCGGCACTACAACGAGGTGATCACCCTCATGGACCGGTGCTGCTACGTCGCCGGCTTCTCCTGGGAGCACCTCTACATCCTCTCCGCCGAGGAGGCGCTCCGCTTGCATCCCCCCGAACGCGCCGAGTACCTTCGGGTGCTGTGCGACGAGTTCCAGCGGATCGCGTCCCACCTCATGTGGTACGCCGCGTTCGTGCAGGACCTCGGGCTGATGAGCCCGTTCCTCTACGGCATGCGGGACCGCGACCTGGTCCTGGACCTCTTCCAGAGCTACACCGGCGCGCGCATGACCTACGAGTACATGCGGGTCGGAGGCGTCCGGAGCGACCTTCCCCCTTCGTTCACCGACCAGGCGCGGAAGGTCCTCGACTGGCTCTCGGACCGGTTCGGCGAGTACGACCAGCTGTGCATGGGCTCGACGATCTTCCGGGAGCGGTGCGATGGCCTCGGCCTACTCAAGGCGAACGATTGCGTGGCGCACGGGGTCACGGGGCCGATGCTCCGGTCGGCCGGTGTCCAGCGGGACCTGAGGAAGGATCGGCCGTATTCCGCGTACGACCGGCTCGAGTTCGACGTCGCCGTGGCGGACGGGGCGGACGTGACGGCCCGCTATCTCGTCCGGATGGAGGAGATGCGCCAGTCGGTCCGGATCCTCCGACAGGTAGTGGACTGGCTCGACCATCACCCCGGTCCCGTCCTGGCCGACCGGTTGCCGCGCTGGCTCGGGGCTCCGTACGCGCCGATCGGGAATGAGGGATACCTCCTCAAGCGGAACTACCCGAAGGGGCTCGGCTTCTCGGCGGTCGAAGAGCCCCACGGCGAGGCTCAGGCCTACGTAGTCAACGACGGGGGCGAGCACCCGTATCGGGTCAAGTTCCGGTCTCCCGTGTTCGCGAACCTCAGTGCCGCGCGACAGTACCTCGTGGGCTACCACGTGGCCGATATCCCGCCGATCATGGGGAGCGTCGACGTTTGTGTGGGGGAGGTCGACCGCTAGGGATCGATGACCGCCCTCACCCTCTATTCCGTCTCCTACGACCTCTCGAGCGCGCTCCTCCGCGGGCTCGGCTCCGTGCTCCCGGGCCCGCCGCGGTCGGTGATCACGAATCCGGACCTGATCGTTGGGCTCTCGGTCCTGATCTTCGCCGCGATCCTGCTCGCGGCGAGCATGCTCAACACCATCTTTCTGATCTGGTGGGAGCGCAAGCTGCTCGGCCGTTTCATGGACCGACGCGGCGCGATGCACGTCGGCTTCGCCGGACTGCTCCAGAACTTCGCCGACGGGCTCAAGCTGTTCCGCAAGAACACCTTCCAGCCGAGGGACGCCGACACGCTCGGATTCTATTCGGGCCCCGTCGCGTACATGGTGACGAGCATGGTCATCTTCGGGATCCTCCCGATCTCGACGGGGTGGAACTCCGGGCCGCTCCCGCTCACGCTGCTCCTCGCCCTCGCGATCTTCTCCTTCGCGCCACTGTTCATCTTCGTCAGCGCCTGGTCGAGCAACAACAAGTACTCGCTGATGGGCGGAATGCGCTCGGCCGCGCAGATGATCGCCTACGAGGTCCCGATCCTCCTGGCGGTCGTCGCGGTGATCCTCGTCTCGGGCAGCTTCGACCTGACGACGATCGTCTACGAGCAGCAGAACTACTGGTTCTGGGGCCCGCTCATCGTGGCCCTCATCGTCTTCGTCGCGGGGATGCTCGCCGAGATGGAACGGATCCCGTTCGACCTGCCCGAGGCCGAGGCCGAGCTCGTCGAGGGGTGGAACACCGAGTACGGCGGGATGCTCTTCGCGTTCTTCATGCTGGCCGACTACCTCCGCGCGCTCGTCGGCAGCATCCTGGTGGTGCTGCTGTTCCTCGGTGGTTGGACCCTGCCGACGTGGGTCCCGAGCGCAGCCACGTCGTTCCCGCTCGCCGGGATCTTCTGGTTCATGCTGAAGACGTATCTCGTCTTCGGGCTGTTCGTCTGGGTCCGAGCCTCCCTGCCGCGCGTCCGCACGGACCAGCTGCTCCGGGTGGGCTGGAACCGCATGATCCCGCTCAGCCTCCTCTCGGTCTTCCTCGCGGCGGTGCTCGTCACGGTGAAGTGCCTGCCCGTTTTCGGCTGTGTCCCGTCCGTGGGGGTCTAGGGGTACCGAATCGATGTCCGCACCGGTCAGCGCCAAGGAAAAGCCGAAGGACAACCCCGTGTTGTTCATCGCACGGCCGATGGCGACCGCTGCCCGGCAGTTCGCGAAAAGCCTCATTCGCCCGTCCACGATCGTCTACCCGTTCGAGCGCCTCGAGGACCCGAAGTTCCGCGACGACGTCCGGGTCGCCTCGGGCAAGCCGATCGGCGTCGGCCACGTCTGGGACAACTACCGGGGCGTGCATGCGCTGAACGTCGCAACCTGCATCAGCTGCAACCTGTGCGCGTTCTCGTGCCCGGACCTCTGCATCGAGATGGTCAGCGTTCCCGGGGGCGACCCGAAGCATCCGAAGAAGTGCCCCGAGATCGACTACGGGAAGTGCAGCTACTGCGGGTTCTGCTCCGACGCGTGCCCTGAAGGGTGCCTCACCATGACGACCCGCTACGAGCTCTCGACGACCCGGCGCTCGGAGATGGTCTATTCGCCCGCGAAGCTGTACGAGGTTTTCCAGCACAAGCTGCCGATGAACCCGATCCGGCTCGAACGGCCGGCCAACGAGGACGCGATCCTGCTGGACCCTCCGCTCTGCATTGGCTGCAACGCGTGTTCGCGCGACTGCCCTACGCAATGCATCACGATGCTGGACATCCCCAAGGTCGAGGCGAAGCCCGGGGAGAAGCAGACGAAGCGGATCTGGAAGGAGCCGGTCATCAACGACTCGGACTGCGTGCGCTGCGGCACTTGCATCAGCGTCTGTCCCAAAGAGTGCTTGTTCTGGGGGACGCGGAAGTGAGCCTCGAGGAACTGGCGTTCCTCGGCCTCGCCGCCGTTGCGATCGTCACCGCGGTCGCGGCCCTGCTGGTCCGCGAGCTCGTCCACACGATCCTCTGGGTGGCGATCTTCTTCGTCGACCTCTCCGCGATCTACTTCCTCCTCGACGCCCCGTTCCTCGGGGTCCTCCAGCTCGGCGTCTACGCCGGCGCGGTCACGATCCTGCTCCTGTTCGGGATCATGACGACCCGCAAGCGGATCTTCTCGCGCGAGGCGGTGACCGGCATCGGCCCGATCCCGCTGGCCCTCGCGTTCGTCACCTTCGTGTTCCTCGTCTCCGCGGTCGGAGAACTTCCCCAGTCGACGTCGACCATCCAGGTGTACGACCCGACGGCACTCTCCCAGAACCTCTTCGGCCCGAACGGCCCGTGGCTGCTCCTGCTCGGTCTCATCATGCTCTCCGGGGTCGCGGGCGCGATCTACCTGGTGCGGGAGGGGCGCGAGTGACCCAGCTCGCCCTCACCGGGCTCCTCGGGCTCTCCGCCGCGCTCTTCGGGATCGGGATCTTCGGTATCCTGACCCGGCGGAACTTCATCCTACTCCTGATCTCGATCGAGATCGCGATGAACGCCGCGATCCTGAACTTCGTCTACTTCGCGGCGTTCCCGGCGACGGGGAACGGCCTCTCCGGCCAGTCGATCGCCGTCGTCCTCATCGGGTTCGCGGCGACCGAGGTCGCGGTCGGGCTCGCCATCGTCCTCGCGTTGAACCGGCTCAAGGGAACCATCAATGTCGCCCGCGCCAACGACCTCAAACTGTAGGGAGGGGATAGGTCACGGCTTCGCTCACCCTCCTGTTCGATTGGGCGTTCGTCGTCCCGCTCCTTTCGGTGCTCTCGTTCGTCCTCGTCGGCCTCGCGGGCACCCGTCTGCAACGGTGGGAGTGGGGCGGCTGGCTCGCCGTGGGGTTCGCGGGGGCCGCGATGGTCCTGGGCGTGCTCATCGGCGTCGGAGAGATGTTGAGCCCCGGCACCTACACCAACGTCCAGTTTACCTGGCTCCACCTACCTCCGGCCCCGGGACCGTTCCCCCACGGCTTTTCGCTCGTCATGGGGACGCTGGTCGACCCGCTGTCGTCCCTGATGCTGATCGTCGTCACGGTGGTCGGGTTCCTCGTGATGGTGTACTCGATCGGGTACATGCACCACGACCACGGGCTCCCGCGCTACTACGCCGAGCTCTCGCTCTTCCTCGCGTCGATGACGGGCCTCGTCATCGCCAACAACCTGCTCGAGTTCTTTCTGTTCTGGGAGCTGGTCGGGGTCTGTTCCTACTTCCTGATCGGATTCTACTACGAGAAGCCGAGCGCCGCCAGCGCGGCGAAGGAGGCGTTCCTGGTCACACGGGTCGGGGACGTCCTGTTCCTTCTCGGCATTTTTCTGTACTTCTCGACCTACTCGCTCGCGGGCCCGGCCGGCGGATGGGCCGCGAACGGCTTCGTCTTCGCGAACGGCAGTTCCCCCTTCCTCGCCGGCGCGATGGGAGGCAACACGACGGTCCTCACGATCGCCGGCCTCTTGATCCTCGGCGGCGCGGCGGGGAAGAGCGCACAGTTCCCGCTCCACGTGTGGTTACCGGATGCGATGGAAGGCCCGACGACGGTCTCGGCGCTGATCCACGCGGCGACGATGGTCGCGGCGGGGGTGTACCTTCTCGCGATCACCAGCGTCTTCCTCGGGTTCACTCCGACCGACCAGCTCGTCATCGTAGCGATCGGCGGGTTCACGACGTTCTTCGCCGCGACGATGGCGGTCGTCCATCCGGACATCAAACGGGTGATCGCGTACTCGACGATCAGTCAGCTCGGGTACATGGTCCTCGCGATCGGCGCGGGCTTCGCGATGGTGGGGCTCTACCACCTGTTCACTCACGCGTTCTTCAAGGCCCTGCTGTTCCTCGCGGCGGGCTCGGTCATCCACGCGATCGGGACGCAGGACCTGTTCAAGATGGGGGGCCTCCGCAAACGGATGCCGCTCACAGCGACCGCGTTCGCGATCGGGGGCCTTGCCCTCGCCGGGATCCCTCCGTTCGCCGGGTTCTGGAGCAAGGACGACATCCTCTCGGCGGTCTACTCCCAGCTCGGTGCCCACCCGCTCTACTGGCCGTTCTTCCTCCTCGCGTTCGCCGCGGTGTTCCTGACGGCGTACTACATCTTCCGGGCGTGGTTCCTCGCCTTCTCCGGGGACGGGCCGCGCGACGCGACCCTTCCGGAGGCCCACGAGGGGCCCTGGGTGATGCAGGTCCCGCTCGTGATCCTCTCGGGGTTCGCGGTCTTCGCCGGTCTCCTGATCTTCCTGCCCGGCTTCCAGTCGCTGCTCCTGCACGGGAACGGCGTCCCCGGGATCCCGCCCGTGTTCGGCACGACCGACCTGGCGCTCTCCTCGGTGAGCGTGGCGTTGGGCCTCGGGGGGATCGGGCTCGCCTGGTCGCTCTACGGCAACGGACGCGTCTACGCGCTGGCCGAGAGCAGCTCGGCCCAGCCGGTCCGGCGGCTCCTGCTGAATCGCTACTACTTCAAGGTCGGGTATGATTGGATCGGACTGCGAGCCGTCTACACGATCTCCCGTGCCGCGGACTTCTTCGACCGGTTCGTGATCGACGGGACCGTCCGCGGACTCGAGCGGATGTTCGCGGCGATGAGCGACCGCCTGCGGTCGGCGCAGTCCGGGGTCGTGTCGGATTACGCCGCCTACGTGATCGCCGGGCTGCTCGGACTGTTCGTCCTGCTGCTGATCGTCGGACCCTACCTTCTCGCACGGCTCGGAGGGGGCTAGATGCTACCGCTGATCTCGATCATCCTCGCGACCCTGCTCGTCGGGACGGTGGCGACGTTCCTCGCCGGTACGATGGCCCGATGGGTCGCTCTCGCCGCCTCGGTCGTTTTCCTCGCGGAGGTCGGCTTCCTCTTCCTGGGGTACCCCGGCTGGCCCGGGTACTCGGGGGCCCTCGTGCCCGGCTTCTCCGACACGGAGACGTACGCGTGGATCCACCTCGCGTGGATGCACGTCGACTACTCGGTCGGCGTCGACGGGATCTCGCTGGTCCTGATCCTCCTGACCGCGGTCCTCCAGATCGCGACGGTCGTCTACTCGTGGGGTGAGACGCATCGGCCGGCCGCGTACTTCGGACTCGTCATGCTGACCTGCCTCGGGTGCTTCGGCGTGTTCGTCGCGCTCGACATCCTCCTGTTCTTCCTGTTCTGGGAAGCGGTCCTCGTGCCGATGTTCTTCATCATCGGTTACTGGGGCGGGCCGAACCGCCGGTACGCCGCGCTGAAGTTCTTCGTGTATACCCACGTCGCCTCGATCGTGATGCTCGTCGGCCTGCTCGCGCTCGTCTTCTACTCGGGCGCCCGGTCGTTCGACTTCTCGGCCGTCTACGCCGCGGCGCGGGGCCTCTCGCCGGTCGTCCAGACGTTCCTCTTCCTCGCCCTGTTCTTCGGGTTCGCCGTCAAGTTCCCCATCGTGCCGTTCCACACGTGGCTGCCGGACGCGCACGTCGAGGCCCCGACCGGGGGGTCGGTCCTCCTGGCCGGTCTCCTGCTCAAGCTCGGGGGATATGGGTTGATCCGTTGGGCGGTCGAGGTTCTCCCGAGCGGACTCCACTCAACGCAGCCCCTCCTCTTCGTGATCGCGTTCCTGACGATCATCTGGGGCTCGGTCCTCTCGCTGTCGCAGCGGGACATCAAGCGGATGGTCGCCTATTCGTCGATCAACCACATGGGGATCGTGCTCCTCGCGATCGCCCTCGACTCGTCCCTCGGGCTTCTCGCGGCGGTCCTCCTCATGTTCGCCCACGGGATCGTCAGCGCGCTCCTGTTCATGGCGTCGGGCAGCCTCCATCACCAGTACGGCACCCGCGACATCACGACCCTCGGCGGGATCACGCCGAGCGCGCCGAGGTTATCGACCCTGATCATGGCCGGATCGCTCGCCTCGCTGGGACTGCCCGCGCTGATCGGCTTCCCTGCGGAGTTCACGGCGTTCCTCGCGACCTGGAACGGGCTCGGGTACTGGGTCCTGATCCCCCTCGTGGTCCTCGTCGTCACGGCGGGGTTCTACCTCTGGATGATGCAGCGGGTCCTGTTCGGGCCGCCGCGGGCGATCCCGCCCGGGGTGCACGACGTGCCCTGGTACGAAGGGGTGGGGATGGGGCTCCTGGTCGCCCTGACCGTGCTCTTCGGCATCCTGCCGAGCCTCCTCGTGAACGTCATCGTGAACTCGCCGATCAAGGGCTGGCCGGGGACGTGAGTCGATGACGTTTGTTGCGTTCGCGGCCCCCTTCCTCCCCGAGATCCTTCTGCTCGCGGGGACGCTCCTGATCTTCCTGCTCGACGTGCTCAACGTCCGCCGGATCGAGGTCGTCGGGGGGATCGGAGCGGCCGCCACCCTCGGCGCCCTCCTCCTCGTCATCGCCGACCTCGGGTTCGCGCCGCTCGCGTTCCTCGTGACGATCCCGTCGAGCCAGATCGACGTGCTGCCGGCCGTCGGGACCGCCCCGCTCTACACGTTCACGTCGTTCGGCCTCATCTTCCAGGGGATCTTCCTCCTCGCGGCGTTCCTCGTCTGCCTCGCGTCGACCAGCCGGCCGTCGAACGAACGCGGCGCCTCGATCTTCTACGGGCTCCTCCTTCTCGCGACCCTCGGGATGCTCCTCGTCGCGATCGCCTCCGACCTGGTCTTCCTCCTGCTCGCCATCGAGGTCACGAGCATCGCGTCGTACCTCCTCGTCGCCTACACCCGCAAGGACCTTCGCGGGGTCGAAGCGGCGATGAAGTTCTTCGTCATCGGCGCCCTCTCGACCGTCCTCTCGTTCTTCGGCGCGTCGCTCCTGTTCGGCGCGTACGGCACCACCAACCTCTACCTCATCCGGGAGGCGGCCGCGGCGGTCGGCTACCCCATCCTGGTGCTGCTCGGTTACGGTCTACTCATCGCGGGCCTCGCGTTCAAGGTGACGCTCGTGCCGTTCCACGCGTGGGCGGTCGACGTCTACGACGGCGCTCCGGACGACGTCTCCGCGTTCCTGGCCGGGGGGACGAAGAAGATCGGGGTGTTCGCATTCTTCCTCGTCTTCCTCGGGCCCGTCCTCGTGGTCGGGACGGCCGGGTCCAGCGGCTACGGGTTGTTCGGCGGCTCGGTCGCGCTCGGAGCGAGCTTCCAGGTCTCGTTCGCGGTCCTCGCGGTCCTCACGATGACGGTCGGGAACGTGCTCGCGCTCCTCCAGAAGGAGATGAAGCGGATGCTCGCGTACTCCTCGATCAGCCAGGCCGGATACATGCTCATCGGCATCGCCATCGGCACCGGCCCCGCGCTCGCGGGGGCGACCCTCCAGGTGTTCGCGCACGTACTGATGAAGACCGGGGCGTTCCTCGTCGTGGGCGCGGTGGCCGCGCTCGGGGTCGGGCCGCTGATCTCGGACTGGAAGGGGCTCGGCGTCCGACGGCCGCTCCTCGGCACCTCCTTCGCGCTCATGCTCCTCTCGCTCGCGGGAGTGCCGCTGACGATCGGCTTCGTCTCGAAGTTCGTACTGTTCAGTGCCGCGGTCGACGCCCAGGGATGGTTCATCTGGCTCGCGGTCGCCGGGCTGCTGAACAGTGCGCTGTCGGTCTTCTACTACGCCCGGGTCCTCAAGGTCATGTTCTTCGACGCACCGCCGGTCGCGGAACCCGCCAGGGCGGGCGCCGTCGTCGGCGCGTCGGGGCCCCCGGCTCTCGCACTCGGCGGGCTGGGCTACGGCCGGGCGACGACCATCGCGCTGATCGCGGCGATGATCGTCCTCGTCGGTCTCTACCCGCAACCGGTCCTCGGTGCGATCCAGGCGGCGGCCTACCACTTCGTGAGCGTCGGAGCGTGAGCGGATGGAGGCGTTCGATGTCGTGGTCGTCGGCGCCGGGCCGGCCGGCGCCCTCGCGGCGCGCGCGGCCGCCGAGGCGGGCGCGACCACGCTCCTCCTCGACCATCGACCGGAACTCGGCCACCCCGTACAGTGCGGGGAGTTCGTTCCGTCGGCCGCGGAACTGACCGACCTGTTCGGCTGCCCGGAGCTGATCGGCCGGGCGTTCGAGATTCCCTCCGGTACGGTCCTTCGAGAGACCCGCTGGATGACCTGCGTCTCGCCGTACGGCCACCGCTTCCGCTTCCCGCTGTCGGGATACACCGTCTCCCGCCGCGCGTTCGACAAGGCCCTCGCGTACCGCGCCGAGGGCGCGGGCGCAGAGCTCCGCCACCCGGTCGGTGTCACGGGCCTCCACGACGACGAGGTCCGTCTCGCCGGGGGAACGAGCGTCCGGGCGCGGAGCGTCGTCGCCGCGGACGGCCCGCTCTCGACGATCGGCCGGTCCGTCGGGTTCGCCCCGCACCGGGAGCTGTTCCGGATGATCACCGCGACCGTGGACGGGTCGGTGACCGACGGGATCGACCTCCATTTCGGGCATATCGCCCCGGGAGGCTACGCGTGGCAGTTCCCCCGCGCCCACGATGCGAACGTGGGCCTCGGGATCACGCGGCCGCCTCCCGGGCGCTCGCTCGACCGCCTCCTGGACGATTTCCTCTCCGCCGAAGGTCTTGGCCGGGCACGGGACCCAACCCACTGGTGGGTCCCGATCGGTCCGCCCCCCGAAAGCCTGGTCCGCGGTCGCGCGCTGTTCGCCGGTGATGCGGCGAACCTCGTGATGGCGACGAACGGTGGGGGGATCCCGACCGCGATGCTGAGCGGCTGGCTCGCGGGAGGGGTCGCGGCCCGCCACGCACGCGACGGCACCTCCCTCGGGGAGTACGACCCCGCGTGGCGGGGAGCGATCTACGCCCCGCTCGAGCGAGCGTCCCGGATCCAACGGTTCGGGGACCGGTTTGCGGCGATCGACCCCCTCCTGGCGCTGGGGATGCGATATATCGGGGCGTCCGGTCTGGATTCGATGATGCGGCTGCGGTGGCCCTCCCGCCTCGGAGGGCGGTCGTGACGAGTCCCGCCCCGGCCTCGACGGAGGGGATGGAGCCGTCGCTCGAGGCCCTCGTCACCGAGACGTTCGGGCCCGACGCGCTGCGACAGGTCTCCGAGCTCCTGCCGGTGCTCGTCCGCGACCTCTCCGACATCGACTGGCGCCTCCACCAGGTACTGGGGTCCACCTACGCGCAGCTCACCGAGGCGGCCCGTTACGCCTGCTCCACCGGCGGCAAGCGGGTCCGCCCGCTCCTCATGGCGGTCGCCCACCGGGCCCTCGGGGCCGAGTCGACCCGACCGATCCACTCGCTCGCCGCTGCGTTCCAGCTGATCCACACGGCCACGCTCGTCCACGACGACGTCATCGACCACGCCGAGACCCGGCGGGGACGGCCGTCGATGCCGCGGACGTTCGGGATCCCGCTCGCGATCGTCTCGGGGGACTACCTCTTCGTGCGCGCCTTCGAGCTCGCGGCCGAGTACCCCCGGTCGATCATCCTCAAGTGCGGCGAAGCGTGCGCCGACCTCGTCGAGGGAGAGGTCCTCCAGGAGTCGTCCCGCTTCGACCTCTCCACGGGACGCGAACACTACTTCCGCATCGTCGAGCGGAAGACCGCCGCGATCATCGCCGCGGCACTCTCCTCGGTCGCCGAGATCTCCGAGGTGCCCCCGCCCCTCGCCGACGCCCTGACGACCTACGGCCGATCCCTCGGCGTCGCCTTCCAGATCCGGGACGACCTCCTGGACGTCTACGGGGACTCCGACCTCCTCGGGAAGCCACTGTATACCGACCTCCGGGAGGGAAACCCGACGCTCGTCTCGCTCGAGGCGTTCGACCGGCTGGACCCGAAGCGCCAGGCGGAGTTCGAGGGGCTGTTCCAACTGCGCCGCAAGAAGACGAAGCATCTGCTGCGCCTACGGGAACTCACGGACATGACCGGCGCGGCGAGCGTCGTGGCGCTCCAGGCGACGCAGTGGGCCGAACGGGCGGTCCGCGCCCTCGACCCGATTCCCCCGGGGCCGTACCACCACCTGCTCGATCTCCTGGCGCGGGGCGCCGCGGAACGCCGGTTCTAGTGCGAGGGCATCCCTCCCGCGTGGAGCGGCTGCGAAGCTGGGTTTCGGCCGCAGAGAAAGCAGAACCCCGACACCGGAGAGGCGGACCCGAGGACCCGTATCGCTGGGAAGGGGTTTCGGCGGCCGCTCGGCCCGCCGAGGGTCGGGATCCGGATCGCGTTAGATGGCCCGGCTCACTCCCGCCTGCAGCTGCATCGTTGCCCCGACGAGCCGCGGTTCGGACCCCGGCGCGAAGCTCACCGTCACGGGAACCGCCGCCCCGCTCACGATCAACGGGCTGGACGGATTCGGGGTCCCGGTATACCCGACGGCCGAGACCGTGAACGCGTAGGTCCCATTCGGCAGGTTGACCGTGATGGTCGTGCCGGTGGTCGAGTAGGTATGGCCGTTGATCACGACCTGCCAGCTCGTTCCGTGGGGCAGCCCGGTCTCCGTGAATGACACGGCGTACTTCACGAGCGTCCAATGGTCGACGATCGTCGCCGGCGCCGCCCCGTTCACCGTCACCGAGCCCGAGTATGCCCCCGAGCTGATGTGGTACCCCGAGATCGGCGTCACGCTGTAGTTGTAGGTCCCGTTCGGCTCGTGGAACCGGAGCATCACGACGGTCGAAGTCACCGTGGTCGGCGGACCCGAACTCGGCGTGAGCGTCACGCTCCAGGAGGTGCCGGACGGAAGGCCCGACTCCTTGAACGAGATCACGTAGGTCGTGACCTTGAACGGTACCGAGACCTTCACCGGGGTGGCGGCGACGACGAAGGTCCCCGACGCGGTCTTGGGCTCGTAGCCGGCCACGAGGCCGATCGAGTAGGTGTACGACCCGTTCACGAGGTGGAAGACGACCTTGGTCGTCGTCGACGAGACCGTCTGCGCACCGAGCGTGACCGACCAGGAGGTCCCGGTCGGTAGGCCGCTCTCTACGAACGCCACCTTGTAGGTCACCGCCGTGTAGACCAGCGTCGGCTCTGCGACCGGAGCGCCGCTGACCCCGACGGTCCCTGCGTACGCGAGGGTCGTCTGGTGCCAGCCACCGTTGTCGGCGATCGAGTAAGCGTAGGTACCGTTGGCGAGACCCGTGAAGGTCAGAGAGTCGGTCCCTCCGTCGGTCACCGTGGACATCGGCACTCCGTTCACGGTCACCTGCCAGGTGAGGCCGACCGGCAACCCGCTCTCGGAGAACGTCACCGAGTAGGTCGTGACCCCGTACACGAGCGCCGGCTCCGACACCGCGGCCCCATCGACCGAGACGCTACCGGTGTACGGGAGCGTGCTCTGGTGGTAGCCCGGGTTGTCGGCGACCGTGTAGGAGTAGGTGCCGTTGGGCAGTCCGGTGAAGGTCAGGCTGTCGGTCCCTCCGTCCGTTGTCAACGTCTTCTCGACGGAGTTGAGCGTGACCTGCCACGGCAGTCCCGAGGGGAGGCCTTCCTCCGAGAACGTCGCCGAGTACGTCACTTCGGTATACGTCATGCTGACGGACACCGCCGCGCCGTTCACGACCACGATCCCTGTCGCGGCCACGGCGCTCTCGTGCCAGCCGGAGACCGCTGCGATCGAGTACGAGTAGGTCCCGTCCGGCACCCCAGTGAACTCGATCGAGTTAGTCCCCGCGACCGTCGTGAGGGAGCCGGTCACTCCGTTGAGGGTGACGCCCCACGTCTGCCCGGCGGGTAGCCCATTCTCGGAGAACGTCACGGAATAGGTCACCTCGGTGTAGAGGACTCTCGGTTCTGCGACCGGAGCCCCGCTGACCGTGAGGAAACCGCTGGGGGGTAGCGTCGACTGGGTCCATCCCGCGATCGGAGCGATCGTGTACTCGTAGCTACCGCTGACCTCCGAGAACGAAAGGCTCTGGTTGGCGCCGTTCCCGGCCACGGTTCCCGTCACGCCGTTGACCGTCACCTGCCAGTTGATACCGAACGGCAATCCGTGCTCCGAGAACGTGACGGCGTAGGTGGGCTCGAACACGATCGTGGGGGGGTTGACCGCCGCCCCGTTGACCGAGAACGACCAGACGTTGCCCGCCGGCCCGATGCCCGTCGCGGTCGTGGAGACCGTGAACGCGTACGTGCCGTTCGGTAGCCAGAACGAAAGGCTCGTCGTCGGCGTCGTCGTGGACGTGTTGGTGACGGGCGAGGTGTACAGCGTCGATAGGAGCGGTTCGTAGACCGGGACGCCGATCACTTTCGCCGTCCACGTCTTGCTCGCCGTGACACCGGTCTCGGTCAGCGTCACCTTGTACAACCCGGCGGTCTCGAGGCACGGGTTGCAGCTCCCGGGAAGAAGCGTCAGCGGCGCGAAGTCCCCGCCGCTGCCGATCCCCGCACTGCCCGTGGGACTCGACTGTCGGCCGACGTACGGAATCACTCCGTACGGGTTGGCCAGCGCACCGTAGTCGCGGTAGTAGTTCCCGCCCTGGACCGGTCCGCCGAGGATGCTGCCCGTCAGGGCGACACCGTTCACGGTGACCGAGTTCGACGCCGGCTGGTAGCCGCCGGCCGCCTCGAAGACGTTCACGAGGGTGGTGGACGTCGACGTCAGGGTCCGGTTGGTGTAGAACGCGTTGTTGTAGATGTGGTCGCCGCCTTCGGACAACACGAGTCCGGTCGAGGGGGCGGACATGCCGCCCTCAGCCGGGTCGGAGAACGGCGTGAACGTGTTCCCCCAGACGTAGTTGTTCTGGCTAGTGCCCGAGCCCAGGAACTCGATGCCCTCGCTCGACACGTTGAACGTGTTCGAGGCCCAGAGGGAATCCGAACAGAGGTTGCAGTACACCGCGTAGTTGTGTCCGACCTCGATATCCGACGACCATAGTCCGATGCCGGCACTGTTCTCCACAACGAAATTCGACGTGTGGTAGAAGTACATCGGCAGCTGGTTGTAGAGCAACGTCGAGCCGTACGCGGCCGCGAGCCCCTCCGTCTGGAAGTACCACCAGGTCGGCTCCGTGATCTCGAGCGACGGGGCGGGGTTGAACTGGAAATTCGCCGTGGTCGCGTTGATCCAGATCCCCGAGTAGACGATGAACAGATAGTCGTTCAGAATCGCGAAGACGGGGGCCAACGAACCCGGCTGCAATCCGGGCAGCACGTAGGGACTTCCCGATGTGCCGGCGCCCGATGTCGAGAGATTCGCGAGGTCCGAGTTAGAGTAGGCCCACAGCGGTGTATACACCGTCGGGGTCGCGCTTCGAACCAATGTGGCAGAGAGGGCCGTGTTGGCGGTCAGGGACACGCTCTCGTTCAGTTGGTTGTAACCGCTCAGCATCACTTCCACGGTATAGTTGCCGGTCGGAAGCCAGAGGTTCTGACCCAACTGGCCCTTGCCCGTAAACCATCCGAACGTCGGTGCGACCTGGAACATCGCCTGGTTCGTGGTGCCGGAGCCCTGCGCGATCGCGAGGAAGGCATTCCCCGGAGAGACCCCCGCGTAGTTGAGGGCAAAGGCGCCCTCCGCGGCGGTCCCGATCGACGGCGCTCCGTCCGTTCCCCCGGTAACGTTCCAGAGCCCTGTGAGGAGCGACGGCCCGGTCCGCTCGTAGGCGACAGGCTGCCCGTTCACGGTGGCCCAAGATACCGAGGCACCGGCCCCGGTCTCGCCGGTCTCGCTGCCGAAGTCGTAGGCCGACGGCGGTGCCTGGTAGGTGTCTGTGGTGGCGTTCAGCGTGTAGAGTCCGACCGTGGCGTTCGAGTAGACGACGTTCGCGTTCGCGCCGTCGCTCTGCCCGATGCCCACGTCCATCTCCATGTCGGAGGGAAGGCCGAGCGGAGTGTACTGCTCGCCGTTGGCCGAGATCTCGGCGGAGCCGAACGGAACGTTGGTGGCGGAGTTGAAGTAGACGTTGTCGTACATTCCGCCGTGGCCACCGGCGCCGTTACTGCAACTCTCGCCGGTCGGTTCGGTCGTGGGACAAACGACCTGACCCGCTGCGTTGATCACGGTGTAGTTGAAGTACGCCTCGTTGACGAACGGGGAGCCGTCGTAGCTGCCCACGGTCGTGTTGAGGTAGAGGTCCAAGGTGAACGGATAGGCGATCGTGATGCTCGGACCGCTCTCCTCGTAGACCTCCTCCGATTCGACCCGGCCCAACCCGTGAAGGATTGAGTTCGACGGGAAGATTCCGCTCGGGCTCGAGAAGTTCCAGATGTTGTTCTCGAATCGGAGCGTGTTGGTGGACGATGTGTAGGTGATGACATTCTGCAGCCAGAAGTCGTACCCACCGGTGCCCAGGATCGTGGTGTTGTTGAGCACGGTGTTGAGCTGGTCTCCGTACGACTGGAGCGTTCCGTAGTAAGGCGAGAGCACCTGCAGCCCCTCGGGGTCGCTCGTGGAGAACGTTCCCAGTAGGCTCGTGGTGTTCAGGATGTAGGGCGTGGTCGTCCCCGTGGTGTTCTCGAGCCCGAACGTCGAGACGCCGAGGGGGGCTGCAGCGTAGTCGTAGAGCGGAACAATGTGACCGTCGGTAGCGCCCGTTGGACCCGGCGCGGCATTGAGATTGGGAGGGAAGAAGTCGTTCAAGCTGACGTTGTTGTCGATGAAGGCCTGACGGGCCCGGTTGACCAGATCGGCTCGGGCTACGTCGGTCGCGAAGTGGGTCGTGGACGCGGATTGCGCCGAATTTGCGACGCTCCCGGAGGTGGCACCGACCGCTTGGGATTGAGCGGAACTGCTGACCGAAAACGGCGAAGCGGCCGCGCCCGCGGGCGCACCCAATCCTGCCGTCAACGCTGCAAGAGACGAACCCACCATCACCACGACGATCAATACGGCGACCAAGGCGAGCACCCGGACACGCGCCATGGTGCCGCTGATTACCACCCGCTACATAATCGTCGCTGAGATATTCGTCGCGAGCCGCGTCGGTATTGCGGAATCCGATGGCCCACGGCGAAAACTCTGCGTTTTCCCTCGAAAAAATTCCATTGGGGGAGGGTGCCAATCGCCGGTCCTTCGCACGTCAGGCGGCCGCAAAAACGGCGTATAACCGGCGCGAGTCCCCGCGGATTGTTGGCCGGGACTCGAAGCGGTGGCCCCGCGCGGTGATGCGTTCGCGGAACGCAGGAGTGTAGGGATCGCGTCGGACCCGGAGACCTGCGACGTTCGCGCGCGCGGCGGGCCGCCGAGCAGACCGGGTCCGAAAAGGTTCCCGGCCCGCTCCCGGGCGAGCTGGGTCTTCGGACCGCGTCCAGAGGAACCCCTCCAGCGAAAGCTACTTGTTACCTGCTCGAACTCTTCGGAGCACGGGTTCCACGTGGATGGGCGGATCGTCGTCTGTTTCGACCAACTCCTCCGCGTCGGCGAACGGGCCGATAACGTTCGACCGGCTCCCCCCCCGATGGGAGCCCACGTCGATGATCCCGCGCCGTCCGATCGGGGTCGCCGTTCTTTCGGTCCTGATCGCGATCTTCGCCGTGGTCCTCGTGCTCGCCGGTCTCCTCTTCCTGCTCTCGTCCTACCTCGGGCCCGTCGTTCCCACCTCGCTCGACCTGATCCCCTCGATCGACCTCTGGGGCGCCGCGATCATCGTCATCCTCGGCGCCGCATTGCTCGGGATCGCGACCGCGCTCTGGAACCAGGAAACGTGGGCGCTCTGGACGACGATCGTCCTGATCTTCACGACGACCGCCTACCTGTTCTTCACCGGATCGATCACGGTGTTGTTCCTGGTCTTCGTCGTTCTCTTCGTCTATCTTATCTCGGTGCGCCGATACTTCTACTGATGCGGCTGCTGCTGGCGCAGCTGGCGCCCCGCCCGGGCGACCTCGCCGGGAATCTCGACCGGCTTCGGGGGGCGGTGGGCGCTGTGCCGTGCGACCTCGCGATCTTTCCGGAGCTCTTCCTCTCGGGCTACCGTATCGGGGACCGGGTCCACGGCCTCGCCCTGAGGGAAGGGGACGCCCCGACGGCCGCGCTCCGCGCGGCAGCTCGAGAGTCCCGGGCCACGATCGTCGTCGGCACGCCGATCGTCTCGACCGAGCGCCACGGCGAGGTCCACAATGCCGTGATCGCCGTCCGACCGGACGGGGAGATCCACAGGCAGGTGAAGCGGTACTTACCCACCTTCGGCCCGTTCGAAGAGGGTGCCCATTTCACCCCGACCGACGAAAGTCGACCCGTGCCGGTCGCGGCCCGCTCGGTGGGCCTCGAGATCTGCTATGACGTGTTCTTTCCCGAAGTCTCCCGGGCGCTCGCCCTGGGCGGCGCCGAGCTCCTCGTCGTGGTCTCGGCGTCTCCCGTCACGAGCGCGCGACTGTTCGCCCGCCTCCTCCCCGCCCGGGCCATCGAGAACGGATTTCCGGTGGCGTTCGTCAATCGGGTCGGCGTCGAGGACGGGGTCGTCTTCGGCGGTGGTTCGGGCGCGTGGGATGCGCGAGGCGAACCGATCGACGGTACGCCCATCGCGGCGCCCGACCTCGCTCCGGAGGAACAGCTCCTCCGGGTCGACATCGACCTCCGAGCGGCGGCACGATGGCGCCCGTTCCGGCCGGTCCTGCGCGATCTCGCAACCCGTCCCGGCTCCGTCGGCCCGGCCGCCGGGTAGACCGTTCGCGGCGACTCGGGATCCGCTCAGCGGCGAGCGAACAGCACGCGGTTCTCCTGGTCCTGCCACACCGTGGCCACGGTGCGGAAACCCGCCGCCCGAAGCCGTCGTACATGCTGATCCAGCGAAAGGTCCGTCCGGTCCGGATGACTCGCCCCCCGTCGATCGTGCTCGGCAAACGCCGCGCGGAGGGCCGGAACCCGGCGCGCGTCTCGCCACCACCTTCGCCACCCGCCCCACCGGGCCGCGCTCCGGGCGTGAGAAGAGCGGGAGGCCCGTACCCGCTCCGCGAGCCGCGCGAGCTCTCGCTCACTTTTTCCCCATCCCAGTTGGTCTCCGTCGAGAAACGTCCCGCCGGGACGGACCAGACGGCCGAGATCCCGGTAGAGCCGGGTCAGCGCGGCCGCGGTCAACCAATGGAGCGCGGTGGTGCTCACCGCGGCGTCGTACCGCCGTCCGGGGAGCCGTTCGGACCAGCCGGGACTCCCGAGCTTCGCGTCGACCCAGGTCAACCGTCCTCCCACGGTGCCCAGCGCGCCCTCCCCGATCCGACGGACCACGGGGTCGTAGTCGACGGCGACCACCCGCGCGGACGGGAAGCGGCGAAGGATACGGGCGCTCAGCGACCCGGGCCCCGAGCCGAGGTCCAGGGCGGTGAACCGGCGGCCCAGCGTCGCTTCCAGGACGTCCAGCATGGCGGAGAACCTCCGCTCCCGGTCGATGTTGAACGACTCCTGCTGTTCGTCCCAACTTCGCAGCCACCCGGTCCAGTCCGGATTCGGTGGGGACCTCGCCATCGGCGATTCGAGCACCCGGGGACAGAATAAGAGCGTCGGAGGGGGATCTCCGGGGAGACGGGTCGACCCACCGCTCGACTCCAACACGGGACTTATAGCGGAGAGCGCGCCCCTCCTCCGCCAGTGCCGCCCCCGCCGACGATCGCGCAGCAACTCGCCGCGAAGCAACGGGAGATCTCCGTCGCCGAGTTCTTCGAACGCAACCGGCAGATCCTCGGATTCGACAACCCCCAGCGCTCCCTTCTCACGACCGTCAAGGAGGGGGTGGACAACGGCCTCGACGCGGCCGAGGAGGCACGGATCCTCCCCGAGGTCGTGGTCGAGGTGTCGAAGGAGGGAGAGGACCGCCTGCGGGTCGCGATCTCCGACAACGGCCCGGGGATCCTCCGCAAGGAGATCCCGAACGTCTTCGCCCGCCTCCTCTACGGTTCCCGGTTCCACTCGAACCGGCAGGCACGGGGTCAGCAGGGGATCGGAATCTCGGCCGCCGTCCTGTACGCGAACCTCACGACCGCCCGGCCCGCCCACATCACCTCCAAGGTCGAGGAGGAGGAAGCCGCCCACGTCCTCGACCTCGTCATCGACACCCAGAAGAACCAACCGCGGGTCGTGTCCGAGGACCTCGTCCTCTGGGACCGGCCGCACGGAACGCGGGTCGAGCTGGTGATCAAGGCACGGTACATCCGCGGTCGACAGTCCCCGTACGAGTACCTCCGGGGGACGGCGATCGTCAACCCGCACGCCCGGATCGTCCTCGTCGAACCCGACGGGACCCGGGTCACGTTCGAGCGGGCGGCCCAGGAACTCCCGGCCGCGGCGAAGGAGTGCCTGCCGCACCCCCACGGCCTCGAGCTCGGCGAGCTCGGTTATCTTCTCAAGGCGACGAAGCGCTCGAACCTCGGCGAGTTCCTCTCAAAGGACCTCGCGGGGGTCAGCCCACGCGCCGGGCGCGAGGTGTTCGAGAGCTCGGGCTTACGCCCCTCGCAGTCCCCGGGGTCGATCCAGGGCGAGGCCCAGGAGAACCTCCTGGCCGCACTGCACGGCGCGACCCTCGTACAGCCCTCATCGGATTCGCTCTCGCCCATCGGAGCGATGCTGATCAAGCGGGGCCTGCGCAACGTGCTCGGAGACCTGCGACCCGAATTCTACGCGCCCCCGGTGAGCCGACCCCCGAAGGTCCGGGGCGGGTTCCCGTTCATGGTCGAGGTCGGTCTCGTCTACGGCGGTGGGCTGCCGGCGGACCAACCGGTCCAGATCCTCCGATTCGCGAACCGGGTGCCTCTGCTGTTCCAGCAGGGAGCATGCGCGATCACCAACGCGATCTCGACGCTCGACTGGCGACGCTACGGACTCGACCAGAAGGGAGGCTCGGGGATCCCGTCGGGTCCCGGAGTGATCCTCGTGCACGTCGCGTCCACGAAGATCCCGTTCACGAGCGAGGCGAAGGAGGCGGTCGCCGAGGACCCGGAGATCGACAAGGAGCTGACGCTCGCGCTCCAGGCGGCGGCGCGCCACCTGCGCACGCACCTTTCCCGGATGAGCCGCCGGAACTTCGCGAGCGACAAGTTCGCCATCATCCAGCGGATCCTCCCGCGGCTCGCGGAGAAGACGAGCCGGCTCGTCGGAAAGCCGACGCCCGATCTGACGCCCGTGATCACGCGGATCATGGACGTCGTGAACGTCGAGACCCAGTGGGCGTCGGACACCCGGGGAGTTCGCGTCCCCGTCGAGATCACCAACTATACCCCACGCCCCCGGGTGCTCGAACTGTTCCTCGAGATCCCGCCGGACGAGTTCGCGCTCGCGACGTTCGACCCGGCGCCGGAGGGAACGGAGCCCGGCCTCGGCCGCGCGTGGTGGACCCTCCCGAAGCTCGTCCCCAACGGCCGGACCCGGCTGGAGGTCACGTTCCCCGCCCGCACCGAGGTGGACGCGGGCGATTTCGACTGGTACGTCGCGGGGATCGACGAGTCGCACGTCCTGGGGGCCGACCCGCTCCCCGGGGACTGGGACGTCCGTCTCCCGCGGACGATCGTCGAGGCCGCCGAAGCCGCGGCGGCCGAGTCCGCCATCGGGAACGAAGAAGGGGAGGTGGATTACGATGCCGCCGAAACGAGCGCGCCCGCCAGCGACGAAGAGTGAGGACGGCGACCTCCCGAAGATCCGGGCGGATGCCCTGAAGCCGACGCTGGCGCTCGCCGAGCAGATCTACCACCAGCTGGACGCCGGGGAGATCCCCCGGATGCGCCTGCCGCTGCGGACCAAGCAGAATCTCTCCTTCCAGACGCGCGACGGGGTCTGGCGCCTCGGCAAGGCGATGGGCACCCGGAGCGCGCGGAAGCTCGACGGCGCGCTGATGCTCCTGCGGACGTTCTACCTCGTCGATTTCATCAACGAGATGGCCCGCGACAAGAAGACGTCGACCCTCCGGGAGATGTACTACATCAGCGAGGCGTGGGAGGACGCGAAGTTCCACTCCGAGGACGAGTCGAACCTCCTGGTCGAGGACCTCGAGGTGATGTGCGAACGCCTGCGCGAGGACTTCCGCCTCCACCCCGAGGAGAACGGCGCCTCGGTCATCGGCGACCTGACGATCAAGGAGAAGAACCGGAAGGGCTCGGTCAAGAAGATCAACTGCAAGGACGACGTCGGCGACGGGGGGTACTCCCTTCCGTTCAACGTCGAGAAGGAGAAGATCGAGTTCGTCAGCACGAACGCGAAGTTCGTGATCGCGATCGAGTGCGGAGGGATGGTCGACCGGCTGGCCGAGAACAACTTCGACGAGGACCAGAAGGCGATCCTCCTGCACCTCAAGGGCCAGCCCGCCCGCTCCACCCGGCGGTTCCTGAAGCGGATCACGGAGGAGCTGAAGCTCCCCGTCGTGGTCTTCACCGACGGGGACCCCTGGTCGTTCCGCATCTTCGCGAGCGTCGCCTACGGTGCGATCAAGACGGCCCACCTCTCGAGCTACCTCGCGACCCCTTCCGCGGAGTTCCTCGGCATCACTGCCTCGGACATCGAGAACTACGAACTGCCGTCCGACAAGCTCTCCGAGCAGGACATCCGCGCCCTCCAGGCGGAGCTGACGGACCCGCGGTTCGGCACCGCGGACTGGCGCGCCGAGATCGAGCTGATGCTGAAGAACGGCAAGAAGGCAGAACAGCAGTCGCTCGCCAAGTACGGACTGAACTACGTTACGGAACATTATCTTCCCGAGAAGCTCACTGAGATGGGCGTCCTCTGAGGAACGAGCCGCCCGGACGTCCTCCCCCTACATCTTCTGCGGAACACGCGGCCCTTCGTGCCCGCGGGTGAGATCGGCTCCTCATCCACGGCAAGAGCAGGGACCCGCCGGGCTGCGGGTCGGTCTCGACGGTCCTCTCCGGATCCGTAGATCCCCGGCGCCGATTCCGGGGCCCCCGGTGCCGAGCGGTCGTATCCGGACGGACCTTCTCTCTGGCGCCGGCCGCGGTGGGACCCGAGCGTACACGATCCACGCATCTCGGCGCAAAGGGACCGGGACCGCCTCGCCGGGGGGGCAGACGCGAAGCTCTGCCGCAGCGACCCGGCGGCGCGACCACCGGACCCCCGACCCCGAGCCCGGATCGGCGGACCGGAGCGAATCCGTCTCGTTCGGCCCCGTCGCTCGCACACGCCGGCGGCATCGGCCGGTCGGCGGAGGGGTCAGCCACCTCCGCCATCGCGCGGCTGGGAACTGCAGCGCGCCGCCGATGACCCCTGGAAGGCAGCGCACATGTCCGTCAAGGAGATTTCGAGATCGGGGAAGAGGGACGGTCGCGGACCGGCCACGCCTCCGGCCACGCGACGGCGTCCCGCGGCTCCTTCCGAGGACCTCCTGCGTACGCCCGGCGGGCCGCCGAACCGGATCCCACGCAAAACGGGCTCCTCAGCGTCGGT
Organism: Thermoplasmata archaeon; assembly: GCA_049591535.1. Lineage (GTDB taxonomy): Archaea > Thermoplasmatota > Thermoplasmata > Lutacidiplasmatales > UBA184 > Lutacidiplasma. The sequence continues at coordinate 18,666 of JBAWFC010000042.1, read as the reverse complement.
CTCGACGTGCGGTCGGCGAGGGAAGGGGGTCGCTCTCCCTGCGCGTGGGAGCCCTCTGCGACCGCTACGGCACGGACGGGATCCTACCGCCCGCTCTCAGGTCAAAACGATCCGCGTTCATCACTTTGTCCCACGCCGCAACGAAGTCGGCCACGAACTTCGATTGTGCGTCGGAGGAGCCGTAGACTTCGGCCAGAGCGCGTAGCTCGGAGTTCGAGCCGAAGACGAGATCGACACGGGTACCCGTCCACATCGGAGCGCCGGTCTTGCGGTCGTGTCCTTCGAACACGTTCTCGTCCGAGGTCGCCTTCCACTCCGTGCGCATGTCCAGCAGGTTCACGAAGAAGTCATTGGTCAATGCTCCGGGCCGCTTCGTGAGGACCCCGTGGGGGGATTGTCCGAAGTTCGCGTTGAGGACCCGCATGCCGCCGACGAGCACCGTCATCTCCGGCGCTGTCAGCGTCAGCAGTTGCGCTTTGTCGACGAGCAGTTCCTCGGCCGGTACGGCGAACGCGCGCGGGAGATAGTTGCGGAAGCCATCCGCCACCGGTTCGAGGTAGCCGAAGGACTCCACGTCGGTCTGCTGTTGCGTTGCGTCGGTCCGGCCGGGCGCGAACGGTACGGTGACGGCACTTCCCGCCGCTTTCGCGGCCTGCTCGACCCCCGCGCACCCACCGAGGATGATCAGGTCGGCCAGGGACACCCGCCGTCCGCCGGACCGCGCGGTGTTGAACGCCGTCTGGATGCTCTCGAGCTTGGATAGCACCCGGGCCACTTGGGGGGGCTCGTTGGCTTCCCAGTCTCTCTGCGGGGCCAAGCGAATGCGCGCGCCGTTCGCCCCACCGCGCTTGTCGGAACCGCGGAAGGAGCTGGCCGAGGCCCATGCCGTCGACACGAGTTGCGAGACGGTCAGGCCAGAAGCCAGGATCTGGGCCTTCAGGTGGTCGATATCCCGGGCGTCGATCAGTTGGTGGGAGACGGCGGGAAGAGGATCTTGCCAGATCAACTCCTCCGCCGGGACTTCGGGTCCCAGGTAGCGGACGCGCGGACCCATATCGCGGTGGGTGAGCTTGAACCACGCCCGGGCGAAGGCGTCCGCAAACTCGTCGGGGTGCTCGTAGTAGTACCGCGAGATCCTCTCGTAGGCCGGATCGAACCGAAGAGAAAGGTCGGTCACCAGCATCGTCGGAACGTGCCGCTGGGACGGGTCGGAGACGTCCGGGATCGTCGCCGGGTCTCCTTTCGCCTTGAACTGATACGCGCCGGCGGGACTCTTGGTCAACTCCCACTCGTACCCGAACAGGTTCTCGAAGAAATTGTTGCTCCACTTCGTGGGCGTCGTGGTCCAAGTGACCTCGGGCCCTCCTCCGATCGCGTCTCTGCCCTTGCCCGTGCCGAACCGACTTTTCCAGCCGAGGCCCATCTCCTCGATGGGCGCGCCTTCCGGTTCCGGACCGACGAGCTTCGGATCGCCGGCGCCGTGGGTCTTCCCGAAGCTGTGACCACCGGCGATGAGCGCGACGGTCTCCTCGTCGTTCATCGCCATGCGCTTGAAGGTCTCCCGAATGTCCCGGGCGGCGGCGAGCGGGTCCGGATTGCGGTTCGGCCCTTCCGGATTCACGTAGATGAGGCCCATCTGCACGGCCGCGAGAGGTTTCTCGAGCTCCCGGTCCCCCGTGTAACGCTCGTCGCCCAACCAGGTCTTCTCCTTGCCCCAGTAGACCGATTCGTCGGGCTCCCAGACGTCCGGACGCCCGCCGCCGAACCCGAACGTCTCGAAGCCCATCGACTCGAGCGAGACGTTGCCGGCGAGAATGATGAGGTCCGCCCAGGAGACCTTGCGTCCGTACTTCTGCTTGATCGGCCAGAGGAGCCGGCGGGCCTTATCGAGGCCCACATTGTCCGGCCAGGAGTTGAGCGGCGCGAACCGCTGCTGGCCCGAGCCGGCCCCCCCGCGGCCATCGCCGACACGGTAGGTCCCCGCCGAGTGCCAGGCCATGCGAATGAAGAGCCCCCCGTACTGGCCGAAATCCGCCGGCCACCAATCCTGGCTGTCCGTCAGCAGGCCGTGGAGGTCCTTCTTCAGCGCTGCGAAGTCGAGCGTCGCGAACTCCTCGGCATAATCGAAGGCCTCGCCCATCGGATCGGAGCGGGACGAGTTCTGTCGGAGAATCCTGAGGTTCAGCTGCTTCGGCCACCAATCGCTGTTCGACCGCATTCCGAGGTTGGTCGTCCCGTGAACGACCGGGCACTTGCCGACGTTCTCTTCGCTTTCTTCGCTCATGTGAATCTCCGACCTCTGCGGCGTTTCCCTTCCAATCTCAAAGGCCTTCCGCGCCCACTCCGAATCCCCCATACGGGATGTAGTTTGCAGCGAAGACTGTCGGCCAGGTCCGAAGGGCGGCGCGCATCTGACGGGTCGAGGAACGACAACCCATAAGCGGAGGGGCCCGCCGCCCTTCGTCGGGCGACCGGGACGCTGCGGCTCGGGATGCGTCCCGTTCCCCCGGCCCCGCGACCTCCGCTCTCCGCGCCCGCTCCGAGGGGTTACCGCTGCGGATGTCGTCGTCGCTCGAGCCGCCGTGGGGGCCGCCGGATCCGCCGCGGGCCGGCTCCGCCCCGCGAACTTCCCGCAGGAACTGCTGGTCCTGGCAAGGACCTGCGTCGCCTTCTCGGTGGGGGGCGACCGACGGAGGACTCGGCGGCGTTCGACGGGAAGCGGCGGCGCGGGCTTGACCGCACCTTGGCCCCTCCTCCGCCACTCCCCCTGCCGGTTGGCTGGAGAGGCGAAGTTCGCCGGGGCAGGCAGGGAACGGTCCGACCGCTCGGCGAATCCGCCCCCGTCCCCGAGATCAACGCTGCGACGGGGCCGCCCGAGCCCTGATCCTCTCCGTCGCGACCGGCCCTGGAGCGGATCCGGGAGGACCGCGCGACATGCTCCACCTCTCGTGAGGCGCAGCGGGCCGTCGGGTTCACGACCGTCCAAACGAAGGTATTTTAGCGAGAATCCGCTCGGTCGGGTGGATGCCGTGGTCGCGCCCCCAACGGTGCCTCGCGGAGTTCGTGGGGACCTACGTCCTCGTCCTAGCGATCGTCGGCGGAGTCGTCTTTTCCGGGCGGGTCGCGGGAGACCCTCTCGGGGTAGACCTCATCGGATCGCTCGCACTCGGCTTCGGCGTACTCGGGGCCGCGTACGCGTTCGGTGACATCTCGGGCGGGTACTTCAACCCCGCGATCACGATCGGGGGGTGGATCGCCGGTCGCCTCTCCGGCCGCGACGTCGTGCCGTACATCGTCTCGCAGGTCCTCGGCGGCATCACCGCGGCAGCGCTGGTCGCCGGGGTCGCCTACGGGAACTCTTCCGTGTTCGCCGTTGCCCAGCATTCCGCCCTCGGATCCCAAGGCTACGCCGGCAATGGGTCGCCGTACTCGGTCGCGGCCGGTTCCGTGTTCCTCCTCGAGGTTGGGTTGACGTTCGTCCTCGTGTTCGTGGCGCTGCTCACCACGCGTTCGGAGGGCTCGCCCAAGAACCTCGCCCCGGTCGGAATCGCGCTCACCCTTGCGATGACGAACCTGATCGCGATTCCGATCGACGGGGCGTCCGTGAACCCGGCGCGAAGCTTTGCCCCGGCGCTCGTCGCGGCCGCGTGGCCGGGGAGCACGTGGGCAATCCAGCAGGATTGGATCTTCTGGGTAGCCCCGATCCTGGGAGGACTGCTCGCCGCCCTTCTCGAGCGGGCCCTTCGCCCGGCGCGTACGGCCTAGGAGCTTCTCCCGAGTCCCAAGTCGGCCCGGCGTTCGATGCATCGGTCGCCGATCCTCCTACGGATCTTCGGGGTCGGGCGGTCACCCGTGACGCCGGACGCCGTCGTCGGGGGTCTCTGCCTCTCGGCCAGTGCCCAACGGCCCCCGCGCCGGGGATCGCGGGCCGAACTCGTCCGCGTTTGCCACGTCTCGGGCCCCGGAGGCGTCGGCGGCCCCGCTTCGCTCGAGCGTCTGCGGCCGGCCGTCGGTCAGGTGAGACCCAGCGCGGTCAGGGCGGCCGGCGTCAGGAGCACGTCCGCGAGCTCCTGTGGAGCGTAGACCAGGGTGCCGGAGGGTCCCCCGATCCGCTTCCACGGCATCCCCTGCTCCTGGAATTCGGTACGCTCGGCGCCGACCTCGACCACCGGCTCCGTGAGTCGCACGGGCGGAGTGGTGCCGTCCCGCGCGATGAGGAGCAGGTCGTTGGGCTCGTCGTAGAGGACCCATTCCAAAGGGACGAGCACGCGCAGGTGGACGAGCTTTGGTCGGAACTGGGTCTCGGTCTCGGTTTCGGTCCGAGAGAACACCGCGACCTCGCGTCCCGCGACCGTCCCGGCCCGCTCGAACTGGAACGACCGCTGGCGGAACTCGAGCACGTTCACCTCGAGGTCCCCGGGGCTCAGCACGCGCGAACGAGCGGCGGCGGATACATAAGGACCCGCGAACGGCCCGTCCACCGCCGATGGCGTTCGAGGCAGCCTTATAAACCGACGACCCTACCCGCGCCCGTTCGGACGCGGGCTGGATGAAACGTTCTTCGCGGGTTTGGAAGAAGCGCGGCCACATGCGCTGGAAGTGGCGCAAGAAGCGGATGCGCCGTCGCATGCGGGCCCAGAAGATGCGCAAGCAGTAGTCGGCCGCGGCCCGTCGGGCCGGGTCGTCGCACCGGCCGGAGCGCTTCGGCGGATCGTCCGCGTTGGGCCGGGCGAGGGAATCGCATCGAGGAAGCGGAGCATCGTCTCGAGGAACCGGTCGCGGGACTGGTAGAACGGGAGATGTGCCGCGCCGGGGAACGTGACCCGCTCGGAGTTCGGCAGCCAGCGGTGCAGGTCCCGGGCGGTGTACCGACCGGCCCCGATCTCCCCGGACATGATCAGGGTCGGGAGACGGATCCGTGCGAGCCGGGGACGAAGGTCCCAGCCCCGGAGCAATCCCCCGGGCGGCGAGAGCAACCCTCGGTTCGGTCCGTAGACGGCTCGTAGGAGCCGCGGATTCACCCCCGATGCGGTGGCCGCGAACTCGTACGGGAGTACCCGAACCCCGGTGCTGTACACGCGACGGCGCTCCGCGATCGCCGCCCGGTATTCGGGGGAGACGTAGTTCCCTTCGCGCTCGTACCGTTCGATCGGCTCCCGAAGAGCCCGCGGCAAGCGATGGGTGTGTCGGCGCAGGGCGTTCCCGAAGCTGGTAGCGCTCCCGAACCCGCCGCATACGGAGAGGCTCCGGAAACTGCGGGGGTAGAGCGTCGCCGCTTCGAGGGCGAGCGCACCGCCCCAACTGTGGCCGAACAGGTGGGGTCGGCCGAGGCCGAGGGCGCGGCGGACCGACTCGGCCTGGCGCCCGAATGTCTCCATCGTGTATTCCCGGTAGGATCGCGGGCGCGAAGAGCGACCGCAGCCGAGCTGGTCGTACCACACCACGCGGTATCCGCGCGGCACGAGGTCCGCGAGCATCGCCAGGTATCGATGATCGCTCGGACCCCCGTGGAGGACGAGGACCGTCGGCCGGCGGGGGCCACCGAGCGCGCGGTAGAAGATCCGACCGCCGTCGACCTCGAGGTGCCCGGTCGTTTCGGCGAAGGGAGGGCGACTTCGACGCATCGTGCGTACCGGAGGACAGGTCCGGCGCACCGCTCCCCAGCCGTCGCCTGCCATCGCCGTGTCGGCGCTCCGGGGGGAGCGGACGCGGCGCTACCAGCCGAGCCGGTCGAGCGTGCGAGCTTCCTTGGTCGACTTCTTCCACTCCCGGTAGTGGTCGCGACAGAGCGGGGCCCGCCGTCCCTTCTCCGGGAGCTGCGAGAACGCTTTGCGGGCCTCCGCGAGCGCGAGGTGTCGGACCGAGGGGGAACCGCACCCCGGGACGATGCACGGTTCGACGGCCTCCTCCTCGCCGCGCGCGGGGCGCTCGCGGGGCGGAGTCATCGCCGAGCCTGCTGCTCCACGATCTGGGCGACGAGGTCCGGGATCTCGTAGGGGAATCGGGCGACCTGGGCGCCGGCGGCCGAGAGGGCGGCGAGCTTCGTCTCGGCGGTGCCCTTTCCCCGCGAGATGATGGCGCCGGCGTGCCCCATCCGCTTTCCCGGGGGCGCGCTTCGGCCCGCGATGTACGCCACGACCGGCTTCGTCACGTGCTGGCGGATGTACTCCGCGCCGTCCTCCTCGGCGGTTCCCCCGATCTCCCCGACCATCACGATGACGTCGGTCTCGGGGTCGGCCTGGAGCAGCGGAAGGGCGTCCACGAACGAGGTGCCCACGACCGGGTCCCCACCGAGGCCGATGCAGGTCGACTGCCCGAGCCCGTGTTCCTTGATCCCGTTGACGATCTCGTACGTCAGGGTCCCGCTGCGGGAGATGACGCCGATGCGCCCGGGGCGGAACACGATGTTCGGGATGATGCCGATCTTTGCCTTCCCGGGAGCGGCGATCCCGGGGCAATTGGGACCGATGATCCGCGCGTTCTTCGACCGCGCGTAGTGGTACATCACGAGCATGTCGTGGAACGGGATGTGCTCGGTCACGATGACCGCGAGCGGGATGCCGGCGTCGACGGTCTCGAGCAGCGCATCCTTCGCATACGGCGCCGGAACGAAGATGCACGCCGCGTTCGCATTCGTCCGGGCGACCGCGTCTCGGACGGAGTCGAAGACGGGAACGCCCTCGACTTCCGTCCCCGCCTTGCCCGGTGTGACCCCGGCGACCACCGAGGTTCCGAACTGTTTCATTTGACGGGTGTGGACCGTCCCCTGGTGCCCGGTGATCCCCTGAACCACGACCCGGGTATTCGCATCGACGAGCACCGTCATTTCTTGCTTCCCGCCGCGGCGACCACGGCCTGGGCGGACTCCTTCAACGTCGGGATGGACGTGATCCCGGCCGCGCGCAGGATCTCGACCCCTTCCTTCTCGTTGTTGCCTCGGATCCGGGCAATCAGCGGAAAGCGCTCGTTCGCCGGCACCTGCTTCATCGCCTCGACGAGGCCGGTCGCCACCGTGTCGCACCGGGTGACCCCTCCGAAGATGTTGAGGAACACCGCCGTCGGCTTCGCCTGGGCCATCAGGAGGAACGCTTCGGTGACCTTCTTCGGGTCGTCGGTTCCGCCGAGGTCGAGAAACACCCCGGGGTCGCCCCCGAACTCCTTCAGCACGTCGAGCGTCGCCATCGTCAGGCCGGCGCCGTTCGCGATCACGCCGATCGTTCCGTCCAGTTGGACGAAGGCGATCCCCTTCTCCCGCGCGACCTCCTCCAGCGGGGTCCGGTCGTCCCGGATGTCGTCGTACTCGGGGTGGCGGAACGCGGCGTCGTCCTCGATGATGACCTTCGCGTCCAGCGCGACCAGTCCCTCCCCGACCACGGCGAGCGGATTGATCTCCACGAGCTCCGCGTCCTCGCGGACAAAGAGCGTCCACAGCGAATCGAGCACCCGGTCGAGCGTCTTGGCGGGGGGGCCGGTGAGACCGAGCACCTGTGCGACCCGCCGCTTTTCGTAGGACGCGAGACCCGGGAACGGGTGGACCGGGGTCCGTTCGATCGCCGAGTCCTCGACGGCCTCGATCTCGACGCCTCCGTGGGCGCTGGCGATCACGATGGGCAGGCGGAGGCCCCGGTCGAGCGCGAACGAGAGGTAGAGCTCTTTCGCGATCGGGAGCTTCTCCTCGAGCAGCACCTCCCGCACTTTCTCGCCCTTGAATTCGAGCGCGAGGATCGCCTCGGCGGCCGCGCGCGCCTCTTCCGGGGTGTTCGCAAACCGGACCGCACCCCCCTTTCCGCGTCCCCCGGCCAGCACCTGGGCCTTGATCACGCAGGGCAGCGGAACGGCTCCGCTCCGCGTGAGGGTCTCGGCCTCGACGCCCGAACGGGCCACCTGGCCCTTCGGGAGCGGTATGCCGTACCTCCGGAAGATCTCTTTCCCCCGCCATTCGGCGAGCTTGACCATTGGAATCCTCCGCGCGCGGATACGGGCGACCTATAAAGGGCGCCGGTCGCCGGGCGCCGGTGAGGCGGCTCAGGCGCCGCGCGGCGCCCGCTTCCGGGCCGGTGAGCGGTCCGCGAGGCCGGCTTCGAGAAGCAACTCGAGCAGGTGCTCGTGCTTCTTTTCGTCCGACTCCATGCTGTCCCACAGGATCCGCATCATCCCGCCCAGCTCGGGGCCGAGGTCGACCTCGCTGGTCGCCTCGGCCTCGTGCTCCCGCCGGATCAGGTGTTCGACGTCCGCGCGGGAGATCCCGGTCGGCGCGCTCGACGATACCCCCCGGTCCAGGTAGGCCGCGAGCGACGCCACGATCTCCGCGTGGCGGAGGCTGTCGGAAGCGATCTGTCGGAAGAGCGCGCGGGTGAGCTCGTCGCGCGAGCGCTGAGCGAGCCGCATGCATTCGGCGACCGCATTCTGCTCGCCGGCGATCCGGTTCCGGAGCCAACCGGGGACCTTGCGTCGGAGCTCGGGGCTCAGCCCGTCCTTCGGGCTCGATGCCGAGGGGGGAGCTGCGGGCCCGAACCGTTCGCTCAAGGTGATCGCCGCCTCGAGAACCACCCGCGAGCCGACCGACCCCGCCATCAGCTGCTGCGCTGTGCGGCGCGCGATGCGACGTGCTTCGTCGTTCCCCAGGTAGGCCGAGAGGGTGGGACCGAGTCGCTTTCCGGAGAGGTACTGCGACACGGAGGACGGAACGATCCCGAGCAAGATCGCCGCCTGCCGCTCCGGGAGCCCGAACCCCTCCACGAGCTCGCGCGCGACGAGCGCCTGCATCACCTGCACCGACACGATCGGTGAGGGTGCCGAATCGGGCATCGGCCGCCTACGAGCGCGCTAGGTACATAGCGGCTCGTGCGAGCCGCGCCGCATCCTCGGCCGGCTTCCCCCGAGACACCCCGCGAGTCCCGCGGCGAGCGATCGACCTCAGACCGCGTTGACCGCGAACCCGAGTACGAAGCCGAGCATCACGCCGATGTACACGAGCTGGTTGCGGCGGATCGACAGTTCCCGGGTTTCGAGGGGTCGGAACGCGACGCGCAGCATCGGGAGGATCACGTAGGCGATCGCCCCGATGGCGAGCGCGTCGAAGATCACGAGGAACAGACTGTTGCTCCAGTAGTACCCGATCGCTCCCCCGAGAAGGGTCGGAAGGCCCCCGACCAGGAAGAGTCCGGCCATCATCCCGATCCCGCGCCGGGCGTTGGTGCCGAGGAACGGCGAGGCGATGGGAAAGCCCTCGGTCACGTTCTGGAGGAAGAAACCGAGGAACACCACCGCGAGGATGCCGAGCGCACCCGCCGTCCAGTTGACCCCGAACACGAGGCCTTCGGTCAGGTTCTGCAGACCGATCCCGAGCGCAATGATGAGCGCGGTCGTCCGCGGGCCCTTGTCCGCGTCGCCGCCGCTACCGGCGCCGGTCCCGAGCGGGGCGCGGCGCGGCAGGTTGTCGACCACGTAGAGGCCGAGGAACGCGACGAGGAACGCCACACCGAAGGCGATCGAGTAGCCCAGGTTGGCGACGTAGCCGTTCGGGTACAGGATGGGCGAGACGTCGGAGAAGACGTCGGCGAGGAGAAAGATCAGGATCCCGATCGCGGCCGCGTTGAGTCCCGTAGCCCATCGTCCCTGGGCCCGCTTGCTGTAGACGATCGGTAGCGAGAGGAAGATCGACAGTCCCATCGCGGCGGTCAGCGCCATGAAGATCCAGAAGTCGCTCACGTTCTCTCCGGGGACGGGAGGACGCTCGAGGGAACTTAAGCGTTTTGTTTGTGAACATGCTACAACATTGATTCACCGTGTGAATGTTTCGCTGCCCCTTCGCGTCGTATCCACGCCGTCCCGGGGCAGGAACTCCGGAGCCGCACCCTCCGAGGGCGGACCGGGAGAACGGTCGATCACCGGCGGGGCCGAACGGACCGGCGCGGCCGGGTCCGGTGTCGCGAGGCGGTCGCGGCGGATGGGCCGACCGGTCCGGGCGACGCGGGAGACGGAAGCTCGGCTCCGATCTCGTCCAGCAGCCGGCCCGCGAACTCTGGCTTCGGACCGCGGAGCCAATGGTGGGCTCCGTCGGGGGTCAGCACGAGGGCGTTCGTCTCGGTGCTCCCCATCGTCGCCACGTCGTTCGCCACCACCCAATCGGCGCCGCTCTCCTTCCGGAGACGGGTCCCCTCGCGCTCCAGCGCGTCCTCTCCTTCTCCGGCCGCGAGCTTGAATGCGACGAGCCGGCGGGGTGCGGGGGCGAGCCGACGTAGCTCGGGAAGGACCTTGGGAGCCCGGTGGAGCGTGAGCGAAAGGCGGGAATGATCCCGTGAGCGGATCTTGCCGGGTCGTGCGTCGAGGGTGAAATCGGAGAGCGCCGCGGGGACGATCACGGCGGCGCAGGAGGCGAGCACCGCGTGCCGTTCCCGGGCGAGGGCGAGCAGGTCGGCCACGCTGTGCCAGCCGGCAGTACTGAGGAAGGGAGGGACACCGACCCGGAGCGCACCGGTCCACAGCTCGACCTCGGCGCCGCGGAAGTGGGCCTGGGTCGCGATCGCCACGGCGGAGGCGCCGGAACTCTCGTTGGTGAGGGAGCGAACCGAGTCGAGGCGTTCGCGCGAGGCGCCCCCGATGACCACGACCCGGCGTCCCACCCAGGGACCGCGCGCGATCCGATGGAGCACGGCAGCCGCCACCTCTTCCGGCGTCGCGATCTTCTCCTCCCCCTCCGTCGAGGCGCCCGTGACCACGCCGACCCCCCACGACCGGAGTTTCTCGAGGCTCTCTTTCACCGCGGGGTTCCGTCCCATGTGGGCGTGCATCGCGGGCGCGACGAGCATCGGCACGCCTCCGCCCAGTGCGACGGAGGCGCACGAGGTGACCGGGGTGTCGTCGATCCCGTGGGCGATCTTCGAGATCGTGTTGGCCGTGGCCGGGGCGATCAGATAGAGGTCCGTCTGCTCCTCTCCCGGTCCGAGCAGTGTGACGTGCTCCACGTTCCCGGTGAGTTGTACGACCGGCGGGTGTCCGGTCGCGAACTCGAGCGCCTCGGCGGTCACGATCCGGGTCGCTTCGGGGCTCATCACGGCGCGCACGTCGGCGCCGTGCCGGATGAGCTCGCGAACGATGCGCGGGACCTCGACGGCGGCGATCGACCCGGAAACCCCGACGAGGATCCGACGACCCTCGAGCAGCCGGGTCGTCCTTCCTCGGATCACACGGCTGGGATGCACGACGCCACCCGCCGGTCGGAGCTACCGGCTACCGGGGATGTCGCCGACCCTATTAGGGCGAGGCGGGCCCGTCCGCGCCTTAAAGAACCCGCGTACCTCGACCCGGGGGTGACCGAACCCCGGCGCTCGCCTGCCCCCGAGGAGAGCGCACCCCCCGAGGGGGAGGCGCCGACCTTCGAGGGCCCCGAACTCCCCCTCGTCGCTTCGACGAGTCAGTTCGCGGAGGTGGGACACTCGGTCGGCCGACCCGCCGGAGCGGTCGCCCCCGTCACGGTCGAGCGCGGGGTCGTCGTCTTCGACCTCGATGGGACGATCCTCGACGACCTCGCGTTGATCAGCGTCGTGGCCGGGGACGTGCTCCTGAAGGCGTTCGGTACCCCGCCCGAGGAGGGTCGGATCCACTACCTCGCCACGACGGGGATGCCGTTCGAGGCCCAGCTGGCCCAGCTGTACCCCACCGCGCCGGCGGCTCTCCGGGCCACGACGGCGCGCACGTTCCACCAGCGCAAGGTCACCGAGGCGTACGCGAAGGCGAAGCCGTTCCCCGAGATCCCGAAACTCCTGAAACGGCTCGGCTCGGAGCGGTGGACGCTCGCGGTCTCGACCGGGGCGGAGACCGAGATGGCCGACCTTCTGCTCGAACGGGAGGGACTCCGATACTGGTTCGAGGAGGTGCTCGGGTCCGCCGACGGCACCAAGCGAGAGCATCTCGCGGAGTACCGGCGGCGGTACCCCGGCGTGCCGATGTTCCTCGTCGGGGATTCTCGGTTCGACATGGAAGCCGCCCAGTCGACGCCCGGGGTCACCCCGATCGGCCGCGCGTCGACCCTGAAGGGGTGGGGGCTGACCCCGCTCGACCTCGAGAAATGGGGGGCCCGCTGGGCCGACTACACCCTGAGCGAGCTTCCGGAGGCTCTCGACCGGCTGGAACGCGTACCGCCGACGGCGAAACGGGCCTCCCCGCCGCGTCGTGCGAAGAAGCCGTAGGGGCCGGGACCGAGAGTCTCAGGGCGCGGGGTTCGGCCCCGCGCCGCTTTGAACCCGGGTCGAGGGATCCACAGTCCCCCAGGATAGGCCAAGCTACCCCATCCCGGCCACGAGCGTTGGAGGAGGGGACCGCAAGAAAAGGTTTGCCTCGAAGTCGATGACGCCGGGGACCGTTCGGCGCGGCCGCGCACCCCCGAGTCCCGCCCGCGCCGGCCCACTCAGCGGTAGGCCCACACGACGGCTTGGCCGAAGAACCGCCACGGCACTCCCACGTGACGGAATCCCGTGCGCTCCAGCGCCGCCAGCTCCGCGGTCAGGGTCGAGGGGTGGTCGAACTTCTCGTGCCCGTGCCAGACCTCTTGCGGGCTGGTCCACGCCCCACTCCGGCCGCGGGGCGAGGGCAGCATCGAGGCGATCTGGGCATACCGGGTGTCGAAGATCGGGTCTTCCGGGAGGTGGTCGTCCGCATCCCCGAAGTAGCCTTCCCGCGAGAGGCACCGGTGCACCCTTCGGAACAGCCGCCACTTCTCCGTGTCTCCGAGGTGATGGATGGCGAGGGCGGAGACCACGACATCGTAGGTCTCCTCCGCGAACGCACCGAGGTCACCGGCGACGAGCTCGACTCGGTCCCGATACGGGCGCAACTTCTCCCGAGCGCGGGTGATCATGCGGGGCGAGAGGTCGACCCCGGTCAGCTGGGCATGGGGAAACTCCTCCATGATCTTCGCCGTCAGGGTTCCGGTTCCCACGCCGAGCTCGAGCACCCGAAACGAACGCGTAGGGACGAACGGTATCCCCCACACGAGCGTCCGGTGGAGGTCGCTGTAGCCCGGCATCGAGGCGCGGGCGGTCCGGTCGTATCCGGGGGCCTCGAGGTCGAACTCGCGGCGCATTCCCTTCGCGGAGCCCCGGGACGGCATCAAACGCCTCAACTCCTCGGGAGCTTAGGGTTTGGGAGGGCGAACGGAGCCCGGTGGCGGCCCGGCGGGCCGCACGAATCCACAGTCTCCCGGGGGGAACGACCCTCCCGCGGGTCGCGCCGCCGCGGGGGATCGCGCGCCTCGCCCCTCCCCTCGGAGCCCCGAGTCCCCCGCGCTCCGGGAGCCGTTCCGATTCCGGGGGCTCCCAAAAGTAAAGTCCTCGGCCGCTCCCGTCGGGGGCCGTAGACCGGCGGGGGTCCGAGGATGAGCGCGGAGGGCGACCGACATCTGGCCCTGGTCTTCGGGGTGATCGCCGCGGTGCTGCTCGTCCTCGCAGCGATCGTCCGATTCGTGCTCGGGGTGCTCTTCCTCGCGACGGGCCGCCACCTCGAGGCGCTCGGTTCGGTGGCCGGGTCGGTGATCTTCATCGTTCTCGGGCTCCTGATCGGGTTCTTCGCGGTCCTGGGCCGGAGCCGGCACGGGGACGGGAGCGTCGCGGTCGGTGCCGTCCTCGTGGTGCTCGCGATCGTGGGTTGGCTGTTCCTCGGATTCGCCGGCAGCCTGCTCGCGATCATCGCCGGGATACTCACCCTCATCGCCGGCATTCTCTACCTCGTCGCCGGTCGCTAGCGACGACCCGTACGCCCCGGTGGGGGCGAGGCGCGGGGCCGACGCCCCGGACTCGGGATCTCAAGAATTTCGGGCGGGAGGAAAGGGTAGGGAGAGGGGGGGGATCCGCCCCCCTCCCCGGGCGTGGGCCTACGGGCAGGTGGTCGCGGAGGTACACGCGTTGACGGTCACGACGATGTTCTGCACGATCGGCGGGAAGGTCGCCGCCGTGCCGAGGTCGACGTACAGGAACACCGAGATGGTCGACAGCGTGTGTCCCGCGAACTGCGTCGTGTTCGTGTCGAAGTACCCCGAGCCGAACGCGAAGACGGTAGCGAGGCTCGTGCTGTTCTGGTAAATGACCTCCGTCTGGATGTCGAAGCCCTGGGCCACATCGGTCTGGTTCACGAGGAGGGCGACCTGGAGCGCGCTGTCGCCCTGGTGCAGCGTCTGGAAGGTCGCGTCGACGGCCGAGAAGTTGCCCGAGCAGTTCGCCACGGTGCACTGGTCGAGCGCGACGTTCGTTCCGTAGGTCGAGTTGAGGCCGTTCCCCGAGCCGGGCTGCTGGCCCGCGGCGATGAGCTGGCCGTTCAACGCGTCCGAGAGGGTGATCAGCTGGGTCGACTGCACGACTTCGGAAGCTCCGTTGGGCGTCACGACCGTGATGGTCGAGTTCTGTGCCGGCGGATGGTTGTCGACGAACGTCGCCGCAAAGACCCAACCGCCCGCAATCGTCAGCAGCGCGACCACCGTAATGGCGTAGACCGTCCTTCGCTCCATCGTTCCGTGCATAAATCGCCGCACCCGAGGGTGCTCGAAATACTTTGCGAACTACGTATTTATACGTATTCCCGGCCGCCGGGACCGATTTCGCGTCCCGACGGGAGGGCCGACAAGTAATATGGCTCGCGACGCGCATCCCCGTCGGGAGGCCCCACGGGCGGACGCGAGATGACGACCGGGACGAGCGATACGGAGGCGGCGGGGCCCGTGGAGGACCCCCGTACGGCACTGATCCGCACTCTGCCGCTCGCCGTCCTCACCGTGGTATTGTTCGTCGGAGGGTACGTCGCCTACCGCGTCGCCCCGTTGCTCGGGCCGGCCAACTTCCCGCTGTTCGGGCTCCTGTTCACCCTGGGGTTCGTAGCGGCGGTCGGCACGGTACTGTCCTGGTTCTTCGCGACGGACGAGCCCCAACCCTCCGGGGAGGTCGAAACCGCGAGACCCGCCCCGTCGACCGACGCGACCCCCCTCTCCCGAGCCGAGTTCGGCCGGCCCCCGCCCGAGGTAGTACCCCCGAAGGTAGCGGCCCCGATCTCCGTCGACCCCGTGATCCCCTCCGTCGCCGCCGCGCCCTGGGACGAGGATGTCCTGCCGCCGGTCACTCCGCGTGGGCCCCGGCCGGTCCTCACGACCCCGAACGACCCCGGGGACATCGGTCGAGCGCTCGAAGAGATCGCGGAGATCCAACGGGAGCTCGCCAGCCGCCGGCCCTCCCCGGCACCGCGCGCCGACTCGGCCGCGCGGGCTTAAGACCCTCTCGCACGCTGAGCGTGCGATGGAGCAGAAACCGTTCGATTCGGTCGATGCCACGTCCCTACGTTGGCTGCGGCGGGGCGACCGACCCCTCGAGTTCGAACTTCTCGCGGGTGACCAGGCGGTCGCGTCCATGGCATGGAAGGGGGGGACGGGCTCCCTGACGACCGCCCGTACCGCCGCCGGGGCGTGGACCCTGAAACGGACCGGATTCCTCAATCCGACCGTCACGGTCCGCGCGGAGGGAGCGTCGTCGAACGTGCTGCGCCTCTCGGTACACTGGCAGTACCACCGGATCGAGGTGACCGGCGGCCGCGCGTACCGGTTTCACCGCGCCGGTCTGCTCCTGCCGGCCTGGCAGGTCACGACCGAGGAGGGCCGGGAGGTCCTCCACGTCGAGCCGGTGCGGGAGGAGCGAAAACTGGTCGGCGGAGCCGTCATCGCACCCACGGACGCCACCGCGCTCGCGGAGTTCCCGCTGCTCGTCCTCGTGAGCTGGTACTTCATCGTACTCGCGTGGTTCGAGGACGAGGCGCTCGTGCCGCTCGAGGGACCCTCGGGCGCGTAGCGGGGCCCCCCTACGGCGCCGGGCTACGTGATCCGCGGGACGGATTCCTTTCCGAGGGCGAGGAAGCACGCCGAACAGAGGTTGTGCATCTTCTCCCAGCCTTCGGCGGGAACGTCGGTGATCCGCGTGATCACCTTCTGGCAGGAGTCGCAGATCATCTGCCCGTCGCGGATCATCGGCCCGGCGAATCCGGGCGGGTACTAAAGTTACGAGGGCGCCGCGCGCGGCGCCGGGGAGCCCAGCGCGGAAAGCAGCCGCGGGATCATCACGTCGTACCGGGGACCCCGGTCGGAATGGATGCCGTCGTACTCCTCGAGGTCGACCGTGGCGCCCTGTCGACGCGCCGCCGCGGCGAAGATGCGCGCGCCGACGTCGAGCCCGAACTCGTCTCGGAGGCCGCCGTCGACGTAGACGTACGCGAGCTTCCGGACGGCTTCGGCGTACCGCTCGGTTTCGACCATGCGCACCGGGTCCCAGGCGAGCCACCGGGACCAGACCTCCGGGCGAATCGCCCCGGTCTCGAGGTCGAACGGGACCTCGAACCGTCCGGGTTCCGACTCCACCGGCCCGTAGCACGACGCGTACGCGAGGGTCGAGAGGGTCTTCCCCACCGGGCTCGCGGGGCCGAAGCCGCTCACCGGTCGTTCGAAGACGCCCCGCAGGAACGCCTCGGGTCCTCCGTCCTTCCGCAGCTCGCGGAACGCGGACGGAAAGTCGGGAAGGTAACAGTACTCGAAGTAGGCATCCCCGGCGTTCGATCCGAGCGCGCGGAACAGTTGGGGGTGGCGGAGCGCGAGGACCAGCGCGCCGTACCCCCCGCTCGAGGTACCGAGCACCGCGGTCGGGCCGGTGCCGTACCGCTGCTGCACCCAGGGCACGACCTCCTCCACCACATAGTCCTCGTACCGGCCCGTCGCGGTGGAGTTGAGGTACTGGCTCCCTCCGAGCGTCGTGAGGCAGTTGGGGGCGACCATCACCGCTTCCGCGGCGCCGCCTGTGCGGACGAGGCGGTCGAGGCGCCCAACGAGAGAGTCCTCGAGGTACTTTCCCTTCTGGAAGTGCGACCACCCCGAGCCGGTGTACCCGCTGAGCAGGACCAGCAGCGGCCTCCCCTTCGTGGTGCCGGAGGGAGGGACGTACACCGGAAGGTCGCGCTCCGTGGGGTCGCCCCACGGGTTTCCCTTCAGGACCCGGCTCTCGAACCGGTGAACTTCCACCGTGCCCGCCATCGGGCCCGGGAAGATCTCCTCGGACCGCGCCTCGGTGGGGACTCGCCAGGTCGTCATGGGTTCGCCGGGGTGACGAGGACCGCGCGCCGGTTCAAGTCGGGTCGGTTGGTGCCCTCGCCGCGGGTCGGGGGGTCGAAACGGACGACGGTCGCGCGGCGGCGACGCCAGCGACAAGTAGCCTCACCGGCTGGGTGGCGTAGGAAGGGCCGCCGACCGGACCGGTCGACGCCCCCGCGGAAGCACGGTGGAGCGACTGGGGCCGGACGCGTTCCAGGGGGACCGCCTGCGACGACCCGGAGTCTGGGCGGTCGCGTTCGTTGCGGACTGGTGCCCGTTCTGTCGGTCGTTCGTTCCGGAGTTCGAGAACCTGCGCGGCTCCGGCACGTTCGAGATCGCGACCGCGGACCTGACGGAGGACGACGATCCTCTCTGGGAGCAATTCGGAGTCGAGGTCGTTCCGACCGTCGTCGTATTCCGAGACGGTGCGGTCGTGTTTCGCCGGGACGGACGACTTGGTCGGGGCCTCGGGGCCTCGGACCTGAGCGCGCTGCGTGGCGCCCTCACGAAGGGCTGACGTCGCCCCCGCTGCCCGGATTTCGGGCGCGCCGGGGCGCTCCCTCCGCGCCACGCATTTAGACCCCTGCGGGCTCGCTCCCGACGTGGCGACGACCCCGCCGGCCCCGCGGCACGATGCGAAGCCGGTCGCTCTCATTACCGGCGGGGGCACCGGCATCGGCCGCGCCATCGGCGCCGCCCTCGCCCAGGACGGATTCAACCTCGCGATCGCGAGTCGGTCGGCCGAGCACCTCGCCGCCGGCGCCGCGGAGCTCCGGGGCAAGGGCGCTCGCGTGCTCGAGGTCCCGACCGACGTCCGGGTCCCGGAGCAGGTCGACCGTCTCCTCGACGTCGTGCGATCGGAATACGGACGGCTCGACGTACTCGTGAACAACGCGGCGGGGAACTTCGTGGCCCCCGCGGAGAAGATCACCCCGAACGGATGGCGGGCGGTCGTGGGGATCGTCCTCGACGGTACGTTCTACTGCTCGCGGGCGGCGCTCCCGCTGCTTCGAAAGTCCCCGACTCCGTCGATCGTGAACATCGTGGCGGCGTACGCCTGGATGGCCGGGCCCGGAACGGCCCACTCGGCCGCCGCGAAGGCCGGGGTGCTCGCCCTGACGCGGACGCTTGCCGTCGAATGGGCGCCCTACGGGGTCCGCGTGAACGCCGTGGCCCCGGGCCCGGTGCGCACCGAAGGAACGGACCAGCAGCTCTGGGTCTCGGAGGAAGTGGTCGAGACGATCCGACGCGGCGTCCCCCTCGGACGCTTCGGGACCCCCGAGGAGGTCGCGGAGAGCGTTCGGTTCCTCGCGAGCTCGAAGGCGAGCTACATTACCGGTCAGGTGCTCGCGGTCGACGGCGGCCAGTGGCTCGGCCGGGGGGTCCTCGACGGGCTCGCGGGGCTCCTGCCGCGGGAGGCCGACTCCCGTTAGGGCTTGCTACTGAATAAGTGAGTTATTTGTACCGGGTCTTCGCGCTGTTGGGTGTGTGGATCTCGCCGCCTTACGGACCAAGTATCGGGCCCTCGCTCCGGAACTGACCGAGCGGTCGAGGCG
>JBAWFC010000041.1:0-46613 GCA_049591535.1 Thermoplasmata archaeon | reverse complement strand
GCTCCGTCCGATGGGAACGCCCCCGGCCCCCTCGCCCCCGCCCGGTGCGCCGCGGCGTCTGCCGGCTGGGCCGCGCTCGACTCGGACGCCCCCGCACCGAACGTCGCGGCGTCCCTCCAGTCCCCGTGCTCGCTCCAGCACGACGTTCCCGCGCTCTACTTCGTGTCGAACGCCACGGGGTCCGGCGCGCGGGTCCGGATCGACATCGCGCTCCCCCCGAACGGATCCCACCCCGCCTCGGTCCTCTCCGCGTTCTGGGTCGGAATGTGGGTCTCGGGGCTCCCGTGCTCCTACGACGGCGCGGCGTACCTCACGGTCGAGCTGCTCCCGCCGTACGCGACGCAGGAGGGAGTCCCGCCGAGCCCGTCGTGGACCGTGCGCGCCCCGGTCTGGGACCTCGTCCCGGCGGGGTCGTGCGACCCCCAGTGCCAGAACGACACCGCCTTCTTCACCGTCTCGGGACGGAACTACTGCGAGGACGATGCCGTGACGTCCGGGATGGGCGCCCTCGGCGTCACCGAGGGAGCCTTCTCGCCGGGGGACGCGCTCTCGGTGGTGCTCAACGGTACGGTGGGAGGCCCCGCGCCGCTCGACGTGACCATCAACGATACGACGCACCCGGCGCAGGACCTCTCCTGGCAGTACCCCGGGACGACGGGCCTCGTCGGCGCCGGCGCGTTGACGCCCCTCTACTCGAGCGCCTCGGCGACGAACGGCGGTTGGACCGGCGGTCTCGACATCGGGTTCGGCTGGCAGAACTGTCCGGTACCGGCGTCGGGGACGTCGTTCGCCACCGCGTGCAACTCCTATGACGGTCCGCTCGCGAACTCCACCGGGTCGCCGGCGGTCGATAGCGTGCTCTCCTGGAACGCGACGGCGAAGGCGTACACGAACCGGTACCCCGGGGTCGTCACCCAGTCGAGCTCGGGCGCCTGTTCGGGAGCGGGCGGCGCCGCGCCGTGCGCCGACTTCACCACGTACGGCGGCACGGGGGCGTACCCGACGTTCCAGATCGGGGCCCGACTCGGGGTCTCCTGGTTCGACTACGGGGGAGCGTCTCCGTACGAACAGGGAGACTTCGGCGGGGACGCGAACGAGTTCCCCGCCCGCGGGAACCTCTCCGCCCTCTCGGGCACGACGGTCCTCTCGGCCCCGGCAACCGCCGTCAGCTCGACGGCGGTCACCGTCACGGTCCGCGCGAGCGACCCGAACGGCGTCGACCGCGTCACCGTCAGTTCCTACTGGTGCACGACCAACGCGACGCGCAGCCTCTTCACCTATCCGGCCACGCTCTCCGCGACCCCGCAGAACTCGTCGTTCGACGGCAACTGGAGCGTGAACGTCCCGATCGGCGCGGCCGGCATGACCGGGCCGTTCTACTACTCGGTCGCGGCCCGTTCGGTCACCGGGGTCGCGACCCCGGCGGAGAGCGGCTCCGTCAGCCTGACGTCCGGGGCCGGCGGGTCGTGCTCGTCCCACGACCCGAGCGCCCCCGGCCTCGACAGCTCCGACGTCACGTCCGTCGGCGGAGGGTATCTGATCCGATGGAACGAGTCGGGCGCCTCGGGAGTATCGAACTTCACGGTCGACGCGCACCCGACGCTCGGCGGCACGACGACCGCCTTCCCGGTCGGGAACGTCACGAGCGCGCGGCTCTCGGGCCTCTCGGGCAACGCGTCGTACGACCTCTCGGTCGTCGCGACGAATCCCGCGGGCCTCTCGACGACCTCGGGGGCCGTCACGGCCGGGTCGACCGCGCTCGTGCTCCTCGGCCGGTCGACGAACTTCACCGCATCCCCCGGCTGGGCCAACGCGACGACCCTCCGCGTCGCCTCCAACGCGACCGGTGGGCTGCCGCCCTACACGTTCACGTTCTCCTTCGGCGACGGCACGAGCGAGAGCGTCTTCACCAGCAGCGCCGAAGCGAGTGCGGTCCACGAGTACGAGAACAACTACACCGGCGACGCGGTCGTGTCGGTGCGCATCGTCGACCGGGTCGGCGACACCGCGAGCGCGCCGACCGTCCTCGTGCCGGTCCGGGGGACCCCGGGGTCGGTCAGCGCGTCGATGGCGGGCGGCGACGACTTCGTCCACGTCTTCTGGTCCGCGCCCTCCGCCGCCCCCGTCAACGCCTCCGCGTTCGGGGTGACGCGCTACGTCGTGCTCTGGACGACGAACGCGACGCTCGCGCCGTATCTCTCGGCCGGCTGGCCGTCGAACGAGAGCGCCCGCTCGATCCAGCAGTCGGTCGCGGGACCGGGAGCGACCGGGACGACGGTGGTCGTTCCCGACGGGACCGAGGTGTTCGCCCAGGCGTTCGCGCTCGACAAGTACGGCGTGGGTCTCCTCCCGGCCGAGACGACCCCGGGCGTGGAACCGTACCTGGTCGCCACCGCCGCCCCGCTCCTCGCGGGCCCGATCGGCACCGACCCCGGCGTGGGCGGGCCGGCGCCGTTCACCGAGAACTTCTCCACGCCGCTCACCGCCGGGACCGGCACCGTCGTGTCGAACGCCTCGTACCACTTCACGGGCGGGACGTCGCTCGTCGCGACGGTCGTCGACGCCGCCGGGACGTTCTGGGCGAACGCGACGTACACCTTCGACTCGCCCGGACTCGTCTCCGTCTACCTCTACGCGACCGACTCGCTCGAGCAGCTCGCGGTCGCGTCGACGACGGTGCTCGTCACCCCCGGCGCGAGCCCGGTCGTTGCGGTCGCGCTCGCCCCCACGCCGGTCTGGGTCAACTCCTCCGTCACCTTCACCGCGAGCGCCTCGGGCGGGTCGGGCCACTACGCCTTCAACTGGAGCCTCGGCGACGGCTCGAACGCGACCGGCGCGAACGTCACCTACAGCTACACGTCGGCCGGGACGTACATCGTCTCGGTCGTCGCCACCGACTCCGAGTTCGGCGGAACCTCCACCCGGACCCTCCCCGTGACCGTCCTCCCGATCCCGACGGTCGCGATCGTAGTGACGGCGAACGGGACGGCGGGGACGTACCGGTTCGAGGCGCTCGTCTCGGGCGGGTATGGCAATCTCTCCTACACCTGGGTGTTCGACGACGGGACCCAGGGGGTCGGAGCGCTCGTCAGCCACACCTGGACGACGCCCGGGACCTACACGGTCTCGCTCGAGGTGACGGACGGCTACGGACACCGCGCGACCGCGACGGCGATCGTCGTGTTCGGCGGAGTCAGCCCGTCGACGCCCGCCGTCGCGGGCGGCGTCGCGGGGTGGGTGGTCGATGCGCTCCTCGTCGCCGTCGTCGCCCTCGCGGTCGTCTGCGTCGTGCTGTTGCTGCGACGCCGGGTCCCAGCGCCCGCCGCGCCGTCGGAGCCGCTCTACGGAGACCCGGAAGGGCCGGGCTCGGCCGCTCCCGTGCGCGAGACGGAGTACGCCGAGGACCCGCCCCGGGCCTACTGAGGGCGAACGTCCCGCTCGGACGACGTCACCGGGAGCTCGGGCGCCGGGTCCGGGCGCCGGGTTCGCGCCTCCGTCCCGGGGCCGGCGCCGGGGCCGGGACCGCCCGCGTCGGGAGGGGCCCCATCGCGCGCTCGATCGGGTCGCTCCGGTGGTCGTCGAGCGCCCGCGAGAGGTCCGAGAGGATCTCGAACGCCCGGACCGCGTCGGGGGCCCGGAAGACGAACAGGGTGTCGGTGTAGACGCTCGTCATCTCCACGCAGTTGATCCCCGCGCGGCCGATCGCCTCGGCGAGGAACCCCAGGACCCGCGGGGTCGCGAGGACGTCCTCCGAGCTGCGGATCGTCACCACCGAGAGGCGGCGCTCGACGTCGAGGACGGTCGCGCGTGGGATGACGCCGAGCATCGCCCCGAGGATCTCCTCGTCGCAGAGGACCGTCACGGCCCCCGACCCCTGGAACAGCTGGACCAGGCGGTCCCGCTTCGAGAGGATCCGCTCGGTGCCGAGGACGAGGCGTTCCAGGAACTCGAGATCCCCCCGGGCGGTGACCGCGGCGACGTGGGTGCGGATCTCCATGTGACTCGCCCGCAGGACCTCGCGGAGCTGCTCCTCCTGGCTCGTCCCCTCCTGCATCTGGCGCCGGTAGCGGCGGCACGCGATCTCGACCGCCTCCTGGCTCGCGAGGCCGGTCTCCGATCGGATGCGGCGGGCCAGCGCGGTGAAGTTCACGATATCGTAGCGCAGGCAGTCCCGGATCGACGGCCGGCTCTCGATGTACCGACGCGCCTCGTCCGCGACGCTCTCCCGTCGGTCGGACGGCGGCCAGGACGGCAGCGGGTCGCTCGGTAGGGATGCGGAGGGTTCGGCTCGGGCGGAGGTCATGAACTAATTAAGTTCACGACGGGTTTTAGGCCTTGGTACCACTCACTTCGCGTGAGAACCAACCCCCGGGACGCGCCCCCCGCGGTGCGGACCCGTCCGCGGGGTCGGGCGGCAGCGTCCGGCACGGGTTCGCGGGCCGGTCGGCCGACCCGGCGTCCGCCGGCGGTCCGGCCGACGAGTCGAACTTTCCCCGTCGGATTCGAGACACGTTCGCGGGCCCTGCGCCGCGGGGGGCCGGGGGCGGACCGACGGACGCTCCGCAGGCGCGCGAGCCCCCATCCACCGATAGAGAACCGAGGCGGGGAGGCGGCCGGGGCTCGCGGGGCCCGGCCCCCGGGAGGGTCGCCGGGGACCGAGCCGCCCCGAGCCGCGTTTCGGCGGAGAAAGTGCCTTAAAGGGGGACCGGGTGCTGAGCGCCATGCTCCACGGCCGGCGGGTCCCCGCCGGAGATTCTCGGTGGCCGGTCGCGCGTCCGGCGCTCCTGATCCTGATCACGGCCGTCGTCGTGATGGGGCTCGTCGGGGGCCCGGTGCTCGCGAACACGGCACCCGCCCGAACGGCGCCCTCGCCCGGTCCTGCCCCGGACGCAGTACCGGTAGCCCCCCCGGTGGCGGGGGACCCGACGCCGGGGTATTTCTTCGTCGAGGGACTCACGGCCAGTCCCGCCTACCTCTTCGCGGGAAACACCACGTACCTCTCCGCCGACGCGTTCTCCTCCGACGTACTCAAGTACGTCTACGATGGCCTTCCGCCGGGATGCGCCACCCACAACACGGACTCGCTCGCGTGCACTCCGAGCGCGGTCGACGGCGCGGGGACGTTCGACATCACGGTCGTCGTGACCGACACCAATGCGAGTGCGTCCCCGCACAAGGAGTCGGCGTCGACCTCGCTGGTAGTCTATCCCGGTCACCCGTTGGTCGAGAACCAGACGATGTTCGCGGTCAACCCGTCCGTCGTCTCGAACCTGAACGCGAGCACCGCCGCGTGCACTCCTCCGATCGCGAGCCCGCCCTACTACCAGTACTTCTGCTACCCCGAAGCGCAGGACCCGACGCTCCTCACCCTCGGCAACGGGGAGGTCGGACTTTCGACCGAGCTCTACACGGACCTCACCGCCAACACCTGCCCTGAGGCGGCGAACGCTACCGTCGCCCGGGTCGGGTTCTCCCTCTCCTCGGACGGCGGAGCCACGTTCGGTCCGGCCGTCTCGCTCGGGAACGACACGTGCACCTACCTCGACGCGATCGAGCCGTCGTTCGGGGCCGATGGGGCCCACGTCTACGGTGCGTTCGTCGAGGAGAACTCGACCGAATTTGCCGCCGACTACACGTCGCGCGCAGGCAGCGCGATCGGGTTCGCCAGTTCGACGAACAACGGGGCCACCTTCGCGGTGACCCGTACGCTCGTCGCCGGGGGCGCCTACGCGGACCCCCAGGTCGCGAGCCACGGAAACGACGTCTACATCGTGTACGAAGAGATCGCGAACTCGACGCACAAGATCGGGGGCGGGGTCTACCCCATCTCGACCCTCCTGTTGGCCTCGACGAACGCGGGTGCGACGTTCACGGGCCCGTACCATCTACCGGGGCTCAACTCCGCCCAGGACTACACGGCCATGTCCCCCGCCATCGCCGTGAACGCGAGCGGGACGATCGCGATCGCCTACGCGACCAACCGGACCTGCCTCTCCCCCGGTACTAGTGGCGCGTGCAACGCCTACGGCGACTCGATCGTCGTCGTGACCTCGTCCGCGCACGGGACGAACCTGCAGGGCCCGTACCTCGTGGCGACCGGCGCCGGCGAGAGCGCATGCTATGTCGGCAGCTGCCTGCCCGGGTTCTTCGAGTCCACTCCCCAGATCACGGTCGAATACGCGCCGAACGGCTCGGAACTGTACGTTGCGTACGCGTCGACCTACCTCGGGGGGGTCGGTACCCTCGGGCCCAACTCGACGACGGGGGTCTTCGCCGCGGAGTCGGCCGACGGCGGGGTGTCGTGGTCCGGAGGGCCGGTCGCGGCCGCGACCGGGACCTCGCTCCTCCGCTCCTACGACCCGGACCTCGGAGCGTCCTCGACCGACGTCTACCTCACCTATGTGCAGGCGAACGCCTCCGCCGGGCTGTACGGGTTCGCCGACTCCCTCTCGCAGTGGTGGGACGC
Source organism: Thermoplasmata archaeon (assembly GCA_049591535.1). Lineage (GTDB taxonomy): Archaea > Thermoplasmatota > Thermoplasmata > Lutacidiplasmatales > UBA184 > Lutacidiplasma. The sequence continues at coordinate 40,147 of JBAWFC010000041.1, read as the reverse complement.
GTCCCCGGTCGGGCCGACGCTGGCCTGGGGCGGACCGGACGCCATCAACGTCGATTCGTTCGCCCAATCCGGCGGCTCGGTGAACGCGACGGAACTCTCCTACTCCGGCGACTCCTCCACCATCGGGTTCACGGCGGGCGGCACCCCGCTGGTCGCCTTTGCGCTCCCGCTCGCCCCGGTGACGACGCTCTCGAACGGACCGGGCTACTATGACGTGAACACCAGCTACGAGACGGACCTCGCGGTCGGCTCGCTCCTGACCGCGGGAGGGCCGGGGACGGTGTCGGTCGTGTTCATGCAGGAACAGCTGCCGGTCGGGACGGTGTGGTCGTTCACGCTGAACGGCGTGGACTATGCGGTCTCCGCACCCGCGGTAGAATTCGATAACCTTCCCGAGGGCGAGCCCGTCATCGACGGAGCCAACTTCCAGCCGGGTGTCTGGGAGATCGTGACAACCTACTACAACGCCTCGGTCCAGGAGTACTACTACAGCCAGACGGTGCTGTTCCAGTTCGATGTCTGGGCCGGGGTCGAGTTCTTCACGTTCCCGGGCGGGATCGGCTCGTGGATCACGGCGGATTTCGACTACTTCGAAGTCGACCCGTACGTCTTCACGACGCCGTATCCGGCGTACGTCTATGCCGACTGGTCCCAGGAGGAGGAGGAGATCTACCAGAACGGGACGTTCATCGAATACCCCGAGAGCGAGATCTCGTACGGTTCCGACGCCGGCAACTACTACGCTTCGTGCGAGTACGTCGAGTGCGCGTACCCGACCCCCTGGTATTTCCCGCTCGGGACCACGTTCTCGCTCAACATCACCCAGATCGCCTACGATGCGCCCCCGCCGGACTACTGGACCGGCCAGGGCAACGGCTCGTACACCGGTCCCTCGGTCCCCGACGGGTACGAGGGATGCTTTGAATCGTATGAATGCCCGCTTTCCACCGGTACCATCACGGTCAACGGGCCGATCAACGAAACGCTCTGGCTCGGTGACGCGCCCGAGAACCTGAGCGCCAACGTCACGATCTCCGCCGCCGGACTCCCGTCGAGCTCCGTGTTCGGCGTCACGGTCGATTCGACCCACTACACCGCCCCGGCGGCCTCCGACCTGACCCTGAGGAACGTGTCGGCGGGCGCGCACACACTGAGCCATATCTCCGCGACGTCGTCCGCCCCGGGCTGGAAGTATTTCGGCTCCCCGCTCGGCCCGAACCCGTTCGTCTCCCCGATCGAGACGGGCATCCAGCTCCGGTTCGATTCGTACCAGGACCTCGCCGTTCCGGCCGGGCTCGTCACTTTCGAAGCACCCGAGATCGCGGCCGGGACGAGCTGGTCGCTCACCTTCAACGGCACCGACTACACGTCGACGACTCCGTGGATCAACCTGACGGCGCACCCCGGCACGTACGCCTGGTCCCCGGGCGATGCCGTGAGTCCGGGCGGTTCGACCGGCTACGTTCCGACCTCCTCCGGTGGCAACATCTCGGTCACACCGGGCGGGGTCTATTCGATCAATTACACGTCGGCCTACCAGGTCGTGGTCCTCTCGTCCACCGGGGGCCTCATCGCCGCCCAGGGCGCGGCACCGAGCACGAGCCAGACGTTGTGGGCCACGGGGGGCCAGACGGTCGACCTGAGCGCCCAGGTCAGCAGCGGCTACTCGTTCGAGGGATGGAGCGGCACGGGCTCGGGGTCGTACTCGGGGACCGCACGGAACCCCTCCGTCGTAGTCTCGGGTCCGGTGGTCGAGAGCGCGACGTTCGCCCCGCTTCCGGGAGCCCGGTTCAATCTGACGGTGGACGAGTCGGGGCTCCCGACGGGCACCTGGTGGACCGTCGGCGTGGGCGGCCAAGGCTATTCGTCCGATGGGATCGGGATCACGGTCGGGAACCTGTGGCCCTGGAGCGCGGGGAGCTCGGGCGCCTATTCCCTCGGAGCATCGGTCGTCTACCAGAACTCCACCAACCTCACTCGGTTCGTGCCGTTCGGATTCCCCGGGACGGTCGGAACGAACGGGAGCCTGACGCCTCCGGTCGTCATCGACTTCGACTCGCAGGTGTTCGTCCAGGCGAGCGGCTCCGGGGGCGGGTCCGTCGAGACCACGTACCTCGGTGCTCCGGTCGGCAGCTCGGCGTGGGTCGCCCAAGGGGCGACCGTGAACTTCACCGCCCTCACCGACCCCGGGTACTCCTTCGAGGGGTGGTCGGGCATCGGCGCGGGCTCCTACACCGGGCCGCTCTCGGGGGTCACCGTGACCGCCGCCGGACCGATCACCGAGGTCGCAGAGTTCTCCCCCGCGACCACGACCCAGGCGCCCCAGTACTCCGTGACGTTCTCGCTCTCGACCCCGGTCGCGAACGGGACCGAGTGGAGCGTGACGTTCGGGGGCGTGGGGTACGCGTCGTCGACCCCGAATCTCACGATCCCCGACCTCACCGCAGGGACCTATAGTGTCCTCCTGAATACGGCGACGAGCCCGAACGGGCTCACACAGTACACGGCGACGGCCCTCGACCCGGCCGCGTACACCGTCCGGTCGAATGCGACGGTCTACGTCTCCTACGCGGACTCCTTCTGGGTCTCGGTGTCGGCCGGGGTGGGAGGCTCGGTGACGCCGGGCTCGGGATGGTACGCGGCGGGGAGCGTGCTCTACCTCGTCGCCACTCCGAACGCTACCTACTCGTTCGCGGGATGGACGGGCAGCTCCGGCGGATACTCGGGCTCCAATGCCACCGCGTCGATCTTCGTCAGCGGGTCGCTCACCGAGGTCGCCACCTTCACGCCGACGTCCGCCGCGGCGGCCGCGTCGTCGATCTGGCAGAACCCGGAGACCTGGCTGGGCCTCGGCGCGGCGGGGCTCATCGTGGGGCTGGCGATCGGGATCCTCTTCTCCCGCTTCGGGACACGGACGACCCCCCGTCGGACGGCTCCTTCCGGGCGTGAGGCGACACCCCGGAGCGGGTCGGAATGACGGGTGGTTCGCGCGCGCCCCGCCGTCTCGCGTTCCTCGTGCTGCTGCTCGCATCGATCGCGCTCGTCACGGCCGTTCCGACATCGCCCGCGTCGGGCAGTTCGTCCGAGCCGCTCGAGGTCGCACCGGCGACCGCCTCCCCCCCGGCGACCCCCGCGCCCGCGCTCGCGCCGGCGGTCGCGGGGGAAGTCGGAGTCCCCCCGTCGTCCGCGAACACCACCTCGGGACCCGGCGTCTTTTACACGTCGACGGCGCTACCCAGCCCGTCGTTCGCGAACCAGACGTGCGTCACCGGCCTGTGCTACAATGACTCGAACGACGTCGCCACGAACTTCACCAGCCGCGGCCTCCTCGCCGTGGCCTACACTTCGCTCACCGACCGCAGCCCCTGTACCACGCAGCGCGCCCTGAGCGTGTCGAACATCGCGTTCGTCTCGTCCTCGAACCTCGGTCGGACCTGGACGCACGTCAAGTACCTCGGGAACCCCGTCTGCACGGGCGCTTCGGCGCAGTATCCCGACGCGTGGGAGCCGTCCCTGACGTCGCTCGCGGACGGCACCCTCGTCCTCGTCTACGTCGAGTACAATCTCACCGCCGGGTCCCTGCCGCCGCTCACGCCGACGACGTGGCCCCCGTCGGAGTCACGCCTCGTTCTGACCGAGAGCAGCAACAACGGGGGCACCTGGAGCACTCCGCAGGTGCTGAACATATCGAACCCCTCGACCGCGCCGCCGGGGGTCCAATACACGCCGGCACTGCCTTCGGTCACGGCGTTCGGTGACACGATCTACGTCACCTGGATGTCGCTCTCGTTCACCGACTCGGAGGGCTCGGTGGCGATGGTGGTCTCGACCGACGGCGGGACGGCGTGGTCCCCGGTCGTCACCGTCAGCACCGGCTACGGGGCATACTATTCGATGGACCCGCAGGCGACGGTCTCCCCGACCGGCGAGCTGTTCATCGCCTACACCACGAACGTGAGCTTCAACTACTTCTGGTGCGGGCTCTTCGACTGCTACTACTTCGACTACGGGGCGTGGACGGGGAGCGTCTGGGTCGCGAGTTCGGACTACAACGGGACGGTCTTCGACTACTCGATGGTGGCCGGCCCCGTGGTGCTCGGCTCGCCGGGCTGGGGTCCGAGCCTGAACCCGACGTCGTTCGGTCCGTTCCAGACCCCGGCGCCGCAGATCGCCTACTCGGCGGCGACCGACCAGGTGTACGTCGCGTTCACGGCCGATACCCCCGCCAACGGGACGACCGATTGCGAGGTCCCGTCGAGCGAGTGCCTCGCGGGGGACCTGTACTTCTACGACTCGCCCGACGACGGCGTGACCTGGAACCCCGGGAATATCGGGAACGTGATCTTCGACCCCACGGACATCGACCCGTCGACGACGAATCTCAACGCCACGGACACCGTGACCAGCGTGGCGATCGCCGTGACCGGGTCCGGCGCCGTGGACCTCGAAGCCGGTTTCTACAACGGCTCGACGTGCTTCGGCAACACCTGCGGGGCGGCGACCGAGGTGGTCTTCAGTACCTCCGATGATGGCGCGACGTTCACCGACCCGGCGGTCGTCTCCGCCACCTACACCCCCGAGGCGGACGCGTGGAACGGGGAGTACGGGGCCGTGGATTCCCTCGCGGGGTCGCCGCTGTTCTTCTGGTCGTCGAACACCTGCCCTGCGTGGGCGACGACGCCGTGCACCGGATATCCGTCCTCGCCGTTCGCGGTGGCGCAGGTGGAGCTCTCGACCCCGTTCGCCGGACCGGGAACCTCGCTCTTCTTCAACGCGACCGGGATCCCGACCGACATCAACTGGTCGATCTCGGTCCTCGGCAACATTCGCTCGGGGCCGGGAGACGTGACGCTCTCGGTGAGCGGGATCCCCGACGGAGCGCAGATCCTCTACTCCGCGGCGGACGTGAACTTGAGCCTCGCCCACTACGCGGTCGGGCCCGGCGGGGTCTCACCGGCGTCGCCCGAGACCCTCACTCGGACCCTCGGCGTCTCGGTCACCTTCGAGGAGTACGTCCCGGTGTCGATCAGCTATCAGGTCCCCTCGATCACCGGTATCGAGTGCGAAGCGGAGTTCGGGATCGGTGCGTGTCCGACGTTCTACCCGGCGTGCACCGTGCTCGCCGACCCCGAGGAGGACGAGGACGTCGGGTGCTACTCGGTCTACTTCAATCCGATCCCGCCGACGGGCCCCCAGTGGCTTCCCTACGGCCAACCCACGACGGTCGGCCTCTCCCCGACCCCGGCGGCGTCCACCTGCTTCTCCGCCTTCGGCGATTGCGACCTCTGGATCTATAATCTCACGTTGCTCGGGTGGGGGGGAGACGGGCCCGGATCGGTCTCTTCGCCGAACCCCAACATCACGTTCAGCCCGCGGGGTCCCGTGACGGAGAGCGCGAGCTTCGTCATCACGGGCGTGTGCAACTACTTCTACTACAGTTTCAATTCGCCCCCGCTCATCCTCGACTGGTGCCAGACGTACACGGCGCCGCTCACCTTCTCCGAGAGCGGACTTCCCGCCGGGACGACATGGGGAGTGACGCTCTCGGGCGCGGCGGGCTCGGGCGGCTTCTCCGCCCCGGCACCGGAGCCGATCGAGAACGCCAGCGCGGGCGTCGGGTTCGGCGGCATCTCGGTCTGGAACGTCCCGAGCAACAACCCGAATTACGTCTGGGAAGGCACCGCGGACGTCGGCGCGACCGTGCTGCTCCCCTACTCCGGAAATGTGCTGGTCAACTACACGCTCGTTCCGTTAGCGACCGTCTCGGTGCCCCTGCACGTAGATGCCCTCGGGCTTCCCGACGGCCTGAACGGGAATCTCACGATCACGGACCTCGCGACGTCCCAGAACCTGACGTTCAGCGTCGGGTCGGGCGGTGCGAACGCGACCGTGGACGGGGGCGCGTACGGGATCAACGGGTCCGCCGTCGTCACGACGTCGGGGATATCGTACGTCGTCGCCGAGGTCTACGTGACGTCGGCGCTCGTGAACTACACCAACCAGAGCGCGCCGAACCCGGTGACGGTGGTATTGGGCGGCGCGACGAACGTGACCGTGGCCTACCAGGCGGAGTACTGGGTGGATGTGAGCGCGGGCGTGGGTGGGCAGGCGTCCCCCTCGAGCCGATGGGTGGACGCGGGGACCACCATCACGTTGCGCGCGACCGCCAACTCCGGCTACTACTTCCTCGGTTGGGTCGGCACGGGACCCGGGGCCACCTCCGGAACGCAGGCCACGCTCTCCCAGGTCGTGATCCAGCCCGGCGGGGCCGTCTCCGAGCTCGCGACGTTCGCGCGCAACTCCGCCGCCTCCTGGACCGTGACGGTCTCTCCCTCCGGACTGCCCGGCGGCGCGGAGGCCTCGATGACCCTCGGCGGTTCGACCTACTCGGGTGCCGGTGTGTTCGACGTGACCAACCTCTCCACGGGGACGTACGCTGTGGCGTTCCCCACGATCGCGGGCGGCGGAGCGGCGATCAGCGAGTACGTGCTCGAATCGGTCACGGCGAGCGTCGGCCTCTCGGGTTCGGAGCTCACGGTGAATCAGGACCTTTCCGTCGATCCGGTCTACACCACGGACTACCTGGTCCAGACCTCGGTCGTAGGGAACGGTGGGATCTCCCCCGGTTCGGGCTCCAGCTGGCAGCCCGCCGGCACGACCCTCACGATCGTCGCGACCCCCGCGTCGGGAGACCTGCTCGAGGAGTGGACGGGTGCGTTCGACGGCGGCGCCTCCTCGGTCCTCTCCAACCTGACGACGCTCCAGACCGTGCTGGCCGGATCCTGGAGTATCGTCGCGTGGTTCGTCCCGGCCCCACCGCCCATCGTGCCGGGGTACGACCTGCTGCTCAACGAAACGGGGCTCCCTGCGGGGACCGCGTGGCAGTTCGGGGTCAGCGGCGGGCCCGGGGCGGCCGGTACGACCCCCTCCCTCACTCTGCATGACCTTTCGGGAACCTACACGTTCGAGATCCCGACCGTCTACGCTTCGGCGGGGGTCCGGTTCGTGCCCGAGGACACGAACGGCACCTCGGTCGCGGTCACCGCCGACCAGAACGCGACGGTCGAGTTCCAGGAACAGTTCCTGGTCATCGCGGCCGCCTCGGGACCCGGGTCGGTCGGAGGCGGCGGCTGGTATCCTGCGGGTCAGTCGATCTCGCTCTCCGCGACCCCCTCGAACGCCTCGTTCTCGGGTTGGCAGGGCAGCGGCTCCGGCAGCTATTCCGGCACCGACCTCACTCCCCGGATCGTGGCGGACGGTCCGATCACGGAGACCGCGACGTTCTCGACCGCGGCTACGTCCCGGAGCTCGGCGTCGTCCGTCCCCGCCGTCGACTACCTCGCGATCGGGATCGTGGTCGCAGTGCTCGTCGCGGTCGGCATCGCCGAGGGGTTCGTCGCGGGTCGCCGGCGTCGTCCGCCCCCGGGAACACGCCTCCCCGCGCCGGCGTCCCCCGCCGCCACGGCCACCACCGCGGCGTCCGGGCCGTCCCAGGCGCCCGGCGGCCCGGCAACGTCCGCGCCCCCGAACGAGTGGTCGGAGAGCTGACGGGATCGGGCCGCTAGCGCGTCGGGGGGGACGCGCGGACGAGGTCCCGATACATCCACGCGTGCAGGGCGGTCCTCGCGACCAACGCGGCGCCCGGTGCCTGCCCCACGGGTGCGGCGGCCACGGACACCGGGCGGTGGAAGGTCCCGGGGTCCAGCCCCTGGAGGAACGCGAGGCCGAGGACCGAGAGCTCGGCGGCCGTCGGGGCCAGGTGCCGCGCGGTCGCCTGGGCGACCGACTTCTCGAGCCAGTCGTGGGACTCCTCCGCCGGGAGACCGAGGTGGCCGAGCGCGACCGCCGCCGCGAGCATCGGTCGGGCGAACGCACCCTCGAACCGTGGCGCGGCATCCCGAACGGCCGCCGCCAGGGCGCGGTCCGCCAGCGTCCCCGCGGTGAGGTACAGCCCCGCGAGCTCGGCATCGGCCCCCGCCCCACCGAGGGCGGCCACGTTCCCCTCCCACCGGGCGATGGTCGCCTCGAGGTCCGAGGGGCCGGCGAGGAGCGCCGCGCCCTCGTCGTGGCCCAGGCGCTCGCGGGCCCGGGTCCACCGGTCGAGAGGGGCCGTCGCCGTCGGGGCCGGGAACAGGTGCAGGATCGTCGCGGTGGCGACCGGCGAGGCGGCGCCCACGTCGGTCAAGCGCCCGACGGTCGTCATCATGGAAGAGTAGAGCTCCGCCTGCGGTACGTCCGACGCGGTCACGAGCTCCGCGGCCAGAAGCCGGTCGGCCGCGCTCCCGCCCATCACCTCAGTGCCGCCCCATCCGTTCTTGAACTCCTCCACGAGCTCCTCGGGCGATTCGTGCCGAACGGCGAGGTGCGCGGCGACGATCCGGAGAAGGGGCACGGTCTCCACGGGGGGCACGGGTCCGAGCTCGGCGAGGAAGTAGGTCGCGGTGTCGGCCATCGTGGCGAGTCCGGTGACCGCCCGTTCGATCTCGGACGCGACGGTGTCGAGCGGGAGCCCATCGCAGCGGTACCCGCGCAACTCGAGCTCCCGGAGGACCTGGCGCCCGACGGCCGTGATCACGGGATGGTCCGGGCTCCCCGAGAGGGCTCCCCGCGGAGCGAGGGACGACCAGATCGCCGCATCGCGGGCGGGAGTCTCCCCCGCGGAAACGCGCGCGAGGTACTGACGCACGAGGCCCGCCGTGGGCGCCGAAGTCCCGGATACCGTCCGAGCGACGGTCGATCCCGCCACGAAGGGGGAACGTCTCACGGGATATAGTCATGATTGGTCGGCGACCGTCCCGGGGGAGGATCGACGGCGCGGGCTCCCCCCGGCCGCCGCCGCGGCACGCTACGCGGACGGGTCGGCCGGAGGGACCGCTCCGCCCCGCGGGAAAGCGTCGAAGCGGACCGTGAACCGCCGGGCGTGCGCCGTCTCGAGCGATCCGCTGTCGTCGAGCGGCGCCGCCCGGACGTCGAGGAACAGGCTGCTCGGGGGAGTTCCGCGAAGGAACGCGGGGTGGACGTAGACCGGCACCGGGCCGGCGCGGCCGATCGGAAGGTACGGCGCACGGGGCGGCTCGGTCTGTACGAAGACGTTCCCCGGGCCACAGCAGCCCGAATCGTCGAGCAGGAGATGGAGCGGCGGATGCTCGGCCGACAGCACCTCGAGGAGTTCGAGCGCCGGCGGGCTCGTACGGAGCGCCGTCCGGTTGCTCACGCCCACGGGTAGTACCACGGTTGCTTGGCGTAGGAGTAGTCGAGGTAGACGGTCTTCTTCTCGGTGTAGTCCTCGATCCCGGCCTCGCCCAGTTCGCGGCCGAAGCCGGAATCCTTCGTCCCCCCGAACGGGGCCTGCACCTCGATGCCGACCGGCCCGTGGTTCACGAACGTCACCGCGGCCTCCATCCGCTCGACCGCGCGGAGGGCCGAGCGAACGTCCTTCGTGTAGATCGCGGAGGCGAGGCCGTACCGAACGTCGTTCGCGAGGGTGACCGCGTGGTCCAGGTCGTCGGCCGGTATGAGGACGGTCACGGGGCCGAAGATCTCGTCCTGGGCGATCCGCATCGCGTTCGTGCCGGAGAAGATCGTCGGCTCGTGGAAATGGCCGGCCGCCCGGCCCTCATCGGTGAGGCGGTGGCCTCCCGTGAGCAGCTGGGCGCCCTCGTCGAGGCCGTACTGGACGTACTTCTGGACCTTCTCGAGCCCCGACGCGTCCACCAGTGGTCCGACCTCGGTGCCCGGCGCGAGCCCGTTGCCCACGCGGAGCTTGCGGGTGGCCGCGACGAACGCTTCGGTGAACTTCTCGAGGACCGGCGCTTCGACGATGATCCGGGAGGCGGCGGTGCACTTCTGCCCCGCGTTGCTGAAGGCGCTCCACAGCGCGCTCGTCACGGTCGCTTCGAGCGGAGCGTCGGCGGCGACGATCATCGGGTTCTTTCCGCCGAGCTCGAGGACCTGCCGACGGAGGAATCGCGCGTTGATCTCCGCGAGGTGACGGCCGGTCATCGTCTCTCCGGTGAATGCGAGCACGTCGACGTCGGGGTGCTGCGCCAGCGCGTCCCCGATCTTTCCGCCCGGTCCGGTGACGAAGTTGAAGACGCCCTTCGGAATCCCGGCTTCGGCGAAGAGCTGGGCGAACCGGAACGCCGTGAGGGGAGTGTAGGAGGCCGGCTTGTGCACGACGGCGTTGCCCGAGACGAGCGCCGGGCAAATGTTCCACATCGGGATCATCGACGGGAAGTTCCAGGGCGTGATGATCGCGGCCACGCCGAGCGGCCGCCGCAGCGAGAACGTCAGCTTGTCCCGCTGGTCGCTCGGGACCACGTTCGAGGTGAGGCGACGCCCTTCCCCGGCGAAGTACATGATCGTCGCGTACGCCTGGCGGACCTCGCCACGGGCTTCGGCGAGCGCCTTCCCCTCCTCGAGAGTGACGATGCGCGCGATCTCCTCGACGTGCGCGAGCACCAACTGGCCGGCGCGCACCAGGATCTCGCCCCGCTCGGACGCGGGCATCGCCGCCCACGCCGGGAATGCACGCTCTGCCGCTTCCACCGCGGCGCGGGCGTCGTCGATCGTGCCGAGAGCCGCGCGAGACAGGACCTGGCCGGTCGCCGGGTTCCGTACCTCGAAGGTACCCGAGTTCGCGGAGTCCCGAAACTCCCCATCGATGAGCAGCTGGCCGATCGGCACTCCGGAGGAGGGCGCACTCGCCATGGTGATCTCCGACGCGACCATCGCGCGCATCCAATTAACGCTCTCGCGCTCTCCGCGCGCGGCCCTGCCGCCGGTCGCGTCCGAGGGGTCGGACGGGCCTATCCACTCGCAGTAAACCGCAGCACGATCGCGTTGCGGCTCCGCTCGACGACGGCGGAAACGCCCACGACCGACCGCACGGCGTTCGAGAAGAAATCCGCGAGGTAGCTCGAGTACTTCGGCCCCAACTCGTGGTGGATCGTGATCGTGTACGTCCGATCGTCGGTCTCGACCTCGAACTCCCCGATGCGCCCGTACCGGCAGTAGAGCGCGAGGTACCGCAGGAACTGCGGCGCTCCGAGCTTCTTGAACCAGAAGAGCGTCATCTCCCGTGGATTGGTTCCCCCCAGCTCCTGGCCGACCCGGGCGAGCCGTTCGTCGGGGATCGCCTCGATCAGAGAACGGAATCCGTCGCGGGTGATCATCACGAACCCGAACTTCTCGGCGTGGCGGTCCCACTCCTCGTACTTGGTGAGGACTTGGGAAACGAGCGAGTTCACCGGGAGGCCGCGGGCGAGCGCCTCCTTCTGGATCGCGGCGTCGAGCTCCTCGGTCAGGCGGAGACTTCGGAAGACCGTCTTCTTCGCCGGCATGACTGAGTTCACTTGTGGTACATTGTGCCACTATGTAGCAATGTCGGTGGTGCTGGGGTTCATCCTTGGCGGCCGAGTTAGAGGAGCAATGCATCCTCCCACGACCGTCCGCGTGCGGGGCGCGCCCTCCCGAGTTCTTCCGCCTCACCCTCCGACCGTCCGTCCGCCGTACCGACCGCGGAGCTGAACCGTCGATGCCGAGCGTCAACACCGAGTTCGACGTCATCGTCGTCGGCGGCGGCATCAACGGGCTGACGGCCGGCGCCTATCTCGCGAAGTCGGGGGTCAAGGTCGTCGTCATCGAGAAAGGCGACCAGATCGGGACCCACTGCGCGACCGAGGAGTACGCCACCCCGGGCTGGCGGCAGAATCCCCACGCGTCGGGGATCTGGACCGGCCACAGCACTGCCATGATGGACCTCGAGCTCGAGAAGTTCGGACTCGAGCTGTACGTCCCGCAGTTCTCTCGCGCGACTCCCTATCTCGACGGGAAGTCCTTCGCGCCGGACCTCTGGAACGCGAACCGGACCTACCAGAAGTGGCGGAACTTCAACGAGCACGACGCGCGGGTGTTCAAGGACATCATGAACGCCTTCGTGGACCGACGTCAGCAGATCATGGAGGCGTTCGTGTACTCGCCCCCGTCCGTGGAGAACTGGGACACTACCACCCGGCTGTTCGGCGAGCTGCCCCACGTTCCCGACGACTACCTCAATATGACCGGCTACGAGCTCATCGACACGCTCTTCGAGGACGAACACCTCAAGGCGCAGCTCGCCGGGTGGCAGCATGCGTGTGCCTTCGAACCGTTCCTCAAGGTGATCGGTCCCATCGGGGCCCTGCTCCTGGTCTCCTCGTTCGGCGTCCAGCAGTCGATCGGCGGCTCGCACCAGATCCCCCACGCGATTTTCCGTTGCCTCGTGCATCACGGCGGGAAGGTCCTACAGAACTGCGAGGTATCGAAGATCATCGTCCAGGACGGGGAAGCGAAAGGGGTCCAGTTGGGCCCGCACGCGTCGTACCCGGCGAAGACGCTGATGGCGAGCAAGGCCGTCATCAGCAACCTCACGCCGGTGCCGACCTTCCTGCGCCTCGTCGGGGAGGAGCACATCGATCCGGCGGTCGCCCGGGTGCTCCGGAACTACAACTACTGGGGGGTCCTGTTCACGGCCGGCTACCTGTCGAAACAGGAGCCGCAGTGGGTCGGGCGAGAGTTCGACGCCGACCTACAGAAGGCGTGGCACTTCAACTTCGGGGCCGACACTCTCGCCGAGGTGCAGAAGTGCTTCTCGGACGTCGACCGAGGTCGGATCCCCGAGAAGATGGCATTCCTGGGAGCGAATTTCATCTTCTCCAAGCATGACCCTCGCGCCGCACCGAAGGGACTGCACAGCGTGCAGCTGTGGGCCGAGGTCCCGTACCGCCTGAGCCGGCACACCGGGTCGATGGACTGGGACGAGGGGCTGACCCAGGATGTGCTCGACCGATGCACGGCCCGCATGGAGGAGTACGCGCCGGGGTTCTCGAAGAACATCGTCGACACCTTCGCCTACTCGCCGCTCGACATCTCCCGTCGAAACGATTCGGCGGTCGGCGGGGTCTGGAGCGGCGGCACGGTCCAGCCGGGACAGCTCTACTTCGACCGTCCGTTCCTCGGCTGCCATCCGCCGCGAACGCCGATCAGGCGCCTCTACCTATCGAACGGGGTCTGGCCGATGAGCTTCTCCTGGCTCGGAGCGGGCCACAACGCCGCGCTCACCGTGCTCGAAGACCTCGGAATGAAGAAGCCGGCGTGGTGGAGCCACAAGCCCCTCGAATGGATCCCTACCTGGGCGCAGCGGAACGGCGTCACGCTGACCCCGAAGATCACGGACTAGGAGGGCGAACGATGACCGAATACGACGTCGCGATCGTCGGGGCCGGTCCGAACGGCGAGACGCTCGCCGCGTACCTCAGCAAGGCCGGCGCCAAGTGCATCATCCTCGAGCGGCGCGACGAGATGGGCGGAGGACTCGCCACGCAGGACTACGGTGGATTCCGCTTCAACCTCCACGCCACGTACATGATGATGGCCGAGCTGATGCCGCCGGTCGACGATCTCTTCCTGGCGCAGTATGGGGTAAATTTCATCCGTCCGGAGGTGCAGGCGTCGCTCTTCTACGAGACGGACAAATCGTTCACCCTCTACCTCGACCCGAAGAAGACGGCCGAGTCGATCACGAAACTGGCGAGCGCCGGCGAGGCGTCGAAGTTCCTCACCTTCTACCACGACATCGAGGAGGCGAACCTGAAGTGCCTGCTGCCGACGACGTACCGGCCACCGATGGCCCCGGTCGAGCTCGCGACGATGCTCTCGTCGTCCGAGATCGGCCAGCACGTGCTCGACTGGTCCGAGCAGAGCCCCCTCGAGATGCTCGATCACTACGAGATCCGCGACGACCGGGTCCGCGCGGCCCTCCTCTACCTCGGGTGCAAGTGGGGGATCGAACCGGACCTCCCCGGGATCGGCTACATGTTCGCGATCTACGTCTACCGGATGCTCAACGCCGCCCTGGTCGGCGGAGGAACGCACCGCCTCAACTCCGGGATCATGCGCTCGGCCTACGAGAACGGGATCGCCGTCCAAGAGAACACCGAGGTCGTCAAGGTCCTCCTCGAGGACGGTCGCGCGGTCGGGGTGAAGACCGCCGACGGGCAGGAGATCCGTGCGAAGGCGGTCGTGAGCACGCTTCCCCCCCAGCAGACGTTCCTCCAGATGGTCGGCGAAGAACACCTCGACCCCGGGCTGGTGGAGACGATCCGCGCCTGGGAGCTTGACGAATGGAGCCTGTTCATGACCCACCTCGGCGTGCGGCGCCTACCCAAGTACACTGCCGAGAAGAACGACCCCCACTGCGGTGAGGCGTTCACGCAGATCGTCGGCTACTCCTCGTCGCAGGACGTGATCGACCACTGGAAGAAGTGCCAGGCCAAGACGCTGCCGGGCCCCGGCGCGACGGCCACGCCGATGAGCTTCTGGGACCCGACGCAGGCCCCCCGAGACGGTTTCACGGTACGGCTCGAGTCCGAGACCCCGTTCGACATCACCGGGAGCTCGTGGGAGAAGGAGAAGAAACCGTTCGGCGACCGCCTGATAGCGAACTGGAAGGAGTATCTTTCCAACCCCGACGAGATCCGGATCGTCAAGCGGTTCGATTACCCGCCCACCTACATCGAGGCGAAGCTCCCGAGCATGATCCGGGGGAGCATCAAGCACGGGGCGTACCTCCCCACGCAGATGGGGTACTTCCGCCCCAACACCGACTGCTCGAACTACTCCACCCCGATCCCGGGCCTCTACACCGCCGGAGCGTCCACCTACCCCGGAGGGATGATCACCCTCGGTCCGGGATACAACGCAGCGTTGAAGATCGCCCAGGACCTCAATCTGAAGGTCTGGTGGAAGACCCCGAAGTACGTCCAGGACGGGATCGACCTCGGTCTGGTGCCCTGAGGCGCGGGACGGGGGGAGTTCACGGATGCGGGTCTGGTCGCGCGGTCTCGGTCGGGTCGAGCTCGCGATGGACGTGCGGAAAGTCGTCACGGTGTTCGACGGCAAGGCCCTCTACCTGACGGGGAGGACCGAGCCGCCCGTCGGTTGGGATTTTGTCGTCATCATCGGCCCGTCCGAGGCCGGTTCCCTGGTCCGCATGATGTTGCAGTACAAGGTCGGCCTGTTCTTCCGGCGGTTCCTACACCTCAGAATGACCCAGAAGCAACAGCTCGCCGCGGACTACGCGCTCGCGGTGCGGACCCGCACCGGCGTGAAGCCCGACATCGAGTATGCCGAGATCCTGAAGCTCGCTCCGGCGAAGTCGACGGCGTCGATGCGTTCGATGCCGAAGGTCACCCCGGCCGCGAAAGCGGAGACCGACAGCGTGAGCGCCGCGGCCGCGACCGCCGCAGCGGCCGAGGCCGCCGCCGCGGCGCAGCAGGGCTGACGGACGCAGCGAGAGTAGGGGAAACCATGGCGTATCGGACGACAATGACGGGGAGCTGGTATCGGCCGAAAGAGGTGCTCGAGCTGCTGGCGAAGAGCCCGACCGGGGAGATACCGGTGGCGGCGTCGGCCGTCTACCAGAAGGCCGAGCGGGATTCGATGCGCGAACAGTTGCATCCGCTCGGTAACGCCCGGGGGCTGGACGAGGTCACGACCGGCCAGATGCGTAAGGCCGGCTACACAACCTACCTTCCGAATCGGTTCGACGGGTTCTCTCCGACCGAACGGAGCATGATGGAGATGCCCCCGTCCATGATCGAGGAGATCGTGGAGTCGAACCCGGCCATGGCCGCCGGAATGCCGCAGATGATGAAGGCCTTCTCTCTTCCGAAGATCGTCGCCCCGCTCCACTACACCGGGGGCGAGGCCGCGGCCCGCGAAGCTCAGGACGCGGTCCGGATCGGAAAGGAGGAGGGTGCTCCGCGGGTCTTCGTCCAGTCGGCCTCCCCGGGGGTGATCACGATCTTCTACCCCAACAATCCCGAGGTCTACCCCGACCACTCCGCGTACCTGAATGCGATGGCCAAGGAACTGCGCAAGGAGTACGAGGCGATCCTTGCGGTCCCCGATGTGATCCTCCAGGTCGACGCACCCGACCTCGCGATGGGAAAGCAGACTGCCACGTGGGGAGTCGACTTCTACGACGCCCTGCCGAAGCACATCGACGCCATCAACGCGGCGGTCAAGGGCCTCCCGCGCGAGCGTCTCCGAGTCCACTACTGCTACGCGAACTCGGTCAGCTCGCACAAGAACGACGCGGATTTCGCCCGGGTCCTGCCGGAGCTGGCGCGACTCCAGGTCGGGGCGCTCAACGGGGAGTTCGCCAACCCCCAGCACGAGGGAGACCTCTTGGTCCTCAAGCAGTTCGCGAAGGAGTACGGCTGGCCGGCCCACCTGGTCCTCCAGGCCGGAGTCGTGGACGTCAAGACGGCGATCGTGGAGCACCCGCGCACGGTCAAGATGCGACTCGACCTGATCGCGGCCGCGATCGGGGCCGAGCACACCTGGGGCAACAGTGACTGCGGCTTTGAGACGTTCATGGCGTTCAACAACGTCACCCACCCGGTCGGACTGATGAAGCTCCGGTCGCTCGTCGACGGGGCGCACCTCGCAGGATAGGCGGCGCGCAGGGGTACTCGACATGTGTCGAGTACCCCATTCGGTAGGATTATTAACTCGTTAACTATTCCGAGAGCACCGCTCTTGCGGCGGCGAGGAACCTCGATCTATGCCGAAGTTGTCGAAACTGCTGGGGAAACTCTTTCCGACGACCCAGGTGGGAGCCTACCCCCGCCCGAACTGGTACAATGTCGACCTACGCGGTCGCGACTGGAGGCAGGCGTGTCGCGATCCGCTCTACAAGGAGATGTACACGGACGCCGTCGGCGTCACTCTCCAGGACCAGCATCGGTCGGGGCTCGACCTGTTCGTCGACGGCCGGATGTGGTACGACCGCTACGACGGTTTCATCGGCAGCTTCGCGATGTACCCTCTCGAGCGGGTCAGCGGGGTCGACATCCTTCCCGAGCCCGCGGCGATGATGTCCGCCATGGGCCAGATCCCGGGGTTCACCGGGGCGATCGAGGTCTTGGGTGCCATGATCGCGAACGCGGTCGTCACCGGCAAGGTCGAGCACACCGGACACCTCCACTTTGACGAACTGTGGAAGACCGCCCAGTCCCTCACCCACGTCCCCGTCAAGACCGGGGAGGCGATGGGTGCGTTCGAGCTCTCCTATGTCGCCTCGAACAAGTTCTACAAGACCCAACGCGACTTCGCCTTTGACCTCGCGAAGGTGTTCAACATCGAGCTGAAGGCGCTCGCGAAGGCGGGAGCCAAGTACATCCAACTGGACGACCTCGGCCACGAGTTCGCGGCGATGGCCGGCGACGCGGACGCGCTCTCGTGGGGAACGGACGTGATCAACGAGATGTTCAAGGGGGTCGACGCCTACAAGATTCTCCACGCCTGCCACGGGGGAACTCCGGCACCGGTCGGTTTCGCGCCCTACACGAAGTTCATCAAGAACATCGCCGACTGCAAGGTCGACGCGTTCGAGATGTCGATGGGACAGACCAACTATCCCGAGGAGGAACTGAAGCTCTACAAGCAGTACCTCACGAAGATGGACTTGGGGATCGGCGTCATCAGCAACAAGAACTACCTGGTCGAGGAACCGACCGAGATCATCGCCGGCATCCAGAAGGCCCAGAAGTACATCGATGCCGACCGGATCTACCTGAGCACGGACTGCGGGATGATCACGTATCCCCGCGTGATGGCCCGTGCGAAGCTCCGGAGCATCGTGAGGGCCGCCGAGAGTCTGCGGAAGGAGCACGGCGCCTCGTAATCTACCCCCCCGGGACCGCCCTCCGTCGCGGGGAGCGGTCCGTCACCGGGAGCGGCACCGGTCAGGCGGTCCGACGCATCGTGGGCGCGGACGCTCGCGCCGACAGTCGGTGCAGGGAGAACGCGAATCCCGCGCCCGTGAGATAGAGGAGGACGCGCTCCCCGGGTCGGATGGCACCCTGCGTGACCAGTCGCGGGAGGGCCGCAAACGTCGCTGCGCCCTCTACGCCCGTCACCAGACCCATCTCGGCGGTGAGCGTTCGCTCCGCGTCCCGGATCTCCGCGTCGGAGACCGTCGTGCCGGTCCCGCCCGACCAACGGATCGCCTCGAGGACCCGCTCCGACGAGAACGGGGCCGGTACCGCGAGCCCCCCCGCGAACGTGGCGGGGTGGGGCCACGGCTCGGCCCGGGGTCGACCGTCGCGCAGCGCCCGGACGATGGGGGCGCATTCGTCGGACTGGACGGAGATCAGCCGCGGGGATCGTTCGATCCAGCCGAGGGCACAGAGTTCCGTGAACGCCTTGTACATACCGACGAGACCGAGTCCGCCTCCCGTCGGATAGACGATCGCGTCGGGCAGGCCGGCCGCGCCGAACCGGTCGAACATCTCGAACCCCATCGTCTTGGTCCCCTCGACCCGGTACGGTTCCCGCATGGTCGAGAGCTCGACGCTGCCTCGCCCGGGTTCCTGTTCGAGCGCGCTGGCCCGTGCGTCCGACATCGTCCCGTGGACCGTTCGAACCGTCGCGCCGAGCGCCCGGCAGGCCGCTGCCGCTTCCGGAGCGGTCGCCTCTGTGAGGTAGACGCGAACCGGCAGGTGTGCCCGCGCTCCGTACGCCGCGGCGGCGACGCCCGCGTTGCCCGTGCTCGGGAGGAAGACCGAGGTCGCCCCCAGCTCCGCCGCACGAGAGATCGCAACCGTCATCTCCCGAGCCTTGAACGCACCGGTGGGAAGCCCGCCGTCGTTCTTGACCCACGTCTCGATCCCGGGGGCGCCCGGGACTTCGCCCAGTTTCAGGACGGGGGTCTCCGCTTCTCCGAGCGAGACGATGCGGGCGGAAGAGCGCACGGGGAGGAGTTCGCTGTACCTCCACACCCCGCCGGCTCGATTTCGCCAGGTCTCCGGGGTGAGAGTTCCTCGCAGCTTCTCGAGGTCGTAGGTCGCGAGCAGCGCGTGACCGCAATTGGGGCAGACCCCTACGAGGGCGTCCGCGCTTACGCGCGTACAGCATGCTCGGCACTCGAGTCCGGTGAGCCGCGAACGCACGGGCGCCTCACCTGGGCCGGCGATCGAGCGGAGGTCGCGCGCGCCGCGACCCGGCGGCGAATCGAACGCCCGGTGACGGCCCTCCGCCGGAGCTCATGGAATGGCCCCTACGGCGTTCTGGAAGCGGTCTCGAAGGTGCGGGCCGGTGAGCGGGACCGGAGGAACGTCCGCGTTCCCCGGCTCGATGCGCGCGACGATGACCGACCCCCCCGACTCGTCGAGCGTCGCGCGCAGCCCTTGGGGGGTGTCTACCGACCGAACTCGAGCCACGCCGCAAGCGGAGGCGACCCGTGCGAGATCGGTGCCGAGGCTCGAGTGCGTCGGCTGATCGCCGGTGCTCCCGTGGGTCCCGTTGTCAAGTATGACGAGCGTGAAGTGTGCCGGGGCGAAGTGCGCGATCGTAGAGAGGGTCCCGAGATTCATCAGCACCGAACCATCGCCGTCGATCGCGACGACTCGCCGCGACTGAACCAGCGCGAGCCCGAGCCCCACCGAGCTCGCGAGCCCCATCGAGCCGAGCATGTAGAACGTCGTCGGGTCGTCCCTGACGTGGAAGAGTTCGCGACTCGGGTAGCCGAGGTTGCAGACTCTCAGGGCGGGGGTGGCCGCGATCTCCCGCAACGCGTCGACTCGATTCACGTCCACACCCCGGGACGAAGGAGTGCGGCCACCGGCCGATGTTCCGAGAATGCCTGTCGCGCGACGGTCGCGACAGCGTCGATCCCGTCAGCCGCGTCCACGACCGCGAACGGAATTCCCAGCGCGTCCAACAACCCCGGCGTGGCTTCGCCCATCGGTTTCTGCGCCGCCACGCGCTCCTCGGGACCTCCCCGGAAACCGACGAGCAGGACAAGGGCGAGGTGGTAGAACCCATGGAGCGACCCGAGTGCGTTCGCGCTATTCCCGAGTCCCGAGTTCTGGAGAAGGAGGGCGGGTCGACGCCCTCCGAGATACGCTCCCGCGCACACACCGACCCCCTCCTCCTCTCGAGTGACCGGAAATACCGGGACCCCCGTTTGCCCGAGCCCGGCCACCACGCCGGCCAGGAGCGCGCACGGTACCTGGCACGCAAAGTCCACCCCCGAGGCACGAAGCAACGCAACGATCTGGTGGTCGACGTCCGGGGTCACTGCCCCCGGGAAGCCCTCCCGCCCTTGAAGTTAACCGACCGGTACGATCGGCCGCCGGAACCCGCGGAGGATTTAGTAAACTTCTTCAATGTCTCGC
Source organism: Thermoplasmata archaeon (assembly GCA_049591535.1). Taxonomy (GTDB): domain Archaea; phylum Thermoplasmatota; class Thermoplasmata; order Lutacidiplasmatales; family UBA184; genus Lutacidiplasma. The sequence goes on along the minus strand of JBAWFC010000041.1, from coordinate 19,922 downwards.
CACTCGTCCGCGTTAGTGGTTTTCGTGCGATCGGCCCGCCCGAAGGCGTTCGAGTATCCCGGTCCGTGGGAGGATCTTCGCCGGACCTACGTTGCGGTGCGAGCGGATTGCGCTCGCATCGTCGCTCCGTACGGGTTGCTCTACACCGAGTATCGCGTACTCACGATGTGCCGAACGGGGGAGGTGACGCCCGGTTCCATTGCTCGGGACCTCGGGGTCACCCCCGCGGCCGCCACCGGGATCGTCGCCCGATTGAAACGGCGAGGATGGGTCCGCAAACGGCCCCATCCCCAGGACCATCGGGCGACGCTGGTGGGCCTGACCCGCTCCGGTCGACGTCTGGAGGCCGAGACCCGTCGGATCTGGGTCCGCCGAATGCGAGAGTTCGGGTCGGACCTATCCCCGCACGAGTACGACATGCTCGGGAAGGGGCTCGCCGCGCTCGCCATCGCCCTCGTCGACGGCGCCCCCCGGAAGCGCCCCCGAGCGTAAGGAAGGCGTGATGGTCGCCTACAAGTGGATCGTCCTGACGAACACCACGCTCGGCCTCCTGATGGCGTCGATCAATTCTACGATCATCCTCATCGCGCTTCCCGCGATCTTCCGGGGGCTCGGGGTTTACCCGTTCGCCCCGTCCGCGTTCGTCGTGCTCCTCTGGGCGCTCCTCGGGTTCGGCGTGATCACGGCAACGCTCGTCGTCAGTGTCGGTCGCCTGTCCGACATGTACGGCCGGACCCGAATGTACAATGCCGGGTTCGCCGTGTTCACGGTCGGTTCCCTCATGCTCTTCCTCCTCCCGAGCGGAGGGATCCTCGGGGGCTGGGAGCTCGTCGGGTTCCGGCTGGTCCAGGGGGTCGGAGCCGCCTTCATCTTCGCGAACGCGGCCGCACTGATCGCGGACGCGTTCCCGCCAACCGAGCGGGGGCGGGCGCTCGGGATCAACCAGGTCGCCTCGATCGGAGGTGCGGTGCTCGGACTCGTGCTCGGGGGAGTGCTCTCGGCGGCCCCGACGGTCCACCTGGGGGGCCTCGTGATCGAAGGGTGGCGGTTCGTCTTCCTCGTCAGCGTGCCCGTCGGGGTCTTCGGCACGTTCTGGGCGTATCGAAAGCTCCACGAGACCGCGCGCATCCGCAAAGGCGGCCGGATCGATCTCCCCGGGAACATCACCTTCGGTCTCGGGCTGACGCTCCTGCTGGCCGGTCTGACGTACGGACTGATCCCGTACGGCTCCTCCAGCAACGGCTGGTCGAGCCCGTGGGTGTGGGGCGCCATCGGCTCGGCGTTGGCCCTGCTCGTCGCGTTCTTCGGGATCGAACTGCGGACCGCCGACCCGATGTTCCGCCTCTCGTTGTTCCGGAACCGAGCGTTCGCCGCCGGGAACCTCTCCGCACTCCTCGGATGGATGGCGCTGGGGGGTCTCCAGTTCATGTTGATCCTCTGGTTCCAGGGAATCTGGCTCCCCCTGCACGGCTACTCGTTCAGTGTCACGCCGTTCTGGGCCGGGATCTACATGCTGCCCCTCATGGGGGGCTTCATCGCCTTGGGACCTCTGAGCGGTGCGCTGAGCGACCGGTGGGGCGCGCGCAGCCTCAGCACCTTCGGACTCGCGATCGCAGCGTTCTCGTTCCTGGGCCTGCTGACGTTGCCGTACGACTTTGCCTACGGGCAGATGGCCGTCCTGCTCTTCCTCCTCGGTTGCGGAATGGGGATGTTCGCCGCCCCGAACGCCGCCGCCGTGATGAACAGCGTCGCCCCCGAACAGCGGGGCGCGGCGAGCGGAATGCTCACGACGCTCCAGAACGCCGGGCAGATCCTCTCCCTCGCCCTATTCTTCACGATCCTGATCGGCGTCTTCGCGGTGCAGCTCCCCGGTTCGTTCTCGAATGCCCTGACCGGTACGGGCCTGCCTCCGGGGAACGTGCCGATCCTCACGGGCACCGTCGTCGGGGACCCGACCGGGGCGATCTTCGGCGCGTTCCTGGGTATCAACCCGATGTCGATCTTCATCACCGCCCTCAACGGTAGCGGGGCCCCCGGCTGGACGAGCGTCGCCCCGGGATCGGCGACCTGGAACACCCTCACCTCGACGTCGTTCTTCCCGCACGCGGTGGCCCCCGCGTTCCAGAGTGGGATCCATTCGGCGTTCCTGTTCGCCGCGCTGTTGACCGGCGTCGGGGCCGTCGTTTCTGTGCTGCGGGGACGACCGTACCTTCACGCCGAAGCGTCGGTCGTCACCTCCGATCCGCTTCCGATCCCTGCCGAGGAGGCGCCGACGTGAGCGCAGTGCGAACCCCCCCCGGGGCCCGTCGGACGCCGGCCCCGACGCAACGCTTTTTGATACCGCGGTCTACCGGGTACCGGTGCCGTAGGAGCGGATGATGTCGGGCTCGGATGCCGCGGTGTTTCGGAACCCCAAGGACGGATTCGAGATCCAGCATTTCCCGCTGCCCGAGGTCGAGCCCCGGGGCGCGCTCGTCCGCGTGAAGATGGCGTCGATCTGCGGTACCGACCTCCACATCTGGCACGGCGTCCGAAAGCCTCCGCTCCCGATCATCCCCGGCCACGAGGCGATGGGGGTCATCGAGAAGCTCGGCGCCTCCCTCACGACCGATGCGAGCGGCGCCCCGTTGCACGAGGGGGATCGGGTCACCTGGAGCTACATCTGGACGTGCGGTGCGTGCTACTATTGCACGATCCTGAAGGAGCCCGCGAGCTGCGCCCGCCGGATGGCGTACGGTGTCGGGGTCGGGTGCGCGGAGCCGCCCCATCTCAACGGGGGGTTCTCCGAGTACATCTACCTGCGGCCCGGCACGAGCATCTTCAAGATCCCGGACTCGCTCTCCGATGCCGTCGTCGTGCCGACGAACTGTGCCCTCGTCACGATGGTCCACGTCACCCGCGCCGCGGGCGTTACCCTCGGCCAGAACGTGGTCGTCCAGGGATGCGGACCGCTCGGACTCTACGGCACGACCGTGGCGCGGGAGCTCGGTGCGGGCCAGGTGATTGCGCTCGACACGAACGAGAACCGGCTGGAGCTCGCACGAAAGTTCGGCGTCGACCGGGCCATCAACGTCGCGAAGATGTCCGACGACGAGATCGTCGCGCGGGTGCAGGAGCTCACCGGGGGGATCGGTGCCGACGTCGTCATCGAGGCGACCGGCGTTCCGCAGGTCCTCGGGGTCGGCCTCCGGCTCCCGCGGGAGGGAGGTACCTACGCGACCATCGGCCCGATCTACCAGGGCGCCACGGTCGCGCTCGACTGCTTCAACCTGATCTTTCGCCGGATCCGTCTCCTCGGGGTCGCGCGGAACGACGCGGGGCACCTGTGGACCGCGATTCGATTCCTCGAGCGGACCCAGTCGAAGTACCCCTACGACCAGGTCGTGGGGGCGAGGTTCTCCCTCGAACAGGTCACCGAGGCGCTCCGGACGGTGGACGAGCGGAAGGTCATGCGCGCGGCGGTCGTGCCGTAGTTCGCCGCACGAGACGGGGGGCGGACTACCGTGCGATTCCGTCGCCGTAGTGCGCGGGCTCCGGGTGGGTCACCGCGAGCAACGACCGGTCGAAGATCTCCTCTGCCGTGACCGTCCGCGGAAGGTACCCGAGCCGCTCGAGGACCGGTAGGAACCGGACCGTCGCGTCGACGTACTCTTCGGGAAGCGCGGCGCAGTACCGCGGGGAGACGCGGTACGTCTCCTCCACGTAGTCCGCGTCCGTGACCTCGACCGCTTCGGCCGTACGCCGTGCGGCTTCTCGGGGCGCCGTGCGGATGAGATGGGTCGCGGCCTCGTGGGCCCGGAGGAACGCGCGGAGGAGCTCGGGTCGAGCGCGCGCGGTGTCGGTGGCCACGATCCCGTAGCTCGGGTTGTGCGGCCAGAGCACCGCCGCAGGAACGACGATATGGGCCTCCGCGTACCGTCGCCCCGCGACGGCGAGCGCCGGCGTGCCGACTCCCGCGCCGACGCTCCCGTCGACGAGCGCTTCCGTGATGAGGTCCGCCTGAGGGAAGTTGCGGATCGGCACCCGGCCCTCGAGGCCGTGTTCCCGGAGGAGCTCCCGAAAGATCACGTCGTGGATCGACCCCGCGGCGGGGATCCCGACGGGCACCCCCTCGAACTCGTGAAGGAGCGCGTCGAGGTCCGTCTCGTCCGGCCGCAGCGCGCGGAAACGGCCGTCCCCGATGACGACCGTCCCTTCCTCGTGGCCCCCCGCGACGCAGCGGAGCGGCACTCCCCGGGCGATGGCGATCGTGGCGGGGGTCAGCCCGATGTACGCGACGTCGAGATCGCCCGCGGCGAGCGACCTCACGAGGGCGGGTCCCGTCATCTCGAGCGTCCACTCCGGCTCTATCCCCTCCGCGGCCCAGCGGTCCGCCCGCAGGAGGTGGGACGTGTGGTAAAAGGTGGAGAGGTACCCGATCCGTAGCCTCCCCGAGTCCGTCATTCTCCGCCGCCGCTTCCGTCGACGTCCGCGACGCCCCTGCGGAGTCCCGTCGAGGATTTACGGTCCCCGCGCGTATCTCCCCCCGTGCTGCCCGCGTCCGTCGACGTCGAGGAGGTACTCGCGCGATATCGGGCGAATCTGCGCACCCACGGAGTGGAGGTGGCGCTCCGGTCGCTCACGGACCACGCCGCGGTCATCGAAGTGGACCTCGCCGCCGGGGCGAGCTCCTGTTCCGGCGAATGCGGCTACCCTCTGCCGGCGTTGCTCAACCTCCTGCAGGCGGAGCTGGGACGCGTCCCCGGACTCGAAAACGTCCGTTGGTCGACCGTCGGGACGGCCCAGGGCGCGCCCTAGGGGCCGAGCCCGCGCCGCGCTCAGTGTTCGAGTCCCGAGCGGACCTTGCGTGCGCCGTCCCCGATCGCCTTCAGCTTGTAGTATGCGACGTCGCGCGGGAGCGCGCTCAGCCCGCAGTCGCAGCTCACGGCCAGGTGTTCGGGAGCGACGAACTTGAGGGCCTTCTGGATCGTGGCGACGACCTGCTCGGTCGACTCGACCTGGGTCGTGCGGTGGTTGACGACCCCGATCCCGATCTCCTTCTCGGGGCAGTGGTCCTTCCAGACCGCGAGGTCGCGCGCCAGGTTGTCGCCGCCGGTGCTGGCGGCCTCGATCTGGATGAGGTCGGCCTTGATCTCCGCCGCGTGACGGAACAGCGCCTCGTAGCTTCCCACGGCCCCGAACGCCAGCTGGTTCATCGGTCGGCCCCAGCAGAAGTGCATCCAGATGTGGGCGGTGACGCCCTGCACGGCCGCGTTGAACGCTTCGATCGCCACCTTCCACTGGTCTTCGGGGAGGGGTGCGAACGCCCCGGCGAGCGCGGCGAAGAAGTCGTCGGTCTGGATGATGGTGCATCCCGCTTCGACCAGCGCCTTGAACTCGTGGTTGTACGCTCTCGCGAGCGCGAACAACTGGTCGACCGGATTCTTGTAGTGGGTTCCGGTCAGCATCACGTTCACGAGGGTCGGGTCGATGACCGTGAACCGCAGTGGCTGTGAGGTGAAGCGGGCGGCGGCCTTGTAGAACTCCGCGAACTGGAGCCGACCGGGCGTGATGTCGGAGGTCACGATCCCCGGGATCATCGCGTTCATCATCTCCATGAGGACGGGCGTCGGCGCCATGACCGGGGCCATCTGGCCGCCGGACTCCACGCCCCCGAGGCGAGACAGGACGAACGACGGCCATCCCCAGCCGCCCAATTGAGGGTCGTAGCGGAGCCCCCCGTCGGTCACGATGTTGAGGCCGGCCGACTGCTGCTCGGCCATCAGCACCTTCGTCGCGTCGAAGTACTGCTCCCGGAACGCCGTGCGGGCCAGGAGCGAACGGAAGTCGGCCCCGTAGATCCCGTTCGTGTACCACGACGGGCGGGCGAAGGCGCCCACGTGCGTTGCGGCGATCGGCACCCCGGCGACGTCCTTCAGATGTCCCGTCATTCGGTCCCACGCTTCCTCGCCCCCGGGACAGCTCCCCGAGGCACTCCGGAATCGGTCTCAAACTACAAAAGTCGGTGTGACACCGAACGTCCGAGTCGCGAGATCCGAGTCGGGTTTCGAGGGCCGGCGCGTCAATACGTCGGGAGGCTCGGGTCGACCTTCTGCGCCCACGCGGTGATCCCACCGGTCAGGTTGCGCACGTTCGAGAAACCGAGGTCCAGCAGGAGCCGAGTCGCCTGGGACGATCGACCGCCGGTCCGGCAGTAGACGACCAGCCGCCGGGCCCCGGTGAGTTCGTTCAGCCGGTCGGGCAGTTCCCCGCGCGGGATCAGGTGAGCGCCCTCGAGGTGCACGATGTCCCATTCGTTCGGTTCGCGGACGTCGAGGAGCATCGGCGGGTCCGAGCTCGCGAGCTCGTCCCGCAGGGTCTCGGGGGAGACCTCGGGGAGGCCGTCGCCGGCGATGTTTGCGGCCGCGGCGGGCACGCCGCAGAACGCCGGATAGTCGACCAGGCCCTTCTGCGGGGCGTTCGGGGAGCAGATCACGCACGACGGGTTCTTCCGGAGCTTGAGTTCTCGGAAGCGCATCGCCAGGGCGTCGTAGAGGAGGAGGCGGCCGACGAGCGGCTCGCCGGTCCCGAGCAGGAGCTTCACCGTCTCGGTCGCCTGGATGATCCCGATCAGCCCGGGCAGCACGCCGAGCACGCCGGCCTCGGCACACGAAGGAACGAGGTCGGGAGGCGGCGGCTCCGGGTAGAGACAACGGTAGCAGGGTCCCGTGCGCGCATCGAAGACGCTCGCTTGACCCTCGAACCGGTAGATCGACCCGTAGACGTTCGGCTTGCCGAGCAGCACGCAGGCGTCGTTGACGAGATACCGCGTGGGGAAGTTGTCGGTGCCGTCGACCACCACGTCGAATCGCCGGATCGTCTCGAGCGCGTTCTCCGAGGTGAGCCGCCCCGAGATCGGTACTACCCGGACCTCCGGGTTGAGCGCCTCGAGTCGGTCCTTGGCGGCGTCCAGTTTCGGCCGACCGAGGTCGGACGTCGTGTAGAGGACCTGTCGCTGCAGGTTGGAGAGGTCGACCTCGTCGAAATCGACGACCCCGATCTCCCCAACGCCCGCGGCCGCAAGGTAGAGTGCGGTCGGCGCGCCGAGTCCGCCCGCGCCGACCAGGAGCACCTTGGATCTTCGAAGTCGCTTCTGTCCAGCGACGCCGACTTCCGGCAGCAAGAGGTGGCGGCTGTACCGTCGGAGCTCGTCGCGGCTCAGCGTGTCGGTCGGCGCCGATGGGAGGACGGTCAGCGCGGTCGGGGTCGCGGAGCGGCGAGCCTCGGCCGGGGCCCCCCCCGCGATCGCCGGGACGATCGATACGACGTCGCCCTCCTTGAGGGGGGTCGCGTCGTGTTGGAGGTAGCGGACGTCTTCGTCGTTGAGGTAGACGGTAACGAAGTTCCGGAGCTTTCCGTCCAACGTGAACAGGTGTTTGCGGAGGCCGGGATGCGCCTCCGCGACCGCGTGGATCGCGGCGCCGACCGTGTCCGCATCCGACCGAACTTCGGCCTTTCCGTCCGCGAACGGACGGAGCGGAGTCGGGATCTTGACGGTCGTTTTCGGCATGTCCCCTACCGGAGCCCGGACGCTCTTAGGCTCTCCCTAACCTCGGCGTCACCGAGGCTCACCGCGAGCTCCGTCTCCCGAAACACCCCCGTGACCGCATCGAGTTCGAACGCCCCAATCGACGGCGTCTCGGTCGCAGTCACCGAGAGAACGAGGTAGGTGTACCACGGCCACGCGTGTTCCTGGTCGAACGCCGACGGGAGGGCCGGGTGGTCCGGGTGCGAGTGGTAGAATCCCGCCACCACCCGCCCGGTCCCCTCCAGGGAATGTTCGACCGAAAGGAGTTCCTCGGGTCGAATGACGAACCGGCGACGTCGCTCCCCGTCGAAATCGTTGGGGGCGGGTTCCGCCGCCACGATCGACCGGGGGCCGTCGGGGGCCGGCGGGTCCTGTGCGGCGACCAGAAATCCACAGCACTCGTCCGGGTACGTCTCCCGGGCGTGCCGACGCATCCCCTCGAGGAGTCGGCCGGGGATCCGGACGGGTCTCATGCGCCCTCCCGGGAGGGGAATCGACGGTCGCCGTCCGGAAGGATGGTGACCACGACGGCTCCCGGACGCGTGCGACCGACCTCGAGCGCGGCCACCACCGCCGCCCCCGACGAGACGCCGACCGCGAGGCCTTCCTCCGCGGCGAGTCGTCGTTGCATCTCCTGCGCGTCCTCGGTCTCGACACGGATCGTCGCGTCGACGACCCGTGCGTCGTAGGTCGAGGGTCGCAGGGCGGACGGCAGATGCTTCAGTCCTTCCAGCCCGTGCACCGGACCCGACGGCTCGACGCCGACGACGCGAATCCCCGTGCGCTGTTCCTTGAGGTAGCGGCCGGTGCCCGAGACCGTTCCGCCGGTCCCCACCCCCGCTACGAAGTCGGTGACCCTCCCTCGGGTCTGTTCCCAGATCTCGGGTCCGGTGTGGCGGTAGTGCGCCGCCGGATTGGCCCCGTTGTTGTACTGGTCGGGATAGAAATAGCGGAGGGGGCTTTCGGCCGCCCGACGGCGCGCCTCGCGCTGTGCTCCGTCCGATCCGTCTCCGGGGTCGGTGAGGACCACGGTCGCGCCGTAGGCGAGGATCCGCGCCAACCGCTCCGCGCTCGCATTCCGCGGGAGGCAGAGTTCGACGCCGAACCCGAGACGGGCCCCGAGCATCGCGTACGCCACCGCGGTGTTTCCGCTCGAAGCGTCGAGGAGGACCCGCGCCGGGCCGATCCGTCCCTCCGAAATAGCGCTCCGAACGATCTCGAGGGCCGCCCGGTCCTTCACCGACCCGGTCGGGTTGAGGAATTCGGCCTTGGCCCAGAGTTCGAACCCACCGTCCGACGGCTCCGACAGCCGCACGAGGGGAAGCAGGGGCGTCGACCCGACCGCGCGGAGGAGCGGATCCCCCGCGAGCGGGTCGGCGGCTCGAGCCCGAGGAGCGCCCGCCAGTTCGTTCAGCGGACTTGGATCAGATGCGTACATCGCATCCCCCCGCGACCGATCGAGTCTTCGAGGTCGACCCCGGCCTCACCGAGCAGTGCCTCGGTGAGGTTCTTGTCGAAGACGTCGCAGAGCAGGTACGGGTGGGCGAGGGCGCTGTGCCGGAAGATGCAGTTGGTCCGGACGACGCGGAGGTGCCCGTCCGGGGTCTTCTCGACCGAGCATCGGAATCCGAGCTGATTGAGCGCCGCGACGAGGTTCCGGGCCTTCTCCTCGGTCGTTCCTCCCTTCGGGATCTCCTTCGCCACCGCGCCCGCCATACGTCGTGCGGATTCCGCGAACAATGCGCTCACGAACCCCTCTCCCTCGCGAGCGAGGAGCTCGTCGATGACCGCGTCGAGGATCATGTCGTACTTCTTCGGAAACAGGTCCTGACCCTGGCCGGTGAGGGCGTAGCGCTTCCGGGGCCGCCCGACCCCCTCGCGACGGAATGTCGGAACCACAAGCCCCTTGCCCTCCATGCGGTCGAGGTGTCCGCGCGCGGCGCTCTCCTGGATCCCCAGTTTTTTTGCGAGGTCGCGGGCGGTCCGCGGTGCCGTGGCGAGCTCCTCGAGGATCCGTCCACGGGTGCCCTCGAGGGTCCCGCCGTCTGCCGCGCTCATCGGGTCCAGTACTCCCCCGCTCGACCCCTTAGGTCCGATGGGGATTTACACACCGCGCCATGCTTAAATAACGGTATCGGCTCGTACCCGTTCGAAGCATCATGGCGGCGGCATCGACCACACACACCCTCGTCGTAGAAAACCTTCACGCCGAGGTGGCCGGAAAGGAGATCCTGAAGGGAGTCAACCTGACCCTCCGCAGCGGCGAGCTCACCGCGCTCATGGGGCCGAACGGCTCGGGCAAGAGCACGCTCGCCTACGCCCTGATGGGCCACCCGAAGTACAAGGTGACGAAGGGGACGGCGCTCCTCGACGGGAACGATATCCTGAAGCTGCCGGTCGACCAGCGCTCGAAAGCCGGGCTCTTCCTCGGGTTCCAGTACCCCCAGGAGGTCTCGGGTCTCTCGCTCTCCAAGTTCCTCTGGACCTCGTACATGATCCGCCACACGGCCCAGAACGCGGACACGGGGGCGTTCGACCGCGACCTCAAGACCCACCTCTCGTACCTCGGGATGGATGAGTCGCTCCTCAAGCGCTCGCTGAACGAGGGGTTCTCCGGAGGGGAGAAGAAGCGGGTCGAAGTGCTTCAGATGGCCACCCTCGAGCCCCGATTCGCGATCCTCGATGAGCCGGATTCCGGTCTCGACATCGACGCCGTACGGGCGGTCGGTGAAACGGTCGCGAAGCTGCGGCGGCCGGACTCGGGCATCCTCGTCATCACGCACTACCAGCGGATCCTGCAATTCCTGAAGCCCGACAGCGTCCACGTCATGGTGGACGGCTCGATCGCCCTTTCCGGGGGCCGTGAGCTCGCCGAGGAACTCGAGGCGAAGGGGTACGACTTCGTCAAGATGGGGATCGCCGGCGCCGCGGACGCGGCGTAGCCTCCCCGGGCTCGCCCTCACCAGCCGCACACAACGATGGACGTCGAACGGGTCCGAGCGGACTTTCCGATCCTTCAACGATCGTTCCACGGTCACCCGCTGGTCTACCTCGACTCGGCCGCGACGTCCCAGAAGCCGCGAACCGTGCTCGAGGCCGAGTCGCGGTTCTACTCCGAGACGAACGCCAACGTGCATCGCGGGGTCTACGCCCTCAGCGTCGAGGCGACCGACGCCTACGAGGCGGCCCGGGAGCGGGTCGCGCGGTTTCTCCACGCCGACAATCCGTCCGAGGTCGTCTTCGTCCGCGGCACGACGGAGGCGCTGAACATCGCGGCGTCGAGCCTCGGCCAATCGTTGCTCGAACGCGGCGACCACGTCGTAACGACCGTGATGGAGCACCACTCGAACATCGTTCCCTGGCACCTCTTGCGTCAGCAGCGAGGGATCGAGCTCGATTTCATGGACATCGACGGGGAGGGCCGGCTTCAGCTGGACCGACTCGACTCGCTTCTCGGGCCCCGGACGAAGGTCGTCTCGCTGACCCACGCGTCGAACGTCCTGGGGACGGTGAATCCGGTTCGCGAGATCGCGGACCGCGCGCACGACTCGGGCGCCCTCGTCGTGGTCGACGCCGCCCAATCCGCGCCCCACCGACCGATCGACGTCCAGAAGTTGGGGGCCGACCTCCTCGCGTTCTCCGGACACAAGACCCTCGGACCGATGGGCATCGGCGTCCTCTGGGGACGCAGCGACGTGCTGGCGAAGATGCCTCCCACTTCGGGGGGCGGCGAGATGATCCAGGAGGTCCGGAGGGACCGGGTCAGCTACCGGGAGCCTCCGGCACGTTTCGAGGCCGGCACTCCGAACGTCGCCGGTGCGGTCGCGCTGTCGACGGCCCTCGACTATCTCGAATCGCTCGGATGGGACGAGATCGCCGCCCACGAACGCCGCCTGTTCGACCACGCCATGGAGCAGGCCGCCCGCCGGTTCGACGGTCGGATGCGCGTCTACGGGCCGAGCGATGCGAGGGACCGACAGGATGTGTTGTCGTTCTCGCTCGAAAAGAGTCATCCGCACGACGTCGCCGAGCTCCTGGACGCGGACGGCATCGCGGTGCGGGCCGGCCATCACTGCTGCCAGCCGCTGATGGAACGACTCTCGGTACCGGCGTTGACCCGCTCGAGCCCGTACATCTACAACACGGAGGCGGAGGTGGACCAGCTCTTCGACGGTCTCGAAAAGGTCGCGGCCCTTTTCGCCTAGGCCATCGGTCGAGTCACAACCGTCCCCGACCCTGTAGCGGCGCGGCCTACAGAGCGGCGATTCTTCCGCTGGCTGTCGGTGAGAGAGCATGGTGTCGCGGCCGGGGCGACCTCTCATTTAAATACGCCGGGGTGCTCGAATCGACTGAGGCAATCATGGCACAGACCGCCCAAGAAGTCACCCCGCTCGATTACACGCGGTACGACTTCAAGGATCCTGAAACCTACCGGCTCCGAATCGCGAAGGGCCTCTCCCGGGAGGTCGTCGAGCAGATCTCCAAGTTCAAGGACGAACCGGAATGGATGCTCGACTACCGTCTCCGCGCCTACGAGCACTTCGTCCAGCGCCCGATGCCCGACTGGGGACCGAGCCTCGACGAGATCGATTTCGACGCGTACACCTACTACGCGAACCCGATGCTGGAGGGTGAGACCAAGAAGAGCTGGGACGATCTTCCGGCCGACATCAAGAACACGTTCGAGAAGCTCGGGATCCCGAAGGCCGAGCGCGAGTACTTCGGGGGCGTGGGCGCTCAGTACGACAGCGGAACGATGTACCACAAGCTCCGCGAGGACCTCTCGGCGAAGGGGATCATCTTCTGCGATACCGACACCGCGGTGAAGGAGCACCCCGAGATCGTCCGCAAGTACTTCGGGAAGATCATCCCCTACAACGACAACAAGTTCTCCGCGCTGAACAGCGCGGTCTGGTCGGGAGGGAGCTTCGTCTACATCCCGCCCGGCGTCGAGTGCGGCATCCCGCTCCAGGCGTACTTCCGGATCAACGCGAAGAACGTCGGTCAGTTCGAGCGGACGCTGATCATCGCCGACAAGGGCGCGAAGGTCCACTACATCGAGGGATGCACGGCCCCGGTCTACTCCACCGACTCCCTCCACGCGGCGGTCGTCGAGGTCGTCGCCGAGCCGTACGCCAAGGTTCGCTACACGACCGTGCAGAACTGGTCGAAGAACGTCTACAACCTCGTCACGAAGCGCGCCGTCGCCTACGAGCAGGCGCTCGTGGAATGGGTCGACGGGAACATGGGCTCGAAGGTGACGATGAAGTACCCGTCGGTGTTCCTCAAGGGCCGGGGCGCCCGAGCCGACATCCTGTCGGTGGCGTTCGCGAGCGAGGGCCAGATCATCGACTCGGGGGCGAAGGCCGTCCACTCGGCGCCGGATACCTCGAGCAAGATCATCGCAAAATCGATCGCCATCCGCGGCGGACAGACGAGCTATCGCGGCCTGCTCCACGTGGCGCCGGGCGCAACGGGCGTCAAGGCGGCGGTCCGATGCGACGCGCTCCTTCCCGACGAGTTCGGACGCTCGGACACATACCCCTACAACGAGATTCACGAGGAGGACGCGACCATCACGCACGAGGCCGTCGTGGGGAAGATCGGTGAGGAGCAGATCTTCTACCTGATGAGCCGGGGTCTCAACGAGTCGGACGCGATCCACCTGATCCTGATGGGCTTCCTCGCGGAGTTCGCGAAGGAGCTGCCGATGGACTACGCCCTCGAACTGAACCGGCTGATCCAGCTGGAGATGACGGGCGCGGTCGGATAGGCGCCGTGCCCCACCGCTCGCCTCCGTGAGCGGCCGCCCACCGGGCGTTCGTACCTCGCGTTCCGCGTACGCTCCCAACGCCCTGCGTACGTGCACCGCCCACGGGTCGGCCGCGCGGACCCGGACCCGGGTCGCCTAGCGAAGCTTGGCGTCGAATCGCCACTCGGGGGCGTTCTCGGTCCCCGACACGTCGAGGGCGGGCAGCGCGGGATACGCGTCGGCGGTCCACGGTACGTCGTGGCCGTCCCATCGGGCAGCCAGGATCGGGTACACGACGTCCCGCAGCCGCGCGATCGGCGCGCGGTCGAGCACGTAGGAGAGGAACCCTTCCCCGATCATCCGGATCGAGTCGGAGGTCGGTATGCCGCGGGACTCGAGGTAGAAGACCTTCTCCGGGTCGACCGGAGCGACCGATGTCGAGTGGGTCGCCTTCACGTCCCGGCAGAGGATCTCAAGGATCGGAATCGTATCGGAGCGTGCGCCACGCGAGAGGAGCATCGCATGCTCCGACAGGAAGCTCACGGTCCGGCGGGCCTCGTGCTCGATCCGGACCAGCCCCCGGCTCATCCCCCGCGCGTCGTCCTTGAACACGCCGCGGGTGATCGATTGGCCGTGGGTGTCGGTCCCTACGTGGGTCATGTCGACCGAACTGTCGAACGCCTGGTCCTTGGCCCCGTAGAACGCCTGCAGGTCGTCGACCTTCGAGCCGGCGCCCGATAGCACGGTGCGGTTCCGCATCTTGGTCCGGAACCCGCCGAGGCCGTTCCAGATCCATGCGAGCCGGGCGGACTCGCCCACGGTCGCTGTCCGACGGTAGATCGACACCGTCCGGAGGTCGGGGGAGTGCAGGGTAAGGAACACCGTCTTGGACCGGGCGCCGAGGTCGAGGTCGGTACTGGAGCCGTACACCCGCTGGGCGGTCGGGGTCGCGGCCGTCGAATACACCTCCTCGGTGAAGAGGAGCTGCGCGGAGGCGCCCGCGCGGACCGAACGTCGGACGGAAAGCGCCTCGTTCGCCGTGGAGAGGACGGCGATATCCTGTACCCTCACCGGCGCCGTGTACCCGTCGGGGATCTCGATCCGGTACCCGCGGTTCAGGAGGGCGGTCGCGAGTGCGGAGAGGCGGTCCACGGGCTCCTCGGCGCCCCGGAGGAAAGGATCCACTCCATCGGCGGGGCCGGTCCAAATCTCTGCGAGGGTCCGGACGGTCACGCCCGCGGAGCGAAGTTCGTCGGGGAGGTGGACGTGGGTTCCCCCCGCGTCGTGGACGACGCGGACGGCATCGGCCAGCGGTCTCGGGAGGGACACCGGAGCCCCGCGCGCGCTCGGGTCCAGCCGAGAAAGGTCGACGTTCGAGAAGTAGCCGTACCCCCGGTAGAGAGGGTTCGGTTCGATCGGCAGGCGCTGGAACCGGTCGTGCGCGTCCTCGCGGGCTCGCACGAACGACGGCGGGTCGTGGAGCGCCCGCGAGAGCGCGTGTACCTGCTCGGACGAGAGCCACTCGTCGAAATGAGGGACGGCGGCGGCCATCAGATTTACACACCCGGGTGTGTTTATAAGCTGAACTCTCACTCCCGTCGCATCGCGCGCCGGAATCCGTCCGACCGCCGTCGGCCGGCTCCGATTTATAGCGTGGGCCCGTAGTCGAGTCCGGGGAGGATCGCATGGCCTACGACATGTACCAGGAGGTCATCCTCCAGCACTACCGCGCCCCCCGAAACTTCGGCCCGCTCGAGGGAGCCGACCGGGTCGGGGAGGAGTTCAACCCGCTCTGTGGCGACCACATCACCCTGCGGCTCAAGATCGACCCCGCGTCCCAGAAGATCCAGGAGGTCCGCTTCCAGGGCGACGGCTGCGCGATCAGCGTCGCGAGCACCTCGCTGCTCACCGAGAAGCTCGCCGGACTCTCGCTCGAGGACGCGGGCCGGGTCTCGCGGGACGACGTCCTCCAGTCTCTGGGCATCCCCCTCTCTCCGGTGCGTGTGAAGTGCGCGCTGACGGGATATGCGGCACTCGGACGGGCGCTGCACCCCGAGCTCCGAGCGACCGGGACGTGAGTCAGGGCGCGCGCGCCCCCGAGTGGTGCTTTAAATGCGAAGACCCGGTCGAACTCAGGGGAGCGGGAACCCCGCGCTCCGCACCTCAACGTGATCGATATCGACCGGAACCTCTGCGTCCTCTGCGGCCTGTGCACCGGAGTGTGCCCGCCCAACGCGATGGAGCTGACGCCGACGCGACTCGAGGTCCTCCCGAACTGCACGGACTGCGGATGGTGCGTTCCCTACTGCCCGGTCGGCGCGATCTCGGGCGGCCGGGTCCTCGCCCACCGGAGGCGCTCGGATGACTGACCGCGGTTCGGCTCGCATCGCCGAGGTTCCGCGGGTGCTGCTGGTCGACCCGTACCTCTCCCGCGAGGACCCGATGGAACGCAAGTTCGTGGAACTGTATCCCTCGCTGGGCCTCCTCACCCTCGGGGCGTATCTGCGGGGACAGGGGGTCGAGGTGGCGATGACCGACCTCACGTTCGCGCGCGACACCCGACCCGTGAGCACCCGCCTCCGGTCCTTTCGACCCGACGTGGTGGGGGTTCACACCAAGACCCTCACGTATCCGCGCGCGCTGGAGATCGCGCGACTGGCCCGGGCCGCCGGAGCGTTCGCGGTCGCCGGAGGCCCCGATTCGGCCAGCCGTACGGCGGAGTACCTCACGGCCGGCTTCGACGCGGTCGTTCCGGCCGAGGGCGAGGGAGCTCTTGTAGAGCTCGCGCACCGGGTACACGCCGGCCAGGACCCCGCCGGGATCGCCGGATTGGTCGTTCGCCGCGGCGAACGGGTGGTCCGCGGCCCCTCGCGTCCGTTCCTGCGAGACCTGGACGCCCTTCCGCTCCCGGCCTGGGACCTGGTCGACATGGAGCGGTACCTCTCGCAGTGGCAGCGGCACACCGGGGAGCGGCGCGCGGCGGTGCTGACCTCCCGAGGATGTCCGTTCGACTGTTCCTGGTGCTCCAAACCGACGTTCGGACGGACGTTTCGCCAACAGTCCCCGGAGCGCGTGATCGAGGAACTCTGCGCGCTCAAGGACCGATACCACGTAGACTACGTCCGGTTCTGCGACGATGTCTTCGGGGTCTCCCGAACGTGGATCGACCGGCTCCTGACGCTGCTCATCGACCGCCACCTCGACCTCCGGTGGGAGTGCCTCGCCCGGGTCGACCTACTGAAACCCGACCTCCTCCGCCGGATGCGCGTCGCCGGACTCGAGAGGGTCTACGTCGGCGTCGAGTCCGGTAGCCAGAAGATGCTCGACCTCATGAATCGGGGCACCCGGCTCTCGCACGTCGAGCGGACCGCCGACGCCCTGCGACGCGAGGGGATACGGCAGTTCTGGTTCCTGATGCTCGGATATCCGGGGGAGACGCTCGACGACATGGAGGCGACGCTGCGGCTGTTCCGGCGGTTCAGTCCGGAGGAGTACTCCGTTTCGATCGCGGTGCCGGTCCCCGGCACCCGGTTCTACGACTCGGTCAAGGACCGGCTGACCGGCCGGGCGCGCACCTCCCGACGCTCCGGGGGTGCGACCCTCCTCTACGAGGCGGCCTATCCCGAGGTGCTCTACCGGTGGCAGCAGGCCCGGTTCGAGCTCGAAGCGGCGCTGGGGAAGGCCCGCGACCGGATCTCCCCGCGGATGGTCGAACGGATCGGACACGCCGCCGACCGGTTCCACGAGCGCGTGGCGACTCCCCTTCTGACCGGGAAAAAGCCTCCCGCGTCGGCGCTGCCCTGAGCGCGCCGCCGCTCAGTTTCGCGGGACCCGCGGGTGGACCGGGCAGGGTCGCGACAGGCGGCAGAAGCGGCACTTGTCCGGTTTCAGCGGCGGGATCGGCTTTCGCAGGCGGCCGTATTTCCGGCGGGGCATGGACTCCGCGTCGGCGGAAACCGGCCCCCGCTTTCACGGTGGCGGGGTCTCCCCCCGCCGCCCTGTCGTTGGTCTACCTTTTGAGCGACCTCGCCCCGTGCCGTTCGTGTCGCGGTTGGCCGGGTCCGCCACACCCGAAGGTACCGGGCAGTTCCGGGACCGGAGCGTCGACGACCGACACCTCCCGCTCGGCCACTTCCGGACGGCGCCCGGTCAGCTGATCCTCACGTCGCTCGGGCTCGGAACGTACATCGGGTCGCCGGACGGGCCGACGGACCTCGCGGTGGAGCAATCGGTGGCCATCTGCCTCACCTCGGGCCGGGTCAACGTGCTCGACACCGCGATCAACTACCGGTACCAGCGCGCGGAGCGGAGCATCGGCCGGGCACTGGAGCGGCTCGTCGCGAAGGGGGAGGTCGCTCGGGACGAGGTGTTCCTCGCGACCAAGAGCGGGTACCTCGCCCCCGATGCCGAGTCCCGCTTCCCTCCGGAACAGTGGGTTCAAAAGGAGCTCATCGAGCGCGGCGTCGTGAAGCCGTCGGAGATCGTGGACGACTGTCACGCGATGACCCCCCGCTATCTCGCCGACCAGTTCGAACGGAGCCGGAAGAACCTCGGCGTCGATTCGATCGACCTCGTCTACCTCCACAACGGCCCGGACGCCCAGCTGCCGATCGTCGGCCGCGAGGAGTTCGAGCGCCGACTTTCCGAGGCGTTCGGATTCTACGAGGGCCTCCGGTCCGAGGGGTCGCTGGGAGCCTACGGGATCGCCACGTGGGACTGTCTGCGGGTGCCCCGGAGCGAGGCAGGCTACTTCTCCCTCGCGTCGGCTGTCCGGATCGCGCGCGCGCTCGGCGGCGAGCAGCACGGGTTTCGTTTCGTCCAGTTCCCGTTCAACCTGGCCATGCCCGAAGCGGCGGCGGTACACAACCAGCTCGTCGGGGAGGACCGCCTCACGCTGTTCGAGGCGGCCGCGCGGCTGGGAATCGCGTGCTTCACGAGCGTGCCGCTCCTGCAGGGCCAGCTCGCGCGGGGCGGCCCGAAGCGCCAGGGCCTCAGCGCGGCGCAGACCGCGCTGCAGTTCGCCCGGTCGGCCCCGGGGACGCTCGCTCCGCTCGTGGGGCAGAAGAGCTCCGAACACCTCGCCGAGAACCTCGAGGTGGCGTCGCTGGCCCCATGGGACGCGACGACGTTCGCGGACGTCCTCACCTAGGGCGGCGCGCCCTCCGTCCCGCGGTCGGCCGGCGCCGCGTTCGCTCCGGTGCGCAGGACCGAAGCGCCTTCGACCTTCTCGACCCGTATGACCCGGTCGGCGATGCCGGCGAGCTCGTCCTCGTGGGAGACGAGGATGACCTGAGGGAGGTCGAGCTCGCCGAGGAGCTCTCCCATCCGGACGACCTGCTCGGGCGAGAACCCGTCCGTCGGCTCGTCCAGGAGGACGGTCTCGAGGCGCAGGTTCCCGAGCGAGCGGACCACCTGGGCGAGTGCGAGGCGAAATGCGAGGGCCAGGCTCGTGCGCTCTCCGCCGCTGAGCGCCTCCGCGGGGGTCCATTCCCCTTCGATCGCGACCGCCGGGGTGAACGCGACGTCGGTGCGGGCGACCAGCGAGGGGTCCTCGATCAGGGCCGCGAAGTACCGGGCGAAGTTTCGTTCGAACGCCGCCTGGGCGTGGGCGAGCAGCTTCTGTTCCATCGTCAGAACCGCGAGGCGGAACGGTCCCGCGACCCACGCCGCCTTCGCCTCGAGGTCCACGGCCTCCGCCACGCGGCGCGATCGCTCGGCGCGTCCCTTCTCGGCCGTGGCGAGCCGCCGAACGGCTTCGTCGAGCCGGGTGTCGACGCGTACGAGCGCGCGCTGGTCGACTTCGACCGCCGCGACGCGGGCCGCCCAGCGGTCTTCCGCCGCGCGGAGCTCACGCGCCCGCTCGTCCGCACCGGTGAGGGACTCGCGCAGTTCCCCGATCCGCCGTCCGCGCGCCTCCGTCCGAAGTCGCCCGGCCGCGGTCTCCCGGTCGATCCGATCGACCTCGGCCCGGAGCACCTCGCTCGCGGACTCCGCCGCCCGCACCTGCTCGGCCGCAAGCGTGGCCTGCTCCACGCGCGCGACGCAGAGGCGTCGCGCCGACTCCGCCGAATCGACCTCGGCCCGGAGCGTCCGCTCGCGGAGCTCGACCGGACCGCATTCGGCCACGCGGGTGCGTGCGTCCTCGACGACCGTCGCCGACTGGCGCACCGCGGCCTCCGTCTCCCGCCACCGCGCCTCGGCTCCCTGAAGGGCGATCGCCGTGGCCGCCCGCTCGGTTTCGACTCGGAGCCAGGCGTCGCGGGCTCGTTCGTACCGTTCGCGGGCCTTCCGGATCTCCTCGATGCGGCTCCGATCCGTGCCGGCGGCCCGGTGCTCCTCCTCCGCCCGCCGTTCGAGCGCGGCGGCCTCGTCCCGGTGCGGTTCAAACTCGCTGGACCGTACCGCTTGCCCGCAGCGAGGGCAGACCCCCGCACCGAGAAGTTCCTCGAATTCGTGCAGGGACGTCTGGGCCCGGGTCAGTTCCGCCAGCGATCGTCGCTCGCGATCCCGGGTCCGCTCGAGCTGCTGGTCGAGCCGGTCGAGCGACTCCGGGGTCGGCGCGGGCGGCTCGTGGGTCGGTCCCGAGGTCGCGGCGCGTTCGGC
>JBAWFC010000040.1:0-18385 GCA_049591535.1 Thermoplasmata archaeon | reverse complement strand
GCCGCGGACCGCCGTCACGGCCGCGGGCGGAGGGCCCGCAACGGCGGCGCGACGTGCGCCCGCCGGATCGCGTTCCCTCCGAGCCCGAGCTGGCTGCGGGAGACAGCCTCGGCCGGATCTCGGTCGTAAGTTGCGTCAATCGGCCCGCGTGCCCACGAGGAGCTCGAGGATCGCCTTCTGGGCGTGGAGTCGGTTCTCCGCCTGGTCCCAGATGGCTTGGCGGCTGCCGTCCATGACGCCGTCCGTGATCTCCAGGCCCCGGTGGGCCGGAAGGTCGTGCATGGCAAAGACCCCCGGGCGGCCGAGGTCGAGCAAGGCATCGCTCAGCGAGTACCCCTGGAAGTCGGCCGTGCGGCGTGCCTCCTCCGCCTCCTCTCCCATCGAGATCCAGACGTCGGTGTAGACCGCGTCGGCACCGCGGGCCGCCTCCTTCGGGTCGGCGACGATGCGAGTGGTGGCACCCGTGGCGCGTCCGAACTCTGCCGCCTGGGCGAGCAGCGGCTCGGTCGGCCGGTACGCCGCGGGGATCGCGGCGACCAGGTCGAGCCCGACGATCGCGCAGCCCAGGACCAACGAGTTGAGGACATTGTTGCCGTCCCCGACATAGGCGAGGTGACGACCGC
The DNA here is from genome assembly GCA_049591535.1 of Thermoplasmata archaeon. Lineage (GTDB taxonomy): Archaea > Thermoplasmatota > Thermoplasmata > Lutacidiplasmatales > UBA184 > Lutacidiplasma. Next base: position 17,762 of record JBAWFC010000040.1, on the reverse strand, counting down.
GGAACTCCCCGTGCCAGCGTTCCGAGAGCGTCAAAAGGTCCGCCACGATCTGGCAGGGATGCTCCCGGTCGTCGAGTGCGTTGATGACCGGGACGCTCGCCCACCGGGCGAGCTCCTGTTCGTTCTGCCAGCGAAACGCGCGGTAGACGATCGCATCGTAGTACCGTGAGAGGACCCGCGCCGTATCCGCTATCGTCTCCCCGCGGCCGAGCTGCATGTCGGAAGAGGAGAGATAGACCGCGTGACCTCCCAGATCCTGCACCGCGATCTCGAAGGAGCTGCGAGTGCGGGTAGACGGCTTCTCGAAGACCATCGCCACGTTGCGGTCCTGGAGCGGGCGCGAGAACTGTCGGGCCGCGCGCTGGTGCTTCATCTCCGCGGCGCGCAAGAGCAGCTTTGGCAGCTCTGCGGAGATATCGCCGATCGACAACAGGTCGCGCTTCATGCAGGTACCCGGTCCGTCGAAGGATACGCCCCGCTTGAGCACTTCGAACTTACTTCCCAACGGCTTCGCCGCGGATCTCGGGTGGAGGCTCCACCGTGTTGCCCCCGCGATCTCCTGGCACGCCGAACCTCATCTCGCGCAACCTCCTCGGGTTCGGGGCGAAACGCCCCGCTCCGCAGCGCCCGCGTCCACCCAGCGCCCCGCGACGGTCGGCGATACCCGTGGCGTCCCGCAAGGTCAATCCGGATTGACGGACGAGGGTTATACCCTAAAACCGGTCGAGGTGCCGATGGTGCCGTTGTCGACGCGCGGTGGTCCTGTTGGACGTAGCCGCGCGGAACGAGCTCCGTGCGAATCGTCGCCCGGAAACCACGACCGGCTCGGAAGGCCCCGACCGGGACGTTCACCGACGACCTGACGATCGTTCTCGACCTGCGGATCCTGGTCGCGTGCACGGTGTTCTACACGGGGTTCACGGTCGGGCTCCCGATGCGTCTCGGCGACCGGGCCCGGGCCCAGTTGCATCTTCGCGAGGGAGCCCTGCTGACGGGCCTCCTGGGCGCCCTGCTCGGCATCATCGCCCTGTGGGGCGAGTTCACCTGGCCCCTCACCCTTTCGATGGGCGGGTCCAACGTCCTCGCCTCCTATGACCTGCTGTTCTTCGACTCGCTGCTACTGCTCTCTCTCCTCCTCCTCGCGTTCGGGATCGCGGTCAACCTGCGCTGACCGACGCACTTCGTGGGGATGCTGGGAGTCGTCATCGGGTTCGGGATCATGTGCTACGGTTACCGCGCGCACACGCTGTCGCTCACCGAGGAGGCCCTCGAGACGCTGCTCCTTTTCCTCGGTTTCGGCGGCATCGCGGTCCTCAGCTAGCCCGTGACGCTCTACCTCGACTGGTTCGGGGTCGGCCCCTCCGGGCCGGCCGTGGCCCCGACGGCGTCCGACTCGCTCCCCCGTTATCCGAAGATGGGGACCGCCCTCCTGGCACTCTTCCTGGTGCTCGTCGTGTTGGCGGGCATCGCGGCGCTGTTCTACGGGTTCGATACGGCCCGGGCTCACCTCGCCAGCCCCCCCTGAAGAGGACCGCTCCGCATCGGCGAGCCGTGAACGTCCTCGCGGGACCGGTCCGGCCCGTTCCCCCGCCCCCCCGGGGGCGACCCGCGGCGACCGCCCGCCGCGGGCCGGGGCGGAAGGCACGAACGCCCCAAAGGACACCTCCTCGTCCGGGTTGAGATGCCCCCTCTCCGGCACGGAATTGTTTTAAATGAATGAACTGTTCATTCAACAGTAAACCACCCGATGCCGCGCACCGAAGAAGCGAACGAACAGATCCGCCGCGGGAGCACGGCACGCATCCTCGCGGCGGCCCGTGCCGTCTATGCACGAAAAGGCGGCAACGTGACGATCGCCGAGATCGCGGCGGAGGCGGGCGTGAGCCAGGGCCTGCCGTATCGGTACTTTCGCACGAAATACGCGCTGTTCGACGCGCTGTTCGGGAACCTCCTTGAGTCACAGACCGTTCTCGCGTCCCGGGCCCAGGCGTTGGGCAGCACCCCCGGCCAGCGCTTTGAACGGATGGTCACGAACATGATCGAGCTGAGGCGAACCTCCCCGGAACTCTTCCGACTCCTTCAGGAGAGCGGTCGCGGCTCGAAGATGCCCGCCAAGCTTCGGCGCGAACTCGCAGAGCACGGACGGAGTATCCGCACGCTCCTGCGACGGCTGATCACGGAGGGACAAGCGTCCGGAGAGATCGCCGGAGGGGATCCGGACCAGCTGGTGATCGCGCTCCTTGCATGCCTCGACGGCCTCGGGCGAGTCGGACAGTGGCCGAGCCCCCCGTCCGGGAGGGTCACCTTCCCCGACGCGGCCATCGTTCTGCGCATGTTTCGACCGGCGGAGGCGCGCCCGTGACGTGCCCGGGGGATGGGTCGGTGCCGCCACGGGGATGCCCCCACGTGCGACGGCCTCGCTCCGTCGACGGAGGTGCCCCGTGAGCGTTCCTTCCCTCGAGGCACGGAACCTCACCAAGCGCTTCGGCTCGTTCACCGCGTTGGACCACCTCACCCTCCGTATCGAGGGCCCGAAGTGCGTCGGATTCCTCGGCCCCAACGGTTCGGGAAAGACGACCACGCTGAAGCTGTTGACCGACATGATCTATCCTTCCGAAGGCGAGTGCTTTCTCAATGGTGTCTCGACCCGCCACGACCGGACGAACGCCTTGGCCGGTGCCGGAGTGCTCATCGAAAGTCCGGAGATCTACCCTTCCCTCACCCCGCGAGAGGCGCTGGAGATGGTGGCGGACGTCCGAGGGGTCCCCCCGTCCGAGTGGCGGGATCGGATCGAGACCGTGCTCGGCGAAGTGAAGATGTCCGAGTGGGCCGACAAGAAGGTCGGCCAGTTTTCCAAGGGGATGAAGCAGCGCGTGAATATCGCGGCGACGCTCGTCCACGATCCGGCCGTGGTGCTCCTCGACGAGCCTTCGACGGGGCTCGACCCTCGGGGGATGGCCGAGGTCCGGAGCATCATACGAGACCTGAAGCGATCCCGTCGGTTGATCTTCATGAGCAGCCATATCCTGAGCGAGGTGACGGACGTCTGCGACGAGGTCGCGCTCCTCAACCGCGGCCGGCTCCTCTTCTACGACACGCTCCCCCACGTCATCGCCCGATTCTCGGACGGCCACGGTTCGGTCGACGTTCTCCTCGCTCGACCCCTCGCGTCCGCGACCGCGGCGGGCGCGATCGCGCAGCTTCCCGGCGTTCGGGGTCTCACTCAGATCGATCCCCAACGGTTGCGGCTGGCCGTCGACGGCGGGGCCGAGGGATCAGAGCGCCTGTTGAAGGCCCTCGTCGCCCTCGACGTCGGCGTCGTCGGATTCACCGAATCGGAGAGCGCGTTAGAGGAGGTCTACCTGAGCCAGATCTCCCAGGGAGAGTGACCCCATGATCGACCGTGCGTCGACGGCGAGCCCGTCGGAAGTCCCGTCGTCCGAGTTCCACGCGCCCCCGCTGCTCCGGCAGATCGCGAAGCTGGCCCGCTACCAGCTGCGCGAGTACCTGCGGTCGCGGCGGTTCCTGGCGATGGTCGGGATCATCGTCTTCATCGGCGCGATCTTCACGGTGGTGGTCGGCCACTACCGCGGCCCCCTCGTGGCGAACAACGTCAGCTTCTACGGGGGCGATTGGGGAGGCGCCGTCGGGTACCTCATTGTGCTCGGGGCCGTGCTCTTCGGCGGAGACGCGATCGCCGGGGAGTTCCAGAACAAGACCGGCTACTTCCTCATGGGCCTGCCGGTACGTCGGTCGACGGTCTACTTCGGAAAGTTTCTCGCGGTCTACGTCGCGGCCGCCTCCACGCTTCTCCTCTACCTCGGCATCCTGCTGGCGAACGGGATCTTCTACTTCGGGGCGGGCGGGTTCCCCTGGCAGCTCGGGGTCTCGGTCCTCCTCGCCTTCCTCTACCTCGCGGCCGTGGTGGGCGTCACGTTCGTCTTCAGTTCCCTGTTCAAGACGAGTGCCTACGGCTTCGTCCTGACGGCGCTGCTCCTCCTCTTTGGTTTCACGATCCTCCAGGACTTCGTTTCGGCTCTCGCTCACATCGAGCCGTGGATGATCATCACCTACGCTTCGGGCACGGTCGGGAGCGTCTTCAACCCGCCGGTCAACTGGGGGCTCTCGGGCTCCTTCGTGCTGATGCACGGAGAGATCGAGAAGACCGTGGTCGCCAAGGTCTACACCGTCGCGGGGATCGCCGAAGGCGTGCTGATCATGCTGGGCTATCTCGTCGTAACGGCCGTGGGGGGTCTCCGGCTCTTCGAGCGCGAGGAGTTCACCTGAGCCGCGCCCGAGGCCGGGTCTTCGGTTCACGGAATGCGGTGAGCCGTTCGTCGGGACGGCACGATCGGCTCCTCCGGTGGGCATCGCTCCACCCTCGTCGCGGTGGCGGTCGCCGACGCACTGGACCCGGACGGACTGAACCTCGTACGGTGTCAGGTCCCGAACGACGCGTGGAGCCCGGCGTTGAGCCCACCGACCGTCCGCGGGCTGTGCCTGCGTCGTTCGGTCGGTCGAACCGCTGGCCCACGCTCGCATGGGGGGATTGGAAAAATTCACTTGTGCTCCCCTACATCCTGTGCGTGAATCGATGGATTTGAACCCTCGGAGCGTTCAAATCCCTCTCCGCGCACCTCACTCTGAGAGGCACTGGTCGGAGGGCAAACTCGCGATCGCTTCGAGGACCCGCTGGAACGCCCCTTGGCATTAGAACAGTATGAGGGGCTTGATAATGCCGTCCTCTTTCCGGTCCATCATTCGGAACGCCTTCTCGATGTCGGCGAAGGGGAATCGATGCGTCGTCATCGGGGTCGGGTCGACCCGCCCGGTAGAGAGGAATCGCATCAGCCGGGTCATTCGCTCCCGACCGCCGGGACAAAGTCCGGTCCGGATCGTTTTGTCATCCATGCCCACCCCCCAGTCGAGCCGGGGGATTCGCACGTAGTCGCCCTCGCCGTGGTATCCGACGTTCGAGATCGTGCCGCCCGGCCGCGTGGCCCGCACGCAGTTCATGAACGTCTCCTCCGCTCCGAGCGCCTCGATGGCCGAGTCCACTCCTTTACCACCGGTCAACTCGAGGATCCGGTGCACGGGGTCCCCCTCGGTGAAGTCGACGACCTCGTCCGCCCCGAACTGCCGGGCGAGGGCCTGCCGACGGGGAACGTTCTCCACCGCGATGACCTCTCCGGCGCCGAGTAGCTTCGACCCCTGGATGGCCATGAGACCGACCGGCCCCGCGGCGAACACGGCCACGCTACCGCCCAGCGGGATGGCGGCGTGCTCGGCCGCCATGAACCCCGTGGACATCATGTCGCAGGTGTAGACCGCCTTCTCGTCCGGAAGGCTGTCGGGGATGGGCGCGAGATTTGCCATCGCCTGATTGACGTGAAAGTACTCGGCCATCGCGCCGTCCTTGACGTTCGCGAACTTCCACCCCCCGAGGGACTCGGTGCACTGCGATGGGAATCCGCGCAGGCAGTTCTCGCATACATAACACGGCGTAATCGCATTGACCGCGACGCGCTGGCCCACCCGGAACCCCTCCACCGCGGTGCCCAGCCGATGCACCACGCCGACGGATTCGTGCCCCAACGTGAGATTGTGCCGGTCGCCGATCGCCCCACGCACCGTATGGCTGTCCGAGGTGCAGATCAGCGCCGCGGTGGTCCGCACGATCGCATCATTCGGACCCGGTTCGGGAACCGGCTTGTCCACGACGGCCACTCGGCTGATCGCTTGCATGACGAACGCCTTCATGGGATTCTCCCGTCTCCTTGACTTCTGTTCCGAATTCAGCGGTTCAGCCTCACGGCGGGGCGGCGAGGTGGGCCCACGCAGTGTCGTAGCCGTAGTAGAGAGCGGCGACCCCGGCCAGGATGACCAGGATTAGGAAGATCCCGATCAGAGCGTTCCACATCATCGGGTACCGAGGCTTCGGATCGGAGGGGAGAGGGTCCGCCCCCGGAGTGCTAGGACCCACGACGAACCAGTCCAGATACAGGGAGATTGGATAGCTCCCGATGGCGACGGCGCCGAACCCGAGGAAGAGCAACAGGGTGTCGAAGGGCTGCTCCGTGAGGGAGAGGGTCCACGCGCGATATCCGTAGTAGATGATTCCTCCTCCAATGACGACCCCGAGCACGCCCACCATGTGCGTCGGGAGGCGGGTGACCACCGCGATCGCGAACGCGACGAGGAGGAACGCGAGCATCAGGAGCGCATCGAAGAAGAGGAGGTTGTAGGCCGCGAGGACGTTCGTCGGGACCCCATTCACCGGGACGGTGGCGTTCAACGGCCACGTGAACTCGCCCCAGAGCGCGAAGAGCCCCAAGACCGCACCGAGCGCCCCCAGCAGGATCGCCCCCATCCGGAGGTGAGTCTGGGCCCGGACCCGGTCGTCCCGGTGCATTTCGAACCACACCATGAACCCCGTGTAGAACACGGCCACGGCCACCAAGATCAACAGGTCAAGCACCAGCGCCAGGTCGTCCGTGAACGTCATCTCGTCTCACCGGAGAGCAGGACGAAAATTCTACATAAGCTACTTCGGCTGATTCCAAGAGCCGAGTCCCAACTTTGAGAGGCGGCCGCGCCATCAAGCGTCCCCGGGCCTGTGGTGGGATGAGGGGATGTCGCGATCCGGGGAGCCCGTCACCCGAGCGCCCGCTGCGAGCTACCGAATAGCGCGTGGGCCGCCCAACCGCCGGGAGCGGTCCTCCCGCGAGCAACGAGGGAGAATCCTCGCTCACAAGGGTACGGTCATGGTAATCTCCCCAGCGACGCAAACGCGGACCCGTGGTCGACGGCGCATTTCGCGTACGCTCCGGAGGTGCGACGATAGGGTCATGGCCCCGGTTGCCTATCATCGCCGCAGCCGGGGAACCGACACGGGGAGGGATGGTCTCAACGAACGCGGGCGCGCCCGAGGCGACGGCCGCCTCCCCCCCCGGATTCAGGGAAGACGAGCGCCATGTGTTGGCGGCCATCGGGGACCCGGTCGCCTTCGCGATCCTTTCCGCACTGAGCAGCGGGGAGCGGGACGGACACTCGCTCGTGGTGACCACGCACTTGCCGCAGAGCTCGATCTACCGGAAACTACGCGAGCTCGAAGGTGAGCACTTGGTATACGTCAGCCGACTCGCCATCACTCGCGACGGCCACAAGGTCGAGCTGTTCCGCAGCCGTCTGAAGGAGATTCATCTCGAGTTCATACAGGGACAGCCACGGGTCCGCGTAGTGGTCCGTGAGGATGCCGCGGACCGGATCCAAGGAATGTGGACCGAGGTACGGAAGTCAGTTCGATGATCGACCCGATCTGGCTGTTACGGGGGATCGAGGGATTCGTGCTCCTCGTGGGGGCAGGTATCGCCTACGCGAGCCTTCGAGCGTACACCCGAACCCACGACGCGTCGATCGCGTTCATGGGGGCCGGATTCGCCGTCGTTACGGTAGGGGCGGGGGTGGCCGGCATCATCTACGAGCTTGCGACCCACGACCTCCTCGCCGCATGGATCTCGAGCGCCGCCCTAGAGGCCGCTGGTTTCAGCCTTATCCTGTACTCCATCCTGCGACCCCGACTTCTCGAAATCTTGCCGAAGAGCGGTCCGGCCAACGACGGGCCGGAACCGTAATGAAATCGATGACGCAGCGCTTCGAGGTCTCGGGGGGTCACGCGACCTCACCGGCCGGCTACAGCCGCGAACGGATGGGGGGCTGGGCAGGGGGAGAAACCGGGGGGCACTTCCCACCCCCTTGACGGGCCCTTTCGACGTGGGTTCTATCACGAAGTGATCGTGGGCCCGGACGGATTTGAACCGTCGATCAACCGGTTATGAGCCGGACGCTCTCGGCCGAACTAAGCTACGGGCCCACCGCGACCGGTCCGAAGGCGCCGCCGAGCGGAATTGGGGGGCGACGGACCGGTCCCGTCGTCCTTTCGAACCGCTGATCTTTCGGTTAACAGCCGATCGCTCTGCCGCTGAGCTACGGCGGCACCGGGGGCGCCGAGCAGGCATCGCGCTAATAGCCTTTCCGACCCGGAGGAGGCCGGCTCTCGTGCTCGGCCGCGCGTTCCCTGAGATGTTGCACCAGCGCGGCCATCCGGTTGAGACTCGCGTCGAGCTTGGTCCAGAACTCCCGCGCCTTGTCCGTGACCACCGCTCCGTCCGCCGACGGCTGGATCACGCCTTCCCGTTCGAGCAGGTGGAGGGAGTAGCGGGTCTTATGGATCGGCAGGTGCAGGGCTTCCGAGAGGCGGATGATGCCGGTCGGCGGGCTCTTGGAGAGCTTCTCGACGATATCGACGTTCCGGGCGAGGAGGTCGAGCTCTTCCTCGATGCGGTCGACAAGCTGCGCTCCGTCCGCCCCGGATTCCGGGGTCGCTCCCTCTCCGTGCTCGGAGTTCTTGTCCGCCGGCATGAACAGGCCCTGACCCGCGTAGGCTTACTTGAACATTGAGGCCCCGCCCGAACGGAGGGGTCGAAACCGGGGTTGCTCGGCTCGTGACCCGCTGTCTTCTGACGGCGCGAGCGAGCGGACGGCGGCCATTGATCCCTACGGTGTCGTCCGCCCCGGTCCGCGGGGAGCCGATCGGCAGATGCAGCGGAGCCGATCGGGCACGTCGACGACCGGGAACCGGGTAGGGGCTCGCCTCGGTCTGCGCCGCATGCGAGGCCAGCCGAGGGGCCGTAGCCGATCCCGAGGAAGCCGTTTCACGACCTCGCCCTGTGTTTAAAGGACCGGGACCGGTTCGTCGGTCGATGAACGATTCCGTGGCGTCGAGGACCTTGGACGTGCCCGGTGGAAAGCTCGGCTACGAAGTGGGAGGGCAGGGCCAGCCGATCATACTCCTCCACGAGGGGATCGCCGATCGGCGCATGTGGAACCGCGAGTTCCCGCTGCTTGCCCGCGAGCACCGCGCGGTGCGCTACGACGTCCGAGGGTACGGGGGTTCCTCTCCCGCGACGTCGGAGTACTCCGCCGTTCGCGACCTGGTGGCTCTCCTCGACCACCTAGACCTTGCGCGGCCGCTGGTCGTCGGCCCCAGCATGGGAGGGAGGATCGCGCTCGACCTGACGCTCGCATTCCCCGAGCGAGTGGGAGCACTGTTGCTTATCGCGCCCGGGTATTCGGGTATGGACTACGACCACGTTCCCGGTGGAAAGTCCACGTTCGAGCGTGACGAAATGCTGTCCAAGGCGGCGGCGGAGGCCTGGGCCTCGGGAAAGCTCGAGGAAGCTACCGAGTACCTGCGACAACTCTGGGCCTCCGCGCTGACCGGAAGCGCGTTGGACCTCTTCCGGACGATGGTCCGAGAGAACCCGAAGGAGATCTTCGAGGAGCGGTCCGGCCGGTTCGACACGCCCGAAGGGGAGCCGGCCGCGGCTCGGCTGAAGGAGATCCGCGTCCCGACCCGGATCCTGGTCGGCGACCGCGATAATCCGGCGATGCCCCACTGCGCGAACTTCCTCGCGCGCGGGATTGCGGGCGCCCAAGTACAGCTCGTTCCCGGAGCGGACCATCTCTTGAATCTCTCCCGGCCGGACGCATTCGACGCTGCACTCGTCGGATTACTCGATAGCCTTCCGAGGTCCGGCAAGTAGGTGCGCATCCGCGCTCGGTCCCGGCAGCCCTGGATTTGCGTCGGCAAGTGTCTTCCGGATGAAGACGGGCCGGTCCAGAGGCGAAGGTTTCGTTCGACTCAACCCGACGCCCCCACTCGCCGTCGGGGCACGACGGGCCGTTCGACCGCCGACGTTGTGCTCGGCAGGGCCGGGGCCAAGCCACATCGGGGCGGCGGACCCCATCGGCGTGAGAATCGGGGCGTTCCACGCTGCGGGCGTACGCGAGAAGTGTACCGCCGGCTCCCGGTGCTCGACCACCTCCGGAGCGACCGCCAGAAGGTCCGACTCTGACGAGGGTCGAGCTACCAGCGGATGAATCGTCCGGAGATTGAGGCACAGTTGGCTATTCCGGACGTTCGAAGCGAGCTCCGGTGGCCGGCGGGCTTCCCACTCGTGGGAGCAGGAGCGGTCCCCTCCCCGGAGCACTCGCGGTATTCCGTCGTCCCGCAGACCCCCGTCGGGCGGCGATGTAACAACGCAGTGACCGGACTCATCGGAGAGTGTCCGGAGGACCTGCCGTACCTCCCCCTCCGGATTGGCCGGCGCCAATCCCGTCGGGATCACGGGCTACTCCCGACGCCTTCCATCCGCGGGGGATAGCCCACCGAGTCCTCGGGTGAGCCACGGGGCCCCTCCCTCCAGCCGGGGGAGGCGGCCGGAATGCGTTCTCTAAGGAAAGTGTTACGGGCGCGCCGGGACTCACCGGATGATTTCCTCCGTTGGATGCGTCTTCTTGACGAGGACTTCCTGCTGGAGATTGGTGTGCCCTGAGGGGACCAAGCGCACGCTCAAGATGTGCTACCGACTCCTGGGTCGCCTGGCGCTACGGAGGGGTTTCTCCGGTAGGGGCGTCACAGAAGGTGGTCGAACTCTTCGGGCGTCAAACCGGCGACCCGAAGGCACGCCCGGAGCGTCCCACGCTTGAGGGACCCTTCGTGCAGGGGAATCACGACCAAACCGAAGACTCCGTCCTTCGACATAATGTAATGGCTCCCCGTCTGGCGCCGAAACCTCCACCCCGCACGCTCGAAGGCGCGGATCGCCTCACGCGGGGAGATGTTGCCGAGGCCGCCCAACTCTCAAACCGTAGCCAGCTCGACTCGGAAGGTCCGGACTGGGTGTTCCTCCGGAGCGGCACGGGCCGGAGCTACCCTCTCGGCGAGAACCTCTAGATAGCCCTCAATGGCATCCGTGATGTTCCGTCGGATGCCCTCGAGCGTCTCCGCCTGCGTCGCGCAGCCGGGAAGCTCGGGGACCTCGGCCCAATATCCCCCTTCCTCCGCTTTGTAGACCTTGACCGTAAATCCACGCTTCATGGTGGAGGTACGTTGTACTCGACCTTAGCCCTTTCCGACAAGATGCTCGTGAGGACGCCTCTGGCTGATCTTCCCGCAGGGACCGGGGGGTCGGTGTGTTGTCCTTGGTTCCCCGGATTACTGTCACACCCGTCTCGGACTGAGGGCTGCGGGTGTCGGAGGGACCTACGAACCCTGTCAGTGTAGCGTAACCCTCCTCCCTTTCGGAGGGCCGGGCGACGAGTCAACTGGGACTTCGAGGCCGGGATAACGGTCCGTCCCGGCTCCTCCGACCAGACCACGGCCTCGAGTCCCTCGTTCCGGCCGGCGATCTCACCGCGTTGCCGCCCGCCGCTGCGGCCGCTTCCTCTGGGTGTCTCGAGAACGGCGCGGGCCGACTTCCCGCGCCCGAGCGCCCACGGGTCGCAATCGTCTCCGCGCAGGGGTCGTCCCGGATCGCGCCCTCGTAGACTTCCGTTCGTTCGCAGCGTCAGGCGGTGCGATCTCAATCCCGAAGACCTCTCCCAACCGATCCTCGCTTAACCTCCGACCGGCTCGGGACGGACCCTTGGCAACGACCGCATGGACCGAGGCCTGGTCCACTAACTCGAGGTGGTCCACGCCACGCAGGCGGAACAGAAGCTCGGGGCTTTCGTCAAGACGGGCTCCCACGCCGTAGAGGACGGCTGCCACATGCTTACACATCTCCGCCCAGTCCGGGCAAGAGCAGTTTAGCGTCATTTCACGGGGACCCGGGAAAAGCCCTCGGCTCCGGTCGGTGACTATCGACATCACCCGTTCGGACAGCCGCCCCTGCAGGAGGTCCAGCGCCGAGCTGATTCGCCCCACGCAGAGCGACTTCACGCGCGTCCAACGTTCCCGGGGAAGCGGCCGTATCTTGACATTCACGTCGTAGAGTTCGGATCCGCTCACCTTCGCCGAGATTCGTCCCGCTTGGATGTCGAGATGACAGACCGCCCCGTTGCGAACGTAGGAGCGGCCACGCGGGAGCCGGTTCTCATAATCGCTGAATTTCTCCAGATGCCCACACCAGGCATCGCCCCAGAACGTTCGGGTGATCTGGCGGCCATTGATCCGAACGGGCTGGACCTTCATTCCCTTCCGCTGGAGCCGCTCCATCTCGCGGGCCGCTTGGGCTCGCCGCTGCGCCACTGGCACGTACGGCGCCCACCCTCCCCATCCCAAGCGCTCAGTCCTCCCCCAGCGCCGCCATGTCGAGCCGGACGAGCTCCAGCAGCTCCCGGTCGCTCATCTCGGTTATCATCGGGGGTGCGCCCCCCTCCAGGATTTCGCCGGCGAGGTTCGTCTTCTCCCCCATCATTGCGTCGATTCGTTCTTCGACCGTCCCTTGGCAGACGAACTTGTGCACCATGACGTTTCGTTTCTGCCCGATACGATAGGCACGATCCGTCGCCTGGTTTTCCACCGCCGGATTCCACCAACGGTCGAAGTGGATGACGTGCGAGGCGGCGGTCAGATTCAAGCCCGTACCCCCGGCCTTGAGAGAGAGCACGAAGAACGGCGGCCCGTCTTCGCGCTGGAACTCGTCCACGAGCTGCTGGCGACGCTTCACGGGGACCTGCCCGTGGAGCACGAGCCCGGGGCGTCCGAAGGAGGACCGCAGGAACCGGGCCAACGGCTCGGTTAGGGTGCGGAACTGAGTGTAGACCAGCACCTTCTCCTGTCGCGCCGCGATCTCTTCGCAAAGGCCCTGCAAGCGCACGAACTTGCCACTCTCCTGCGGAGGGTACTGATCTAGGGCCAACCACTGCGCCGGATGGTTGCAGATTTGCTTGAATCGGAGGAGGAACGAGAGGACCACTCCGCGCCGCGCGATCCCCTCCGCTCCGGCCAGCGAACCCGCAAGCTCCTGCACGGCCTGACCGTAGAGGGCCGCCTGCTTCCGGGCCAAAGGGCAGAACACGTTCACCTCGGTCTTGTCCGGCAGATCGGAGATCACCGACCGATCCGTCTTGATCCGGCGCAATAGATACGGGGCGACCAGTTGCCGCAGCGGGGCGTACGGTTCCTCGGGGCGGCGATCGAGCCGCTTCACAAACCCCCGGAACGCGGCGTACGAGCCCAGCAGCCCGGGGGAGAGGAAATCGAAGATCGACCAGAGGTCGGTCAAACGGTTCTCTACCGGAGTGCCGGTGAGCACGATGCGTGCGTCGGCCCGGAGCCGCTTGACGACCTGTGATAGACGCGTGCCGGGATTCTTGATTGCCTGCGCCTCGTCGAGGACGACCGTCCTCCAAGACACCGTGGTGAACCACTCCTGACGCACGAGCATTCCGTAGCTGGTGAGCACGGCATCGAGCCCGGCGACGGAGCGGGCCGGCTCCGTAGAGGCACCTGCCAACTTCTCCATCGGTTCTAGCGACGGATGCGCCACCCGGATGCGGAGCGACGGTGCGAACCGTTCTATCTCGGATTTCCAGTTTGCCAGCAGCGAGGCGGGCACCACCAGCAGCGCAGGGCTACGTCTGCGCCCGGGTTGCTTCCTTTGGACGAGGAGGAGGGATATCACTTGGATGGTCTTGCCGAGACCCATATCATCGGCCAAGCAGGCGCCGAAGCCCAGTTGCGAGAGAAAGTGCAGCCAGCGTACGCCGGTCTCCTGGTACCCGCGAAGCGTGGCGTGCAGCTCCGGGCCGGGTAACGCTCCCTTCAACGCGTCCGGCGCACGCATCTCGCCGAGTCGTTCCGCGAGCCAAGGGCCGGCTCGGACATCGGACCAAGCTGCCGACTCCCGATCAAACAATGGGGCGAGCTCGGGCTTAAGAGGAGCGCGGGCCAGGAGACGCATCCCATCGAGGAAGGAGATTCCTTCCGGGCCCGCGTCGCGCTTCACCTGCTTCCACTGGGCGAGCGCTTCCTCGAGTCTCTCCCGGTCCACCTCCACCCAGCGGCCCTTGAGGTAGCGCAGGCCATCCCCTCCAGCCAGAAGCGTCTCCGTTTCCGCAGGCGTGAGCGGTTCGCCCTCCACCGCTAGGTCGACCCGAAAGTCGAGCATCGATTCGGCACTAAAGGAGGACCCCCGCAATCGGCCCACGGAGGCGGTGACGCGCACCCGCGCTGGCCGCTGGGACCACCAGTCGGGAACGCGCACCAGGAGCCCGCTCGCCTCGAGGAGCGGCGCATCCTTCAGGAACTGGTACGCCTCGTTAGGCGTCCAGCGCAGCGGGTGGAAGATCTCCCCGGACTCAACCAAGGCTTTCACCCACGGACACTTCCCCGAGGCTTCCTGTACCGGAGCTAGAAGCCGGGTAAGGGCCTGCCGGTTCTCCGGGTTCGCCTGCTCCTCCAAAGCACGACCCAGCGGCTGATACTGCACCCGTTGGCCGTCGAGCAGTCGGGGCGCATAGGTGGCAAGAAACGCGAACGGGCGCTCAGCATCGTGCTTGTTTTCGGCCAAGTGGAAGCAGACGCGGCCAACGCGGTGCCAGAGAGGGCTGCGCGCGCGCAACCACGGCGAAAGACCACCGGGGTGCGCTGCAATGTCGCGGTGGACGTAGTCGTCGAGATCTGTCCATATCCGCTCCATGGCCTCGGGGCGCAGATACTCCCCACCGCGCATGGGTGGGGCGCCGCCCGTCATCTCCGCGAGTACCTCCCGGGGGGGCGGAAGGGGTGGTAGCGGGCCCGAGGAGCTCTCCGGGACGCGGCAGAGGACCTCGAGGTAGCGCTCCCCGAAACGTCTCCAATAGGTGAGGACAGGGGAGAGCTCTTCCTTGGACGGTAGGGTTGCCAAGCGTAGGAGCCCCTCGCTCGGGTCCTGCGCGAACGCGGGAGCGAGGGCGCGCAAGGTGGCCCGGTCTCCCGCGACCTCGTTCTCCGGGGACTCTGCCTCGGTCAACCGTAGGTGGCCGGAGGGCGTCAGGAGGAGCTCGCGCACGGCGAACGTATGGACAGCGCGGGGTTACAACCATGACTCGCCGGAAGCACGGGTCGGTGCCCCTTGTACGGACCCGAAGGTGTTCCCCGCATCTGACCGCGAGGGGGCGGCCGCGGCCAGACCGTTACGGATGTTACGGGCCCGCCGGGACTCACCCGATGATTTCCTCCGTTGGATGCGTCTTCTTGACGAGGACGGGCCACGGAAGATTGGTTTGTATGCACGGAACCTAGCGTACGCCCCAGGACGCGTTGCCGACCCTCGTGCCACTCGATGCCGCGGAGGGGGTTCTCTTGGTAGGCCAACATAGAAGTTGGTCGAACTGCTCGCGCGTCCAACCGGTTGGTGGAAGGCACCCCCGGAGTGTCCCACGCCGGAGAGACCCTTCGTGCAGGGAATCACGACCAAACCGAAGACTCGCTCTTTCGACAAGATCTGACATCCTTCCACGGTTTCAACCGTGGAAGGATGTCAGTCCAGATTCGGAATGTCTTCGCGAGGCAGTAGTACCTTCAGGGTCCGGGGTTGGCCGGGGGTTCGGGAGAGGTAACCGCGGTTCTCGAGCCCAAGGATCATTCGATGGGCGGACGGCCCCCGGACTGCCAAGAACTCGGCGATTTCGTTCTCCGAGGGAGGTCGCCGGTGGACCTTCGTGTACCAGTAAATGTAGGCTAGGTACTGCCCCTGCGCGTGAGTCGGCGTTCGGCTCACGGTCGTGCCACCGCCTCGGCATCGGTGAGGCCGACGTCCGGGCCGACCAACCGGGACGAGAGGGCGCATACTCGGCGCGCCCGCCCCAGAACGTCCTGCGCGACGGTCGGGTCGGCGAAGAGATCGGTCGGAGATCGATCCTCCGACGGGCTTCCGTACGTGGCCGGCTCGCGAAGACGGGCGAGTAGTTCGGAAGATTCGCGCAGGTACGGCACCTCGGGGCGGAACCATGCCGGGAACTTCGCGCCCCGGGCAAGAAGGATATCGCCGACATCGTGTTGCCGAGGAGGGTCGATTCCCGCCCACCGCAAGTCCGCCTTCAGTGCGAGCTCGACCGCCTGCTGAGCCAGCGATACGACGAGAGCGTACCTCCGGCGCTCGAAGGCGGCCTCGGCTCCCTCGAGCGCGTCGAGGCCACGTCGGAGGGTTCCTGCCGCGAACCGCGGGTTTCCCTTCACAGCGCGTCCTCGCCGAATGCTCGACCGAGGTCCCAATACGGGCCGAGGTCGCGCGAATACCGCCGGCGCGCGCCAGCCGACCGCAACCGCGATGCGAACCGGCGGAGCCCCCCCTTCAGCATGCCCGTGGGGTCCCAAAGGATCCGCGCATCCTGCGGGAGATCGAGGAACAATGGGCCCGGCCGGTCAAGGTCGGAGTGGTCCGCAATGACGGCCTGTACCTGGTGAAAGTGCCGGGTGGTCTCCCACTCTTCCATTCGGGCATCGGCGGACAGCCGGGCGATTCGAGCCCGGGTTCTGGCGTCGTCCATGGGAGAGCTAGACCGGCGCTCTACCAGCACGAGCAGGTCGAGGTCGCTCTCAGCGCTGTCCGTGCCGCGCGCGGCGGACCCAAAGAGGGCGACGGCGGTCACCTCCCCCGCGTACACCTGGAGGATCGACGCCACTGCTCGCTGGAGAATCGGATAGAAGCATCTCTTCCGGAACGGCGCGAGCCGGTCCCGCAGGTGGCTGTCCATAAGGACCAAGGGTTCCGCGGTCGCGTACCGGCCCCGACTAAGTCGCAGAAGCCAGCCACTTCGCGTCAGTCGAGAGAGTGTGACGTAGTTGGCGACACCGGTCTTGTCGGTAAGCTCCTCGACCTCCCGCGGCGAAAATGGCACCGCTCCCTTCGCCTCCCAAATGCGCAGGAACGTTGCCGGGACGGAAAGGGCGGTGCGGGCCGTCACACCAGATATATCTTGCGATGATATATACGCTCGGTGGTCGACGTTGACCCAGGTTACGAGGGTTACGGGCCCGCCGGGACTCGCTCGATGATTTCCTCCCCAGGATGCGCGGCACTATCGAGCGAGGGCCGCCAAAGATTCACTGCGGCGTGCGTGCCGAGGAAGGTTCAGATGGTGGAGAGATCTCTGTACGCCGTAGGTCGGGGCCGAAACGCTACAAAGACGACCTCATCCCCGACGACCCGATACAACCCCCGATAGCCCCTCACGCGCATGGTCCAGAGGCCGCGCCCTCCTTTGAGTGCGTGAATATCGAGTGCGCCCGAAACGGGCCGAAAAGGTGATCGCGAGAGTTCGCCGAACCCGGTATCGAACTGGCGGCGGATTGCTCTCGGAAGGCGCAGCAGTTCGTTCGCGGCCGATCGAGTGAATACGATAGCGTACGCCACTTCAGTAGGCTCTGCGTTTGCGAAGCTCGCTCAAGGAGATCCGGGGCTCCTCTCGAAGCCTACGATCCATCTCGTCCAGGAACTCCCGAGTGGGATACTCTTCGATGAATTCGAGGATCACATCCCCGTATGACTTTCCCCGGGTCTTGTACTTCGACAGTGCCTCTCGAACGAAGACCGGGAGCGTGATGGTGGTAGGCGAGGTGTCCGACGTCACGAGCGGATTAGCGCAATTGGTAGTATAATTGCTTCGCCAAGGCGTCATCAATGCGTTCCGGAGTCGTCGGGTAGACGGAGCTCGTTCGGGGCCGTCACGAAGGCACTGGCTTCGAGATGAGCCGGGGCCCGCGCTTTGGTCTCGGCTGGTTCAGCGCTCGTCGCGACCTAGGGCTGCTCCAGGTCCGGGAGAGCTTCGCGAGACAGCAGCACCTTCAATGTTCGAGCTTGGCCGGGAGTTCGGGAGAGGTAGCCCCGCCCTTCGAGCTGGAGGATCATTCGGTGGGCGGATGGACCCCGGACGGAGAAAAAGTCGGCTATCTCGTTCTCCGAGGGCGGTCGCCGGTGGATGATCGTGTA
>JBAWFC010000039.1:0-3091 GCA_049591535.1 Thermoplasmata archaeon | reverse complement strand
CCGCGGCGCGCCGCGGGGGGCGGGCGTTGGGCCGACGGCCCACCATCGCGGAGCGTTCCCATCGGGTCTCCCTGCCTCAGGACGGCGGCGGGGAGTCGCCGGGCGGAGGCGTTCCGGCGGTCGACCCCTCCGCTCCGTATATCTCTTCATCCGGTGGGGGCGCCGGTGGGTCTTCGGCGGTTTCGGGCCCGGACCCGCCCGAGCCGCGGAGCAGCACGAACGCGACCGCGAGCGCGACCCCCAGGAGCACGACCGCCGCGATCGCGACCTCGAGCCACGAGTACGGAAGGGCCGTCGTGGCGGCGGTACCGGGCGTCGTGTTCTGTGTCCCGCAGTCCGTAGTGCAGGTCGCGGGGGGCGATGCGAGCGTGAAGTTGGCGTAGCTGCCGTTGCCCGGCGACACCCCGACCTCCCGGGAGGCCGAGGTGAAGCCCCGCGCGGACGCGGTGACGTTGTAGGTCGGCCCGCCCACGACGGAGACGTTGTACGTCCCCCCGACGACCGGCACGAGGCGACCTCCGACCTCGACCGACGCGGTCACGGGCGAGACGGTCCCCCGGATCCATCCGAGGTCGGTCAGCGAGATCACGACCGTGGTCGCCGCGTTGGGGACCACGTTCACGGTCTCCGAGAATCCCGTGTAGCCCGGGATCGAGGCGCTGACGGTGTGGCTCCCTCCCAACACCGTGAGGTTGAACGTGCCGGCGCTGACCGAGATAACGGTCCCGTCGACCCGCACGGTCGCGTTCGACGGCGAGACGACCCCGTCGAGCCACCCTCCGCCGAGGTTGATCGTCACGAGCGTGGTCGCGCCGGGGAGCACGGTCACGTACTGCGACTCCGAGTCGAGACCGGTCCCCGACGCGTTCACCCAGTAGGAGCCCCATCCGACGGAGACGTTGAACAGCCCCGTCGTGGGGGCGATGGTCGTGACCGGCGTGTTGTTGACGGTGAGCGTCGCCGTCGTCGGGAGGAGGTGGCCGCGGATCCAACCGGCCGTCCGAGCGAGCGCGACGTCCAACGAACTCGCGCGGAGCGCCGAGGTCGAAACGTTCGTGCGGTAGGTCCGGTAGTCGCTTCCGGTCACGTTGACCGAGTAGCGCAGCCCCGCCTCGACCGTCGCGTTGAAGGCGAGCGCGGTGGCGTTCCACGGCGTCAGCGCGACGGCGGTACCGCCGACCGTGACCGTCGGGGCGGCCGACGCCGGCGAGACCGTGCCCTCGACCCACGCGGCGGACGCCGCGACGTAGTTCGCGCGCAGGGTCGAGCCGCCACTGAAGTCGAAGAAGACGGAGGTGGTCGTGGAGTAGACGATCCCGGTGAAGTTGGAGAAGACGGCGACCGACTCGGTCGTGTTCGAGTACGGTACCCACGCGGAGACGTTCACCCCCACGGCCGCCCCGTTGTCCCACGCCGTAGAGAGGGGGGCGGGGGAGCCGGTCGTGACGCCGTCCGCGCTCGACGTGGCGTAGACCCCCGCCGCGGAGGCGGTCACCGTCACCGGCGTCGTGAGGGCGGCGTACGCGGCCGTCACGCTGTTCTCGGAGCACCCGGCCCACCGGCAGTCGGTCCACGCCGAATAGAGACCGGCGGAGGTCGCGGCCGCGCCGATCCAGCTCCCGATCGAGGCGAGGGTCGGACCGGGCTCGCTCGCCGCGTCGGCGATCGCGAACGGGGCGGTCCAGGAGGACGCCGCGTCGTCCGAATACTGCCCGTAGAGCTGGTAGTTCCCCGAGGTGGGGTTCAGCTCGTAGAACGCGAGCCACACGCGGCCCCCGGGGCCGACCGAGACCGTCGGCTCGAGGTACTGCGTGCGGGCGGACGCCGCGTCAACGACGACCGCGCCGGACCAGGTCGCCCCGCCGGAGGTCGACCGGGAGAGGACCACGCTCGGGAGGCCGGGGAGGGAGCCGGTCCGATTGTCCCCCCAGACGACGTACATCGTTCCGAGGTACGGCGAGCCCGCCCCATCGTCCACGGCGAGGACCGGGATCGTCGCCGGGACGAACGCGTCGGGAGGGGCGCCGAGGGTCGGGTGGACGAGCGTGGCCGGGCCGATGTCGGCCGGGGCGCTCCACACCGCGCCCCGATCGGTGGAGTGGGAGAACGCGAAGTCGTAGGAGCTCGCCGTCCCGTTGACGTAGTCGGCGTAGACGACGGAGAGGGGGTACGTCGGGGCGGGCCCGATCGCGACGGTCGGGGTGAGGGAGGCGACCCGTCCGATCGTGCGGGGCGCGGACCAGGTCGCCCCGTTGTTCTTCGAGACCGACACGTCGGTGAGGTAGGAGATCGTGTAGCTGTAGGCGCCCACCCCGTTCTGGCAACTGAGGGTGATGTCGTAGGAGAACACGTCCCAGCCGACGATCGCGAGCCCCGATGCCGCCGAGTACGCGAGGGACGGCTCGTCCGAGATGTTCGCCGGGAGCGCCCCCGAGTAGATCACGTCGGAGCACTCGATCGCGAACTCGCGATACCACGAGAGGTTGTCGACCGGCACCGGGGCGAGCCAGCTCACCCCCGCGTTCGTCGAGCGGGCGACGGCGATCCCGGCGGGTGCGGTGAGATTGCGGGTGGAGTTGCACGGCACCCCGCCGGCGTAGTACGCGCACGGCTGGGCGTAGATCGACGCGTAAAGCACGGTCCCGTTGGCGCCGCCGGCCAGGGACGGCTCGCCGAGGGTGAAGTCGCCGAAGCTCCAGCTCGTCGCCTGGTTCCAGCTCGCGTTCGCACCGACGAAGCCCGTCGTCCACGAGGCGCCGCCGTTGTTCGTCCGGTACGCCGCGGAGTATCCGTGGCAGCAGAAGTACTCGGGGTCGCCGACGAGCGTCGCCCCGGTCGTGTCGGTCGCCCCCACGACGACCGTCTGGTTGGAGGGTCCGACCTGCGCGACCGAGGTCGTGGCGGAGTTGTTGTCGAGCTCCCGGTTGGACGGGTCGCTCGCGAGGGGCCCCCCGCCGACCCCGGGGGTGCGGGCCGGGAGCGGAAGGGCCGGAACTCCCGAGTCGAGGAGGGACGGCGCGACGACGCCGGCCGCGGGCTCGAGCGGGAGCGCGGAACTCCCGGGGGCGGCCGTCGCGCGGAGCGCGGGGGC
>JBAWFC010000038.1:0-19168 GCA_049591535.1 Thermoplasmata archaeon | reverse complement strand
GCCGGGCTGGGCCGCCGCGAGGGCCGCCGCGACCGCGGCCCGGGTGTCCGCGACCAGCTTCTCTGCGGTCGGGGTGCCGTAGGTGATGTCGCCCTGTCCTTCGACGTAGGAGTTGTGTCCGTCGATGAGCGCGAGACGGATCCCCTCGTTCTGCCCTACCTCGCGGGCGATGCGGTCGGCGACACTGAATGCGATATCGTCCGTGGGCGCCGGCGCTTGGGTGACGACGACGAGCGCCACATCGCCGATGAGCTGCGCCCGCGCGAGGCTCCCGGCATACGGGGACACGAGAGGGCTCGCGCGGGCCGAGAGGGCGGGCCCGAAGGAGTGGAGTACCTCACGGCACGCCGCGCCGATCCGGTCGACCTCGGACCCGGCGGGAAGGTCGAGGTCGTGGTCGGACGGGGTATGGGGTACGAGGACAACCCCTGCTTCGCCCCCGAGCTGGTCGGCCAGCTTTCTCGGGAGGTCGCTTGCACCCAGAGCGGCAAACGGCCCCGGGTGGACGGTCGGCAGCGCGATCGTCGCGTGCGGCTTGCCGCCCCGGGAGAACGAGAGCAGGCTCACGCGAAGGTCGACCGGGAACGCGAACTTCTCGAAGAATGCCTCGAGAGCGCGCGTCGCCGCGGGGTCCCGGAGGGCGACGTGGTCGAGCAGCGGACGGATCAACGAGATCCCGGAGCTTTGGAACTCCCGACGGAGGGGCCGGTCCGCCGCGCGCAGGAGCGCGAGGGCGCAGGCGAACCCGAGCACGAGGAACAAGACGGTCGCCACGACGACGCGCAGGGTCGGCGGGATCAGTACAAAGAGTCCGGCGAGCGAGAGCACCGGCTGGAGGACCGACGGAGGCAGGGAGCGGGCGTGGCTCGGGCGGGAGAGCCCGAACAGGCTGAGGTGGCGGAACCACAGGGCGGGTCCGGCGAGGAAGGCTCCGAGGAAGACCACACCCGGGGTTTCGGTGGGCCACGCCATCAGCGCCCCGCGCCAGATCAACGCGATCGGAAGTTGCACGGCCAGCACTACCACGGAGAGGAAGATCCCGCGTCGAAGCTCGAGGCGACCCCCGAGGGCGTGCGCGAGCGCCGGCGTGGCGACCGCAGCGAGGAGCGCCGGTAGAAGGAAGACGGCCACGAACCCCTCTGCGAACAGGGCGGTGTTCGGCCACCAGAGCACCGCGGCCAGGGCGGCGCTCAGGGCGACCATCGCCGCGACGGCGACCGGGGCGGACGGCGCGCGGAAGAGCAACGTCCCCTGATGCGCGACCCCGGCGCCGGCGTTCGGCGGAGGGGTGGGTTCAGCGGCCACGGGTGCGTCGGACCTCCTCGAGGATGCCTCGGAACCCCTCCCCCAGACCCTGCTCCTCGGTCACCGTACCGGTGACGAGGAGCTGGGCTCCCGCGGCCAGGAGCGCCCGAGCCTCCGGACCGGTCCGGATCCCGCCGCCGACCACCAGGGGGATCGACAGCACCGATCGGACGCGGCGGACCATCCGGTCGGGCACCGGAGCGGGGGCCCCCGAACCGGCCTCGAGATACACGAACCGCATCCCGAGGAACTCCGCGGCGAGCGCGTAGCCGGACGCTCCGTCGAGGTCCTCGCGCGCGACCGTGTCGACCTGTCCGACCTCTCCGACCCGCATTCCGGGAGCGACCACGAGGTAGCCGAGCGGGATCGGCTCCAGGCCCATCGTGCGTACGACCGGGGCGGCGCGGGCATGGGCCCGGATGACGAGGTCGAGATTACGGGAATTGAGGAGGCTCATGAACAGCACGGCGTCGGCCTCGGAGGTCAGGGAGCCGGGCCCCTCGGGGAAAATAATGACCGGCGCATCAACCTCTGCTTTCACGGCCCTCGCTGCGGCTCCCATCACATCGCGCGAGATGCCGGTCGACCCGCCGAGCAGTATCACGTCGCTTCCGAGGTCGACCGCCCCCCGCGCGATCGCGGCCGCGCGGGCCCCCGGGGACTTGTCCGGGTCGATGAGCGTGAAATGAACGGCGCCTTTCTCGAGGTGGTCGTGGAGGTACTGCTCCACCCGTCCGTGCGGCCGGACGTCCGTCAACGGAACGCCACCACCAGGAAGGCAATCAGCGCGACCGTCATCGCCACCTTGCTCAACGTCTGCTCCCGGTGCAGCCGCAGCGGAAGCGAGGCGACGGAGAGCACGAAGATCGCATCGGCCGCGAGGACCAGTGCGAGATACATAATCCCCGCGACCGAGCTCGCCCGAAGGAACCAGACGAGGGGAACGAAGCTCAGGGCGATCGCTCCCGCGACGGCCCCCCGCGCGATCCCGGAGGCGAACGGGATCCCGTGGGTCATCGGAAGCGTGCGGCGTCCCGCATCCCCCGCCAGGTCCTCCATGTCCTTGATCACCTCACGGCTCAGGGTCGCCCCGAACGCCATCGCCGCGAACGGCAGCATGAGGAGTACGTTCCCGGCCGCCGCCCCTCCGTACAGGAAGACCATCCCCGTCAACGCCCCGACGAGGAGGTTACCGACGAATCCCGCCGCCTTGAACCGGAACTCGTACCCCAACAGGGCGGCGACGGCGACCGCGAGGAGCACCCCGACGAGCGGCTCTACGAGCACTACGGGGATCGCCACCTCGATCCCGGCGACGAACAGTCCGATCGCGAGCGTGCGTGCCCCGGCCACGGAGATCGCGCCGGTAACGAGCGGCCGCCCGGGGTGATTGACCCGGTCTCCTTCGAGGTCCAGCAAGTCGTTCAGGACGTTGCCCCCCGCGGTCACGAGCGCGGTGGACACGGCCGCTAGAACGACCAGAATCCAGAACCGCGACGGCTCGGAGACCCCCATCCCCCGGGCGGCGAGACCCCCCACTACCGTCCCCACGAAGGAGACGACGAGGTTCCCCGCGCGCACCAGCCTGAGCGCCGGATGCACGTCGACCGATGGCCGAACCGTTCGCTTAACCGTTGTGTTGGAGGCTCGGGATTCCGAGCGCTCCCCGCGGCGTGCGTACGGCGGCGTACGCGGCGCGTTATATGGAGCGGTGGCTCGATGGAGCACGATGGTTCGTTCGCGAGTCCCACGACCCCGGACGTACCGATTTCGACTCCCGAACGGGCTCCGGGTCCTTCTCGCACCGGATGCCGCGAGCCCGGTCGCGAGCGTCTGGGTCTGGTACCGGGTCGGGTCGAAGAACGAACACCCCGGGATCACGGGGGCCTCGCACTGGGTCGAGCACATGCTCTTCCAGGGTTCGCCGCGGTACGGCAAGGGGGAGATCGACCGTGCGGTCGTGAGCGTGGGCGGGGAGCTCAACGCGTTCACGGACACCGATTTCACCGCCTACTTCTCCACCGTACCGCGCGAGCACCTCGCCGTCCCGCTCGATATCGAATCGGACCGGATGACCCGGGCCCTGATCACCGACCGAGAGGTCGAGCGCGAGCGCACGGTGATCCACTCGGAGCGGGAGGGGAACGAGAACTGGCCGGAGTTTCGCGTCGAGGAGGAGCTGTACCAACTCGCGTTCCGCACGCACCCGTATCGATGGGAGGTGCTCGGGCGACGCACGGACATCGAACGGATGACCCCCGCCGAACTCCGGGAGTACTACCACCGGTACTACGGGACGCGCAACGCCATCCTGGTCGTAGCGGGTGGATTCGACCCGAGGCCGGTCGCCCGGGATGTGCGGCGACGCTTCTCGGGGCTTCCGCCGAGCGGGGCCAACGTCCGGGTCACGGAGCTAGAGCTTCCCTCCCGGGGCGAGCGACGCTCGGAGCTATCGGGGCCGGGGACGACCCCGTACCTACAGATGGGGTGGCGCGCGCCGGCGCTGCACGACCTCGAGACCCCCGCGACGATGGTGCTCGACACCGTGCTCGGCGGAGAGACCCGGCTCTTCGCGGCGGGCTCGGGTTGGGGCCGAGCGGGCGAACACCCGTCGGCGCGCCTCTACCGTTCGCTCGTCGACACGGGACTCGCGGTGCGGGCCACGAGCGAGTGGAGACCTCGTGAGTACCCGGATCTGTTCACGGTGCAGGCCCAGGCGGCGAAAGGCGTCTCGCTCGACCGCCTGGAGCGAGCGATCGACGCCGTGGTCGAACGGCTCACCCAGACCGGCCCGACCCGGACCGAGCTCGACGACCTCCGCGCCAAGATCCGTCGAGGCGCTGCGCTGTCATACGAGGGCGCCTCCCGGGTCGGTTTCCGGCTCGGCTACTTCTCTGTCCTCCGCTCCCCGGAGTACGAGGACGAGCTGTTCCGCGCCCTGCTCCGGGTCTCGGCGACGGCCGCCCGCACGCGCGCCGCGGACCTCTTCCGCCCGGAGTCCCGGGTCGTGGTCCGCTACACACCGACGGGGGGTGGCGCGAACGAGTAGCCCGACCGACCCGCTGCTCCTCGAGTACGGCGAGGAAGTGGAAGGGCTCCGGGTCGTCCGGCAACCCTCTCCGACCGGAGCGGCGAGCTTCTCGGCGAGCTACGTGGGCCCGGGCGGCTGGGGGTTCGACCCGGTGGGCGAGGAAGGCAGCGCACGCGTCGTCAACCTTGGGCTCACGAGCGCCGCCGGGCGGTACGACCGGGTGGCGCTCGCACGCCGCCTCGACCGGGCGGGAGCGACGCTCTCACGGCAAACGAGCCCCGAAGCAGCCGAGGTCACCGTCTGGGGCCCGGCGGAGGATTGGACGGACCTCCTCGGGATCCTCGCCGACGTCATTCTGCGGCCGCGCTTCGAACCGGACGACCTCGCACGGATCCGTCGACAGATCTACGAGCGCCAGCTCCGGGAGGCGACCCAGCCGGGGAGTCGAGCGGAGCTCGAGTTGCTCCGCGCGGTGTATCCCTCCGGTCACCCGTACCGCGCCACCGGACTCGGAGACCGTCGCTCGGTCGAACGATTGACCCGAGCTCGGCTGCAACGTTTCCACCGCGACCATTACACGAGCGGGGGGGGCCTGCTGGTCGTTACCGCCCCCGCGACGCTCTCTGCGGTCCAACGCGAGGCGAGGGAACGGTTCGGGCGATTCTCCGAGGTCGTCGGACCTGTACTTCGAGTACCGGCGCTTCCGTCCGGCCCCGCAGTACGCCGGACGATCGACCTCCCCGGGCGCTCCCAGGTCGAGGTCCGCGTCGGCGGACCGTCCGTTGATCAGACGTCCCCCGAGTACCCTGCCGCATTTCTCGCGAACGAGATCCTCGGGGGCCGCCCTCTTCTCGCTCGGCTCTTTCAGCGGGTGCGTGAGAAGAGCGGTCTCGCCTACCACGCGTCGAGCCACCTCGACACGATGCGCTTCGGAGGGATCTGGACGGCCCAGGCCGGCACCGCACCCGAGCGCTGGGAGAAGGTCGCGGGGATGCTCGAGGGAGAGGTGGACCGCCTGCGCCGCGAGCCGGTATCGAGCCGGGAACTGAACTCGGTACGAGAGAGCGCGATCGGGGAGATTCCGCTGTCGCTCGAGTCGACCGCCGACGCCCACGAGCTGGCCCTCGACGCGGCGTACCATGGGCTCCCGGCGGACTACTGGCGCACGTGGCCGGCTCAGCTCCGGGCCGTTCGTCCGGCCGACGTGCTCCGGGGCGCACGCGTTGGATTCGACCGCAACCGGTCGGTGACGATCGCCGCGGGTCCCATCGGGTCGACTTGACCCTCTCGGGACCACCGTCCGCTCCCCGGTCCGGACGCCTCCGGGCGGACCCGGACGAGAGCGTGTCGAGGCCATACGCACATATACGCCGGGTTTCTAGGGAATGCCATGAGGCCACAGCAGAAAGGAGATCTACCCGCGCAGGGGATGCTCCGCAAGAACATCACGATCACACCGGCCGAGGAAGAGTTCCTCGAGCGGCACCCCGAGATCAACCAGAGCGCGTTGTTCCGCCAGATCGTCGAGAGCCTGATGCTCGCGGAGCGCAGCCCGAGCGTTGCGTCCACTCAGCAGGTCCGCCTGGGGAAGGCGGTCTACCGGTCCGGCGCGATCATGTTCCAGAAGCCGGCCGAGAAGCGCCCGTAGGCGCGAGCGCCTCGCGCCGACTCGGCGCCGCGCCGTCCCGAAGTCGGGGACCGATCTCCGCGAGCGCGGGGAGTTTGGCGTCCTCCGCTCGGGCATAGAGTACGCCCTCCGCGCCGACGGTCTGGCCCCAAGCGGACCGGGCGGTCGCCGCGTCGAGGCCCGCCAGTGCGTGTCGTGAGATGAGGTGACCGAACGCCCAGCTCCGGCGCAGCGCGAGGTCGGTGAAGTGCGGCGCGTAGTGCCCGCCTCCGATCGCGAGCGCGATCCGGTCCGCCGGGTCGGGAACGATGTCCGGGAGCACGTCCGCCAGCAGCCGTACCGCCGCATCGGGTGGGGCGTTCGCGGTACCGAAACCGATCTCCACGAAGAACGCGGGCAGTTCGACCTCGGGCCCGTGATGGGTCGCCTCGTAGGTAGCGGAAAAGCCGAGCGGAGCTCCGCCCTCCGCCAGTCGGCGGAGCGTCGCAGCCATCCGGCGAGGGTCGGTCGGAACCAGCAGTCGCGGACGCCCACCGACCTCGGCCGTGGGGCCCGGGTTCCCCAGAGGGTGCACCGTGAGGCATTCGACGTTCTGCTCGCTGCGGTGGATCGACGGAAAGACGAGCGTGATGCCCCGCTCGCGCAGCTCGAGCGGGAGGCGCAGGTCGAGCCTCTCGTCGCGGATGTGAAGAGCCGGCCGTCGAAGCAGCAAGGAGTTCGCACCCAGTCTCCGGACGGGAACTCCCTCGACGACCCAGCCGGTCGATTCCGGAGTGCCCCAGCGCTCGGTAACCCGCGACGCCACCGGGTCTTCGCCCGAAGAAATGACGAGGTACGTTCGGTCCATCGTCCGCCGACCTCGAGCCGGCTCAATAGGTAGAAGGCCGGTCTCCGGGAGACCTGGCGCGGCGGGGGGGCGAGAATAGCAGAACGCCGCCATCGGTCGAGCGACCCCGTCTGTTGAGCGGAGGGGATCCGCAGAACTAGCGGTGGCGAAACGGACGGCGGATCCAACAGTCGTTCGACGGACCCGTATGGGGTGGTGCTCCCGGCGGGAGTTTCCCGACCCGGTCCGTTGGGGCCGGCCGTTTTGAACCCGCGTCAGAGGCTCGAGAGGCCTCTATCCTTGACCACTAGACTACGGGAGCGCCCGGGCTCCGTAAGGAACCCGCTCTTTGAGCCTTTCTCCGTCCGGCGCTCTTCGTGGGTCCCCATCGACCCCTCCCTCCCGCGCTCGTCCCAGAGCGAAGCGCCTAAGAGGCGGTCTCCCCTCGTAGCCGCGTGACTCCCCCGGTCAAGGCCCGCAGCGGCCACATTCTCTTGGACCCGAAACGGTCCTACAAGGACCTGGTCCGCGTTTACCCGGAGATCCACCGGCGCGTCGTGGAGATGAATCGGCCGTTCGTCAAGGAGACCGATCCGCTCCTCCCGGAGGTGCTGCTCGACGAGAACCTCCGGGACCTCAAGGGCGACCGGAAGCCGACCGGCTACAACCGGCAGGACGCCTTCGGGCTCCGCCTCATCTTCCCGCTGTCGGACGAGCGACGTGCCGAGTTCTACTTCACGAAGCCCGCGCGCTGCCAGGAGGTCGTCCAGATCACCGAGCAGGTCTCGGTGCTCCTCCGTCGGCGCGGGATCAAGCACACGGTCGAGTACGACCGGCTGCCGCTCGGTCCCCCGCGGGGACCTCCGGGCCTACCGCCGGTCGGCGCGGCAAGCAGTTTCGCTTCGAGCTAATCGAGGTTTACGGTACGGTCGGCGGCCGACGGAACGGCCAGAAGCTGGCGGTGGGAGTCGCGGCCGGTGCGGGAGTCGTCGCGGGAGGGCTCGCGGCGGGGGTCGCGGTCGCTGCGGGCACCTCTCCCTGCAGCAGCCGCAGCGCCTCCCGCGCCTTGTCGAGCGCCGCGACGTAGTCGGTGTCTCGGAGTCGGATCGACTCCGCCAGGAGCTGGCGCGCCGCGGTCGTGTCGACCCGGTTCTGCTGGGCGCGGGCCAGCGCTGCATCGATCAGGTAGTGCAGGTTCAACAGCTCGCGGTGGAGCGACTTGCGGAGGTTCAGGTCCTCCTCAGCGGAGAGGAGCGTACGGGCCGCGTCGAGCAGATGGCTCGTCCGGTCCAGCTCCTCGATCTCGCGGATCCGTTCCTGGACGGGCCCGACGCTGACGTGGAGACCCTCCTGGGCGAAGTTGAGCTCGGTGGTGACGTCCTTGAGCCGACGGGCGAACGGCTCGCGTACCGCCTTCTCGAGCGCCGGCAGCGCCTCCGAGAGCAACCGGTCGGCCTCATCGAGCTTCCCGGAGTCGGTCGCGCTCCTCGCTTCGCTGAACGTCTGCATCACGGGCGTCGTGTCGAGTCCGAGTCGTTCTCCGATCCAGAGTTGCGCCTTGAGCTCGGCGATCCGGGATTCGACCCTCTCGTGACGTCGCCGCCGCACAAGCTCGAGCTCGGTACGGACGATCTCGAGCGCGCCCGGGAAGTCGCGTCGCACTCGGAGGTCGGCGAGGCGCTGGCGAACCTCCTCCCGGCGCGCCGCTTCCCCCGCGGACACCGCGCCCGCGCGGGAGAGGTCGGCCTCGACCTCGCGCCAGCGAACGTCGACGACCGCCTCGAACGCCCGGCGGCTCGCGAGTTCGGCCCGGTCGATCGCCTCGCTCACCTGCCTCCACTCGCGGGCGCGGAGCGCGGCTTCGGCCTCGGCGACGATCGCTTCGACCGGGTCGATCTCGGTCGTCAGCTTCTCGCGACGGCCCTGCTCGACCACGCGTCGGAGCTCGCCGAGCGGGCCCGCGAACAGGCGTTCGATCGCCCATCGGGCCATCTCGGTCGACTCGCGCGCGGCGCGGATCGTCTCCGGATACTGTCCCATCTCCGCGAGATGGCGGGCCTCGCCCGCCCGCACCCCGGCCTCGGTGAGGTCGGCCCCGAGTGCGGTGGCTTCGGCGAACTGCCGTTCCGCGGCGGCCAGGGCGTCCTTGGCCCGCCGGTGGTTCTCCCGCACCACCCCGAGGGCGTCCGAAGCCGCGAGCGCCCGCTCGAGCACCAGTGGGTAGTCGTGCAGTTGGAACGCGGTTTTGGCCGCCCCGATCTCCTCGGCCGCGGACGTGGCAAGGACCCCTTCGCTGACCGCCCGATTGAGC
Organism: Thermoplasmata archaeon; assembly: GCA_049591535.1. Classification (GTDB taxonomy): domain Archaea; phylum Thermoplasmatota; class Thermoplasmata; order Lutacidiplasmatales; family UBA184; genus Lutacidiplasma. Next base: position 10,068 of record JBAWFC010000038.1, on the reverse strand, counting down.
GAACGCTCGGCGGCCTGGAGCGAGCCCTCCGCGACGCGGCGCTGCAGGTCGGCCCGTTCGAGTTCGGACTCGCTCCGGCCGGCCAGTTGGAGCGCTTCGACCGCCTTCCCCTCGTCGAGCGCCATGCGTGCCTGGTGGAGGAGGTTCTCGGCGACCGTCGTGTCGCCGCCTTCGCGGCGCAGCCGGGTCAGCATCGCCTGGAAGGTCGCGAGGGTCTTCGACACGTGTTGGTAGGTCGCCTGGAGGATCTCCCGCTCGAGCGGTCCGCCGAGCTCCACGACGCGCGCGTACTGGCGCTGGGCGAGCCCGGCTTCGAGGCGCTCCATCGCAGACCGCAGCGAAGGAACCTCGACGTGGAGCAGGTCGGCCTCGGCGAGCGCCTCGCGTGCGCGCTTCGCTACCCGCTCGGCGTGTTCTACGAACCCCCGCGTGTCGACGAACTCGGCGCGGGCCTCGTCCAGCAGCGCCGCCGCGCCGGCCGGGACGGGGAGTGCGATCCGCCGCCGGGCTTCCGACAGCGGGGAGAGGATCCGTTCGACGTCGACCCCCGCGCCGCGGGCGATGTCGAGGTCGCGCTCGAGGCCCCGCAGATTCTCCTCGAGGACCGGTCGAATCACCGCCACGAGCTCCTCGTGGACGAGTCGAGCGGAAGTGCGGGTCGCCTCGGGTGGGGCCGTCGCCTGCTCCGTCCGCATCCCGGCGAGCCGCGCGGCGAACGACTCCATCGGGATCGCGAGGCGGTGTCCGTCCTCGGTCAGCCGCTCGAGGTCGGCCATGAGGCGGTGCGTGTCGGCGCGGGCCTCCTCGTCCGCGAGGCCCTTCTGCACGGATTCGAGGAGACTGCGGGCGGTCTCGAAGTCGAGCGCCTGGAACGCGACCCGCGCGCTGCGCAGCGGTTCGTAGTACGGCGCGGGGTCGGTCCCGGACTCGCGCACGCGGCCGAGTACCTCCTGGGACCGGTTGAGCCCCTCGACGATCTCCTGGGCTGCGGTCCAGGCGCGGCCGGCGGACTCCTCGAGCCGGGTCGCGGCCCGGTAGGCGTCGGCGTACCGTGCGGCCCGCGCCGCGGCTTGCGCTTCGTCGAGCTGGGCGCGGAACTTCGTGAGGTCGAGGCCCATCGTGTCGAGCTCGACGAGGGCGAGCTTCGCGTGCGAGACCGCCTCCTCGCTGCGAAGCAGTTGCTGCTGCTGGGCCCGCTTGCGGATCTCCTGGGACGCGCGCGACGCCTGGACGAAGTCCCCCATGTTGAAGATCTGCTGGACCTCGTCGATCTGACGCTGGATCTCGTCGCCCGCCCCGCCCATCGCCTCGAGCACGTGCCCCTCGGCCTCGAGCTGTTCGACGAGCGCCGAGGCGTGCGCCGCGAACACCGCGGCGAAGTCGCGTTCGGCGCGGCGGAGGCTCTCGATCGAGCCGATGAGGTCCTGCTTGACGCGGAGCGTGACGTCGGCATCCGCGAGCAACCGTCGGATCGGGGCGGAGAGCGCCTCGTCCGGAATATCGGCGAACCCCTTCTCCATCTCCTCGACCCGGCGCGCGACGAACGGTCCGGCGGCGGTCCGTAAGGAAACCTCGACCTTTGCGAGGCGCTCGACCCCTTCGGCGAGATTCCCCGAGTCGAGGAGGCCCCGCACTTCGGTCATTTCGGGGTCGGTCTCGGGAGGGAGGAACCCCCGGTCACGGGCGTACTCACGCACCACGTCGAGTGCGCTCCACCGCTGGAGGAAGAACTGGAGCGCTTCGCGGCCCAAGGAGAGGACGATCTCCTGGAGCAGCTGACGCGCAGCATCCGCCTCGGCCCGCTCGATGCGCGTTCGGACCCGCTGCACCTGGGCGTCGAACGTCTCGGTCCCGAACTGGACGCGCCGCAACCGGTCGAGCATCTCCTCGACCGCCGCGAGCTCTTCGCGGACCGTATCGAGGTCCTCGGTCAGCCGGCCGACCCGGTCGACCGCCTCCTGGCTCGCGGCCAGGGCTTCGGAGTAGATCTTGAGTCGCAGCGCCTCGCGCGCACGGTTCATCGCGGCGAAGACGTCGCTCGGGTCTCGACCCAGCCGCCGGGCTTCCGCGATCCGCGGACGCACTTCGTCGAGCAGCCCCGCGACGACGGTGACGATCGGCTCCTCGGCCGCGCGACGCGCTTCGGCGAGAAGCGGAGTGATCTCGAGAGGGGAGGCGGTCGTGAGTCGGGCCGCGGCCTCCTCGACCGCCTGCTGGGCCGAGGTCGGGTCGACCCCGTACTCCTCGGTCGCATGAAGGGCCACCAAGAGCGTGTCCAGGGCCTGGACCCCCCGGGCCCGCAGACTTTCCCCGACCTCCACGAGGGCGTCCTCGACCTCCCGTACGGTCTCGGGCCACCGCTCGGGGGCCGCGTCGGTGTCGTCGCGCACGGCCGCGTCCAGCCGGGCCGTGGAGGCCCCGTACTCCTTGGCCGCGGCCGACATCCGGGAGGCCGTTTCGCGGGCCGCATCCCTCCGGCGCGCCGCCTCGGGGAGGCCCTCGATCAGGGATCGGCGGATCTGGTCGAGCGCCTCGACGACCCGGCCGTCGGCGGCGGGCGCGGCGGCCGCCTCGATCAGTTCCTCGAACTCGGACTTTCGAGCGGCCGACAGGCCGACCCACGTTCCCACGCCGAGGGCCCGGGTTGCCGCGGCGGCGACGTAGGACTGTTGGGCGCTCCCGAGCGCCACCTCGACCTTGGCGAGCCGCGACACGGTGTCGGACCAGGAGGAGCCCTCGGGGGGGTGCTCGAGCTGGCGAAGCTCTTCGGCGACCTCGGTCGGAACGACGATCCCCGCACCGGCGAGGCTCCCCGCCGCTTCCACGGTGCGTCGGCGTCGACTTTCGATCGACGCCGGTACGGTCCGCCCCAGATAGTCCTTGAGCGCCTTCGCCTGGATCTCGACGCCGTCCCAGTCGGAGCGTCGCGCGAGCTCGCGCAACTGGACGAGCCGCTCCGGAGCTTCCGCCGGGGAGATCCCGAGCGTCTGCAAGGAGTCGAGCTGCTCTTCGACTTCGCGCTGGAGGGTCTCGGCCGATTGCCGCTTCTTCTTGAGCAGCTCCGCCTTTTCTTGAAGGATCCGCGTGAGGCGGGAGGACCCCACTCCGCCGATACCGCTGGGACCCGACGTACTCCTCCCCCCTTAGACCCCGAAAACCGTCGAACGGCGATCGAGCATCCGGGGCACTCGATTCATGCCCGGACCCCCTTATAAATCAAGCGCGGAATACGCGGCCTCCTCGGCGGGCGCGCCGGGGCCGGACCCGCGCCGCTTCAGGTCCGCGTGATACGCCGCTTTCCCATCGCGTCGAGGTACTGGACCTCGCCGCCGGGCGCCAGCTGGCCCTTGACGTCCTCGGCGACGGCGAGGAAGAACGTCTCGTACGTCTCGAGGTCCATCAACTGGACCTCGGCCTCCGTGAGCGAGAGGACCTGCGCAGTCCGCTTCCCGATCAGCGGGACCTGGACCTTGTGCGTGACCGGAAAGACGACGCTCCGCTTGCGCTCGTCGAAGATCCCCACCGCGTCGATCCGGGCCTTCGCTTCTCCGTGCTTTCCCGGTTTGGAGGTCTGGATATTGAGGATCCGGCACGGCTCCTCGTCGACTATCATGTACCGGCCCTCCTTCAGCTCGCGGACTTCCTGCTGGGTCCAGGCCATCGAGACTCCTCGACCGGTCGGGGAGGACCGGAGTGGCATAACCCTTGCCGTGAACCGGAACCGCGATCCCCCCGCCTCCGGGCGAGAGTGTTTATTCCAGCGGAACGCCATGCTAAATTCCACTATCGACGGTACGTAACCGATGGCGGTACTCTCCGAGCGGCCGGACCCGAAGGTGATCGAGCCCGAGGCTCGAGCCATCTGGAAGGCCCGCCGACTCCCCCCCGCGCAGGGGCCGCTCGGCCCCGGCGAGGGTCCGACCGTCCACCAGTTCGAAGGTTCCTTCGCCCCGCAAGAGGCGGGAATGCTGCTCGTGCAGCGGGCGATTGCGGCGGATGTGGATGCCCGAGCGCTCATGCTCTCCGGCCGTCGCGCGCTAGGGATCCTCCGAAAGGAGGAGGGCGGCCCGGCGATCTCGACTCCCCGGGTCGACTCCGTTCTCGCCGCGCTCGGGATCTGGGTGGGCGGCCCCGACGGCCGCGGGTGGGACAACGCCCCGCGTCGGACGGAAGTGCAGACGCTCGTGGGACGGCTCGCCCATCTCGGGGCACTCGCGGTCCGGGACGTCTCGCTGCGCATCTGTCCCGCATGCGCCGTGGCCCGTGACCCGGAGCGGATCGTCTACCAAGAGGAACACGGCGAGACGCTCCTCGTCCGATTCGCGTTCACGGCCGGGGACCGGACGATATCGGCGCTCGTCTGGACCGACGCCGCCTGGCGCCTCCTCGGAACGAGCGCCCTCATGGTCCGTCCGGACCTTCCGTACGTCGTCGCGCGATGCCGGCGTCACGGCACCGAGGAGTTCGTCTTCACCTCGAAGTCATCGCTCGCCCGCATCCGCGACTGGCTTCCGGGCGTGGACCTCGAGGTGCTCGAGGAGCATCCGGGGCGGCACTGGGAGGGGACCCCGTACATTCACCCGCTCCGCCACGAGTTCCCGATGGGCGGGAGCATGAGTCCGCCGGGGGGGACGATCCTCCCGGTCCCGGACGTCGGGGACAGCGGCACCGGCGTCGTCCCCCTCGTACCGGGCCACGGCGGGACCGACGCGCAGATCGCCGAACGCCTCGGCGTGCCCGGATGGCCGCTCATCACCCCCAAGGGGCGGTTCGACGTCACACTCGTGCACAAGTACGCCGGCCTCGAGCTCGAGAGCGGGAGCGAGTTCGTGGTCCGCGACCTCCTCGAGGACGGAGCAATCTTCGCGCAGCTTCGCGTCCGCCGGGGGGTGCCGCATTGTTCGCGGTGCGGCACCGCGCTGATCTGGGCGCCGGGGCGCGCCTGGTGCCTCGAGCCGTCCCAGCTTCCCGACGAGAAGATCGCGGTCTACCGCTCGCTCCTCCCGCGCGACCGGCCGATCGAGAAGCTCGAGGCGGTGCCGTGGCCGATCAGCGAGCCGATGAAGAGCGGAGACCCACTCGCCGTCTCGCTGCTCGAGTGCACCTCCTGCGACCGTCTCGAGGCCCTCGGGAAGGAAGCGGAGCGCTGCGTCTGCGGGGGCCGCCGTCGACCGGTGCGCCGCCGCCTCCTCTCCGCGTTCGACGCCGCGGCCGCGGCCTGGGCCGAGGTCGACCCGTTCCCCCCGGCGGACACCGCGCGGTTGTACGTGAACGAACGACGTCGAGCACCCGCCGTGGTCCACTACATCGCCGCGATGAGCGGGGTCGGAGGCACCGTGGGCGAGGTCCGCCTCACCGTCCTGCCGACGGTCCCCGAAGCCGACCTCCCCGGACTGCTGGAGACCTACGGCGCCGACGCCGTGCGCGCCGCGATCGTTCGGGTCCAGTCCTCTGAAGGCGCGACCGCCACGCTCCCCTTGCGCTGCGCGCAGGAGCGTCACCGACTCGACCGGTTCTGGGAGATCGTGCGCGACACGCTCGGCCGGATCGACGGCCCCTCCGTTTCCTCCTACGGACAACCGATCGCAGGGTCCTTCGGCGATCTCGAACCTGAGGATCGCGCCCTCCTCGCCCGCTTCGAAGCCGTGCGCATCCAATGTTGGGCCGACTACGACCGCGCTGCGCCGGCGTACGTCCATCGACGCTTGTTCCGCTTCCTCGAGAACGACCTCGCACGGTACCGGAGCTGGACGGCCGGCCGGCTCGCGGCCCCCGGCAGCCCTCCCTCCAAGCAGTCGGCGCTCCGGACGCTCGTCCATGTCATCTCGAGCTCGATCCTGCTGCTCGGCCCGATCGCACCGCACCTCGCGGAGGCGACCCATCGGGCGCTGCGGCGCGCGCGCGCCAGCCTGTTCGAGGAGACCGCCGCCGGTGTCGACCGTACCCTTCTCGACGACACGCGGGCGAAGGCGTGGGACCGGTGGACGGCCGTGACACGGGCCGCCGACCGCTTCCGGCGTACGTTGGGGGTGCCGGTCGCGACGGTCCTTCCCTCCATGGCGCTGGTCGTGGGCTCCGACCCGCTCGGCGACGAGCTGCGCGCGGAGGCCCCGACGCTGGAGCGTCTCGCGGGCGTGCAGAAGATCGAGGTCGGGTCCCCCGCCGCTCCATGGGCCGGACGACGTCGGCAGCTGCGGCCGGTGGAGGCCGAGATCCAGCGCATCTACCCGGCGCGGGCCGCGCAGATCATCCACATGCTCCGACGGATGCCCGAGAGGAAGTGGGCGGACCCCTCCTCCGGACAGGAGTTTTCGATGATGGTCAACGGTCAGCCCACCCACATCCTCCCGTCGATGATCGCGTGGGCCGAGACGCTCCCCGACCGGCTCGTCCCGGTCCCCTGGTCCCCCGGCGAACTCTACGCCGAGGTCCCGGCAGGTCGTGATCTCCCGTCGGATCCGCCGCCTCCCCTATCCCCCGACGGCTTCGGAGTCGTGACCCGCGTCGCCCACCGTATCCGTTCCGCGCCGGGAGCCGTACCCCCGGTCGTGATCGTCGCTGCGCCCGGCCCCCTCGGAGCGGAGCTCGGGGCGGTCGCGGTACCGCTCGCGCGACACCTCGGCGTGCCGGAATTCCGTGTCGTTGCCTCGGACCGAGAACTGCCTCGTCTCGGCCTGGAGTACGGGCGCACGAAGGCCGGAACCCCCTGGTCGTTCCACGTCGGCAGAGCGCCGACCGTCGCCCGACCGGTGAAGTCCCGGCCGGCCCGCGAGCGCGGTGCCCGCGTCCGGCCGGCGTTCGCACCGGGAGCCCTTACGCCCGAGGAAAAGGACTACGCGGACGAGGGACTGATCGCGCGCGAGGCGGCGGTCCGTGCCCTGGGCGAAGAACTGGACGACCTCCTCGGCGCCCCGGTGCTCGGCCCGACGAAGGTCGCCGCGGCGTGGGAGCTGGGCCTCACGAGCGTGGAGGAGTATCGAAGAGCCCCCTGGATCACACTCGTCGGCGCCCCCGGATTTGGCGTCCCGATCGCGAGTGCGCTGGTCCGCAAGTTCGGCGGAACCGTACCGGCACAGCCGCCCCGCGTCCGGCCCTCGCCCTCTCGGCTGGTCGGGGCCAACAACGGCCACCCCGAACCCCCGCACTGGGTCGAACCACCGACGGCGCCGGTCGTACCCCCCGCTGTTGCTCGCACGGCCGGTGCGCCTCCCGCTCGCACGGCTCTGCTTGCGCGCCTCCCTCCGTCCGAAACCGGGGCCATCGCTCCCCGACCCCTTTCGACCCCGGCTCGACTCGTTGGGCCAGCCGTTCCCACGCTCCCCGCACCGGTGGGAGCTCCCCCATCGGACCCCGTCCCCGAGGAAGCCGCCGAGCCGCGGAGGGAGGAGTCGGCCGCTCGGTCGGAGGGCCCCCCACCCCCCGAGATGGCTCCGACTCTGACGGCGGACGCGGGGGATGCAGAGACCGCGCCGAATCCCGACGCACCGTTTCTCGGGGAGGCGGAGACCCCGGAACTACTTCCGCTCCCTGAGGAGGATACCACTCCCGAGCCCGTGGAACCCCTGCAGGCAGACCCAGACGCCAGCGCGCCGCCGAACGGCGAACCGGCGACTCCCGAGACCGACGCCCCGCCGGTCGACGATTCTCCGGCGATCGAGCCTCCACTCCCAGTCGCCGCGGAGATGGAGCTTCCCGTAGAGTCGCCGACCGAGCCCTCCCCCGCAACAGAAGGGTTCCCCGGCGCCGAAGTACCCCCAGCGGGCTCGGCATTCCCGCCGGAGGTCGTAGAAGGCCCTCCGTCGGATTCCGTAGCCGCTTCGACCACTTCCCCCGACTCCACCTCGCGCGCAGTGGCTCCCCCGCCGGTGAACGAACCCTACGACGACGTCGCCGCGTCTCCGAGGGCGGGCGAGAGTGCCGCGCCGCCCGCAGAGGCGGTCCTCCTCCCCGAACCGATGGCCGAAGTAGTCGACGACCCGGCCGAAACCCCCGCGGAGGCGGGCCCTGCGCAGCCGAGCGCCGGGGTTCCGGACCCCGAACCCGGCACGAACCCCTCGATCCCCGAGCCCGCTTCCGAGCCTCCGGCGTTGACGGAGGCCGAGCCGGTGGACGCGGCCGCAACGCTTCCCTCCAGCGTACCGGGAGATTCCTCCGCTCCTCGGGTTCCCGAACTGGCCCTCCCCTCCCCCGTTCCCGATCTCGCACCACCGCCCACCGCCTCGCCGGCGGCGCCCGTGTTCGTCCCCGAGGTCATCGCCCCGGTCACCGCAGCGCCTCCGTCCGGGGGGGTCGAGGTCGTGGTCGGGACCAGTTACGTGCCGACGCTCGAGCGATTCCTCGAAGCGACCGCGGCCGGCCATCAGGGAATCTGTGTGGTCCGGGACTCCCCCGAGCGAGTCCGGGCGTACGTCGGCTCCCGACCCGTGGAGATCCGATGGCTGACGAACATCGGCCGAGGACCGACGCTCAAACCGACGGACCTGGAAGGATTCTCCGCCTTCCTCTCGCACGCGGTCTCCACCGGGAGGGTCACGGCGTTCTTCCTCGAGGGCGTCGAGTACCTCGTCCGGCTCCACGGTCTCGAGCGGGTCGTCGAGCGCATGACGGCGTTCGACCGGTTGGCGCGGGCCCAATCGGCGCGGGTCTGGTTGCCGCTGAACCCCAAGCTCCTTTCGGCGGCCGAACTCGAGCGGCTCGTTTCCGCCTTCGCGTCGCCCCCGGCCTCCGGTTAGGCGCGCAGGCTCCGCCGCCCCGCCGGCCGCCAAAGATACCTTGATAACCACCGAGGAGGGTGCGCCTTCGGATGGGGTCACCGGGGCGCGGGTCGGTCGGATTCGGCGGGCCTGCCGTGGGGGCGGCGCTCACCGTGGTGCTCGCGCTCCTCTTGGTGGTCCCGGCGGGGAGCCTCGCCACCTCGGGAAGCGGCGGGACCCGGTCCGCGGCCGTTTCGCCCGCCGCATCGAATGGGGTGAGCGCGATCGTGACCTGGGACGGGAACAACATCCTCTCGGCGGGTAAAGTGAGTTCGGCGTTCCAGATCCAGTTCAATGGCGCCGTCAACCTCCTGTACACGTGGTCGTCCGTCGGGTCGTCGGCGTACACGGTCTCGGACGCCCGGCTCCAGATCTTCTACTTCGGTTTCGCGCTCGCGACTCGGGACATCACCGACGCCCTCCCGGTGTCGAGCCACTCCGGTAACTTCACGATGAACTGGACGACCGGCCCGCTCCAGTACGTCCTCGAAGGCACGTACCGACTCGTCGCGAGCCTCCTGGAACCGAACGGATCGACCGTCTGGAGCCAGTCGTTCTGGACGCAGGTTGCCGCGCCGTTCTACATCGGGGCGGCACTTCCGATCATACTGATCCTGATCGTGATCTACGAGCTGTACGCGGTCGCGACGGTGGGAAAGCAGGCGGCGCTCAAGACTCCCAAGAAGGGAAAGACCCCACCGCCCGCCGCCGAGGAGCCCCCCGCGCCGAGCCCGCCGCCGACGGGCACGGATAGCGTCCCGCCCCCCAGCCCTCCGGGCGGAGGGACGTCGTGAGCGCCGCCAGCCAGGGCGTTGGCTGCGGCGTCGTCCTGGGAATCGTTCTCGTCCTTCTGGCTCAGCAGTTCGGATTCGTCAGCCTCAGCGGCCTCGCCGCCGCCATCGAGTACCTCGTCCTCGGGGCGATCGTCGGGGCGATACTGTTCGGCATCATCGGCTGGGCGCTCGGTCGGCGCTACGTGAGTCGGCATCCCGCGGTGGAGAGCCCGGCCGGAACGCCTCCGTCCACGCCCCCCTGAACCGCCGCCGAGGCTACGCCCGGTGCACGAGGGCCTAGGATTAAGTCCGTGCATCGACGTTCAGCGGTGGTGACTGCGGCGCGCCCGTCTCACAGGACGCACCCCTCGGCGGGGCCGGGGGCGGCGCTCCGGTCCCTTCGAAGGACGCCGAGCCGAGACCGACCGTGACCGCGTGTCCGTGGTGCGGCGGGCCGAACAGCCCCACGGCGCGCTTCTGTAGCGCGTGCGGCCGAGGCATCGGCCACACCGCTGGCGTGGTGCCACCGCCCCCGCCACCCC
>JBAWFC010000037.1:0-7676 GCA_049591535.1 Thermoplasmata archaeon | reverse complement strand
AGAGAGACTGATGGGTGCTGCGAGACTACTACCCGAGACCGATCTCAAGGCTGCAATTCTGGCCACACTAGCAGACCGGGAACCGACGGCGAAGGAAGCGTTGGCTTGGGCCTACCTGCTTCAGGCTCGCCGAAATCGGCGAGATGTGAGCCCCGGCTCGGGGCCGTAGCAGCAAGTCTGCGCGATTTACACTCTTCACTCCCCCGCTCGATCCAACTCAGGCCCGCGAGACTTCTAGGTCGCGACAACGAAAACCGGATGCTGGACACCCTTGTCTGCAGCGGGCTCGCGCCGATCTGGCTGTTCGTCGAGGCGCGCGGCCGGGTGCGGGTCCACCGGGCCTACAAGGGCGCCCAGTACCGGAAGTCGCTGCCGAGGATCGCCTACGACCTGTGGGAGAGGGTCAGCCCGATAGGGTTCCCGAGCCTGGACCGGGATCCGCTGTTCCAGAGGGCCACGGAGCGCGCGATCGAGCGGAACCGCGAGTACTTCCACGAACAGTCCCAGATCGCGGACGCCAAGCGGGCCCGGCGGCTCGGGCTTCCCCGAACCGAGGGGACTGTCCCCTCCGGCGAAAACGTTCCGGAACGGGCCGTATCCCATGTGTGTGTGTGCGCAGGCTGCGGGTACTCGTGGCGGCCGAGGTCCGGAACGGGCGGCCGGTGCCCGCGGTGCCGCTCCTACAGGCGAGATGAACCCGTGTCCGGGTCCGCAACGAGCCTCAGTTCCGCCACCTAACGGGTCACGTTCACAGTTATGTGAGTTCCGCTGCCCCCGTTGACTTGGGAGGAGTGGCCTCCGGACTCGTCCGCTTACATGAACAGCGTCGGCTGCAGTGCCCTCGCCACCCTCAGTTATTCGCGCCTATCGCGCAGAAAGACAATCCGTGGCCGAGGGCCCCAGAGACGCTCGCCCCACACATTCGATAGCGGCCGTCCGAGGACACCGCAGTGAACGAACCGGGGCCGTCGTCCCTGGAGCGTGAGGAAGGAACGCTCGCCGTTCCTTGAGGATTGCGTAGACGATGCGCAGGAGCTTGTGGGCCCCCGCCACCGAACCCTTGCCCGCCCCTCGTCGTCGAGCGACTCGGCCGGCGGTCCGGGCCACGTCGCCGCCGCGCAGTCGCTGACGGTGCCGCCACGACGCCTCCACTAAGAGCCATCGGAGGAGGGCATTGCTGTCGCGCTTGATCTTCCCATGCCACTGGCGATCGGCCGACTGGTACGACCGAGGCACGAGGCCCACGTACGAGCAGACCTGGCCCGAGGTATGGAAGCGGTCGATCGGACAGAGGAACGCCACGAGGGCAATCGCCGTGAGCTCACCGATCCCCGGAACGGTCGTCAACAGTTGAGCCTCTTCGGACTCGACCCACGCCGCGTGGACCACGCGATCGAGGTCCTTCGTTCGCGCCTCGAGCTGCGCCAAGGTGTCCAAGCCGCGGTCGACCTCGGGAATGTGGAGCTGGCGCAGGATCTCTCGCTTCCGGCGGTGCCGGAGCAGGTGGTCCTCGTAGCGCACCCCGTGCCGAATGAGGAAGCTGTAGGTGTGATTGGCGACGGCGGCCCAGTACCGCCGATAGAAGGTCCGGTCCGTGACCAGGCTTCTCAACTGACGGGTCTCGGGAGGCGGAGCGAAGGCAGTGGGCAGGGAATCGAGGCGCAGGAGTCGCGCCAGCGCCTCCGAGTCAACCCGGTCGCTCTTCAGACTGGCCTCGGCGATCAGTCGGGTCTTCACCGGATTGGAGAGCGTGACCGAGGCGCCCGTGGAGGCGGCGACGTCGTAGTAGGTCGGCCACATCGGGCACGCCTCCAGGGCGACGTGCTTGGTGCCGGGAAGGCTCTCGAGGAAGGCGGTCAACTCCGAAGGGGTCGGCCCGAACTTCGCCTGGGTCAACTGACGGCCCCCTTCATCAAGGGCCGTCGCGACCACGATCTTCCGATGTACGTCCAGTCCCACAAAGGTGTTCTCCAACATGGCGTGCCTCGAGATGGAAGACAAGGCACGCCGCCGATGGGTCTTCCGCTGCGGCATCAGCGGAACTCAACATGTCTACATTCGAGCCTCCCGGGGCCGACCATGATTCTCCCTCCAGGGGGGGTGAACCGTCGGTCAGGGGGTGTTAGAGAATCCTTCTCTCACACAAGGGTCCGCCCCTCGGCAGACCCACCTGGCCAGTACGTTTGATGCTCGTTGATCCATGACCGTGACAAAGCATCTGAGTAGACCGCTTCCGAAACCCGGCAAATGAAGTATCCTCTGGTCCGTGTGCTTCCAGGATGGAGAGTTGGATTCAAGGGGAAGCAGGCGCGGTGTCAAGGACTCCCGGTCCGCCCCCGACTCGAAGGAGTCTTTGCGTTGACTTTCGAGCCCTGGGACTATCGAACGGCTCGACCGTCCTTGTCCACTCCTCGCTGAGCGCGCTGGGCTGGGTCGTTGGAGGCGCCCAAACCCTCGTCCTAGCGCTCGAGGACGCGATCGGAGCTACCGGAACTTTGATGATGCCGGCCTACTCGCTGAACGCCCCTGAACCCTCGGTTTGGAAGAATCCCCCAGTCCCGGAGTTATGGTGGGAGACGATTCGCACCGAGTGGCCCCCCTTCGATCGGGAGCTTTCGCCGGGTGTACACCTCGGTGCCGTTGCAGAAGCATTCCGACATCAACGGGGCACAGAACGGAGCGACCATCCAAACAACTCGTTTTGCGCTCGCGGACCTGTTGCGAGAACCCTCCTCGAGTCCCACTCGCTCAACGACAGCATGGGCGAGGGCTCTCCGCTGGCCCGGTTGTACGAACGTCACGGTCAGGTGCTACTGTTGGGGGTCGACCATTCGTCGAACAGTTCGTTGCATTTGGCGGAGTATCGCTCCCAGTGGCCGGGCAAACGCTCGTCAATCCCCTTCAAGGCCCGAATGATGCGGGAGGGCACGACAGTTGAGGTTGAGTTCCGCGACCTGGACCTGAACAGCGATGACTTCGGTCGGCTCGGCGAGGATTTCGAAAGAGAAACGGGGTCGTTCCGGGCAGGGCCGGTCGGAGCCGGAGTCGGCCGACTTATGGATCAGCGCGCCCTAGTCGACTTCGCTGTGTCCTGGATCGAGAAGCATCGAAGCTGGGCATAGGAAGCCAGGAAGCGGGGGTGGGGATTCTCGAATCCCACCCGTTGGGAGCAAAGTCCCCCGCCCGGCTACGCCGAGAGGCCGCCGTCATCGACCATGTGGGCGTGACCGAAGGGGTGCGCCGCCGAAGACAGCAGACCACAGGTGAAAGACCGAACGTGAGAGAAACCGAGAGACACGTAGCGAGGACCAAGGCCGGGCCGGCAACGGTCCCGGTCGAAGCAGGTCGACAAAGGGGGACACCGAACCCACGAGGCTCAGGGACCCCGACGCGAACCCGCAGGCCCAAACAGAAAGTGAACCCGTGTGGCGGGAGCCACAGCCGCGTCGAAATCACGCCCCCAGCAATGGGGAGTATGGGCGCGCCGAGCCTGGCCTTTTGTGGCGAAGGCAGTACCCCGGACCGGAACTCGGGCATGAGGTCCGGAGGGCGCCCCGGCGTAGTAGGGTGGGCATGTGGGGAAGGTCTGTTGGAGAAAGGCGGGAGGTCCCACGAGGAGCCCGGGGGGGCGGCATTGTCCGTGAGGCCCCCGACCGGGGGAAGGGCGGCCATAAGGGTGAACCCCGAAAGGCGGCCCGGTGCTTCGTGGGAAGTCGGAGTGGTCCGTAGTAGCGGTGAAGCCGCTGTACTGGCGGGGGATGCGAAGGGACCACACTTCGGTGCCGCGCGAGGAGGAGGGCAGGGCCGCCCAAGTCACCGAGAGGTGTAGGACATGGGTGAGGAAAAGGTCCGCGAACTCCAAGACGCGCTTTACCGAGCGGCGAAGGCGAATGCGGAGCGGAGATTCCACGCTCTGTACGACAAAGTGGGACGCGCGGACGTACTGGCGGAGGCTTGGGCGCAAGTTCGGGCCAACGGCGGCGCGGCGGGCGTCGACGGGAAGACCATCGAAGAGATCGAAGAGGAAGGCGTACCCCAACTCTTGACGGAGTTGGCGAACGAACTGCGAGAGAGGACGTACCGACCGAGTCCGCTGCGCCGAGTGTGGATACCAAAGCCCAATGGCAAAGTCCGAGGATTGGGCATCCCTACGGTACGGGACCGGGTGGTCCAGACGGCGGCGAAGCTGGTGCTGGAACCGATTTTCGAGGCGGACTTCGAGCCGAACTCGTACGGGTTTCGGCCCGGGCGAGCCGCCCAGGACGCGGTCGAGGAGGTCACGAAGTGGCTGAACTTCGGCTGTGAGCGGGTCATCGACGCGGACATCTCGGGGTGCTTTGACAACATCCCCAAGTCCGCGCTGATGGATGCGGTGGCGCGGCGGGTAGTGGACGGGGCCCTGCTGAAGTTGATTCGGCAGGGGCTGGATTGCGGAGTGCTGGAAGGAGGAACCGTTCGGCACTCGGACCGGGGGACCCCACAGGGCTCCCCTCTGTCCCCGTTGCTGGCCAACGTGTATCTCGACCGGTTGGACAAGGCGTGGAAGGTGAGCGGAATGACCTCTCGAAGCGGAGCGGACGCCCACCTCGTGAGGTACGCCGATGACTTCGTCATCTTGGGAACCGGCGATATGGGAGAAGCGAAGGAAGTTCTGGAGGCCCGACTGGCCGAACTGGGACTGACGCTGAGCGCCGAGAAGACGCGAGTGGTGGGAGCGCAGGAAGGGTTTGACTTTCTGGGCTTCCACTTCGAGCGGAAGCCGGACCCACGTCGGGGCAAGAGGGTGACGCGATGGTATCCCTCCGAGAAATCGGAACGAGAGGTTCGAGAACGCATCGGCCAGATGACCCGGACACGAAGTCTGGCTCGGGGAACGGTCCATGAAGTCCGCAAGGAACTGGTGCCGGTCCTACGAGGCTGGGCGGAGTATTTCCGGTGGAGCATGGCCGGAGCGGCGTTCGGTCGGGTGTGGTGGTATGCCCACGTTCGGCTGTCTGCCCTCCATCGTCGGGAGCGACAACTTCCGGGGATGGGGAGTGTTCGAAACCTGAGGCGGGCCGGGCTGACCCTCTACGAGGTCAAACCCCGACCAGCCCCGTACGAGTGGAGGAGGAGCGCCGCATGAGCGGATACGGCCGCTGGGTGAACATCGTCGGAGAGCCGGATGCGGGAAATCCGCCAGTCCGGTTCGACGGGGGGATGCTGGAATCGTGGTCGTGCCACGCGCCAGCATCCTACCCTACCTGGAATCCTGACCAGTATCCGATGGTTGGCGCAAGCCGAGAAGCCCCGTTATCATGACAAGAAACAGCTATCGAACTGCGTATCGCCAAAGATGAGATCCGGGTGCGCCGGAGATGGCTCCTTCGTACACGGTCCGAAACCCTCGTACCTGCAGGTAGCCGTTGAGTGCCCCCAACGCTTCTTCCGTCAGGGCAATCGTGTCTCCCGAGTCGACTCTAAGGAGCCGTGGAACTCCCCTTCCCGCAGCGGGACGACCTAGCACACGGGAGGAAGAGAGATCAGAGAGCTCTATCGTTGTTCCCCGCCGATTGATGGGTACGGCACGTGTCCGTCGGTCGCTGTAAACCAGTTGTATCGATTCTGGCGAGAGTCGAATCTCCACTGGGCCTAGGACAAGCATCCTTGTCAACGCCCACGCCGCAAACGCGGCGTACGCCAACAGCGCGAACCCTATCTCGACGTCAAACAGAGTTAGCCCTCGCAGTGCTACGCCTATGCCGAAAACAGAGCCGAGAACAAGTCCGATCCCGGCCACAAAGTACCGCAAGGGGCGTGTCTTGTTGTTGTACTGGCTGGTCGCAGCTACCCTGAGGTCGATACATTCTGGCATCGACGTACCTTTCAGGCCAATCACCCCAGGACTGCTTCGCCGACGTCGAGTCCGACTGAGACGGAGCCGATACCGGCACCAACAAGGCCAGCCCATGTCTCGGGCCAGACTCTGGAAGTCTGGGCTCCCCGGATGCCGAGTACAATGGCACCTATGCCTACAAGCGCTGAGTACACCAGTAAAGCGTTGTCGCCCTGATCAACCGTGTGGACGTGAATCCATGCCATGAGCGAGAGTATGCTCCAGATGATGGAGAACACCGTTGCGACTCCCGGCGGAAATCCATACGCAACCGCCGAAAACGCCGCGATGAACCCTGCTCCTACTGCTTCGAGACCCGTCAGGTACTCGACTAACTGGAGGAACGTGACCCAAGCTGTTGCCTGAAGGTGGAGCGAGGCGCCCGTGGCATTTACGATGGTCCAGGCCCCGCTGACGAACTGACGGGTGAACCCTCCCGCTCCAAACAAAGACGATACGGATTGAGCCAGGGCGCCTGAGGCTCCGCCGATCACTACCTTGAGAAGAATGCCCACAAGGGGACCAAAGCCAACAGAAAGAACGCTGATTACCCAGATGGCAATCTCGATTGCGGTAGCGAGGCCGCCCACGATGAGGTACTCTGTTCCGGCTACTGAGGACCAAAAGCTCGACGCTTGGGATTGAGTGACCGAGTGACCTTGCCCCACAGTTATGAGGACCGGGGAGAGGGTGGAGTTGACTCCACCATAGTACGCGTCGTTCCCTTGCTTGATTGGCGCCGCAGCGCTGCTAAACAGGCTCTCCACTTCGGTGGTGATGAAATTCAGCAACTGCAGGAATGCCCACTCCATCGCGCTCGCGATGCTCTTCAGTGTCGACCATGCCTGGTTGACGAGCTTCCCGATCCCGAGATGGTTCGACAGCCACGCTGCCGCTTCCCCGATGAAGGCAGCCGCCGCCTGAATCGCGTTCCAGACGACCGAGACGACGGTGGTGAGTCCCGTCGCGGCCGCGACCCCGCTCAGCGTGTTCCAGACTGCGTCTCCCACCGATTGCCAGAACGACGGGGATGGGGGTGGCTGCTGGTATTCGGGCGCGCCATACGCCCCGTCGTTCGTCAGCGTCACGTTCGCCATCGCGGCGCGGACGTTCCCGGGCAGCCCTAGCGTCCCGAGCTCGGTCGTCACGCTCACGATGTTCCCCGCGAAGTTCCCGCTCGCGTTGAGGACGAGGCCGCCGAACAGGTCCTTCAGCTCCGCGTTCGCGCTCGTCAGCCCCCCGTAACCGGAGCTCGTCACGTTCATCCAGAAGACGGCCTGCGTCTGGAGTGACTCGTAGCCGGATTCCACCGCCGGGTTCGATGGCACACCTCCGTAGGTCCCCGAGGTCGAGCCGTTCTGGCTTTGGTCGAGCGTCGAATAGACCCAGATGAAGTTCGGGTTCCCGGGCGCATTCGAGCCGCTCGTCTCGGTCCGGGATGACCAGTCGGTCGGGTGGAAGGTCACTCCGGCCCCGCTTGAGATCGGGACCGACTCGTTGGTGTTGTTGATGAGCGCCTGTCCGAGAGGCGAGGCGAGGAACGCACCCCGCGGCACGAGCAGGTTGTTGAGACCCGCATCCAGGTGGACCGAATACGTCCAGCCACCTTCCGCCCCAGCGATGCCGGTGAGAGTGACGGCGCTCGTGAGGTTCAGCACAATCAGGTCGAAGTCTGGCTCGGCGGTATACCGCTTGAGTCCCCAAGGAAGGTTCGACAAGGTGGTGTTGTTCGCCGGTGCCCAGAGCAGCGTGTTCGCGGCCTCGCCGACCCTCAGGACTTGATACGTCACCTTCAGCGATG
>JBAWFC010000036.1:0-20922 GCA_049591535.1 Thermoplasmata archaeon | reverse complement strand
GAGGACGCCACCGGCCCGCTCTCCCCCCCGACGCGGCGAACCGCCGCCGCCAGCTCCCGGCGGAACGCGCTCCGGTCGACGGTCGGGTACCGGCGGAGTGACTCGCGGGCCGCGCGGACCCACGCCGAGGGGATGCCCGCCTCCCGGAGCTCCTCCTCCGTGACCGCGGGCTCCTTCTCAAGCCGCTCTACGAGGTCGAGGCGGTCGAGAGTGTGGCGCACGATGTCGGCCAGAACGGCGCGCTCGTCGCCCTCGGAGACCGAGCGTACCCCTTCCGCGCGTACCGAGACGTACGCGACGCCGTCGCGGCCCCGATAGAGGTGGACCTTCCCGACCACGAGCGCCGGTCGAGGCTCGCGAGCGGTCCGCAGCTGGGCCATCGCCCGCGGCTGGAAGCTCCCGGCGGTGACCGCCACGGCACCGGTCGGGTCCGAGAGCCGGGACCGCCAGAACGTCTGGGCCTCCTCCCGTCCGATCGGCTCGGCCGGCGAGAGGGTCCCGGTGACGACCACGCGGTTCATCCGGGCCCCGAACGGGGAGAGGACGTAGCCGGCGGCCCGCTCGCCGGTCCCCCGCTCCTCCTCGAGCGAGCTCTCGAGTTCCCTCGCGGTGACCCTCCAGGCGGGTTCGCGCAACGCCATCAGCGCGTCTCCGGGAGACGCGCCGAAAGTTCGGAGGCCGCGGCGTCCAGGTCGACCTCGACCGGCTCGATCGATTCCGGAGCGATCGTGATCCCGAAGTCGTCCTTCGTCCCCTGCCCGCGGACCCGGAGCCGTCGGCCGAGGAGCGTTTCGAGGATCTGTTCCTCCAGCACGCTCGGGTCGGGCTGTTCCCGGAGCCGGGCCCTCGCCTCGGCGAGCGTGACCCCCCAGAGTCGCTCGGTCTGCTCCCGCCCCGCGTTGACGGTGAGCGCCCCGGTACCGTCGTCGAGGACGATACGGGCGCGCAGGTCCGCCTGCCCCTCGACCTGACCGTGGACGCGACAGATGCCGCTGCGGATCGACCGTCGGCAGGTCGGGCAACGGTAGACGAGGCCGCTCGGCGGGAGAAGGCCGACGACGATCCCCTCGACCGCCACGGTCTCTCCGCCCCCATCGTCCTCGACGCGCGCGATCGTCCGCGGGGGCGACCGGAGCAGCTCGGCCGGGTCCGGAAGGTCGCCGCCCTCGATCCGTGCGACGGTCGACCGGTCATCCAGCACGACCTGCGTCCGCCCGCGGAAGCTCCGAAGGTACCCGCCGAGGATCTGGACGGACTCCCCCGGCGCGAGCTGAAAGTCGCTCCACGAGGAGAACGCGATCGACCCCGTGCGGTCGGCGACCAGCCCCTCGAAGACGACCCGACGCTCTTCGCCCACGGTGACCGATCGCGAGTGGACCCGTAGTACCCGGACCCGCAGGCGGAATCCCTCGTCCGGGGGCGCGAGCTCGTGCACCGTACGCAGCGCAAGCTCCTCCGCGGTCACGTGCGGGAGCTCGACCGAGCTCGCCGGCCCGACCCGCGTCTTCCAGGTGAACGTCAGTTCGGGGCGGCCCCGGAACTCGCGGACCTCCGCGCCGGTCGCCCGCAGTACGGTGCCGCGCTCGATCCCTTCCCGCGGAGGGTCCCACCAGGTGAACCGCACGGTTCCCGTGCCGTCGCTGAGGAGTCCCGAAATCAGGGGCCGCCGGCTCCCGTCGGACCGGCGGGTCACCTCGCGCCGCTCGACCGAGACGACGCGCGCGACGACCTCGACGGGCGGACTCCCGGCCCTCAGGTCCCGCAGCCGGACCTCCGCGGCCTCGTCCGGTGGTTCGTCTCCGACCATCGACCGCCTACGTGCCGCGGGAACCGTGGCACGCGATAAAAGCGCGGTCGCACGAACGAACGCTGAAAACCGCCGCACGGGCAATCTATTTGCCCCCGGCCCACTGACAGACGTTCGGTGCCGGAAAAGTTCACGCAGAGGGTCGATCGGATCCTCAGGGCCCGGGACTCGCTCGTCTGCGTGGGGCTCGACCCCGACCCCGCCCAGCTCCCGAAGGCGATCAAGCGCCTCCCCGTCGCCCAGCAGCTGAACCGCTTTCTCGACGGGGTCGTCTCGGCGACCCTCCCGAGCGCGGCGGCGTACAAGATGCAGCTCGGCTTCTACCTGCGCTTCGGCCCCGCCGGCTTCGCGAGCCTGGAGCGGGTCTGCCGAAAGATCGGGCCGACGCGGCTGCGGATCCTCGACCTGAAGGCGAACGACATCCCGAACACGATGGCGCAGATCCGTGACGGGGCGTTCAAGTCGTTCGGCTTCGATGCGATCACGATCACCCCCTGGATCGGTTGGGATTCGGTGCAACCGTTCCTCGACGACCCGACCCACGGGGTCTTGCTGGTCGCGCACTCCTCCAACGCGGGGGCGCCGGACTTCCAGGAGATCCCGACCCCCCGGGGGCCGCTCTGGCTCGCGGTCGTCGGGGAAGCGCGCCGGCTCTCGCACGCCCACGGGAACGTCGGCGTCGTCCTCGGCGCGACGTTCTCGGACGCCTTCCGTGCCGCGCGCTCCCTGCTCGGCAACACGATCCCCATCCTCGTCCCCGGAGTCGGAGCGCAGGGCGGGTCCCTCGCGTCCGCGGTCCGGGACGGGGTCGACGCGCACGGGCGCGCGCTCCTCGTGAGCGCGTCCCGCAGCATCCTCTACGCGTCGTCGGGTGCCGACTGGAAGAAGGCGGCCGGTGCCGAAGCGGCCCGTCTCAAGGTCCAGATAAACCAGCTGCGTGCAGGTCTGCGTACAGGCTGAGCAACTGGTGCACGACCGTCGGTAGCCCGTACCGTTCTTCGGCCCGACGCCGGCCGGCCGCGCCCATCCTGCGCGCGAGGTCGGGGTCGTCCAGCAGGACTCGGATCTTGGCCGCGAGGTCCTCGGCCAGCAGCGGTTCGGCGAGCAGACCTTCCTGGCCGGGCTCGATCACCTCGCGGACTCCGGGCATGTCCGCGATGACGACCGGCAGGCCGGCCGCCATTGCCTCGGCGACCGCGAGCCCGAACCCCTCGAGGCGACTCTGGGAGGGGAACACGAAGACGTCCGCGAGGGAGAGGTACCGGGGAAGGTCGTCGTCGCTCACCTTCGGGCAGAACCGGACCCGCTCGCTGACCCCGAGGCGACGCGCCAGCCCCAGAAGGCTGGGGAGACGGGGGCCGGCACCGATCACGACCAGGACGACGTCCGTCGGCAGTCGCGCGAGGGCCTGGAGGATGACGTCGACGCCCTTGTGGGGCACGAGGCGGCCGGTGAAGGCGAGGATCCGCTTGCCTTCCAGCCGCAGGTCGCCGCGCAACCGGCTCGCGTCGATCCCCGGTCGGAACCAGTCGAGGTCGACCACCGACGGGATGACCGCCAGCTCCCGGCCTCGGAGCCACGCCGAGGTGACGCCGTAGCTGCGCGTATGGACGACGATCCGGTCGACGCTCCGAAGGGTCGGGGGAAGGAAGACCCGCTGGTAGAGGCCCGCGAGCATCCGACCGGTAACGCCCGCGAGGTAGAGGTCGCAGTGGTACGTGAGGCAGACCGGGACGTTCCGCCGGTTCAACGCCCGCGTCGCGAAGAACGACGTGAGCGGCGGGGGATAGTGGAGGTGGACCACGTCCGCGTCGAGATGACGCAGCGCCCGACCGACGCCGATGTCGAACGGGGTGTTCAGGAGGACTCCGAGCGAACGGGCCCGCACGACGCGGTACCCTTCCATCCGCTCCTCGCGGGGGAGCGACGAGCGGAAGCGCGAGGTGACGACCGTGACGTCGTGCCCCTCGCGGGCGAACTCGCGGGCGAGGCTCCGGACGTGCGACTCCACCCCGCCGGCGTGGGGGTGGAAGAACGGCGTGACCTGGACGATTCGCACGGCGAGATTACCGTCTCCTCCTCTTTACCAACATCGGCCGGGGCGGTTTCGGGTCCGAACCGCGGGGCTCACGCCGCGGTCGCGTTCCGACGTCGGGCGCCGGCCTCGGACTCGCGGCCCTGCATCATCTCCTCGGGAGCGAGGGTCGAGATCTCGACCCCCTTCATCGGCTCGCCGAGACCGGCGGAGACGCGCGCGATGACCTCGGGCCGGTCGAACTGCATCGACGCCTCGACGATCGCGCGGGCGACCTTCATCGGGTGCTGCGCCTTGAAGATCCCGCTGCCCACGAAGAGACCGTCGACCCCGAGCATCCGGCAGAGGGCGGCGTCCGCGGGGGTCGCGATCCCTCCGGCGGCGAAGTTGACCACGGGAAGTCGGCCGAGCGTGCGGACCTCGTTCACGACCCCCTCGGTGACGCGCTCCTTGCGCGCCCAGGCGGCCACGTCCTTCTTCGTGAGCTTGCGGACCTCGGCGACCTCGTCGTTGATCTGGCGGATGTGGCGGACGGCCTCGACGACGTTGCCGGTCCCGGGCTCGCCCTTCGACCGGATCATCGCGGCGCCCTCGTCGATGCGCCGGAGCGCTTCGCCGAGGCTGCGCGCGCCGCAGACGAACGGCACGCGGAACGCCTTCTTGTCGACGTGATGGAACGGGTCCGCGGGGGTGAGGACCTCCGACTCGTCGATCATGTCCACCGCGAGCGACTCGAGCACCCGGGCCTCGGCGGTGTGGCCGATCCGGCACTTCGCCATCACCGGGATCGACACGCGCTCCTTGATCTCGCGGACCTTGAGCGGGTCAGCCATCCGCGCGACCCCGCCCGCCGCACGAATGTCGGCGGGAACGCGCTCGAGGGCCATGACCGCCACGGCGCCCGCCTCCTCCGCGATCGCGGCCTGGTCGGCCGTGGTGACGTCCATGATGACCCCGCCCTGCTGCATCCGGGCGAAGCCGCGCTTCACGAGCTCCGTTCCGAAGCGGAGCTTCTCCATCGGGTCCGACATGATCGAGTACCGGGTGGGGACAGACGCGGCGAGCCCATAAACGGTGCGGGCGCGCCCGCGCAAACGTTATTCCCCACGCGACCGTCTGCCGGCGGGTAGGGGGAGCTGGAGACCGGCTGAGAGGACGAGGACGACCTCGTCGACCCCAGGAACCTGCACGGGATAATGCCCGCGAAGGGAAGACAATGCGACACCTAGGGAAACTCTGCGCCGGTCCGCGGAGGACGTGAACTCCGAACCTTTGGCGGCCCCGCGTCGTCTCCGACGGCCCGGGCGCGTCGGACGCGCACTGCTTGCGATCGTCGTCGCCCTCGTCGTCGCCGTCGCCGGCTTCGGTGTCTACGAGTACGAGTCGGGCCTCGCCCCGGCCGGCGAGGCGACCCTCGTCGTGTACACCTACCCGAGCCTCTTCGGCGGGGCGGACTGCGGTGCGCCGGCGTTCGCGACCGTCTTCGGCACGTTCGAGGCCGCGCACCACGTCCGCATCGAGGTCGAGTGCCCGGCAGGGACGCTCCTCAGCACGCTCGTCGCCCAGGAAGGCTCTCCCGGCGCGGACCTCGTCATCGGCCTCGACGAGCTGACCACGCCGGTCGCGGAAGCCGACCACCTCCTGATCCCGTACGAGCCCCCGGCGATCGCGAATGTTTCGCCCGAAATCGTCTCCGAGCTCAGCGGCGACTACGGCGCCGTGCCGTACGAGTACGGGTACCTGGCGATCGATTACAACTCAACGTTCGCGGGTTCGACCGGCGGGGCGGTCGCGAACGCGACGTTCCCCGAGTTCACGCAGAACGCGACCTGGGCGCAGGGCCTCCTCACCGAGAACCCGGAGTCCGACATCACCGGCGAGGAGTTCCTGGTCTGGCAGATCCAGTACTACGAAGCGGTCCTCCACGAGAACTGGGAGACGTTCTGGAAGGACGTCTGGGCCGAGGGGCTCCCCAACCCGGCCCCCGACTGGGGGACGGCGTTCGGTGAGTTCTCCGCCCCGAGCGGCAACCCACCGATGGTCGTCAGCTACTCGACCGACCCGGCCTACGCCGCCGCGAACGGAGCGGCGGGCCAGTTCAACTCCACGGTGTCGTGGTGGAACGCGACCGAGTATGCCTGGCGGACGATCTACGGGATCGGCATCGTCAGCGGGACGCGGCACCTCGCGCTCGACCAGGAGTTCGAGAACTGGTTCCTCAACGGGACGGTGCAGGGGGAGATCCCGGAGAACGAGTGGGAGTATCCGGCGAACACGTCGGTACCGTTGCCCCCGGTCTTCGACGCCGCGATGGACCCCGCGTCGATCGTCGCGCTCAACGCCGACGTGACCCCCGCCGAGGTCGCGTCCCAGCTCCCCGGGTGGCTCGACACCTGGCTCTCCCTCGCGCCCGGGTCCGGATGACGCGCGGACGGTCGGACGCGGCGTTCCTCCTGCCGGTCGTTGCGTTCGTCGTCCTGTTCGCCCTCCTGCCGGTCGCGGTCCTCTTCGCCGATTCGCTCGGTGCCGCCGGCGGCGCGGCGGGGACCCTCGGGATCCTCGCGGAGGCGCAGAACGTGCGCGCCGTCCAGAACTCCCTCGTCCAAGGAGGGGTCTCGGCGCTCCTTGCGGTGATGATCGGGTATCCGGCGGGCGTGTTCGTCGGGCGGTACGACTGGCCCGGCCGTTCCGCGGTCCGTTCGTTCCTGCTGGTGCCGTTCCTCCTGCCGAGCCTCGTCGTCGTCTTCGGCGTACTCGACCTGTTCGGTCCCGCGGGGGTTCTCTCCTCGGCGGTCCCGGCGCTCTCGGTGCTGGGGAGCGGCCTCCCGGCGATCGTCGTCGCGAACCTCCTGTTCAACGTGCCGATCGTCGTCCTGTTCACCGCCGCGGGCTGCGAGGGCACCTCGGTCGAACTCGAAGAGACGGTCGCCACGCTCGGAGGGTCGCCGGCGCGGGCCTACGCGGACGTATGGGCGAGGCCGACCTGGGTTGGGGCGGTCGCCGGCGGCCTGCTCACCTTCCTGTTCTCCGCGCTGTCGTTCGCCCCGCCGCTCCTGCTCTGCGGACCGGGCTGTTATACCGTCGAGGCCCGGATCTGGTTCCTCGACACGCTGGGGCTCCAGCCGACCGCGGCGGGGGTCCTGTCGGCGGCGACGGTGGCGGTCTTTCTGGTCCCCACCGCGGCCTACCTGCTCGTGCTCGCGCGCCTTCGCTCCGCCGGCACCCGCGGCGGCCGTCGGGTCCGCGCGGGTCGGGGAACCTCCCTCCTCTGGTTCGGCCTCGCCGCCGAGACCGCGCTCGTGCTGCTGAGCGTGTTCGGCCTGCTCGGAGCGGTCCTCTACCGCACGCTCGTCCCGGCGGGAGGCGGAGGGCCCGGTTCTGCGTGGTCGGCGCTCTTCTCGGCGGGAACGACCGGCCGGCTCGGGATCTCGGCCGTGGGGGCGCTCGGGAACACATTGTTCTTCGCGATCGTCGCCGCCGCGATCGCGGTCGTGCTCGGGATCGTGACCGGCTACGCGGTCTCCCGGCGTCCCCGTCGCGCCGGCGGGATCGGTCTTCTCCTGTTCGTCCCCCTCCTCCTCTCTCCCGTGGTGCTCGCGTTCTCGCTCGCGGAGTTCTGGCGACCCCTCCTCGGAGGTGAGTCGACGGTCTGGGTGCTCGTCATCGTCAGCCAGGCCGCCCTCGCGCTCCCGCTGGCGCTCCAGAGCCTCGAGATCCCGCTCGCGGGGCTCTCTCCCCAGGAGCGCGAGGTCGCCCGGACCCTCGGGGCGACGTCGTGGACGGCGTTCCTGGATGCCGACCTACCGCGGGTCCGGGAGGGCCTGATCACGGCGGGGCTGTTCGCGTTCGCGCTCGGCCTGGGGGAGTTCACCGCGACCTACTTCCTCGTGACCCCGACGTTCACGACCCTCCCGGTCGCCCTCTACACGCTCGCGAACGCCCGCCTCGCACCGGTCGCGGATGCGGCGGCGGGTCTCCTACTGCTCCTCAGCCTCGCGGTGTTCTCGGTGCTCGTCGTCGGAGGTCGCCGTGTCGAGCTCTAGCCCGTTGCTGAGGGTGGAGGGGCTGTCGGCCGCCTGGGGTCCGACCCGGGTCCTTCGCTCCGTGACCCTGAGCGTGGACCGGTCGGAGTACGTGGTGCTCCTCGGCCCCAACGGGAGCGGGAAGACGACCCTCCTGCGATGCATCGCCGGTCTGGAGCGACCCACCGCGGGCCGCGTGTTCCTCGGCGGCGCCGACCTCACGGACCGTCCGGCCCACCGGCGCGGCATCGGCCTCATGTTCCAGGACCCCGCGCTCTTCTCCCACCGGACCGTCTTCGAGAACGTCGCCTACGCGCCGCTGCTGCAACGACAGCCCCGAGCCACCGTAAACGAGGTCGCGGGCCGTATGGTCGAGCTGCTCCGTCTGCAAGGGTTCGAGGACCGGCGGCCCGACGAGCTCTCCGGCGGGGAGCGTCAGCGGGTCGCGCTCGCCCGCACCCTCGCGGCCCGACCGTCACTCGTCCTTCTGGACGAACCGTTCGCCTCGATCGACGCCGAGCTGAAGGCGGACCTGCGCACCGAGTTCCGCCGGGTGCTCTCGGCGCTCGGTACCGCCGCGATCCACGTGACGCACGACCGCGAGGAAGGGCTGTTTCTCGGCGACCGCGTCGGTCTGCTCTTCGGCGGAGTCCTGGAGACGGTCGGTGCACCGGAGGGGGTGTTCGAGTCGCCTCGCACGGAACAGACCGCCCGATTCCTGGGCTACAACGTCCTCGGAAGTTCGGCGCACGCCGAGGCCGTGCATCCTCGAGACGTGCGCCTGGAGACCCCGGGGGCCGGGGGCATCGAGGGCATCGTGCTCGCGTCGGGGACCGTGGGGGGGGAGACGCTCGTCGTACTACGCACGGACGCCGGCCACCGGGTCGAGGTCCGCCTCCCCGCGAACTCGGTCGGCCCCGTCCCGGGAGCGCGCGCGAGCGTCCGATGGGATCGAAGCGTCGCTCTCGGCGACGCCCCGTCGCCTTAGGGGGTCGAGCGTCGACGGAGCGTCGCGGTGCCGGGAAGAACCGGAACGACCCGTGGGGCCCCCCCAGAGTGACGCTTCGATGTTGGCAGTGAGCCGGAACGGGTAGACGGGGCCCGGGTGGCGCAGACCGTCCCGTCCGGGCCAAGGGCAATCTCCGCCGCCCGCGGGAACCGACGGGGGCGTCGGCGCCGACGGGGCTACTTCCGCGGGGGGCCCCGTGACGAGCGAGAGAGGGTCCGAGCGAAGCGGCCCGCCGACCGCGTCCCGCGGGGTGCCCGAGTGTGCGCCCATGACCGATCCGCTCCGTCCCAGAGGCAGGGTCCCGGCGGGCTATTCTCGTCGGGGCGATTCTCGGAAGCGATGGTCACCCGTGGGAACCGGCCGAGAGGATACGCCGACCGCCGGCGCCTTTATGCCGGACGTCGGACGGGGAGAGAGCGCCGAGGCGACCGCCGGTGACGCCCTCGGCCCACCGGCCGACCGGCCGACCGGAGCGAACGGATCCTTGAGGCACGGGCGACCGATGTTCGCGGGAGAACCTCTAGATGGTCAACGAATCGCTCCGCCCAGGAGATCCGGGCGACGAACAAGATCCCGCAGAGCACGCTCTACCGCCAACTCCACGAGCTCGGCGAGATCGGAGGTGTCGAGGTGCAGCGCAGCGTCATCTCGCCCGACGGAAAGCGGGTCGAGCTCTACCGGAGCCTCCTCGACGAGTGGAAGGTGGGGATGCGCGGCGCCCGGCTGCGGATCGGCGTCCGGTTCCGCGACCTTGCCGCCGATCGGCTCCAAGAGATGTGGCGCGACGATCGAAAGGAGGCCGGCCGCCCGCGATGTCCCTCGACGGGTGGATCGCGATCGCCCGGTGGACAATCATCATCGGCCTCGCCCGCGGTCGCGGTCGTGGCGCTCGCGGCGGCCCGCCCGGGCCGGTCGCGCGGTTTCCTGCTCCTCGGCATCGGCTTCCTCCTGCGCTCCGTCGTCGCGGGGGCCCTGTGGGTCGGGTCTACTATTTCGCCGACGACGGGGTCATGGCCGATCTCGGGGGCCGCGGGGCGATGATCGCGGGATCGGCCACGGTCCTCGCGAGCCGGATGGTACGGACCGGCGGAGCGTCCGAACCCCCGGACCCGTCCCCAAACGCCCAAGAACCCGCGTGGGCTCCCGGCGGCCATGAACTCGAATGACCCGCTCGGCGTCGCCGAGCCGACCCGCCTCGGGAACGCCTCCGCTCTGGTCTACCACGCAGATCGGCTGAACGGAGTCGACCCCGCGCGCTACGGACGCCGGCCCCGAACGGTGCGGGTGCTCCTCGAGAACATCGTGCGTCACTACGACCCGTCCCGGGCCGACCTCGCATCGATCGTCGCGCTCGCGAACGGGACCCCGCTCTCCGATGAGGTCGAGTTCCCGTACTATCCGGAGCGGATCCTGCTCCAGGACTTTACGGGCGTCCCGGTGATCGTCGACCTATCGGTCCTCCGCACCGCGGCGGCCGAACGCGGGATCCCGAGCGGACGCGTGAACCCGGTCGTCCCCGTGGACCTCATCGTCGATCACTCCGTGCAGGTCGACAGCTTCGGCTCGTCGCGGTCGCTGGGCGTGAACCTCGACCGGGAGTACGAGCGGAACCACGAACGCTACCGCTTCCTCCGCTGGGCCAAGGGCGCGTATGGGCAGGTCCGGATCGTGCCGCCGGGGAACGGGATCTGCCACCAGGTCAACCTGGAATACCTTGCCACGGTCGTCTCCCGCCGCGAGGGGGAGGGCGGTGCCGTCGCCTTTCCGGACACGCTCATCGGCACCGACTCCCACACGACGATGGTGAACGGCCTATCGGTCCTCGGCTGGGGTGTCGGCGGGATCGAGGCCGAGGCCGTCATGTTGGGAGAGCCGTACTTCCTCCCCCGACCGTTCGTGGTCGGGGTCGAACTCACCGGGTCCCTCCCCACGGGGGCGACGGCCACCGACCTCGTGCTCACCGTCACCCGAAAGCTGCGGGAGAAGGGGGTCGTCGACCGGTTCGTCGAGTACTTCGGCCCCGGCGTCCGCAGTCTATCGGTCCCGGACCGCGCTACGGTCTCCAACATGTGCCCGGAGTACGGGGCGACCGCCGCCCTGTTCCCGATCGACGAGGCGACCGTGGCCTACCTCCGCGGCACGGGCCGCGACCCGGCGCTCGTCGAGCGGGTCGAGGCGTACGCGCGGGCGGTGGGTCTCTGGGGCTCGCCGGCTCCCGGCTCGGTCGCGTACGACGACGTGGTGTCGGTGGACCTCTCCGCGGTCGTTCCGACCGTCGCCGGCCCTCGCAACCCGGAGGAGAGCGTTTCCCTCGGGGACGCGCCGCTCTCGTTCCGGCACGCCCTCGAGGCCTATCGAAAGGACCGGCCCGCGAAGCCGCGGGCCGCCCACACGCCACCGACCGTGCCGCCGGTGAGCGACGGTTCGGTCGTCATCGCGGCGATCACGAGCTGCACCAACACCTCGAACCCCTCGGTGATGGTCGGGGCGGGCCTCATCGCCCGCCGAGCGGTCGACCTCGGCCTTCGGGTCCCGCCCTACGTGAAGACCTCGCTCGCACCGGGTTCCAAGGTGGTCACCGCGTACCTCGAGCGCGCGGGCCTCCTCGAACCGCTCGCGCGGCTGGGGTTCGACGTGGTCGGGTTCGGCTGCACGACGTGCATCGGGAACTCCGGCCCCCTACTTCCGGCGGTCTCGCAGCAGGTCCGGGAGGACGACCTCTACGTCGCGGCGGTGCTCAGCGGGAACCGGAACTTCGACGCGCGGATCAACATCGATACGCGGGCCGCGTACCTCGCCTCCCCGATGCTCGTGGTGGCGTACGCGCTCGCGGGGCGGATGGACCTCGACCTCTCCACCCAGCCGCTCGGGCGGCGGCCGGACGGCACCCCGATCTTCCTGAAGGACCTCTGGCCGACGGCCGAGGAGGTGCGCACGATCGTCGAGGCGAACCTCGCGCCGGCGATGTTCCACGAGAAGTACGGTGACATCGAGACCGGCGACGCCCACTGGGAGGCGCTCGACGTTCCGACGACGCTCGAATATCCCTGGAGCTCCGAGTCGACGTACCTCGCCGAAGCTCCGTATCTCAAACTGCCGGCGCCCTGGCTCCCGCACGAAGGACGGCTGACCCAGGGAGCGCGGGCGCTCGTCCTCCTCGGCGACCGGGTCTCGACCGACCACATTTCCCCGGCGGGGGAGATCACCGAGAGCTCGCCGGCCGGCCAGTGGCTGCTCGCCCACGGAGTGCCCGTCTCCGAGTTCAACACGTACGGGACGCGGCGGGGACACCACGAGGTGATGACCCGGGGGACGTTCGCGAACGTTCGGCTCCGCAACGAGATCGTCGCTCCCAAGGAAGGGGGGTTCACGGCCCACTTCCCGGACGGCGAGGTGGCCCCGATCTACTCGGCTGCCGAACGGTACCTCGCGGAGGGTACGCCCCTGCTCGTCCTCGCGGGCAAGAGCTACGGCCAGGGCAGCTCCCGCGACTGGGCGGCGAAAGGGCCGCGCCTCCTCGGCGTCGGCGCCGTCATCGCGGAGAGCTTCGAGCGGATCCACCGCACCAACCTGATCGAGATGGGCGTACTGCCCCTGACGTTCCCGAGCGGGAAGGGATGGAAGGTGCTCGGCCTGACGGGCCGGGAATCGTTCGAACTGCGTCTTCCCGAGGGAGAGCTTGCCCCGCGCGGTGCCGTGGAGGTGGTCGCGACAGCGGCCGACGGCGCGGCGGTCACGTTCCGGGCGCGCTGCGAGCTGCACTCGGGCACGGAGCTCGAGTACTACCGCGCCGGCGGGGTCCTGCCGTACGTCATGGGGCACCGGTTCGCGAAGTAGCGGGGCCGGAACTCACGCGGGGGCGGGCGCCGAGTCCGCCGCCGCGCGTCCGGTGCCCCAGGTCGCGAGCGCCTCGACGCGGTGGTACGTGACCGTCCGGTCCCCCACCCGCTCTCGAGCGACCCCGATCGCGTAGCGGAGCTTCTCGGGGGGGATCGTGAGGAGGTTCCGATGCCCCCGTTTCTCGAGCCGGTCGATCCGGTCCCGGAGCGACTCGGTGACGTCCTTCTCGCTGACCACGTGCAGCGAGTCCGGGGGATGGAGGGCGAGGAAATCGCGCTCCTTCGACCAGGGACTCGCGCGGGGGGGCATCGGGTACCCCTGTTCGGCGAGGATCTCCCGGACGAGGTGGCGCGGTTCGTCCTCCCGGCGCCGGCCGGCGGGCGCGTCGTCGCCGCGCGGATGGACGAGCGCGAACGTGCCGAGCCGGCTGACGCGGGCCGCCGCGGCGACGGCGCGCGTCGGGTCCTCCAGCACGTGCAGCACGTGGACGAAGAGCGTGGCGTCGAACGCCGCGTCGCGGAACGGCAGGTGGTAGCCGCTGCCCCGGACGAGTCCGAGGAGCCCCTTCTTCCGGGCCTTCTCGAGCATCCCGATCGACGCGTCGAGCCCCGTGACCGCGACGTCCCGCTCGGCCAGCGGCTTCGCGACGCGCCCGGTCCCTACCCCCACCTCGAGGATCGACTCCGCGCCGGCCCGGCGGAGGGCGTCCGCAAGTCCCTCGATCGTCGCCCCGTCCAACGGGTCCCGCGTCTCGTCGTAAACGAGAGAGATCTGGTCGAACTGTGCGGCGATCTCCCGGGTCGGCATCCGTACTTCGGAGGCATGGCCGCGGACTATTTTTCGTGAACGGCGCGACCGCGCCATGGCCACGCCCGGGCGCCGACGCTCGACTATGCCACCGCGTACGTGGCGGTGATGGTGTCGTTGTACAGGATCTCCGCCGACGTCGACGCGCTCGTCAGGCTCGCGATCTGTGCGCCTCCGCCCGTCTGCGACCATCCGGCGAAGGTGTAGCCGCTGCAGCTCTCCGCCACCAGGCTGTAGCTTTGGTTGGTCCCGATCCCGTGAGAACCCGCACCGCTCGCCCGCGGCACGCCGTTGAACTCGACCGGCCCGCACGTGGACGGAACGACCTTGAAGTAGATCGAGGCGGTCGTCGGGCTCGAAAGGTAGACCGGGATGCTGTAGAGGATGTCCCCGTGGTTGTCGTGGATGTGGACGAGCCAAGGGCTCGGGGTCATCAGCCCGCGGCCGTACTGGAGCAGGATCGACACGTTGAACGACGTCACCCCGACCGAGGCGTTCGTCCACTTCTCCTCTACGCTGATGCCGGTGAACGGATTCTCCACCTCGACCCAGTAGTCGGCCCCCGAAACGAGACCCGTCAGTTCGGCGGTGAAGCGGGAGCCGACCGTCGTGTACTCGGGGCTGGTCCACGCGAGGTTCATCAGTTGTGCGGGGGTGACGGTCGACTCCTGGCCCTGGTGGTCACCGAAGGTGCTCCAAGGGCTCGTGAGGGTCGTGTCGTTCGCCTTGACCCAGATCGTGTAGTCCCAGCGAACGGCGAGTCGGAAGTACCCGTAACTGGTGTTCGCCATGATCGCCAGCTTCAGCGTGGTCAGGAACGGCTGGACCGTGCGATCGAGCGTGGTGTTGGCGGTGATGACGTTGGACGATTGCGTCGCCGTGCCGTTGTTGTATCCTCCCTTCGAGAAGAGAACCTCGCGGTCGAGTACGGGTACGAACTTGAGTCCACCACCGGGTTCGGTGAACACGGCGAACACGGTGGGGAATCGAAGGAGCATGTGGTAGAGCGTGGCGTTGTAGGTGACGGCCTCGTACTCGTACGTCACGTTCACGATGTCGCCCCGGACGAGATCCACGACCGGCCCCGCGACCGGTATGTGGAGCGCGGCCGGCGGAGTGAACGGCTTCGCAGCCGTCCGCAATCCCGAGTTGCCCCCCCCCGCGGTGGCCGGGGTCCCGAACTGCCCTACGGGCAGGTACACCAGCACGAGGAGGACAAGGACGGTGATCCCCACGAGCGCGATCGCGCGTCTTCGTGGGCCCCTCCCCAATACGTGTCCATACATCATCGGCCCGACCTGCGTTCGGTAGTTAAGGCCTTCGGCACGGAGGGGATAGTTCCTAACCCTGCCGGGGTCGCGCGCGCGGGCTGGGGCTCCGGACTGCCGGGAGCTCCACCGGGGCCGGTCGCGGGAGCGGTCGGAATCTCCCCGGGCCCCCGCGGCCGGCGCTGGCCCTACTTTGCCTGGCCCGAGTCGCGCTCGCGGGGGAATCCCGCGTCGTCGGCAGCGGACGCGTTCGGGGCCGCCGTTTCGGGATGAGGCACGCTAGCTCGGCGCTCCGGGGGTTTCGCCCGGGAAGGTTGAATACGGGTCTTTCCTCGGGCCCGTTCGGCTCGCACCTGCGGTCGGACGAACGGACATGGCATCCAGGGAGTTTCTGCATCGCCCGCGGTCGGGAGCCCGGGTGGTCGCAGTCGCGATCTTCTGCGCGATCGTCGCTTCGGGCGGTCTCGCGCTCGCGGTCGAAGGAGACTTTGGATTCGGAGGGGGCCCGAGCAGCCTTCCCCCCGGGACGTCGACCCCGCCCCCGGCGTCCGACCCGTCCCACCCCTCGTCGGCGATCGTACTTCCGTACGTGGCCGATACTCTCGACCTCACCACGAATACGCTCGGCACGGGAAACGTCCTCGCCCCCAACGACGTCCAGCCCGTCGCCGTCGCCTACGACAGCGGAAGGCGGGAGATCTTCGTCGCGAACGCCGGCTCGAACGACGTGAGCGTGATCAACGATTCGACGAAGAAAGTGGTGGCCAACATCACGGTCGGCAGCTCCCCCGAGGGCGTCGCCTACGACCCCGGCGTGGGGGAGGTCTTCGTCACCAACTCCGGGTCCGACAGCGTGAGCGTGATCAACGACTCGAGCGACGCGGTGGTGGCCACGGTCCCCGTCGGGGCCGGCCCCATCGGAGTGGCGTACGACAACCTGACGGGGCAGCTGGTCGTCGCGAACTCGGGTTCGGACAACCTGAGCGTGATCAACGACTCGTCCGATACTATCGCCCGCACCCTCGCTGCGGGGAGTGGTCCCCAATCGGTGGTCTACGACAGCGGAGTTCAGGCGGTCTACGTGGCGGAGTATGATTCGGCCAACGTGACGGCGTACAACGGCACGAACGACACGCTGGCGGCGAACATCACCGTCGGGTTCTTCCCGGACGCGCTCGCCTACGACAGCGAGACCGCCCAGGTCTACGTCGCCAACTCCGGATCCAACAACGTGAGCGTCATCAACGACACGACCGACACCGTCTCGGCCAGCATCGGGGTGCGGGTCCTCCCCGACGCGGTGACGTACGATTCTCGGAAGGGAGAGGTCTTCGTCGCGGACGGGGGGGGGGCCAACGTCACCATCCTCAATGACTCGACCGAGCAGGTCGTGACAAACCTGACCGTCGGCTTCTCCCCTTCGGGGCTGGCCTACGATCGCGGGAGGGGAGATGTCTTCGTCACGAACGCCGCATCGGATTCCATCAGTGTCATCAACGATACGACGAGCAAGGTCGCCCAGACCCTCACGATCGGAGGCGCCCCGTACGGCGTCGCCTACGACAGCGGCACCCGCGAGGTCTTCGTCGCCAACTACGGCACCGACAAGGTGAACATCATCAGCGGGGCGACCGAGAAAGTCGTGGCGAGCGTCACGGTCGGAAGCGGTCCCGAGGCGATCGCGTACGACAACGGGACCAGCGAAGTGTTCGTCGCGAACGAACTCGCGGGGACCGTCAGCGTGATCTCCGACGCGACGAACAAGGTGGTGGCGACCCTACCGGTCGGAACCTATCCGGTCGGGCTCGCCTACGACCGCGGGAAGGGCGAGGTCTTCGTCGCGAACGAGGTCTCGGGCAACGTGAGCGTCATCAGCGACGCGACGGATACCGTCGACGCGAGCATCTCCGTCGGTGCCTACCCGTCGGCGGCCGCCTACGACAACCGCACCGGGGAGATCTACGTCTCCCACTACCTGTCCCAACGGCTCACCGTGATCAACGATTCGACCAACCACACCGTGGCGAACGTAGCGGTCGGGCTCTACACCGACGCCGTCACCTACGACTACGGTACGAGCCAGGTCTTCGCCGCGAACGCAGCGTCCGACAACGTGAGCGTCATCAACGGGTCGACGCACGCTGTCGCGGCGACCGTGGTCGTGGGTTCAGAACCCGACGGCGTGGGGTACGACCCCTCGGCGGGGGCGGTCCTGGTCACGAACGCGGGCTCGAACACTACGAGCGTCATCAACGACACCACCGACTCGACCGGAGCACCGACTGCGGTGGGAGGATTCCCTGTCGCAGTCGCCTACGATTCGGGCAGCGGGCTCGTGTACCTTTCCAACTTCGAGCAAGGTACCCTATCGATCCTCTCCTTTGTTCCGCCGCCGACCTACAACGTCACGTTCTCCGAGTCCGGGCTCACCGCCGGCACCTCCTGGACCGTCACCCTGGGAGGGACCCCGGTCTCGACCACCAACGCGACGATCGTCTTCTCAGAGCCCAACGGTACCTACGCGTACTCGATCACCCTGATCCCCGGGTGGAACGAGGCGACGCTACCCTACTTCGGTTCGGTCTCCGTGGCCGGTCTCCCGATCACCGAGCCGACCCTCGCCTTCAGCCAGGTCCTCTACGTGGTCACCTTCAACGAGACCGGCCTACCGGGGGGGACCGGATGGTCGGTCACGCTGAACGGGAGCTTGGTGAACTCTACGGGCAGCTCGATCGTCTTCGTCGAACCGAACGGGACCTTCGCGTATGCGATCGGAGTCGTGTCGGGATGGAACCAGACGGTCGTGCCGTACTCCGGGAACGTGACGGTCAGCGGAGGTCCCGTGACGGAGCCGACCCTCGAGTTCCTCCGGGTCGTCTACGCTGTGACCTTCGGCGAAACCGGGTTGCCCCTCGGGACCAACTGGTCGGTCACGCTCAACGGTACCCTCGAGGTCACGACGAACAGCTCGCTTGCGTTCGCCGAGCCCAACGGAACCTACGACTACTCGATCTCCTCCGTTCCCGGTTGGTATCAGACGACCCTCCCCTACTCCGGGTCGGTCCGCGTGGGGGGGGCACCGGTCTCCGAACCCGCGCTCGCCTTCGCGCCGGCCGAGTACTCGGTGACGTTCACCGAGAGCGGCCTCACGAGCGGGACGTCGTGGTCGGTGACGCTGAACGGGACGCTCGAGAGCTCCACCGGCGATTCGATCGCGTTCACCGCCACGAACGGGACCGACAACTACTCCCTGACCCCGGTGCCCGGATGGAACCAGGCCACGATCCCGTACAACGGGTCGGTGAGCGTGGACGGCGCTTCCGTATCGGAACCCACGATCCAGTTCAGCCAGAACACCTACAACGTCACCTTCACGCAGACGGGCCTCCCGTCCGGGACCTCGTGGTCGATCACCGTCAACGGTACGACCGAAAGCTCGACGGGAACGTCGATCACGTTCCTGGAGCCGAACGGCACGGCGGACTACGTGATCGGCATCGTTCCCGGCTGGGAGCAGAGCACGTTGCCGACCGCCGGCACCCTGATCGTCACGGGGGCTCCGGTCACGGAGCCGACGCTGGTCTTCACCGCGGTCACCTACACCGTGACGTTCGCGGAGTCCGGACTGCCCTCCGGGACCTCCTGGTCCGTCTCGCTGAACGGAACGCCGGAAGCGTCGACCACTACGACGATCACCTTCTCGGAAGCGAACGGCACGTACTCGTACTCCGTGGGGACGGTCCCCGGCTGGGAGCAGCGCACCCTTCCGTCCTCCGGCGCAGTCAACGTGGCGGGGAACGCGGTCATCGAGCCGACCCTCGACTTCACCCGGTTCGATTACACCGTGACGTTCTCTGAGAGCGGACTCCCGACG
Source organism: Thermoplasmata archaeon (assembly GCA_049591535.1). Taxonomy (GTDB): domain Archaea; phylum Thermoplasmatota; class Thermoplasmata; order Lutacidiplasmatales; family UBA184; genus Lutacidiplasma. Next base: position 2,260 of record JBAWFC010000036.1, on the reverse strand, counting down.
GGAACCTCGTGGTCGGTGACGCTCAACGGGACGACCCACTCTTCGACCGGGCCCGTGACCTTCACCGTTCCGAACGGAACGTACGCCTACTCGATCGGTCCCGTGGCGGGGTACACCGCGAACCGGACCTCCGGGTCGCTCGGTGTCGACGGAGCACCGGTGTCGGAGGGGGTTGCGTTCAGCGCGTCGGCACCCACCGAGTACTCCGTGACCTTCCGGGAGACCGGCCTTCCGTCGGGCACCTCTTGGTCGCTGACCTTCAACGGTACTCCCTACCCCCCGACGTCGACCGACTTCTCGTTCACGGAGGCGAACGGGACGTACCCGTTCTCGATCGGGTCCGTCACCGGTTATACCGCCAACGTGAGCGCGGGCGAGATCGCCGTGAACGGGGCTGCGGTGACGGAGTGGATCGGATTCACCGTGACGGGGCCCCCGTCGTACGGGGTGACCTTCACGGAGACCGGCCTACCGTCGGGGACGAACTGGTCGGTCACGCTGAACGGTGCCACCGAGTCGTCGACCTCGAGCTCGATCACGTTCACGGAGGCGAGCGGCGCCTACCTGTTCTCCGTCGGGTCGGTGCCGGGATACTCGGCGGACCCGGCCTCGGGCTCGGTCGCCGTGGGCCAGAGCGCGGTCGCGAAGACCATCAACTTCTCCGCCCCTTCCACCGCGGCCGCGGGAGTTCCCCTCTTCGACTACGTGCTTGTGGCGATCGCGGTGATCGTTCTCGTGCTCGTGGTGACGTGGCTCCTCCTGCGTCAGAGGGGCAAGCCGTCCTCCGCCGCCCCCTCGGCGCCCGCCCCGAACGGCGGATCTCCTCCTGCGGAATGGAGCGAATCCTCCCCGACCGCGGAACCGCCCCCGGCCGCCCCTTAGTTCGAGACCGGACCCCTTCTCGGGGCCGCCCGCTCACCGTGCCGGGGTCCGGGCGCGGGGCCTAGCCCCGGGGAAACGCCGGGATGTACGTGGCGCCCACGGTGGTGTTGTAGATCAGCGTGACCCCCGTCGAACTGCTGGCCGAGTCCGCGAACTGTGCGCCGCCCCCCACCTGGGTCCACCCGGCGAAGGTGTATCCCGCGCAGGGCGTCGCGACGAGGCTGTAGGGCTTCGTCGTCATGTTGGGCTGGTGGTCGCCGCTGGCCTCGGCGACGCCGTTGAACACGACCGGTCCGCACGTCGACGGGGACGTCGTGAAGTAGATCGCGGCGGTCGGCGGGTCGGACAGGTAGACCGGGATGCTGTAGAGGATGTCGCCGTGGCTATCGTGGATGTGGACCAGCCACGGGGCGGCCGCCATCGTCCCCTTGCTGTCCTGGAGGAGGATCGTGACGTCGAAGGAGCTCACCCCGACCGAGGCGTTGTCCCAGCGGTCCTCCACGCTGATCCCCGTGAACGGGTCCTCCACCTCCACCCAGTAGTCGACGCCCGAGACGAGGCCCGTGAGCTGTGCAGAGAAGCGCGAGCCGACCGTGGTGTACTCGGGGGTCGTCTGCCCGAGGAGCATCAGCTGCGCCGGGGTGACGGTCGACTCCTGTCCCGCATGGTTCCCGAACGTGCTCCACCCGCTCGAGAGGGTGGTGTCGTTCGCCTTCACCCAGATCGTGTAGTTCCAACGGAATGCGAGCTCGATCGCGCCGTAGGTCGTATTCGCCATCGTCGAGAGCTTGAGCGTGGTGAGGAACGGCTGCTGGGTCGGGTCGAGGGTGTAGCTCTTCGTGATCAGGTCGGAGTAGTAGGTCGTGGAGCCGTTGTTGTAACCGGACTTGTTCAGGTAGAGGTCCCGGTCGGTCAGCGTGATGAACAAGAGGTTGCCGTTCTTCTGCGTGAATACGCCGAACACCGACGGGAACCGCAGCAGCATGCCGTGCAGGGACGGGGTGTAGTTGACCGCCTCGTACTCGTAGGTCACGTTCACGCGGTCGCCCGCGGTGAGGTTGACGACCGGACCGGTGAGAGGGATGTGGAGCGCGGCGGGCGGCGTGAACGGCTTCTTCGCGAGATGCAGGCCCGAGTTGCCCCCTCCCAGCGGCCCGGAGGGAGTGATCGGGAGGTAGACCAGCACGAGGGCGAGGACCACCGCGGTCCCGACGACGGCGGCGACCCGCTTTCCCGAGGTACGCCCGGATACGTGGGTATACATCATTGCCCCGACCGGAGTTCGGCAATTAAGGCCTTCGAGCCGGAGGGAGACGGGGGCCCCCGTCCCCTGATCCCCATCCGACGCCCGTGCTTCCGGCTACGGTCGCGACCGGAC
>JBAWFC010000035.1:0-18805 GCA_049591535.1 Thermoplasmata archaeon | reverse complement strand
CTCGATGCCGCCCGCTCCGCCCCCTCCGCCTCCGGCGGGGGGTGCCCCCCCGCCCGGGGCGGCGGGCGGAACGCCTGCGCCGGCGCCCGACACACCGAGCGCCCCTTGGTCGGAAACCGATTCTCGGTAGACCACAGTCGGGCCCTCACCGGCCGGGTCCGTTCGAGCCTCCCTCCGTAGCCGGCTGGAATCTACGGATCTCCCGAACAGCCGTACGGTCGCCGGTAACTGGGTCCGAGGTCAACGGGACGGCCGGATCGGTTCCTCCGACGCCCCCGGAGGCGAACCGCTCATCGGGGGCGCGGGAACGTCGCCCGGTAGGGAGTCCCCGGGGGTTGGAGGCGGCCGTCTCTTGACCCGGCGTAGGAGCGTGAGGCCGGCGACGGCGATGATCGCCCCACCGACCGCGAGGATGGCCACCACCAGAGCGATCAGGGCCAGTCCCTGGGGCCCGACCGTCGGCGCGGGTCCGCCGGGGGAGAACGAGACGGCCACGGACCCGGGCGCTCCGGCCACGGTCACCCTTCCCGACGAGGGCGTCGGCGTGTAACCGGAGACGGGGCCGATGCTGTAGGCGTAGCTACCGTTGGCTTCGTTGAGGATGAGGAACGTGCCGGAGCTCGAATTCGTCGTCGACCCGATGGTCGCCGACCACGTCGTGCCCGCCGGCAGCCCGGTTTCCGTGAACGTCACGGGGTACGCGAATGGCCCGAACGAGATCGATACGTTCGTGGCCGCGCCATTCACCGTCACGCTCCCCGCCCCGGGGCTCGCTGCCCACCCCAGGGGGGCGATCGCGGTCCAGTTGAACGTGCCGTTGACCGACGGGGTCGATGCGAGGGATCCGGAGACCGGCAGCAGGGTGCCGTTCAGTTCGAGGCTCCAGTCCGAGCCGGACGGAAGACCGACCGCCGTGAAGTTGAGCGCGTAGCGGGTCGGTACGTATTCGAGGGCCCGCAGATTTCTCGCATCGACGACCCAGAGGTCCCCGGACCCGTTGGTCGTGATCGCGGCCGGATCCGAGAGTCCCGAGCGCGAGGTGTTGGCGCCGGTGCCTGTCAGGCTTCCCTGGCCGAGTACCACCGACGGGGTCTGATTGGTCGCGATCGGGCCGCTCTCCGCCGAGTACTCGTAGACCCGGTTGTCGCCGCTGTCCGCCACCCATACGTTCTCCTGGCCGTCGACCCAAACCCCGTGCGGAGCCACGAGGCCGGTGGAGAACGCGGAGACGTTCGACGTCAGATCGGGCTGTCCGAGGACGATCGTCGCTGCCTCCCCGGTCCCCAACGGGGCCGGGTACTCGACGACCCGATCGTTCCCCCCGTCCGCGACCCACGCGTCGCCGTGGCTATCGAAGGCCACCCCGTCGGGAAGTGAGAGGTTCGTGGCGGTCCGTCCCCCGGCGGAGCCGGTCAGGGCCGATTGGCCGAGGGCGAGCGACGCACTCGCCCCGGTGGCGAACGGGGGAGAATATCCCACGACCCGGTTGTTGCTGTGGTCGCTGACCCAAAGGGATCCGGCGTGGAACGCGAGGCCGGCGGGACCGTTCAGCTGGTCGGCCAGGTGGCCGGCACCGTCCGTCCCAAATCCGGGCTGCCCGAGTACGGTGCTCGCGCCCATTCCGGTGCGGAACGGCGGGGTGAATTCGACCACCCGATTGTTTCCCGTGTCCGAGACCCAGAGGTCCCCGACAGAGTCGAACGCGAGTCCGTCCGGAGCCGACAGGTTGGACGCGCCGGCCCCCGCCGCGCTCCCGGTAAAATCCGACTGCCCGAGCACGAGGGACGCCCCCTCGTACGTCGTGAACGGCGGACGGAACTCGAGCACGCGATTGGCCGCACCGTCCGCTATCCAGAGAGTTCCGTTCGCCCCGATCGCCACCGCCGAGGTGTTCGGTCCGAGGCTGCTCGCGTTCGGCACCGTGTAAAGGAACGCCGAGTCGAAATTCGGTTGCCCGAGGACAACGGAGGCCGGCATCCCCACGGAGAACGGGTTCGTCCCGGTCGGGGTAAAGCGAACAGAGAGTGAGACCGGCGCCGCGCTCACCGCGAACGGCTCGGTCGCCGGCTCCGGTCGGAGCCCCGGGAGAGGAGGGATCGTGAGCGAATGGGTGCCGTTCGTAACCGAGGTAGAGAGGGTGCCGGTGCCGGTGAGGTCCCGGCCGTCGACCAGCGCCGTCCATCGAGCCCCGTCGGCGAGCCCGGTGGCGTTGATGGTCACCGTATATCGCGCGGGGAGGTACTCGAGGACCCGGTTGTTCTGCCCGTCCGTCACCCAGAGGCTCCCGTTCGGGTCCACGAACGCGCCGTCCGGGGTGTTGAGGGTCGTGCGCGTGGTGCCGGGGGCGACCCCCGAGAGCGAGGTCTGTCCGATGGCCACTTGTGGCGTCTCGAAGTTCGAGAACGGCGGCTCGAACTCGAGCACCCGGTTATCGTAGGTGTCCGAGACCCAGAGGTTTCCCCCCGCGTCCACCGAAACCGACCCCGGGTCGACGAAGGCGGCCGCACCCGAGGAGTTCGATCGCGTGAAGGAGCTCTGCCCGAGCACCAGGGTCGCGGCTTCGCCGGTCACGAACGGTGCGGAGTATCCGAGCGTGCGGTTGTTGCCGCTGTCGGCGACCCACAGCGTATTGTCCGCAACCGCCACGTCCGACGGGTTCGACTCGTTGAGGGCCGTTACTCCGTCCCGGGTCCCGTAGAAGCTCGACTGTCCCACCACCAGCGACGCCGCCATCCCCGTGGCAAACGGCGGCCGGAACTCGAGTACGCGATTGTTCCCGCCGTCCGCCACCCAGAGGTCCCCCGAAGCGTCGAAGGAGGCGCCGATCGGTCCCGACAGGTTGGCCGGTCCAGCACCCGGGGCGTTGCCCGTGACCGTCGATTGGCCGAGGACGACGGACGCGGCCATACCGGTCGTGAGCGGGGCACGGAACTCGAGCACGCGGTTGTTCAGCCAGTCGGAGATCCAGAGATCGCCCCCGGCGTCGAGCGTCGCGGCGGTCGGCTCGCTCAGGTTCGTCGAAGAGGTCCCCGACGCGAAGCCGGTGAAGCTGCTCTGGCCGATGACGGCGGATGCCTTCTTCCCGTCCGAGAACGGAGGGGAAAACTCGAGGACCCGGCTCCCGGTGAAGTCCGCCACCCAGATGTTTCCGTGGCCGTCCATCGCCGCGAGCTCGGCGGCGCCGCGGAACGCGGAGTCGTTCGGGTCCGGCCAGACCGTCGTAAAGTTGGGCGCCCCCAGCACGAGCGACGCCGGCATGCCGGTGGAGAACGCGCTCAGTGGGGCAGACGCGGGTGCGACGCCCGTGGCGCTCGACGCGAGGGCGCCCGCGGAAGCCGAGGGGCCCGACGCTCCGCCGACCCCGAGGAGCAGCGCCGCCACCGCCAGAACGACCACCCCATGGAACCCGCGACGCATCGGTGGAGCGACAGAACCGACTCGGAGTAAATACGCTTCCGAAATCTGCTCGCGTTGACGTGGCCGTGGGGGTCGCTGGGTTCCCGGGGCCCGCCGACGCCTCGGGGAACCGAGCAAACGCCTATAACCTTCGGTCGGCGCTATCGATGATGCGTATCTATGCGTGGCAGAGGCCGACCGCCCGTCCTCCGACCTCGTCGCTCCCTTGCTCTCGGGGTGACGATCGCTGTGTTGGTCGTCACCTCCGGGTTCGCCGCGGCGGGGTGGCTGGCCGTCGCCGCCCCTCCCCACGCCGACGCGAGCGATGCCGTCCGAAACGCGACCCCGCCCCGACCGATCGCGTTCCTGCCGATTTCCGTGCATCCGATCGGCGTCACCGTGCCGGCCGTCGTCCATCCTACCGCCTACTACAACTCGGAGCCCGCTCCGATGGGGATCGGAGACTTTGGCGTCGGAGCAGGGGGCCAGCCGTACACTTACAGTACGACGGAATTCCTCGGTAATTTCTCGTGGCAGAGCCTCAACATCGCGAACGGGAGCAACCACGACTTTTCGAACCAGCTGAACGTCGTCCTGCAGTTCACGCAGGGGTCGACGGCGTACTCCTACTGGATTCAAGATGTCGCGTTCATGGACAGTAGCTCCGGCGCACTCGAGTTCGAGAACAATATCTGGAACTTCACGAACACTGCCCATTGCCTCTCCAACTCGGCCCTCAGCGGGAACGGGACCGTCTACTCTCTGAGCGGGTGTGAGGGATACTACGCGGTGGAAGCGTTCAGTCAGCCCGGGGCGTTCGAGGACATGTCCTCCCCCGGCGACTTCTCGCTGCTCGTCCGCTCCTATCTCTCGGGCAGTGGGGTTCCCGAGGTCGCGTTCGAGTACTGGGACGGGGTGACGTCCTACGAGGTCACGTTCGACAACGTCGCGTTCCCGTGGGCGACCGCCGTTTCGAGCGACCGGAACTTCTACGTGGACGGGAACGCCACCGCTCCGAGCGGCAACTTCTACGATGCCGAGCTCACTCTCGGCGGTCCGGGAGGCGGGTCCGCGACCGTCGCGGGGGATTCCACCGACGCGAGTTCGCGGCTGCTCTACTGGAACGGGCACAATTTCGAGGCGACCCGGGCCGTCTGGAACTTCGGCAGCGACACCGCCGAGGCGATCAGCAACGTCCAGTCGTTCTTCTCGCATGACTCCGGTGGCACGCCCTCCACGACGCAGCTCAACGGCACGGCCCGGAACGCGACGCCCGCGATGGCCTACGACCAGCGCCTCGTCGGCGTCCTCTCGGTATCGGCTCCCAACATGACCGCGGGAACCATCTCGGTCGCCGCCACTTCGTGGAACTTCCAGAACGGTGGGGGCACGCTGACCCTCGTCCCCGGAGCCTACCCCGTGTGGGTGAACTCCACTTCCGAGCACGTGGACCTCGGGGTTTGCGAGGTGGTGGGCGGGGCGACCACGAACGTCAGCACCTCATCCTCCTGCCTCCCGACGGTGGCGACTCCGGTGGGAACTCCGCCGAGCGTCGACGTCGGCCAGGGCGTCACGTTCGGTGCCGAACTCACGGGCCCGGGCTCCGGTGGGGATACGTTCGATTGGGGCTCCCTACCGTCCGGCCTGGGGTGCACGACCTCGGCGAGCGACTCGATCGCCTGCCGACCGACCGACCCGGGCACGTACTCCATCTCGGTCACCGTTACAGATTCTGACGGCCAGTCGAACTCCAGCGGTACCCTCGACTACGTCGTCGATTCGGACCCAAGCGTCGGGGCGCCGACGGCCGAGCCACCTACCGCAGAGACCGGTGCGGTCGTGACGTTCGCGGCGTCCCCGTCGGGGGGTTCCGGAGGAGATGCCTTCGATTGGACGGGGCTCCCGGTACCGTGCAGCGGGACGAGTTCATCGTCCCCGGTCTGCCACCCGGGGAGCACGGGGTCCACCTCGGTGTCGGTCCGCGTCACCGACTCGAACGGCTTCGCCGTGACGAGCCCCATCCTCAACTTCACTGCCGAGCCCGGACCGTCGGTGTCGACGCCCGTGGCCTCACCGTCTGGTCCGATGGACCTGGGGGGCTCGACCAACTTTTCCGCGACCGCGAGCGGAGGCGTCGGGCCGTACACGTACAGTTGGAACGAACTCCCCGTCGGCTGCGCTTCCGCGAACCTCTCGACCCTGGATTGCGACCCGAGCGCCGGCGGCACTTTCCCCGTCACGGTCACCGTGACCGACTCCGCCGGCGGGGCGGTCACGAGCGGCCCGCTTCTTTTCACTGTCAACGCCCCTCTCGCGGTCGGGCCGGTGACCGCGACGCCCGGCGGGGTCGACGTGGGCCAGGCGGTCACGTTCGGCGCCGCGGCGGTGTCGGGCGGAGACGGGGCGTACTCCTACGCCTGGTCCGGGCTTCCGCCGGGGTGTTCTGGTCTCAACGCGTCTTCGTTGCGGTGTGTACCGACCGGAGCGGGGACTTTTGCTCCCCGCGTGACCGTCACCGACTCCGAGGGAAGTCTTGCCTCCGGTGCTACCTCGTTCACGATCTCCTCCGACCCGTCCGTCGGTGGGGTCGGAGCGTCCCGCTCGGGGGCCGACGTCGGTCAGGTCGTCGTCTTCACAGCCGAACGGGTGTCGGGGGGGACGTCGAGGTACTCGTACGTCTGGACGAACCTCCCGACGGGATGTGCGACGCAGGATTCGATCTCGCTCTCGTGCGCCCCCGCCGCGGCGGGGGAGTTCTCGCTCTCCGCGACGGTCAGCGACTCGAACGGGGCCAACGCTTCGGCCCGCCTCTCGTTCCCAGTGGACCTCCCTCCGACCGTCGCCGTGCCGGCGTCGTCTGCGGCACCGGGCCTGGCGGGGGATCCGCTGACCCTCCGCGCGACCGTTGCGGGGGGGTCGGGGAGCCTCGGGTACGTTTGGTCGGGGCTGCCTCCGGGATGCGGCTCGGCAAACGCCTCGACCGTGAGTTGCACCCCGTCGGTCGCCGGCGTCTTCCATGTGATCGTCACCGTCGACGACTCGAACGGTGCATCCAACGCGAGCGCGCCTCTCGCCCTGACGGTGGACACCCCGGTCCTCGGGCTGCCCCCGACCGAAGGATACCTCCTCCTGGGTGCGATCGCTGCCGCAGGGGTCGTTGCGGCCGCCTCACTCCTGTACGCCCGTCGTCGCCGCGGCTCGGGGAGCTCACCGCGCCCGCCGTGATCCGGAGGTTTGCGCTAGGGCCCCGAGGCATCGGGACGCCAGAGAGCGAGCTCCCTCCGGCGCCCGAGCCACGGTCCGTGGCTATCCGCATCCGTGCGGGTCCGCCCGGGGAGCGACGCCAAACGCTTAAGACCCCCGCATTCGTAAAGATATACGACCGCTGCGAGCCAGCGTTCGGGGTTTCCGGGAGACCCTTGAGGAAGGACCAAGCATTCGCAGCGCGCGCAATATCGGACATCGGTCGTCGGGAACTGCGCGCGGTTCCTCGCGACAACCTTCCGGGTTTCCACCCTTTTTTCCCGGGGACCTCCCTGATCGCGCGGCTGCGGAGGGGATGAACTATGGACATCGCGACGGGTCTCACTTCTACGAAGAAGGCGGTCGCTACCGAGGTACCCCCCGGCCCGACGCAGTACGGGGTGCCGTGGTCGTCGCCGGACCTCTCGGCGGAGGAACATCGAGCGGTCGCGGAGGTGCTCGCCTCCGGCTGGCTCGGAATGGGTCCCCGAACGAAGGAGTTTGAACGGGGTCTCTCGTCCTACACCGGGGCGAAGCAGTCGGTGGTGGTCAACAACGGGACGGCCGGCCTGCTCACCGCCTTCCTCGCGAACGGAATCGGGCCGGGCGATGAGGTCTTGGCGCCGACGTACACCTTTGCGGCGACGGTCAACAGCATCATCGCGCTGGGCGCGAAGCCGGTCTTGGTCGACTGCGACCCCGGGACCCTCAACGTCACGCCCGAAACGGTCGAAACCGCGATGCGGGGCCACGATCGCATCAAAGCGATCGTCTTTGTGGACGTGGCGGGCCAGCCGTGCGATATCGATCCGCTGGTCGAGATCGGGCAACGGTACGCCGTGCCCCTGATCGAGGACGCGGCCGAGGCGTTCGGGGCGGGTTATCGCGGCAAGGTCGTCGGCGGATACGACCACACGACCGTGTTCAGCTTCCATATCGCCAAGCAACTCACGACCGTCGAGGGCGGGGCCGTCGTGACCAACAACGCCGAGATCGCCGCGAAGTGCCGTCTGATCCGTAGCCACGGCGAGGGGCCGGACAAGTACGTCCACGTCGCTCTCGGCCTCAACTTCCGACCGACGGACATCCAATCGGCGATCGGGATCGTGCAACTCCGCAAGGTCGACCGATTCCTGCAACTTCGCGGCGAGCTCGCCCGGTGCTATCGGGAGTCCCTCCAGCGCCACCTCGAGTTCCAGGAGGTCCCCGACTTCGTCTCCCAGCCGACGTGGATGATCTTCATGGCGCTGTGCCGCGGACGAACGGAGCGGGACGAGTACGTTCGCTGGCTGAACTCGCACGGGATCGACACCCGGATCCCGTGGCCCCCCGTGCACGCCCAGCCGTTCTACGTCGACCGGTTCGGGCCGTCGGCCTTCCCGTCCGCCGACCACGCATACTCTCGGGTCCTCTCGCTACCGATCGGGAACGGCCTGTCCCTCGATCAGATCCGGAATGTGGTCGATTGCTCGATCGCGTTCTTCGAGGGCGCCGGGAGGTAGTCCGATGACCACCTCCTTCTACGAAGGAAAGACGGTCCTCGTTACCGGGGCAGCCGGGTTTCTCGGGTCCCACCTCGTCGATCAGCTGCGAACCGTCGGGGCTCGGGTCGTTGCCCTGGACCTTGCTCCGGCACCGGAGTCGTGGGGGGCCTTTCCGCGACCGGCGGAGGGCCTGCGCTTTGAGCGGATGGACATCGCCGACGAGCCCCGACTGACCGGGCTGCTCCGGGAAGAGCGACCCGAGGTGCTCTTTCATCTCGCGGCCGTGGCGAGCCCCCGTGCGTGTGCCCGCGACTTCACGGGCGCCTACCGGGTGAACGTCCAGGGGACGTTCGACGTCCTCCGCCTGTCGAGCGACGTCCCCCACTTCGTCTTTCTCTCGAGCTCGGCGGTCTACGGCACGCCCCGGACGCTGCCCATCGACGAGGACCACCCGCTCGGCGGGCGGGACCCGTACGCCGTCACCAAGATCCTCGGGGAAACGCTCTGCGCGAACTACGCGACCAACTACGGCCGCAAGTGCTCCATCATCCGCAACTTCAACGCCTTCGGTCCCCGACAGGATGCGGAGTACATCGTCCCCACGGTGATCAAGCAGGCCCTGGGGACCGGACGGATCTCGATCTGGAACGCGGCCCCCGTGCGGGACCTGATGTTCGTCGACAATACGGAGGAGGCGATCCTGACGATCGGATCCCAGCCCCGGGCGGGGATCTTCAACGTCGGGAGTGGCCGGGGCGTTCGGATCGGGGAGCTGGCCCAGCTCATCGCTACCCAGGTGGGCGTGCAGTCCCCGGTGGAGGACCTTCGCAAGGAGGTGGGGGGCAGCCCCATCCTCGTCGCGGACGTCCGCCGCCTCCACGACCTCGGCTGGGTGGAACGAATTCCCTTTGAGGCGGGCCTGAGCCGAACGGTCGAGTGGTACCGAGGATGACGCGCCCGCTCCGCATCCTCGTCGCGACTCCGCTTCCCGCGAGCGTGACGGGCGGCATCGAAGAGTACGCCCACTCGGTGATCGAGACGCTCCGCGCGGGGGGCGCCGAGGTGACGGTGCTGACGACCCGCTACGGGAAGCTCCCGGCCCCGACCCCCGGGGCCCCTCCGGGGCGCGCGCTCGAGGCGAAGGAACTGCTCGGAAGGCCGGTGTGCATCCATCCCACCGCGTACCTTCGGATCTTTCGATTCGTCCAGCGGGCCGACGTGGTCCACATCCACATGCCGTTCCCGTTCGTCGAAGCGGTCGTGGCCGGCCTCGCGAAACTGATGGGAAAGCCGGTCGTCGTGACCTACCACATGGACGCGGTCGTGGAGTCGGCCGACGGGAGCCTACCGAAGCCGCTGCACCGGCTCGCCGAGTTCCTGTACCGCGCCCTCTCCGCCGTCCCTACCGTCGACCTCGCGGATCGAGTCTGCACGAACACGAGGGCCTATGCGCTGCAGTCCCCCGTGCTCCGCGACCGGATGGAACGCCTTCTCGTGGTGCATCAGGGCATCGACTCGAAGAAGTTCGCGGAACTTTCGACCGACACCGCGCAGGAGGTTCGTCGCCAGCTCCTCGGGGAGCAGCACCGCCGCCTGGTTTCCTTCGTCGGGCGATTGGTGCCCTACAAGGGCCTGGACGTCCTGATCGAAGCCGTCCGTTCCCTCGACCGACCGGACACCCTGTTCGTCATCGGCGGGCGAGGCCCCGAAGAGGTGCGGATCCGCCGCGCCGTCGCAGACCATCACCTTTCAAACGTGCGATTGCTGGGCTTCGTACCGGACCAGCAACTGATGAATCTGTTCTGTGCTTCCGACCTCGTCGTGTCGCCCTCGGTCTCGTCGCTGGAGTCGACCCCGATCACCCTCCTCTACGCGCGCGCCGCCGGCACACCGGTCATCGGCACCGATGTCGGCGGCACGGGGGAGTGCATCCCGGACGACGGGCTCTCGGGTCTGGTCGTGCCCGCCGGTGACGTCCCCGCGCTCACCTCCGCGATCCGTCGCCTCCTCGAGGCACCCCCGACCCGGATCCGGGAAGTCGCTCCGCGGTTCTGGTCGGACGTGGCCGGAGAGTACCGGGACCTGATGGGAGAGTTGCGCGACAAGCGCCGGTCCACCGCCACGGCGTGGCCGGCACCGGGGGCGGGCGGGTACTCCGGTCCCTCCAATACGTTCGGTAGCAAATGAACGCCGGCCCCGACGCCGGCGAGATCCGCTTGGGGCGGGTCGCCGATTTCCGGGCCCTCGGCGCGCTCTACTCCGCCCGCGGCGCGTCCGACCAGCGGCTCTTCCATCCGTTTCCGGGCGGCCGGTGGCTGTCGCCCTGGATATTCCTCGTGCTGCTGGCGATCCAGCGATTCCATCGGGTCCTCCTCCGGATCGTGCCGACCTGGGTGTTTGCGTTCGTCGTTTATCCGGGGGAGGCGCGCGGGACGATTGACGGGTTCGTCTATCTGCGCGTGCGGCGGAGGACGGCCACCGGCTACGTGGCGAACATCGGGACCCAGGTCGGACCCCGAGCCCGTGGGAAAGGAGTCGGACCCCGGCTGATCCACGCGCTGATCCTCGAGGCGAGGAAGCGAGGCATCAACCGGATCGAGACCCAGGCCTACGCCTGGAACTCGGCGTCGCTGCGGATGGGGGAGAAGCTCGGGTTTCGCGAGCCGGACGACCCCGCCGTGGCGCGACAGGCCACTCCCCGGGGCATCGTGGTCACCCACATCATGGACCTGGACGGCCCACTTTCCCCGACCGTACCGCCGGGGGCGGTCGGGGTCGCCCAGCCGTCGCCGGCCGCCCCCAAGGCGAGCGCAGACGCGGCTTCGGTCCCTCCGGCACCGAACCTGCCCGCGGCCGCCGCCGCCGGGAGCGGGGTCCGTGTCGGGAGGATCACCGACTTCCGGGCCCTGGGCGCGCTCTACTCCTCCCGCGGCGAGTCGGACCGGAAGCTGTTCCACCCGTTCCCCGGTGGGCGCTTCGTTGCCCCGTGGGTGTTCCTCATCCTGCTGTTCAGCCAGCGGTTCCGGCGCTGGCTCGTCCGTCTTCGTCCGTCGTGGGTCTTCGGGTTCGTCGTATTCCCGGGAGAATCGCCGGGGACGATCGACGGTTACGTCTACCTTCGCCTGCGACGCCGGACGGAGATCGGCTACGTGGCCAACATCGGAACCCAGGTCGGCCCGAGGGCGCGAGGAAAGGGCGTGGGGCCCCGGATGATCCACGCCCTCATCGAGGTGGCGAGGACCCGCGGGATCCACCGCATCGAGACCGGGGTCTACGAAAAGAACACGGCGTCGATCCGGATGTGCGAGAAGGTCGGCTTCCACGTCATCGACGAACCCGAGAGCGAGCGGCTCCATGACGAGTACGGTGTGGAGGTCCGCCTGGCCCTCGACCTAGACGACTCCCCGCGTCCCGGGACCTCCCCCTCCACGTTCGCCTCGTCCGCGACGATCGCGCCCGGCACGACTGGGGCCAACGCCTCCCCCCCGAACGCCACCCCGAAGCCCCGAACGACTCTTTCGTGGCCGTTCGTGGCCAGCCTGCTCGCCCTGTGCACGGGGTTCGCACTGATCGCGTTCGTCCGGCTCGACCTGCTGTTCTCGAATCCGTATCCGCCGAGCGGCGACGTGGCCGAACAGCTGTACTGGTCGCACATCTGGCTGGGGACCGCCTTTCCGAGCCAGGTCACGGTCTGGTGGGTTCCACCCGTGTACATCTTCACGGTCTACATCCCGTTCACCCATCTGTTCCCGCTGTTCACCGGGCAGCGGCTCCTCATGGGCGTGGTACCCGCCCTGCTGGTCTTCCCCACGTACCTGCTCCTTCGGGAGTCCGATATCAGCCGCGTCTTCTCGCTGTTCGGGGCGGCCCTGCTGGCCCTCGCCGCCCCGTTCAGCCTGATGCTCACCTGGAACGCCGGCTACAACCTGTTCGGGATCTTCTGCGCGATCGTCTTCTTCGCGGGTCTCGTCGGTGCCCTGAGGACCCGCCGGCTGGGGTACATCGTCTTCGCCGCGGCGGGCCTCGGCCTGACGGCCGGGGCCCACGACTTCACCTTCGTGTTCATCCTCGTCGGGTTCGCGTGGGTGGTCCTGCTCGCGCTCCTCCTCCTGCCCGGCCGGTGGGCGACCGTCCGAACCCTCGGACTGGTCCTTGGGATCGGAGCGCTCTGCGCGGCCCCGTTCGCGCTGGTCTACGTGACCCTGACGCAGCAGACCGGCAATGTGGGAGGTGCGGTCACCGTCGCCGCGCTCGAGACCCTCGGTCAACAATTCCTTCCGTTCGCCTGGGGCGCCGGCACGGTGTGGACGCCGTTGCTCTATCTCGATGCGGCGGTCTCGCTCCTGGGGGTGGTCGCCCTTCTCGCGACGCGAGGGCGGAAGCCCGAGACCCCCGTCCTCCTCGGGATCCTCCTCGCCGGCGCGACGCTGAGCGTGGCCTACCCGCAGGTCGCCGACCGCGGCCTGTACTTCCTGCCGCTCGGCCTCTATCCGATGGTCGCGGTGCTGTTTCAGGCGGCGTACGTCAAGCTCCCTCTCTTGGTGGTCGGGTCGGCCGAGCCGGAGCTCCCACCCTCGGTCGAACCGACCGGAGAACCCGCAGAAGGACCCTCCGTCGACGACGTTCCCCCCGCGCTCGTAGTCTCCACCCCACCGGCGCTTCGATCCCGACCCCGACTCGCCTGGGTCAAGCCGGTGATCGCGATCGTCGTGATGACCGCATTCCTCGTCGCCAACGCGCAGGCGTCGCTCGCGGTCATGAGCAGCGCCCAGCAGTTCTACGCGGTCCTCGAGCCCGAGGACGTCCCCGTGCTGAACTGGCTATCGCACAACACTTCGGGGAACTCGTCCGTCTTCACTTCCTCCGCGGGACTCGAGAAGTGGATCTGGGGGTATGCCAACCGACAGTCGTATGCGCCTACTCCGCTCAATCTGCAGGCGACCACGCTCTCCTACCAGATCACGTACCTCGCCGATCTGGCGGCGATGGGACAGACGATCTCGACCAATCCGTACCTGGCGGTCGCACAGAACTCCCCGGCGCCGATCGGTTCGCCACTGATCTACCTGACCTCGCAGTACGATTGGACCCTGCTCTTCAGTACCGCCGAGGACAACGTCAGCTTCAGTGTCAAGGTGGGCGGCCAGGCGGAACAGCTCAGCCTCGCGGACGCCCAGCTGGCTTCCAGCGCCACCTACGTTCCCTGCGCCGGCTGCACCGGGCAAGAGCAGACGTTCACCTGGTCCGGCCTCCCGATCTCCATCGTCCAACGGACGAACCTCTCCGGGGAGAGCGTGGGCCTGAGCTGGAGCGCGACCGGCGGTACGATCACCGACGTGAACCTCGCCACCTATCTCACCCCCGAATACTTCGGGGTGGGGGGAGTGAACGTTCCGCAGCTCACGAACGTGTCGTCCGTCACCGACACCTTCTCCTACAACGGCGCTCCCCTAACGATGACCCTGGGAGGAACGGCCGCGAAGTACCAGCAGCGCCCGCTCTCCGACGGGTGGACCCAGATCCAGTTCCGGGGGAAGTCCCTGCTGACGATCAGCTTCATCGGACTGCACGCCTACGGTCCGGCGCCCGCGGCGACAACGAACAGCGGAACGATCCTCTCCGGGCTCGGCGTCTCGTACATCGTCGCCGACTTCAACGACTCGGTCCCCGGGTACGGGTATCTGCTCTACCTCCGGTGCGAAACGCCCGGGATCAGCCCCGGGTACTCCATCACCCAGGTCTTCCAGAGCGGGTCGCAGTACGTTTTTGCGATGAAGCCGACGTGAGATTCGGCGCGGGCGCGCGAATCCTGTGAACGTTCGTCCGCCGGAACCCAATGCGGGAGCGTGAGGTCCGCCCGACGTCGCAAGGTACTGGACGAGGGTCTCCCGATGGTTCGCGTCGAATCGGCTCTCTCCCGCCCCCCCGGCCCTCGGGGAGGGCCGCGTCCGCCGTCTCGGTCGGTTCAGCGCGACGGGCGGCCTCCGAGAGTCTGAGTCGTTCCGTTCTACCTCGCTCGAGATCGAACGCCCGCGGTACGGCGACGGGCCCGGGGGCGATTCCGTTCGGACGTGGGTCGCCGCGACCTCCGGGCGCGCCGGGGGCCGTATCTCGATACCCTATCAAATTCTCCGGCCGCCCGGCTCGTCCCTTGCGCTTGGACCATCGCCGGCGAACCGGCCCCTGCGGGTCCACCCCCGCGTCGGTCGAGGTCCGTCGCATCCGGCGGGCCTGAAGTATATCTAAATATCCCGAACGAATCCACCGCCTGCCGGACACGGAGGAGGGAGCCACTCTCCCTCGTCGGGGGCCGGCGAAAACCGGGAAACGGGGGAAATCGAATGAAGAGCGAGCAAGGAGAAGAGCGTCGGAACCCAGCCAAGCGACCGGGCCGATGGATCGGAGGAATAGCGGCGGCCGCCGCGTTGGTCGTGGTACTTTTCCTAGTGCCGACGACCTTGGGGGCCGTTTCACCCGCGGCATCGACGATTTTCACGGCGCCGTACAAGGGCTTGCCCGAGGATGCGACCTTCATAGACACCGAAGGGTGCGGCGCGACGATCGCGCTGAGCGTCGGCCCAAGCTTCGTTGCGAAGACGGGGGTTGGGACTTACTCCGGGACGACGTCCTCCAAGGCCTGCCCCGATCAGTTCGGAGAGGATAGCTCCGACATTATCGCCGAGGTCGGTTACAACGGATCCCTTTGGAAGCAGACCGCCTCAGGCAAGGCCACCGCGACCGCGCTCTTCAACCTGAGCTGGAAGGCGTCGGTCAAGGCATCGACCGCGTCGCCGAAGCAAAGCGCGGACGCCTCGGTCTCGATTCTGATCGAGCTCGCCGTTGTCTCAGCCTCTACCCAGGAGGTCGTCGCGTCGGGGTTGACGTTGGCGCTCACCATGGAAGTGACGAACGGAACGATGACGTCGCACAAGGTCGACTACACGCTGAAGTGCGCCACGGACGCAGGGAAGCTCGTGTCGGGAAAGCAGTACTATCTGACCGCTGAGATCGAGATCGTCCAGGAGTCCGACGTGACCTCCACCGGCTCGAGCAGCGCGAGCACATCGCTGAACATGGGCACCGGAGGGAACGAGGCCCAGATGGTCTCGATTACGGTTTCCTAGGGCCGCAGGGGGCACACGGGACCGGCCATCGGGCCCGTGTTGGGCGAACCCCTTCCCCTCCGGTTGCGGTCACGGCGACGAGGATCGAGACGATGAACCCCCACAGGGCCCGTTTGGTCAGGTGCACGGCGGTGGCGGCCGGTGTGACCCTCGGCTCGAGGATGAGCAGCACGCCGATGATCTCGACGGCGATCGAGTTCGCTACCGCGAGGAGAACGAGGAAGGCGATGGACGTGGTCATGCCCGGAAGCCCACGCTCGAGTCGGATTGACCCCCCTCCCTCGTTCCGCAAGCCCGGACTTGCTCGGGAAAGGTCAACCCGGCGGAATCCCCCGCGCTTGTCGCGGTCCCGTCATCGGCGGGCGGGTCCGCATCCGAGTCACGCTCGTCAATTCAGCTCCGTCTTATCGTCCCGGATAGCTCGCCCTGAGTCGTGGGGACGATACCCGTGCGCTACCGTGTTCTCTCTTTGGACCTCCATGACACGGTCGTATGGGATACGCCAGCGATCGTTGAGGCCCAGTACGAAGTCCGTTGGAGTCTCCTTGCTCAAGGACTGCTTACATCAACGGGGAGTCAGGTTCCGTCAGAGGCTCTCCGTAGCGGCCGGGAAGCACTTTACCTGCAATGGAAGACCGACGGACGGCCCGTCGAGTCCATCCCGGTGGCCACCCAGGTCGACCAACTGCGCCAGCTTCTGGGGGCTCGATACGCCGGGCCTGCCGAGCAGGTCATCCAACGCTTCGCTGAAGGGGGGCTGAAGGAACATCCTCCCGTCCTCAATACCGAGGCTCAGGCTCTCGTCCGACACCTGAACGAGGTAGGATTTCCCGTCGTCATGATCACGGACACGTCCCGGTCGGGGTCGGCTTGGAAGTCGTTCCTGGCGAAGGCGGGGGGTATGCGGCTTGCCCACGTCGTTGCCTCTGCGGACGTAGGTGCCTGCAAACCCGATCCTCGGATCTTTGCCGAGGCGGTGCGGCGGTCCGGAGTCCCCGCCTCTGAGGTCCTTCACGTGGGAGACAGCTGGATCTGGGACGTGGAGGGAGCCAGGGGGTGCGGCATGGGGGCGGCCCTCTACCGTGGACTCTGGTCGCACTATTGGGATCCGGCGAACCCGCGGGTGGATTTCCGAGCGAACGATCCCTCGATTCCCTGCCTCGACCACCTTTCCGAGGTCCGTGACCTGCTCGGCCTCACGTAGGCGATTGGCATGTCCACTCGGCTCTTCCACGCGCCGATGGCGGTCCCGTCATTGGCCGCGCGCGCCCCACCTCACGCCGGCAGGGGCTAGAGTCTTACTATCGGAACGAACCGGTGAGTAGTCGGCCAAAAGAGTGGAAGGTGATGCCTCCAGTTTCGGGGCGTACGACCGCACCTGGCACACCGCTGCCAGTCCTCAGCCGCTAGCCCTGGACGTCCATCTATCGGCCCACTGACACGCCGTCAGAGCCTCATAGCGGACGCCTGCCGCAATCGCGCGCGCCCCTCGCGGTCAGGTCGTCGGCCGCCTGGACGCATCTGCGTGGGCTTCGATCGGGATTTTGGCTTGTGTTCGAATGAATGCCTAGGCTAGGCGCGACGAGAAGCTTCGGAGGGCAGTTATCATCGCGAGCCCTCTCGGTCTTCGAGATCAAGAGGGGGGATGTTGGGGAGGAAATCCGAGACTTCGCTGAAGTGAACGGACGGGCCCCGCTATCCCTGACTATAGGCGCCGCGGCCGTGGTGGTCGCGTCCCTGGTTTCCAACGCTTTCCTTGCGGCCGCCGGATTTCTCAGTCTGTTTGACCTGTTAATCGCGGGGCTCGTCTTCGTACGTAGAGTGGAGGTCGATCGGGGCGGCGTCACGTTTGTCTACAGGTTCCATCGCGAGAACGGCCCGTGGGCGAATTTGTCCCCAGATTCAGACCCTCCCTTTCATGGAATGTGGGTCATCCACCGACGCCGGCATCACGGTCTCAGTTTCCGCCGTGTCCCGATTCGCGCGCATCAGGTGACTCTGGAGCAGGCCCGGGCAACCCTCTCCCACCCTGCCTGCCGCGTGTGGACGATTTCTGACAGAGTCTCGGGGAAACTCGGGTTGAATAAGCAGTCTCCCAGTGCGTCGGTCGCCGCGCCCGATTCAGGGACCTGGTCGAGGGTGCGTCCGAGCAAGCTTGGTCTTGACCCATTCATAGCGAGTTCGCTGCGCCGAATGGGAGAACGGGTTGAAGGCGGATGAAGTCAGATGAAGCGGCGCCGTCGCAAGCAGCCCCACCGGTACGCTCTTCATCGAAGTGTAGGACCAGCTCAAAGCCGCCGAGGCTTTCGTACGCAACGTCAGCGGTCCACTCGGAGCGAGCCACACGCGCGCCGTCGAAGGCGTCGGAGAGGTATCACGAGTCGTGGTTTCTCTGGGGTTCGATGTCCTACTGGATTCGGTGCGTGACCCCGAACAGAGTCAGGAGGCCTCACGAAGATTCACGCGAGTCCCCCCCACTCGCTTCGCTCGTGGGTCCTCCGCGCTTTGGCCCTCCACGATCCACTTGGAGTCCCTACGAACTGAGGCCACACTTGGGCTGAGATCAGCTCGGGTCCGGATCAGGGAACTTCATTCTTGACCGACTGGAATCACTGCTCCACAGCCCACTTACCCTAATTATACGGCCGGCCTGGGTCGGTCGGTCCGGGCCCCTGCTTCTCCGCCGAGGAACTCGTAGACCGATTGAGTCGGCCGTCTTCGGTCGACCCCGGATTAGTCAACGAGAAAAAGGGCCCGCCCTTCACGAGGGATGAAGGGGAGAGCGGGCGAGTGGGGGACGTGGAAATTATGAGGCTCGGACCCCGCAACTAGTCGGTCCGCCGTCGACGCGTTGTCCCGGGGTTCACCCCCCAAGAGGAGCTCGTCGGGTTCTGCCCGCACCCTCCGAACTGACGACCAGCACCAGGAGGTGATTGGGTGTACGCGGGCATTGATGCCCATAAAGGCGACTGTCACGCCACCATGCTGAGCGACGTCGGGGTACCGTTGCGACGGTCCGCTTCCGGACGAATTTGAAGGCACTCACGCCGTGAGCGGGGTGGCTTCCGAAGGGTTCGGTGCTCGCCTTCGAGGCGAGCACCGTGGCCAGGCGGGTCTACAGGCGCCTGAAGCGACTAGGTCTCAACGTCCGCACGGCCCATCCCATCGAGGTCCGCCGTCGAGCGGGCCGGTGCGTCCGCCAGGGTCACCGACCACGTTCTCCTGAGGCCGTTCGGGAGACTCGCGTACCAAGCGGGCGTTCCGTTCCGACCATTCAGAGGATCTACGGCTGCGTCTCGATGCACCAGACCCTCCATTACGTGGTGGTAGGTCAGGACGAGATGACCGAGGGATTCGTTGCCTTTGACCCGAGTTTGGACATGGGGGCCGTTTTTCTGACGTGAACCCGTGTAGTATCACTTGGGCGTAATTCGAGGGCCGAGGTGGGTTGGACGGACCCGCCGAGTTCACTTGGGGACGAGGGTCGCCAAACCCAGGGCCTTCACGATCCGCTGTTCGTCCGGACCCATCCGCTCCAGCTTCGCGCGGACCGCCTTT
>JBAWFC010000034.1:0-32776 GCA_049591535.1 Thermoplasmata archaeon | reverse complement strand
GCCCGGCGGCGTCGAGGTCGGGGTCGCGACGCGGGGCGACTACAGTATCGGCGCGAACGGCATCGGGCCGCAGGGGATCCGGGCGCTCGTGATCCGGGCCGCGGGCCGCACCTCGGGCTACGTTCTGATCGACGGAAACAACCTGCTCGTCGGCTTCCGGGACCCGATGGTCCGGGCCCTCGAGCGGATCGTCGACGTCGCGGAGGTACTGACCACCGACAACCACGTCGTCCACGAGGTCGACGGCGGGATCAATCCGGTGGGGGAGCGCCGGACGCTCGAGGCCCTCATCGGCGACACCTCGGCGCTGCTCGCGGCGGCCAAGGCCGACCTGGGCCCGGCGGAGGCTCACTTCGGGTCTCGAGCGGTCCCGTCGGTACGGGTCCTCGGCCCCGGCTTCACCGCACGCCTTTTGACCTCTCTCGGCGACACCCTGTCGATGTTCACCAACATGGCCGCGGCCACGTTCCTTCTCCTCCTGACGAGCTCGCTCGTCGTGACGTTCGCCCTGAGGTGAGCGGAGAGCCATGGCGTCGTCCGAATCGGACCTGCGCGGGGCCGCGGCCGCCCTCGGCGACGAGGAGTCCCTTCGGTTGCTGACGCAGCTCGTCGCGCTCGCACCGACGAACCTGGAGGACCCGGCCCATCAGCGCTGGGAGAAGCCGAACTACCTGCGCGCGGCCGACGTCATTGTCCGCGCGGCGCGGGCCGCCGGCCTTGCGACCCGGATCTACGACCCTCTCGTCGCGGGCGACGTCCCGGGCGACTGGCACGGGGCCAACCGACCGAACGTCGTCGTCGACCTCAACGTGGGGGCGAGCGAAACGGTCCTCATCCTCGCGCACTACGACGTGGTGCCGGTCCCCGCCGAGCAGGTGCCGCGGTGGAAGACCCCGCCCCATAGCCTGACGCTCCGGGCCGACGGCCGGCTGTACGGTCGCGGGGCGTCCGACGACCTCGGGAGCGGTGTCGTCGCCTCCCTGCTCGCGATGCGCCGCCTCGCGGCGGGCACCGTCCCGTCCCCGCGCAACGTGCGGCTGCTCGCCTGCTGCGACGAAGAGACCGGAGGCGAGGGCGGGATCGAGGCGATCAAGGAGCACGACGGGTCCCGGGCGCCCGACGACCCCGAGCGGATCCTCCGGGCCGATGTCGCACTCATCCCGGACGGGAGTCCCGAGACGACCGCGGGGTCGAGCGGCGTCGCGTTCCTGGACGCCTCGTTCTCCTCCCCCGTCCCCCTCGTCGAGACCCTCGGCTACGGGTACGTCCTCGTGGGTCTCCACCAGCTCGCCCGTACCTGGACTTCCCAATACCCGTCCCCCGACTGGCCGGACCGGCACGCACCCGAACCGGTCCTGACCGGACGCGCGACGGTGACGCAGTTCGACCTCGGGGACGTTTCCCCCGACCCTACGCGCGTACGCCTGCTCGCCGCCCACTCCGAGAACGATGCGGCGAACCAGATCGCACGGGTCGTCACGCTCGTGTTGGCCGGCCCACCGGCGGAGGTGGAAGCGCTCCGGGACCGGCTCGCCTCCCTCGTGACCGCCCCGTACCGTATCGAGCCGGCCGGGCCGACCGCCCTTACGGTCGCTCGGGGGGCGGTGGCCCTGCAGCTGGTCGGCGAGTCCGCCCACGGGGGCTATCCGCATCGCGGTCACAATCCCGTGCCGGTCGCCATCCAGATCCTCAAGGCGGCCGTCGATCGCGGCTGGATCGACGGGAAGGTCCCGGGCCGCTCCACCTTCACGGTCGACCTTCGCCTGATCCCCGAGATGGAGCTCTCCGATGGGCTGAACGCGGCGTTGTCGTTCGTGCGGAGCTGGGGCAAGACGTACGCGCCGCTCGCGCGGATCGAGGCCCCCCCGTCCCGGTGCCGGGCGGGATACGCGCTGCCGGTCGACCACCCCGCGGCGGTGAAGCTCGAGCGGATCCTCCGGTCGACGCTCGGGACCGACGGGATCCGCGGGGAGTACGGCGGGACCGATGCGAGCGCGCTCCGGGACCTCCGGACCCCCGCGAACGCACCCCTTCCCGCGCTCGTGTTCGGCTGCATGGACCCGGAGTCCCACATCCACGAGGCCGAGGAGAGCGCCGACCCCCGGAAGATCGCCGCGGTCGCGGAGACGATCGAACGGTTCGTGCGCGAGCCCTGACGAGGGGCCGTGCTGAACCCGCTCGAGTCGGCCGCAGTCCAGGTTCTCTGGCTCCTTCTCCCGGCCTACGTTGCGAACGCGATCGCAACGATCCCCCGCGGACGGGGGCCCCCGATGGACTTCGGACGGCTCTGGGCGCGGGACGGACGTCGGGTCCTCGGCCCCTCCAAGACGTGGTCCGGCTTTCTCTTCGGCGGCTTCGTTGCGATGCCGGTCGGCCTACTCGAGGCGTGGCTGATCCTCCTCGCGCCCCCGAACCTCGAGATCGTACCGTACCTCGGGTCGACGGTCCTTGCGGCCGTCCCCGTCCTCGCGATCCTGACCTTCGGTGCGATGACGGGCGATGCACTCGGCTCGTTCCTCAAACGCCGCCTCGGGCGGGAGAGCGGCGCCCGGACCCTGCTGCTCGACCAGCTGCCGTTCGTCCTCGTACCGATCGCGATCGGGCTCGCGGCGGATCCGGCGCTGTTCCTCGGGGTGTTCGAAAGCTGGGAAGCGGTCTTATGGCTGCTCGTCTACACGCTCGGTCTGCACGCGGCCTTCAACTGGGTCGGGTACAAGGCCGGTTTGAAGAAGGTGCCCTGGTGACGGCGCACGAACCGACGGACGTGCCGGGACGGCCCGAGCTTTGCCGCCTCCTCCTGGAGGCCGGGGCCGTTCGGTTCGGGGATTTCGCGCTCACGTCGGGCGAGAGGAGCGACGTCTACATCGACGTGAAGAAGGCGTGGACGCACCCCCGCGACCTCGCCACCCTCGGGCGAGCCCTGTCGGCGCGCGCCGGCACCGAGGAGCGACTCGCGGGAATGGAACTCGGTGCCGTTCCGCTCGTCGTCGCGGTCGCGCTCGAGACCGGCCGACCGTACGTCATCCTGCGAAAGTCGGCGAAGGAGCACGGTACGCGCCAACCGTTCGAAGGAGAGGTCCCCGCCGGCGCTCACTTCCTCCTGATCGAGGACGTCACGACCACGGGCGGGAGCACGCTCCGCTCGGTCGAGATCGTTCGCGCCGCCGGCGGGGTCGTGGACCGCGCCGTCGTCGTGGTCGACCGCGAGCACGGGGCGGTCGAACGTCTCGCCGCCGTCGGCGTGCGGCTCGAGTCGCTCGTGACGTTCTCCGAGCTGCGGAGCGTCGGGAAGTGACCGGGCGCCTCGGCGAGGACGCGACGGTCCGGTTCGACGACGCGGCCGAGTCAAGTTCGATCTACGCGAAGGGATACTTCGGCACGCCGGCCCCGGACGGGGGGCTCACGCTCGACCGGTACGAGGGCGTCTACCTGACCGAGATGGCCCGCGCCGAGGTCGCATCC
This sequence comes from Thermoplasmata archaeon, assembly GCA_049591535.1. Lineage (GTDB taxonomy): Archaea > Thermoplasmatota > Thermoplasmata > Lutacidiplasmatales > UBA184 > Lutacidiplasma. The sequence continues at coordinate 29,314 of JBAWFC010000034.1, read as the reverse complement.
TCGGCCGGCCGCCCCGTCGAGTGGACGACCCTGTTCCGCCACGCGGTCCGGGCCGACCCCGGTTTCGCCGTCCGCTACCTCGTCTACCGCGACCTCCGCCAGCGCGGCTACGTCGTGCGAGCGACCCCTCCGCCAGTGGCGTTCTCGGTGCTCCCGCGCGGCGGGATCCTCCACAAGACCCCGTCCCGCTACTGGGTCGAGGCGCTCAGCGAGCGGGTGCCGTTCGACCTGGCCCGCCTCTTCGACCTCGCCGACCGGACCCAGAGCGCGAAGAAGCTCCTCCTCCTCGCGCTCGTGGACGAGGAGTCCGACCTCACCTACTACCGTGTCCGGCGCTCCACCCCGAGCGGGGCGTTGCCGCCCACTCCGCTCGCGACGCCGGTCGAGGGATGGCTCTCGGACGACCGGGTCACCGTCCACGACCCGAAGGCGGTCGACGACCTCGGACGCGCGCTCGCCTACGGCAGCCGCATCGGCAATCGCCTCGAACTCTCGCTCCTCGAGGCGACCTACCTCGTCGATTCGGGACAGCTCTCGCTCCGCGATGCGAAATCGGGCCGAGCGGTTCCCGCGGACCGGCTCGAACGGCGAGCCCGTCAACTGGACCCCCGGTTCCGCGAACGAAGGGCGGCCTACCGGGAGCTCCGGGGACGCAAACTCGTCGTGAAGACCGGGTTCAAGTACGGCGCCCACTTTCGTGCCTACCCGCGGAACCCGGAGCACGCGCACGCGCGGTACCTCGTCCAGGCGGTCCCGGCCAACCACCGCGCGGCATGGCCCGAGATCGCGGGCGGGGTCCGGGTCGCCCAGGGAGTGCGAAAGGAGTTCGTCGTCGCCGGAGTGACTCCCGAATCCAAGGTCCGGTTCCTTTCGCTCGAGCGGATCCGCCCGTAGGCCGCCGCTCGGGCCGACGACGAACGGCGTGGGTCCTCAACCGACGGCGGAGCGGCGGACCGCGGAGATTCGGGCGAGGAACCGGGTGACCGCCGCCGGGCTCCCGTCCCGTTGCAGCTGCTCTTCGAGCGCGCTGCCGACGACGACCCCGTCCGCCCCGCTCGAGAGCGCCCGGCCGGCGCTCGCCCGGTCGCGTACCCCGAATCCGATGACGACCGGGAGGTTCGGCGCGGCCGCGCGCGCGGTGGTCACGATCGGTCGCAGGTCGACCGTCGCGCCGCGCGCGGCCCCCCCGGTCGTCCCGTAGTGTCCGACCAGATACAGAAAGCCCCGGGACGACCTCGCGATCCGCTCGAGCCGCCGGGAGTCGACCCCCGGGGCGGCGAGGAGGATCAGGGAGATCGCGTGACGCCGCGCGGCGCGGGCGAACGGACGGACCTCTTCCAGCGAGAGGTCCGGTACGATGAGGCCCGTCGCGCCGGCTGCCGAAAGCTCTCCGAGCGCGCGGTCGAGCCCGCGGTGGGCAAGCGGGTTCGCGTAGGTCATGACGGCCGTCGGGAGCAGGGGGCTCGCGACGCGCAACGCACCGACGATCTCGGTCCACGAGGTTCCCGACCGCAACGCGTGTTCGTGCGCCGCCTCGAGGACCGGTCCGTCCGCGATCGGGTCGGAGAACGGGAAGCCGAGCTCGAGGGCGGAGGCCCCTCCTATCCGCAGTGCCTCGACCGTGGCGGCGAGTTGGGTCCGGCGAGAGCGGTCGACCATGAGATACGGAACGACGACCGTTCTCCCGCGGGCTCGGGCCGAGCGCAGCGCGCTAGCGATGGACACCCATCACCACCCCGAGGTCCTTGTCCCCCCGGCCCGAAAGCGTGACGACGACGTGCGCGCGGCGCGGCCGTCGCCGGGCCTCGCGGACCGCGGCGTAAATGGCGTGGGAAGGCTCGAGCGCGGGTAGGATCCCCTCGTCTTCCGCGAGCCAGTGGAACGCCGCCAGGGCCTCGTCGTCGTGGACCGCGATGTACCGTGCGCGTCCGCTCTCCTTCAGATAGGCGTGCTCCGGACCCACCCCGGCGTAGTCGAGGCCGGCCGAGATGCTCTCCGTGCCGGCGACCTGGCCGTCCGCGTCCTGCAGCACGAACGAGAAGCTTCCGTGGAGGATCCCCGGGGAACCCTTCGTGAGCGACGCCGCGCCGGTCCGGTGCCCTTTCGGGCCCCCCGCTTCCACCCCGAGGAACTCGACGGGGGTCGAGCGGAGCGGACGGAACGTCCCGATCGCGTTCGAGCCCCCGCCCACGCACGCGACGGCGAGGTCGGGCAGTCGACCGAACGATGCGAGCGACTGGCGTCGGATCTCCTTCCCGATGACGCTCTGGAAGTCCGCGACGATCGTGGGGAAAGGGTGGGGCCCGACCGCCGACCCCAGCAGGTAATGGGTCGTGCGGACGTTCTCGATCCAGTCCCTCAGGGCGCAGTTGATCGCGTCCTTGAGGGTTCGGCTCCCACGGCGGACCGGTATCACCTTCGCGCCGAGCAAGCGCATCCGTTCGACATTCGGGCGCTGTCGCGCCATGTCGACCTCGCCCATGTAGACCTCGGTCTCGAGGCCGAGCGCTGCCCCGATCATCGCGGTCGCCACTCCGTGCTGGCCGGCGCCGGTCTCCGCGATGAGCCTCGGCTTGTGCATGCGGAGCGTCAGGAGTCCTTGTCCGAGCGCATTGTTGAACTTGTGCGCCCCCCCGTGGAGGAGGTCCTCGCGCTTCAGCCAGATCTCGGCCCCCTTGCCGCGGCGTGTGAGGTTCCGCGCGAAGTAGAGCGGCGTCGGTCGACCCCCGAGCGTCTCCTGGAGGCGACGCAGCTCGGACCGGAACGTCGGGTCTCGCCGCGCGACGCGCCATGTCGCCTCGAGCTCCTCGAGCGCGGGAACGAGCGTCTCGGGGACGAACGACCCGCCGAAGCGCCCGAAATGCCTAGGCATGGGTGGACTCGTACGCCGTGACGGCCGCGACGAACGCGCGCATCTTCTCGAGGTCCTTGACCCCGGGGGCGCTCTCGATCCCGGAGGAGACATCGACTCCCCACGGTCGCACGGTGTCGAGCGCGTCGCCGACGTTGTCGGCGGCGAGGCCTCCCGCGAGGACGAACTTTCGCCCGGGGTGAGAGTCGACGATACGGGCGCAGACCTCCCAGTCGGGCCGCGTCCCGCTTCCCCCGGGCAGCGGCTGGCCGGCGGCGTCGAGGTGAATCCGGGGATAATCCTCTGCCGGCGGTACGGTCGGTTCCGGAACGTCGCTCCCCGCGGGTCCCACGGGGATCGACGGGACCAGGTGGTGGACCTCGAGGAACTCGAGCCCGGGGGGCACCGGGCCGTAGACCTGGATCCGGTCGACCCCCACCACTTCGAACAGCCGGTGGATCAGTTCGGAAGAGGCGTTCACCACGACCGCCCACGCCTCCGCTTCCGTGGGGACATGCTCGATGAGGCTCGCCGCGACCTCGAGAGAAACGTTCCGGGGGGAGCTCGGCACTTCCACGACGAAACCGGCCGCTCCGCCGGCGGGGACCTCCTTGACCGCGGCCTCGTCTCGGAGGCCGCAGAACTTCACGAACGTCCTCATGCGACCCTCCTCCGCGGGGCCCGCTGGAGCGAGCGAAGGAACGACGCGGGGTCCGCCGAACGCGCGACCGCAGAACCGACCAGGATCCCGTCGACGCCGCTCGCCCAGAACCGCCCGGCGGCCGCGGGCCCGTCCACCCCGCTCAGGCCGAGCAGCGGTCGGAGGTGCCCCGCCGCGCGGATCGTCGCGTCCGCCACCGACGGTTCCATCCGAAGCGTGTCGAGGTCGCGGACGTTCACTCCATACATATCCGCGGCCACGTTCGCTATCCGTCTTAATTCTGCCTTGTCGTGAAGTTCGAGCAGCACCTCGAGCCCCCGAGCGTGCGCCTCGCCCGACAGCTGGGCGAGGGGGGTCGTGAGAAGGCCGGCGGACTCCAGTCGCGCGATGAGGAGCACGGCGCTCGCACCGGCGTTCGACGCGGCAACGAGTTGACGAGAATCGACGACGAAATCCTTGAACAGAACGGGAAGTGCCGTGCGGGCGGCCAGCTCCGCCACGTCACCGGGGGAGCCGTGGAAGCCGTGAGCGGTGGCGATGCAGGAGTACCCCGAGATGGGTCCGGCCCGCGTCGCCTCGACGAACTCGTCGACCGTCCGGGGCGGGAGCGGGGCAGCGCCCGAACCCGGGGAGGCCCGTTTGAACTCCACCAGAACGGCGCCTCCGGGTCCGGCCGCCTCGACCGAAGCCCGCAGACTAGGACGTTCACCGAAGGCGGGAGGTGGACCTGCTTTCGGCAGGTACTCCGGCCGTGCGATCTCCGCGCGCGTCTCCCGGACGACCTCTGCGAGAAACCCCACGGTCAACTCCCCTCGTCCCCTCGAAACCGAACCGCCAGGCCGCGCAGTCCCTCGAGCAACCGCTCCGCCGAGCCTCGGTCGAGCGCCTCGCGTGCCGCTGCGATGCCGCCCGCGAGGTCGTCGGCCCGCCCCGCGATCCATAACGCGGCGCCCGACGTCAAGAGCACCGAGCCTCGGCGGGCCCCGCCGCCGCCGGCGAGGAGCCGTTCGGTCTCCTCGGCGGCCGCCGGAGGGAGAAGGGGTCCCCACGGACCCCGGCGGTCGTCCGGCTCCAGGAACCGGTCGGGGCGGATCCGCAGGCGCCGCGGTACCGACCGATCCCAGAGTAGGACGGTCGAGGGGGATCTCGGCGAGAACTCGTCGCAGCCGTCGTCCGACGTCATCGTCGCACCGCGGGAGACGCCGAGCTTTCGCAGCAGGGTGGCGGTGTCGACGGCCGACTCCACGTCGACCGAGCCGGTCACTTGGCAGCGAACCCTCGCGGGGTTCGAAAGCGGCCCGAGCCGGTTGAAGATCGTGGGGATCCCGAGGAGCCGTCGCACGTCGGCGACCGCTCGCGTTTCGGGGTGGAACAGGGGGGCGTGCAGGAACGCGAGACCGAAACGTCGGTAGCTCGCCCGCGCGAACGGGATCGACGCCTCTACCGGGAGCCCGAGGGCGGTGAGGAGGTCGCTCGAGCCGCAGAGCCTCCGACTCCGATTGCCGTGTTTCGCAACGTGGAGCCCCGCGGCGCGCACGACGAACGCGCTCACCGTGGAGACGTTGAACGACGGACGCCGCGCACCGCCGGATCCGCACAGGTCGACCGCCCGGTCGCCGGGGGGAAGGGGGAACGATACCGCGCGTCCGCGCATCTCTCGGGCGAACGCCTCCAGCTCGTCCGGACGATCGCCCCGAGCGGAGAGTGCGACGAGGAGGGCGGCACGCTCTCTCTCGTCCGTGGCGGCGTCGGTCAGCCGGTCGAACGTGCCCCTCACGTCCGCCGCCCGGAGGGCGCGCGGGTCGAGGAGGCGTCCGAGAAGGTTCGCCGTCACCCCCGAGCCTCCTCCAGGAAGTTTCGGAGCAGACCGGGGCCCGCAGGGCTCAGGAACGACTCCGGGTGGAACTGTACCGATTCGACTCTCCGACGGCGGTGCCGGAGGCCCATCACCACTCCCTCATCGCTCTGTGCGGAGACCTCCAACTCCGCCGGGATCGACGCAGGGTCCACGACGAGGGAATGGTACCGTGCGACGTCGGTGGGGTTGGGCAGGCCCGAGAAGATCCCCCGGCCATCGTGCGAGACGGAGCTCGTCTCGCCGTGTACCGGTGCGGTCGCACGGACGACCTTCGCGCCGTAGTGCTCGGCGACGAGCTGATGCCCGAGGCAGACCCCGAGGAACGGCCGCTCCTGGTCCCAGTGACGTAGGAGCCTTCGTGCGAGACCGGTCAACCGTCGATCGCGCGGATGGCCGGGGCCGGGGGAGAGCACGATCGCATCGGGGTCGACGCGAAGTACTTCCCGGAGCCCCGTCGTGGCCCGGACGCACTGCACCTCCGCCCCGTCCGCACGAAGCGCCTGCTCGATGTTGTGGACGAACGAGTCCTCGTGGTCGATGATGAGGATCCTCACGGGTCCTCTCCCACGAGCGACGCTTCGACCTGGGCCAGCTTCGCGAGCGTCTCATCGAACTCCCGTCGGGGCTCGGACCGATGGACGATACCGGCGCCGGCAGCGGTGTAGAGGCGCGGTCCGGCGGCGAACGCCGTTCGGATCGAGAGTGCCCACGCGGCGCGCCCGCCCGGTTCGAGGAGACCCACCGCCCCGCCGTACGGACCGCGCCAACTCGCCTCCTCCCGTCGGAGCAGCTCGGTCGCGCGGATCTTGGGCGCTCCGCAGACCGTGCCGGCGGGAAAGGCCGCGGCGAGGACGTCCCAGGGACCGACGCCGGGGCGGAGGCGTGCGCCGACGCGGGTCACGAGGTGGTCGAGGCGCGCGAAACGCTCCAACTTCTCCCGGGAGAGCAGTCGCACCGTCCCCGGCCGGGCGACCGCGCCGAGGTCATTGCGCGCGAGGTCGACCAGCATGCGGTGTTCGGCGAGTTCCTTCGGGTCCACTGCGAGAGGGACCCGACCGCGGCGCCGTTCCCCGCGCGGGATGGTCCCCGCGATCGGGTTCAGAACGGCGCGATCTCGCACCACTTCGACGACCGATTCGGGCGTTGCGCCGACGATCTCGAGGTCCCCGAATCGTAGGTAGTAGAAGAATGCGTACCGTTCCGCCGCGCGGAGCGATCCCGCGCGCCGTCGAAGGTCGTCCGGTCGTCTCCATCCCCGGCGGTGGCCGAGAACGACCTGGTAGGCCTCTCCGTTCCGGATCTCCTCGACGAGACGGACCACGCTGCGTTCGTAGGCGCGCCGGGCGAGCGAATCGGAGAGCGGAGAGCCGGTACGGTGGAGGGGACCCGCGCTCCGTCGGGGAACGGCTCGGGGGACGCGATACCGACGAGGGTGTTCGATGAGAGCAAAGGCGCCGAGCGGGAACGGGTCGCCCCCACGATGCCCGCGCAGCCGGGGCTCGAAGAGCCCGACCGCGTCGAATCCCAGGAAGCCCACGGCGGCGCGTCCCCGGCCCTTCCCCAAGAACCGCTCGACCGCTCGCGCTTCCTCGTGAGGTGAACTTCGCTCGCCGACCGTTCGGACCTCTTCGGCGGAGAGGAACGACACGGCGTGGCCGGAGTCCGCGCCGGGGCGCGGCCCGACCTCGAAATACCCCGCGACCTCGCGGCCCTCGGCCTCGGCGGCAAAGGTAGTCCACGGGTCGGTCATCGGTCCTCGCGCGTGACCAGCGCCCGGTGCAAGTCCTTCAGCACCCGGGACCCGCGTGCGAGCGGCACCGCGAGCGAGAGCGCCCTCGGTGTGGCGCTGAAACCCTCGGCCCCCGCGACGACGCCCGGCGGCAGAAGGTGCACGTCGTCGAGGACGCCGTCCCCGATCGCGGTGACGAGAGCGACGCGGTACGGCCCATCGACCATCGCGGCCGCGTCGCGCGTGACGGGGGCGAGCGCCCGGATCGCGGCGACGACCTGGTCGGGGGTCAGTACGAGACACAGGAGTGCGGAGGAGGTGTACAACTGGACGAGGTTGACGTGCGCTTCCGACAGTCGTTGGGAGACCTCGGCGACGATGCCCGGACGCTGGCGGCCCCCGGGGACGCGGAGCCGTAGGAGGCGAAGGGGGCGGAGGATCGTCAGCGCCCGGTTACGTCGCCCCGGGCGCGGCGGTGCGATCGTCGTGACGACGGTCGGGTCCTCGAGGGACCGGACGCGCAGCGTGATCCCGTGGGCACGGGCGGGCTCGATCGTCAGCGGATGGAGGACCCGGGCCCCGAACTGGGCGAGCTCCTCGGCTTCCTCGTACGACAGCTCGGGGATCGGGCGAGCGTCGGGGACCTCCCGGGGGTCGGCGGTCAGGACGGCGACGTGACGCTTGACAAGTTCCACTCGGGAAGCTCCGATCAGGGCTCCGAGGCCGGCGGCGGTGTAGTCCGACCCGCCGCGCCCGAGCGTCGCGACGCGTCCCTCGAGGCTGCGTCCGAAGTACCCCGTGACGACGGGGAGCCGTCCCGCGGAAAGATGGCGACCGAGGCCCCGGCGCACCGCCGGCGCCGATCGGTCGAAGAGGATGCAGGAGGCGCCGTAGGCGTTGTCCGTGATCAGCCCGAGGTGGTCGGCTTCGACCGCGACGGCCGAGATTCCCTGGTCCTCGAGCCGTGCGGCCAGCCAGTGGACCGCGAGGCGCTCGCCCTGGCTGAGGACTCGGTCGGAGAGCGCGGCGTCCCGACCGGGCGTTCGCTCGACCAGTGCGAAGAGCCGAGCCAATCGTTCGAGATGTTTTCGTCCGGCGGTCGGCAGGTCCGGATGCCGGCGGCGCACTTTCTCCAGGATAAGTGCGTGCCGGGACTCCGAGCGCGGGTGGTTCAGTCCGTCGACCAGGAGGTCCGTGACCCCCTCGCGCGCCGAGGAGACCACCACCACCGGCGCGCCCTCGGCGAGCACGGACCGGACATCGCCGCCCACGCGGTCCGCGTCTTCGAGCGAGGCGCCCCCGAACTTGAGCACGACGGGAGAGGTCCGGCGCGTCAGGGTCGACCGTCCCCCTCGCGAGAGATCATCCCTTCCTCGAGGGCGAGCTCCGCGTTCAGCACCGAGCCGCCGGCTCCGCCCCGCACCGCGTTGTGGGAGAGGAGGAAGAATCGGAGGTACGGAGGATCCCACCGCACGCGACCCACGACGACCGCCATTCCTCGGGCGCGGGGCGGCGCCCCCGCCCAGCGATCACGGACCGGCTGGGGGCGGTCGGGCTCGGAGCGCAGCTCGATCGGAGGGTGGGGAGCACTGGGGAGACGACGGCCGAGAAGGGGGTCGAAGTTCCGGAGCGCGTGCTCGATCGCCGTGCGACCGGGTCGGCGGGTCGCGTCGACCGTCACCGCCTCGAGATGCCCTTCGCGGGTGGCGACGCGCGCGCAGTGGACCACGAACGGGGTGCCGACGGGGCGGACCCGCGACCCGTGTCGCGTTCCGAGCATCCGGGCCGATTCCCGGGCCACCTTCTCCTCCTCTTCCCGCACGAACGGGACCACGTTGTCGGCGATCGCGAGCGACGGCACCCCGGGGTATCCGGCTCCCGACAGCGCCTGGTAAGTCGTCACGTGGACTGCCCGCGGCCCGAGCAACGTCACGAGGGGAGCGAGGGCCACTACGAGTCCCGTGGCCGAGCAGTTCGCGTTGGCGATCAGGAGACCCCGACCGCGCGGACGGGCCGCCGCGAGCCGCAGGTGGTCCGGGTTCACCTCGGGGACCAGCAACGGGACGTCTCGGTCCAGCCGGTGGTCGGCCGCGTTCGTGAACACCGAGAGTCCTCGACGGGCGAGCTCCGTCTCGACCGGGCCGGCGGTTCCCGACGGCAGCGCCGAAAAGACCACCCGAACGCCCCTCCGCTGCAAGCCCGCGGGGGTCAGCCGCCGGAGTCGCTGGCCACCGAGGGCGGCGGGCGGAGCCTCGGCGAGCTGCCAGACCGAGTCGAGGGTCTTCCCCGCGGACCGGTCCCCGACCCCCAGGACCGGAGGCTCGAACGACGGGTGGTCCGCCAGGAGCCGGGCAAAGTGCTGACCGATGTACCCGCTCGCCCCGAGGATGGCGCTCGGCAGTGGCTCCTCGCTCACGGAAGGTAACCTCCCCGGAGTGCGAGGTCCGTGATCGCCATCGCAGCGACGGACTCGAGAACGACGACGGCCCTCGGCACGATGCACGGGTCGTGCCGACCGGTGACCCCGAGGGTGGCGGGGGTCCGCGCGGCTAGGTCGACCGTCTGCTGAGGGCGGGCGATCGACGACGTCGGTTTGACCACCGCCCGGAAGATGACCGGCATTCCGCTGGCGAGTCCGCCGAGGATTCCGCCGGCGTGGTTGGTCTGGGTCCGGACCACTCCGTCCTCCCAAACGAACGGGTCGTTGTGCTCGCTACCGCGCATGCGGGCCGCCCGGAATCCGGCCCCGAATTCCACGCCCTTGACCGCCGGGACCGCGAAGGCCACGTGCGCGATCGCGCTCTCGATCGAATCGAAGAACGGTTCCCCGAGACCCACCGGTAGCCCGTCCGCGCGGACCTCCACGACGCCCCCCAGGCTGTCGCCGGCCCGACGAGCGTCCCCGATGGCCCGCTCCATCCGTTCGGCGGCGACGGGGTCGGGGGTCCCGACCTCGTTCTCGAGGGAAAGGGCCCGCAGCCTCGGAACGTCGAGGCCCTCGGGGACCTCGGCGTCGACCGGCCCGATCGACCGCGTATAGCCCACGACGTCAATCCCTCGGACCGCGAGCATCTGGCGCCCGATCGAGCCCGCGATCACGAGACCGACCGTCATTCGCCCGGAGAAGATCCCTCCGCCGGAGAGGTCGGCCGACTCGCCGTACCGCACGCGGGCGGGGAAGTCGGCGTGTCCCGGCCGGGGGGTGTCCCGAGTTTGTTCATACGGCCCGCGGCGAACATCCTCGTTCGCGACATGGGCGCGGAAGGTCGACCCCTCCGACCGACCGGCGACCCAGCCGGCGTCGACGATCAACCGGTCCTCCTCCTGACGCTTCGTCGCCAGCCGTCGCCCCACGGGGCGACGCCGGTTGAGCTGGGCCTGGATCCCGGGAAGATCGATGGGAGTACCCGAAGGAATGCCCTCGATGGCGACCCCGACCTCCGGCCCGTGGCTCGACCCGAAGATCGATGCCCGGAAGCGGACTCCGAAGCTCATCATGGGTTCACGCAGCCCCCGAGGGAGGAAACGGCGTCCCAGAATCCCGGAAAGGACTTCGCAACCGCCTCCGCGTGCTCCACGGTCGACACTCCGTCGGCGGCGAACGCCCCCACGGCGGCGCTCATAACGATTCGATGGTCTCCGACCCCTCTCCAGTGGAAGTGCGTCGGCCGGTCCGTCCCGACGACCGAGAGTCCGTCCCCACGGAACGTTACCTTCGCTCCCATCGCTCGGGCGAGCCGTTGGGTACCGATGCGACGATCGGACTCCTTGTGGACGACGTGCTCAGCCCCCTCGATGCGGCTCCTCGCGGGGATCGAAGCCGCGAGGACCCCGACCAACGGGTAAAGATCGGGCGCCGACGTCAGGTCGGCGGTGAAGCCCCGCAGAGGTCCGGCCGCAACGGTGGCGCCGAGCGTCGTCCGACGGACACGGGCGCCGGCCGCCGTCAACACGTCGAGGATTGCGAGGTCCGCCTGGGGCCACCGGGTCGGGACTCCCGTCACCCGCACCGTACCACCGGTGATCGCCGCCGCGGTCCAGAGGTACGCCGCCGACGAGGCATCCCCGGGAACGATCGCTCGGTGGCCCCGGTAGGTTTGGTCTCCCGGGATGGTGAACCGACGGCCTCGACGGCCAATGCGAATGCGGTGGTGCCGAAGTACCGCCAGGGTCGCCTCGATGTAGGGGGCGGAGACGATCGGGCCGACGAGGTCGACCGTGGAGTCCCCCGGAACCGTCGGAAGTGTGAGGAGGAGCGACGAGGTGAACTGGGAACTGACCGAGGAGTCCAGGCGGATGCGTCCTCCGTGCAACGGGCCACGGACGGTCGTCGGCAATTCCCGGTCGCCCCGCGGTCGACGGCACGATGCGCCGAGAGACTCCAGGGCCGCGAAGAGCGGAGCCGATGGCCGTTGAGGAAGCCGACCCCGACCGACGAGGCGCGTCGAACGGGCGGACCGTGCGGCGAGGGTCGCAACGAATCGGAGCGTCGTACCGGACTCTCCGCAGTCGATCGATATGGGACTCGTTTTCGACCGAGCCGCGGGAGAGATGGTCCATCGGTCGGGGGAGAAGCGCACCGAGGCGCCCATCGCGGTCAGCGCGCGGGCGGTCGCCCGAGTGTCCGCCGCGTCCAGCGGACCCTCGACCCGATACGGACGTTCGGACAGATAGGCGGCCACCAACGCCCGGTGGGTGTAGCTCTTCGAGGGGGGCGCCCGTACGCTCCCCGAGACGGTGCCCGACCGGATGCGAAGGGACGTCACGGAGACTCCGTCGGGATCCGTGGCCCGGAGGAGAGCCGGACCCGGCGCCGTTCGCCGAGCATCTCGGGAATCGACTCGATCAGACCGTCGAGTCGGCTCCGCGCTGCAACCGTGGCCAACGCCGGCCCCATTCCGCTCACCCCGCTCGCGAGCGCCCCGTTGCGAAGGAGCGTGGAGCGCAGGGCGCTGTAGTCGTAGCGCATGACCCGCTCCACGAGCTCGGTGTTGGCGTTCATCGCCGCGGCCCAGTCGCCTCGAAGCGCAACGCCCACCGGTACCTCGCCCGCAGCTCGTTCGGCCCGGAACACGCCGGCCCACTCCGAGGACGGTCGATGGGTGGCTCGAGGTACCAGCAGCGCGACCTCGAGGTCGGCCGGTAGCGCGAACGACGCGATGAGTTCCCCTTTGGTGTTGTCGGTCACGACCACGCCGGAAGAGAGTCCGGCAAGGGCGTCGTCGAGGGCGCCGGTCGCGCTGAGTCCCGCCGCTCGTGCCACACGGGCCGAGAGACGGCCGGCATCGAGGAGGGTGCAGGCGGAATCGGTCGCGTGCGCCACCGCGAGGACGATGGCGGAACTCACCGCACTCGAACTCTTCAACCCCCGCGCGACCGGGATTTCGGACCGAACGGTGAGCTCGGCGGTCCCCGAACTCCCCGGCGCGAACCGACGCAGCGCGTCCGTCAGTGCGGCGACCACGAGGGGAGTCCGAGCCGCCTCGTCCATCCGTACGTCCCACTTTCCGCTCGAGCCCGAGGGATGGAGGTCGACGACCGCCCGGGCGGCCAGATCGATGCCGGCGGCAGAGCCGATCCCGGTGGGCAGCGCGTTCACGATCGTGATGGCGGCGTTCGAGGTTCCTACGCCGTGCACGGGCCCTCCGCGATCGCAGCTTCGATCTCCTCCGCGTCGGGTTCCTCGCCCCACCATATTCCGTAGCTGGCGGCCGCCTGGTACACGAGGAGTCGCCAGCCGTCCTCGTACTGACCTCCGCGCTGCTCGGTCGTCCTTCGGATGACGGGGTCGGTCGGTGAGTACACCCAGTCCAGGACCTGGGTCCCGGGTCCCACGATCGGGCCGAGCGGAATCGCGAGGTCGATGGGCGGGTCTCGGCCGGCCGTCGTTGCGTGGACCACCAACGGGAACGGGCGCGCCTCGTTCGGCGACAGGACAGCGGCCCCGAATCGACGGGCCACGGTGACGGCGCGGTCCTCTCGCCGCGCGATGACCGCAGCGTCGACTCCGAGCTCCTGAGCGGCGGCGAGGGTCGCGGCGGCGGCGCCGCCCGCCCCGACCACCGCGAGTTCACGTCCGTCCCAGGAACCGCGGGTTCGGAACTCTTCCAGGCGCCGGAGGATGGCCACGAGGTCGGTGTTCTCAGCCTCGACCTCGCCGTCGCGGAAGGTGAGACAGTTCGCCGCCCCGCACCGCGCGGCGCCCGGAGCCGCCCGGCTCGCGGCGTTCAGCCCCACCGCTTTCCACGGGTGAGTTACGTTGAGGCCGCGGAAGCCTCGGTCCGCGAGGGGGGCGAGGGCGTCCAAGAATTCCGTCTCCTCTGAGATGTCCAGGGAAATGTAGAGGCCGGTCTGTCGACGCGCCCGCATCCATCGAGAGTGGAGGTACGGGCTCTGGGAGTGCGCAACGGGGTGACCCGTCACCGCGAATATCGGCGCCTCGTCCCCCCCTTGGAAGAACGGGCGCAGGCGGTCCACCGGGACCTGGCTGGGCTCGACGGCGTCGACCGGCGCTCGGGCGTCGGCCCCCGGAGGGCTCGCGTAGACGAACGGAAACCCAAGACGTCGGGACCAGGCGCGCAGGAGGCCTCCCGAAGGACCGGTGGTGAGCACGACAATGGAGGTCGCGGCGCGCGGCTCGAGTCGAGGCAGGACGTCGTGCAGCAGGCTTCCCACCGTCGCCCACACGACGACCTTGCGGACACAGCCCGCGGGCGCCGAACGGTGGAGCCGTTCGAGGGCTTCGGTCACGGCGGTACCTTCAGGAAGGTGGCTCGAGAGGATCCGACCGAGCGAGCTCCACGGGGGCAAGCGGCCCTCGAGCGCGGAGTCCCGCGCCTCTTCGAGGTCGATCCACCGGAACGGGAGGTTCGCGGCCGCGAGCAACTGGCGGGCTCGCTCGTCGGGGGCATCGACCCCCTCGCCGCCCTCGGCGCGTGAGCGAAGCGTGGCGATGAGGGGCAGCGGCGCGGGGAACAGCTCCGGCAGTCGGCTCCGCTCCTCGGGCGTCAGACGGTCGACGCGCACCTCGGCGAGGTCGGCCCCCGCGGCGTGGGCGAGCAGCGCCTGGCGACGGAGCTCCGAGATGCTCCGACCGGGGAGCGACACGATGATGAGCGGAGCGGACGACGTCATCGCTCCTCGATCGTCTCCTCCACCGCGCGACCCAGGTGACGGGCCGGCGGCAAGCGCACCCCGTGGACGATCTCTCCCGCGGCGACGTCGGTCGTCGCGCGCCGCCCCTCGACGGTCGAGAGGCGGACGGTCTCCGCCTCCTGGAGGAAGACGGTCCGCCGATCTTCGGAGTCGTCGACGGTCACGACCACCATCGGACGTCGCTCGACCTTGATCCGTCCGATGCGCGCCGAGCGGGCGTCGCCGCCCGGGCTGGTCACGAGCACCGCCTCCCCGGCGTCCAGCTCCGAAAGGTACCGGGTGGAGCCGTCCGCCATCAGCACGTACGAATGGGCGGCTCCGGCGTTGACGCGGAACGGGCGAGGTCGGCTGAACGTCGACCCGACCGCCTCGCTGGCCACGTGGAAGAGGAACGCCGCGGCGCTTCCGACGAGAAGACCCTCCTCGGGCCGGAGGATCGACGTTGTGTCGACGATCACTCGGTCACCGACCCCGACCGGCCGAACGGAGAGGACGGGAACCCGGGTCCACTCCAGGTGCGCGGGGAGCGGGCCCTCCACGAGCGTCTCGAGCAGGTCGACGTCTTCGGGCGACCGGACCTCCACGAACACCCGGTCGGCACCGTGCTCGAGCGCCCCGAGCGCCCCCGGGACCTCGAGAGGACCGCGGGCGTAGACCCACACCGAGAACCGCCGTCCCTTCGCAGCGATCGCGTTCTCGAGCGGGATCACCCGGTCGCCGGTCCACTCGATCGCCAACACGCCGCCCTCCGCCACACGGCGGCTGGCCGCTTCGAGCGCGACCGAATCGGCCACGCGCACGACCGGTACTCCGACTTCCCCGGTAGGGCCCGAGAAGATCCGGTCCCCTCTTCGGACCACCCAATCCTCCCCGGGGGCGACGGTCATCGTCTCGGGCGACGCGACGTGGAATCGGAGGAATCCCCGTCGTCGCGCCCGGTCCACGATGGCCGCCCGAAGCTCCGGCGGGACGGCCGGGAGGGCGATCGTCACCCGTTCGCGCGACATCGATCGACCCCTCAGGTTCCGTGGAGGAGGGTCGCAATGCGTCGCGCGAGCGGAGCCACCGGTCGACGCTGGAACAGGTTGCGGCCGATGCAGATCCCCGCGGCGCCCGCGCGCATGCTCTCGTCGACGATCTGAAGGAACGCCTCCGGGTCGTCCAGTCGGGCCCCTCCTCCGATCAGGACCGGTACCGGGGTCGTCCGACAGAGCCGGGCAAACTCCTCGGGGGACCCCGGGTAGCTCGTCTTCACGATGTCGGCCCCGAGGTCGGCCGCGGCGCGAGCGGCATGACGCAGTTCGTCCGGCGTGCCGCCGTTCGGTTTCTTGACGTAGGCCATGCAGAGGAGCGGTAGTCCGAGCTGTCGGCACTGGTCCACGGCGACGCCGAGGTCGGTGAGCATGTCCCCCTCCTCCGGAACGCCGAAGTTGACCTGGACCGAGAGGAGGTCGGCGCCCAAGCTGACGGCCTCGGCGGCGGATCCCACGAGCCGCTTGTATTGGGAGGTCGGTCCGAGGCTCGTGGAGGCGGAGACGTGCACGCCGATCAGCGTGGTCGGTGCGAGGACCGGCGCGAGCTCGCGGACCGCCCCCTTGGTCACGATCAGCAGATCGGCACCCCCCTCCTGGAGCTCGCGGACGAGCGGGGCCAGTTCTTCGAGGCCGTCGATCGGACCCATCGATAGAGCGTGGTCGAGGGGTACTGAGAACAGGCGTCGCTTCGGGTCGGGGAACAGTCGTCGCAGTCGGATCTTGGTTCCGTACATCGGTTTTTCCTCCTTCGTGTAATTTCGAAGGGAGGACACCGAAAGGAGGCTGCCCGTTAGCGTGCGGGACACGTCGGGGCGGCGCCCTCCCGGCGCCTCCCGTTCACCAGAGCCCGGCCGCGACAGCTGCGATGCCCGAGCGCGAAATGCGGGTCGGCTCGGGTCGGTCTGCCATCTTCCCGGTTCACCCTTTTCCCTCTATTTATGCTTGCCCGACGGCGCCGATCCGTTCTCGCCCGCGAGCACTCCGTCTACCAGGAGCGCGTGGATGGAGAAGCCGCGGAGCATCTGGTCCCACATCTGTTTCCGGACCTCCGGCCGGTCGGCAAACGCGGCCACGATCTGACCGATCCACTCGCTGTGCTCCACGTCCGCGGTCACGTGCAGGTTGTAGTACTCTAGATGGGCCTCGTCTACCCCGTAGTGTTTCCGGAACGCCGGAAGCAGTCGGGCGCAGAGGTCGACATTCGGGGGTTCGGAAGACCCGGCGGCCGAGACGTAGAACGGATGGATCCGGTTCGTGTAAAGGAAGTCGTCGATGGCCACCATCGTGCTCGGCAACAGGGGCGCCGACTGCACCTCGGAGCGGAGCAGACCCAGACCTTCGCAGAAGCGCAGCCAGAGCTCCGGGTGCCCGGGTTCTTTCCCCTTCGGGTCTCCGGCCTCCTCCACGAGCTGGTCCAGGATCATCCGGCGGTAGCGGTCGTTGATCGGCTCCCAGGAGCAGTTCGCGAACCGCTCGGCCATCGCGATCGGCACGGACGCGAGCCACGGGTAGAACTGCTTCACCCACGCCTGGACCAGGGGCTTCGGGACCTCTCCGCGTTCCAGTTGGGAGAAGAACGGGTGGGTCGCGAACGGGTGGTGGGCCATCTTGTACCGGGTGAGCTCGTCGCGGAACTGTTCGCCCTCGAACCGGACCCACGGTGCGTCGGTCATAGCCCTACGACCCGGTCGTGCTATTTGGGGGTCGAGGTTCCCCTCTGAACCTCGCTGTTTATCGAGCCGGGTCCCGGTCGATGCCGATGACCGGCCAGGAGACCGCCCCGAGGATCGTACCGGAGTTCGGTCCGCTGGCCGGGGTCCGCGTCCTCGAATCGGCGAGATTCGTCGCCGGGCCCTGGGCGGCGACGTACCTCGGAGAGTTCGGGGCGCAGGTCGTCCACGTCGAGGGACCCCCGTTCGAACCTCCGTACGCCGACCCGACGCGCACCCTCCGCCCCCTGCTTCCGGGGGGGAGCCCGGGCGAGGAGGTGTCGGAGTCGTGGGTCCAGTACTCCCGCAACAAACTCTCGGTGGGTCTCGATGTGCGGAGACCGGAGGGTCGTGACGTGTTTCTCGACCTCGTTCGCCGGTCCGACATCTGGGTCGAATCTTCGAGACCCGGTACATACGACAAGCTCCGGCTCTCGGACCGGGAGGTCTGGGAGGCGAACCCGCGGCTGACCGTGGTCCATGTCTCGGGCCACGGACGCACCGGGGAACCTCAGCGGGTCGCGGCTCCCTCGTACGACCTCACTGCCCAGGCGTACAGCGGATACCTCTCGCTCCAGGGCCGGCCCGACCCCGAACCGCCCATGCGGTCCGGTACTGCCCTCAACGATACGGTGACCGGGCTCGCGGCGGCGACGGGAGGGCTCATGGGGTACGTCTACGCCCAACGGACGGGCAAGGGCCAGGCGGTCGACGTCGCGCAGTACGAGGTGTTCTTCGTCCTCCTGGAGAACCTCGCGCTCGACTACTTCATGCGGGGCGTGGTGCGCGGGCGATTCGGAACGGGCCATGCGCGGCTCCACCCGTACGACGTTCACCGCGCGGCCGACGGATGGGTCGTCGTCGCCGCCCCGACTCCCGACGCGTGGCAGCACCTGCGGAGGGTGATCGGCTTCACCGACCCCGCGTTCGACGACCGGGACTACCGGCTCTCGCATCGGGAACCGGTCGACCGAGCGATCGCCGATTTCTGCCGGGGCCGGACGCGTGACGAGCTCGAGCGGATCGGGCGAGAGAACGACGTGGCGATCTCCCGCGTCCTCGACATCGAGAACATCGCGCACGACCCTCACTACCGCGCGCGCGACATGTTCCTCGAGTGGGAGGACCCGGTCGCGGGCCGAGTGAAGGGCGCGGGGGTCGCTCCAAAGTTCTCCGAGACCCCCGGGGGTGTGTGGCGGGGCGCTCCGTGGCTCGGCCAGGACAATCAGGCCGTCCTCGGGGACCTCCTCGGGTACTCCGAGGAACGGATCGGTCGGCTTCGGTCGGACGGGATCGTCGGCGAGCATCCGCCGACCGGCACTTCGCCCCGACCGCGCCCGCACTTTGAGACGGAGGGGCCGTGACGGCCCATCTCCCGCCTCTTCCCGACGATCCGATCGTTCCGGAGATCCGTGGCGCCGTCGAGACGCTCGGTCTGTCGCGTCGGTACCGCGAGCTCGACCGGACGCCGGAGTTTCCGAGGTTCGAGTTCCGGGCGTTGGGGAGGGCGCACCTCTTGGGACTGCGCATCCCGACCGCACTCGGGGGCCGAGGTCTCCCGCTCCCGCGGGTCGGAGTCGCGCTGTTCCATCTGGCGTACGGAGGCGGCACGACGTTCGCCAAGCTCTCGCTGCAGCCGGAGTTCTCCTCCGTCCTCGCCGAACACGGACCCGCCGGTCTCGTCGACCAGTGGTTTCGCCCGATGGTCCGCGGCGAGCGGTTGGTCGGGAACCACCTGACAGAACCGGGAGCGGGGTCGGACGCATCGGCGATCGAGCTCCGTGCCGAACCGGAGGGCTCGGACTATCTTCTCACGGGCACGAAGAGCGAGGTTGCCTTCGCCGCCGACGCCGAAGCGGCGCTCGTCTACGGGAAGGTGCCGGCCGAGGGTTCCGCCGGCCGGATCACGGCGTTCCTGGTCCCACAGGACCTCCCGGGGATCACCCGGACCGCCGGGGTCGGTGACATGGGCGAGCGATGGCAACGGCGCGGAACCGTGGGCTATTCTCGGGTGCGGGTCGCCGAGACCCATCGGATCGGGGTCGAGGGGGAGGGTTTCCACTACGTCCGGGGAGAGTTGACCCGCGAGCGAGCTCTGCTCGCGGCGATCTATCTCGGAGTCGCCCGGGCGTCGTGGGACGAGACGGTCGAGTACGTCGGGTCCCGCCGGGCGTTCGGGAAGCCGCTCTCTGCGCAGGAGGCGGTCAGCTTTCCGCTCGTGGAGGACGGTGCGTCGCTCGCCTCCTCGTGGCTCTTCGTCGAACGCGTCCTCCGGCGGCTCGAGGACGGCGAGGACGTCGAAGGGGACGCCGCCGTCGCCAAATGGATGGCTACGCAGACGGCCCTGCAAACGATCGACCACGCGATCCAGTTCCACGGAGGCCGCGGGTACTCCCAGTCGCTGCCGCACGAGCAGCGGTACCGCGATGTACGCAGCGGAGGCATCGCCCACGGACCGTCGGAGGTCATGCACCTCGTCGCCGCTCGTCGACTGTGGCCACGCGAAGCGTCGGGGTAGTTCATATGGAGAGGGCCCGTTCCGGCCCTCCGGGGCGCGCAGCGTGCCCGACGCAATCCTATGCCGGGGCCTCGGCGCGGCTGCGGGGGTCGTGGTAGTCGGTGCGGTGCTCTGGTGGCGGCTGCGGAACCGCGGGCCGGCGGCCGCACGTGTCGACTCGGGTCCGATGCGGGATTCGTACGGAGGCCTGATGGGGCCGCCCCCTCCGCCCCGCGCCTAGTCGGAGCGGCGGTCGGACGAACGGTTCAGCCGACCTTCGAGCGAGTGGAACCGCGACCGCGGGCGGAGCCGGTCGGGGCGGGCGACGGCGGCTTCGGCGTCTTCGCGAACTGCTCTTCTTCGGTCGACCCGTCCATCGCGAGGGTGCTGGCGAGTCCGCCGGAAAGGACCTGGGCCACATCGTCGAAATAGCCGGTCCCGACAAACGACTGGTGCTTGACCGCCGCGTACCCTTCCTCTTCGGCGCGGAACTCCTCCTGCTGGAGTTCGGAGTACGCCGTCATCCCGCTCTGAGCGTACCCCTTCGCGAGGCGGTACATCGACAGGTTGAGCGCGTGGAATCCGGCGAGCGTGACGAACTGGAACCGGTACCCCATCTCGGCGATCGTCGACTGGAACTCCGCGATCACGTCAGGGCCGAGCTTCTTCCGCCAGTTGAACGAGGGCGAGCAATTGTACGCGAGCAGCTTGCCCGGATGCTCGAGATGGATCTCCCGAGCGAACCGCTCGGCCTCGTCGAGATCCGGGCTCGACGTCTCGAACCACAGGAGGTCCGCGTACGGGGCGTACGCAAGGGAGCGGGAGATCGCCATGTCGAGGCCACCCGTGATCTCGTAGAACCCCTCCGACGTGCGCTTCCCGGTGAGGAACGGGGCGTCCCGCGGGTCGATGTCGCTCGTCAGCAGCTTGGCGCTCAGGGCATCCGTCCGGGCCAGCAGGAGGGTCGGCACCCCCGCGATGTCCGCGGCGAGGCGTGCGGCCCAGAGCTTCTGGTTGAACTCGCGCGCGGGGACGAGGACCTTTCCGCCCATGTGCCCGCACTTCTTGACCGAGGCCAGCTGGTCCTCGAGGTGTAGGCCCGCCGTCCCCGCTTCGATCAACGCCTTCGTGATCTCGAAGACGTTCAGTGACCCGCCGAATCCCGCCTCGGCGTCCGCAAGGATCGGGGCGAACCAGTAGATATCGCCCGTACCGAGGGCATGCTGCTTCTCGTCCTCCCGGCGGAAGGCGTTGTTGAGTCGACGAACGAGGCTCGGCATCGAATCCGCGGGGTAGAGGCTCTGGTCCGGGTACGTCTGATCGGCGTTGTTCGCGTCCGCGGCCACCTGCCACCCGCTCGCGTAGATCGCGGGCAGACCGGCAGCCACCATCTGGACCGCCTGCGTCCCCGTCATGGCCCCGAGCGACGGCACGAAGGGCTCCGTCTGGAGCAGCCGCCAGAGTCGTTCGGCGCCCAGCTGGGCCAGCGTGTACTCGAGGCGAACCGAGCCACGCAGCCGCTCGACGTCCTCCGCCTTGTACGGGCGGACCACCCCACGCCAGCGCGGGGAGGCCTTCCAATCAGAGCCGACGGGGTCGCTCATCCTCCCTCCTGCGGCCGGTCCTCGAGCTCCGCGTAGGCGCTCACGGTGATAAATTCCTCTAGGGTCGGGGCCGTCACCACGCGTTCGAGCAGCCGCGCGGCGCGGTCGCCCATCTCTCCCGACCCGCTGCGGCCGGACTCCGCGCGAAGCGCGGCCACTTCGCCCTCGAGCACCCGGCGGAACAGTGGAGCGTCGATCGCCGCGCCCGTGTCGGAAACGGCCCCGTGATGGATCCACTGCCAGAGCTGACACCGCGCGATCTCCACGGTCGCAGCGTCCTCCATCAGGTGGTCGATCGGCACGCAGCCGATGCCCCGGAACCATGCGTCCAGGTACCGCACTGCCACGCGGGTGTTCCGGCGCACTCCCTCCCCGGTCACCGGACCCTCGGGCAGTCGGAGCAGCTCGGAGGGAGCCACCGGGGGTTCGAACCGCGCAACGTCGATCTGGTTCGGGCCTTTCATGCCCGCGTCGAAGACCTCCCGGGCGACCCGGACGAGCGCCGGATGCGCCACCCACGTACCGTCGTGCCCCGCGCGGACCTCCCGCTCCTTGTCGGCTCGCACGAACGCCAGCGCCCGTTCGTTCGCGCCCGGATCATCCCGGATCGGGACCTGCGCGGCCATCCCTCCCATCGCGTGGGCTCCTCGCCGATGGCAGGTCTGGATGAGCAGCCGAGAATAGGCAGAAAGGAACGGAGTTCCCATCGAGAGCGCGGCCCGGTCGGGGAACCGAACGCTCGGGTCGTCCCGGTACTGTTTGATGAAGCTGAACAGGTAGTCCCACCGACCGCAGTTGAGCCCCAGGGAGTGATCCCTCAGTTCGTAGAGGATCTCGTCCATCTGAAACGCGGCCGGAAGCGTCTCGATGAGGACGGTCGCGCGCGCCGTGCCGGTGCGCAAGCCGGCTGCCTCCTCGGCCGTGGAGAGCACGTCGTTCCAGAGGCGTGCCTCGCGGTAGTGTTCCAACTTGGGAAGGTAGAAGCACGGGTGGGCTCCCCTCGAGACTTGTTCGCGCGCATTGTGCTGAAAGTAGACCGCGAAGTCGAACAGGCTCGCCGAGATCGGACGGCCGCCCACCGTGAGATGCCGTTCGGTGAGGTGCCAGCCTCGGGGGCGGACCATGAGGGCCGAGGTTCGCGCGTCGAGTCGGTACTCCCGTCCCTCCGGGGCGACGTACTCGATGCGGCGACGCACGGCATCGATCAGGTTGGCCTGGCCGGCAATGGTGCCGGCCCAGGTCGGTGCGTGGGCGTCCTCGAAGTCCGCCATGTAGACATTGGCGCCCGAGTTGAGCGCGTTGATCACCATCTTACGGTCGACCGGGCCGGTGATCTCGACCCGCCGGTCCCGCAGTTCGTCCGGGGGCGGCGCGACCTTCCACTCCCCCGACCGCGTCGCCGCCGTCTCGGAGGGGAACGTAGGCGCTCGACCGGCTCGCACGCCCTCACGGAAGGCGCCGCGATGCTGCAGGAGCTCCTGTCGCTGGCCCTCGAAAAGGTCGTGCAGGGTGCCGAGAAGTTCAAGGACGGCCGGGGTGAGCACCTCCCCCTGTCGGTAGGTCGCGGGTGCGTGGACCTCGAAGGCCGCGGTCATCGACGGTTCGAGTACTCCTTCCCTCCATTATACTCGCCGTCGCCGGCCGTGATGGGTCGGTTACGGACCGGCCGAAGTCGGGCCGCTCTCGAGCGGGATTTCGGGTCCGCGAAACGTCCCAACCAATGAATTATAAATCCGGAGGATAGCTACTACCCGGTGTCAGAGGCTCCCTCGCCCGAACGGGCGCTATCGATACTCGCGCTGTCGGAGACCCGACGATACCTTCGCCGCTCTCATGCCCGGATGATGGTGGTGTTCTTTGGGCTACTGTACGCGCTGGGCTCCATGCTCCTCGGCGGGATGCTGGTGCTGGTCCGGGTGCAGGGGGGGTACACTACGGAGGTACTGTGGGGGAATGCCCTCGGGCAGGGCCCGTGGAACTATCCCGGCCTGCTGGTCATCGCCCCGTGGGGGGTCGTCTCCCTGCCGTTCCTTGCGACCCTCTCGATGATCCTCATTTCCGCCGGCGTCGGGATCGGCGTCTCGGTCGCCCTGCTGATTGCCGTTCGTCTGGTGCGGGACCGGAAGGCCTCGGCGGCCCGGCCGGGTGCGCTGGGCTCGGTGGCCGGGCTCACGCCCGCGATGATCGCGCTCGTCACCCTCGGCGCGTGCTGCTCCACTACCGCGGCCGCGACCGCCGGGGTCGGCCTCGTCGCCCAGGCGAGCGGTTCGAGCCTGAACAACCTGCTGATCAACAACTGGTATCTCGACCTGTTCCAGGTCGCGGTCGTTTTCGTTGCGCTCGTCGCGCAGGAGATGATCCTGCGAGTCTACGGGGGACTTCTCGGGCTGGACCCGATGGTCGCCGCCCCGGGTCTCGCCGCTTCCGCTCCGGCGCCGTCGGGTCTACGGTCTCTCGCAGGCAGCGCGTTGCGCGCGGCGTTGCTCCTCGCGGGGGTGACGTGGTCGCTCGCGATGTTCGCGGAGTGGACGACCGTGGCTCCCGAGGGAGGCAGCGCCGTGCTCTGGTTCCAGTGGATCTTTCAGCACCAACTGATCGCGACGGTGGCCGTTCTGGTTGCCCTCTCTCCGAGGGCCGTCGGGCACTTCCTTTCCCGCACTGCGCACCGTCCGGTCGGGATTACGCTCCGGGCAGCCGTTCTCGTCGCGGGGCTATCGCTGACCTTGTGGGTCCCTCCCCCCATCGCGGCGGGGGGCGCCGGCGGCTTCCTCAACGAGCTTTTCGGAGTGTGGGGACTGCCGGTGGCGTGGGGGGCCGTCTCACCCGTCTTCGCGCCCGGACTCGCCCTTTTCGCCCGCTGGGCCTTCCAGTATCTCTTGCTCGGGGGGTTCGCGGTGGCGCTGGCCTTGGTCCCGACAGCGACCATGGACCCGATCCTCTCCTCTCTCGACGGCGGACGGGGCGCCGCCCCGCCGGTCCCGGTGAACCCTTCGGCGCCCGCCGCGAGGGCTCGAAGTCCCGCTCCCCGCTCATCGCAGGTTCCGAACCCCGAGGCATCGGGCGCTGTGAGAGGGGTCCCGGACCCATGAGGAGTCCGCTCGAACCATTCGGGGCTTCGCGATGCTAGCATCGACCCTCGTGCTCTGGCCGATCGCCGCCTCAATGGCGTTGGTGACCGCGGGACTGCTCCGCTGGGCCGCCGAGGCCCGGACCCCTCTGCGCGCGGCGACGGTCGCGTTCCTGCTCATGATGATGGTCGGGATGCTGGCCGGCGCGGCGATCTACTACCTCCACCCGGGGGCCGCCAGTCTCGTCGAGGGATTCTGGGTCGCCAGCGCGCTGATGTCGGCCAGCGTGGTGACGGTATTCTTCGCGTTTCTCGAGGACGTCCGGCTCCGCGTCGCCGGCGGCGAACACTGCGCTCCCGCGCTGCTCCGGCGGAAGGGCCTCTTCGTGGCGTCGATCGTGGGCCTCGTGCTCGTCAACGAACTGCTGATGGGGTGGGTCTTCTCGGCGGCCGCGGGGACGACACTGACCGCGACCGGCGCGGGCGCGGCCGCCTTCCTCGACCTCCTGTCGGGGATCGTCGCATCGCCGTGGTTCCTGTTCACGATGTCGGCCGAGATGGCGATCACGACGTACCTCCTTCGCGACCGGCTGTCGCCCGCGATCTACCGCGTGCTGCTGGTGCAGTCGCTCATCATGTTCCTGTCACCGACCGCGATCGCGCTGGCCGGCTGGGTCGACCTCAGCATCTACGGGTCGAGCGTCGCGATGATTGTTCTGATCATCTATCTCATGGAGTTCGTCTACCGGCACCGGCAGCTCGACCCGATCTTCTCGCGGTACGTGGTGGCGTTGCTCGCGATCTACGCGGTCATGATGGCCGGCCAGTTCCTCTGGCTCTACTACGCCGGGTGGACCGACGTCTTCGCCCTCAGCGTCGTGGCGGAGATGGTGCTGTTCTTGGCGGCGGTAGCCCGGTCCGACCGGTTCGGTCAGATGGTCGAGAAGCCGTGGCAGCTCGACGCCGCGTGGGCGTTCCAGCTGCTGGCGTTCATCTTTATCGCCGAGATCTTCATGGGGGCCCTGCTCGACCTCCAGATCAGCCCGAGCGACTATGCCGGCGCGTTCTTCACCCTCCCGTTGACCGGGTCGGTCGGCACGGTCCTGTACAACGCCACCTACAACGGGTTCTGGTTCTTGGCCGGGGTCACCGCCTCGACCTGGTTCCTCGCGATGATGGGCGTCGAGATGGGGACCCTGATGTACTTCAAATTCCGAGAGACCCGCCATCTCGAACAACGGATCCGGATGGTGCTCACGATGGGCTGCTACGCCGGATTTGCCGTGTTCTTCCCGAGCATCTACTACGCCGCCGTCTTCCCGAACGCCCCGAGCTCCGTGACGGTGCCGGTTCTGGGCTGGAGCATGGGCATCGGGAGCGCCGAGCTCGCCCCGTCCGTATTCGTCGTGGTGATCGTGACCTACGCTGTCACCGGGGCGATGACGTCCCTCTTCGGACGCCGGGTGATCTGCTCGGTATTCTGCACGGCTCCGCTGATGTATCAGGGAACGGCGATCGACGCGATGAAGTCGTTCAACCGGACCGAGTGGCCCGCGAAGAAGTACCTCGGGAGCCGGTTCTCGACCACCTACTCGGTGACGACGGGCCTCGTGCTCGGCTCGCTGGCGCTCGCCTCCGTGGCCTCGTATCTTGATTCGGTGGGAGTATGGTCCGTCAGCGTCCTGTCGGCCGACCCGACGGTCTTCCTGCTCTCGCTGTACTTCGGGATCCTCTGGTACGTGATGTTCGTCACGATCCCGTACACCGGCAACTACAATTGCGTCACGATGGGCTGGTGCTACACCGGGGCGATCGCCCAGGCGTTCCACAAGATCGGCTTCTTCAAGCTGAAGGTCCACGACAAGGGAGTGTGCAAGGCGTGCACCACCCTCGACTGCGCGAAGTCGTGCCCGGTGGGGCTGGTCGACATGCCCGGCCACTTCCGGACGAAGGGGGAGTTCCGGAGCTCGAAGTGCTGCGGAGTGGGCAACTGCGTGGGCGCGTGCCCCTACGACAACCTCTACATGTCGGACGTTCGCCACTGGATCCGGGAGAAGGTCGGTACGCGCGCCGTCCCGCCGGCACGCCGCCGACTGCCGATGGCGACCGCTCGACCGCGTCCGACCGGAGCCGGGGTTCCCGCAACGAACGCGACGACCCGCGCCGGGGCGAGCGCTTCCTCCGCCCGGTCTGCCGGCCCCTGAACGACGCGATGCGAACCCGCGAGGACGGCCTCCCTGCCGACAGATTGCTCGTGCGCGCCGCGTAGGGGACGGGCGCGATGGACCCCCGCGTCTCGACCTCCCTCCTCCTCCTCGGCGCATTCGCGACCCTGCCGTTGCTCGTGGGAACGACGTTCACCGGCTTCACGTTCCTGATCGTCCCCATCTTTGGCCTGACCGTCGCGGCCGGGTATGGATTCGCCCGCGTCCAACACGGCGCCCCGTGGGGGATCCCGCTCCTGATCGTGCTCGGGACCGGGCTCGCGGTCTACTCGATCGCGACCGGCGTCCTCAACGGCCTCTCGGACGAGCCGTACAGCACTCCCGCCTACGCGTCGCTCGGATGGTCGCTCTACTCCCACCCCGTTACCTTCACGTACGTACAGTACGGGAGGACCTTCGTCGAGAATTCGTACGATGTCTACCTCCCCCTCCTGACGTTCGTCCAGGTCCCCGGGCTCGACTACCGCTGGGTCTCGGTCGTCGCGTGGGGCGGCAGCCTCTACCTCCTTCGCAGGAACCCACTCGCACTCGCCGGTTTCGCGACCCCGTGGATTCCGGTCCTGGCCGCCAACGGCCAGAACGACTTCGTGCCGCTGTTCGCACTCACCCTCGCACTCGTCGTCCCGCTCGGACGGTATCGGTGGGCCGCCGAGGCGTTCTCCCTCGCGCTGAAACAGCTCGCGAACGTGGTCGTGGTCGCCTACCATCTCGCCCGCCGGGAGTACCTTCGGGCGCTGGCGGCCGGGGTGATCACCGCCGCGATCCTCGGCCCGTTCCTTTACCTCGATGCCGGGGGCGTCTGGTGCCACGTGATCGTGGGCGACCCGGGGGGCGCGTGCACCGGCCACCCGTGGACGTTCTTCGTGTTCAAGCGCAACTACTGGCTCTATCCGACGTGGGCCGCGGTCGTGTTCTTCGGTCCGATCCGCAACACTCTCGAGCGGATCGCACAGCGTCCCCGGGACCGTCGCGCGGCGTGATGTGCCCGTGCCCTAAGCTTCGGACAGCGGGGGGCAGGGTCGGCGTTATGCGCACCAGTGCGCATCGAATGCATTATAAGGCCGTTGCCCGCAAGTCATGCACCTCATGGCTCGTCCGATGGTCCTGGGGTGCGTCGTCGTGGTGATCGCCGTCCTGATGCTCTCGTCCTCGGGACCGACCGCCCCGGCGGCAAACGGAGCCTCCGCCGCCACGGGTCTCCTCCCCTCGGTGGCGCCCGCAGCGACCGCTGCTCCGAACCCGTTCTCCACGGGCATGGCGGCGAACGTCGTGCTCGGAGCGCCGAACCTGACGACGGACTGGGACGGAACGACGCTGAACGCGTCGGCGTTCATCCCGGGACCGGAACTCTCGTGCATGAGCCCCGCGGGCGACCTCTTCTCTCCCGACTTCGGCGGAAGTCGCATCCTCGAATTCCAGCCGCCGTTCCACACCGCGGAGAGTGCGTCCCTCGTGATCGGCCAAGCGAGCTTCGCGACATCGGGGTCGAACACCACCGCGACCACCCTCACCCATCCGGCGGCGTGCACCTTCGACAGCGCCGGCGACCTCTGGGTCTCGGACTTCTACAACAACCGCGTGCTCGAGTTCCGGCCGCCGTTCACGGACGGCATGGCGGCGAGCCTCGTCCTGGGGCAGACGTCGTTCAACCAGAGCCTCTCCGGCGTTACCGCGTCAAACTTCTCGGCCCCTCTGGGACTCGCTTTTGATGCGCAGGGGGACCTGTGGGTGGCCGATGCGGGGAACGACCGGGTGCTGGAGTTCGTCCCACCGTTCTCCACGGGCATGAGCGCGTCGCTCGTCCTCGGGCAGAGCGACTTCACGGACGACGCCGGCGCCCTCACAGCGTCCGGACTCGCCTATCCGGCCGACATCGCGTTCACCTCGGGGGTCCTCTGGGTCGCAGATGCCGACAACGACCGGGTCGTCGGCTTCAGCGCGCCGTTCTCCACGGGCGAGGGCGAGACCTACCTGCTGGGCCAGACCTCGTTCATCGGCTCCGGAGCGTCCGGCCCCGGCGCGTTCGTCTCACCGTACACGATCTCCTCCGATGGTCGCGGCGACCTCTGGGTGTCGGATACTTTCGGGGATCGGGCGGTCGAGTTCCGGCCCCCGTTCACCAACTTTGAGAACCCCTCGGTCGCCCTGGGACAGTCGACCCTGACGGGCACCGGGCCCGGGGACAGCGCGACGACCCTCGACATGCCGTTCGGGGTCTTTGTCGCGCCCAACGGCGCGATCTTCGTGGACGACAACGGCAACAATCGGGTGTTGGAGTACATCCCGGCCAACTACTCCCTCCGCTTCTCGGCGACCGGAATTCCCGCGATGCTGAACTGGTCGCTCACGGTCGACGGGGCCACGAGCGCCCAGGCCGGGCCCACGGCGGTCGTCACCGAGGAGAACGGTAGCTACACCTGGAGCGTGGCGTCGGTCCCGGGATACATGGTATCCCCCAGTTCCGGGACGGTCGCGCTCAACGGTACGGGCGTCTCCGTGGACCTTACGATCACCCCGGTCAGCTACGCCGTGAGCTTCCAGGCGACCGGACTGCCCGCCGGCACCGGCTGGTCGGTCACCCTCGGCGGGGTGACCCATACGAGCCCGAACAACGGCACGATCGCGTTCGCAGAGGCCAACGGGTCATACCCCTATTCCGTCGGCGCGGTTAGCGGCTACAACGTCACCTCCGGCGCCGGGTCCGTTCTCCTCACTGGGGCGAGCAAGGTCGTCTCGGTCGGGTTCTTTGCGACGCCGACCTCGGAAAAGTCCGGGTCCACTTCCTCCCCCGGATCCAGGGTGTTCGGCCTCCTGGAACTGATCGTCCTGCTGCTCATCGCCGCGGTCGTGGGTGCGGTCGTTGCCCTGCTCGCGACCCGCCGACGCAGGGGTGGCGCGACCGCCGCGCCCGCGCCGGCCGGCCC
>JBAWFC010000033.1:0-2656 GCA_049591535.1 Thermoplasmata archaeon | reverse complement strand
CGGGTGGTCGAACTCGGCTCTTCGCTCGGGTCTTCCCCGACGGGTGGGACATCGCATCGACGTGGACCCCGCCTCATGACCCTACTCGGCTCCAGTGGAAGTCCTCGTTAACCGAAAACACATGGAGGCGGTACTCGTACCGCGGGCGGCCGCGGGGCTGGGCGACCGGGATCCCGATGTGCTCGGGCAACGGGTGTTCTCCACTCTCCCGCAGTAGCGTCGGTTCGAGTCTCATCGCTCCGAGAGTGAGGTGACTTAGTATATATATCAAGTTACCATCATGACGAAATCTAGGACCTGGCATGGGCATTCGTTGCAGCGCGTGGCCGACGGCGTGAGGGTACCAAAGAGTATTCGAACCCCCTTCCGGAGCTCTGATCCGGAAGGGGTCCAAAATCGGACCGGCCTCCAAGCTCGTGAACTCCCCCGATCGGGCCTGCCGGGGGACTGGGGGTTTGAACAAATCGACGAAGCCCTCCCGCGGCTGAAGAAACGCGTCAGCGGCGACGCACGCAACCCATTGCGGCGTTCCGGGGCTTCCGGTGATCGGCCCCCACTCAGCTCCGCAGAAAATCTTCTCGCTACAAGTCGGTCCGGGGGACTGGCGATCCGTCCCCGCCCCTCCTAAGATGCCCCTTCCCAAGAGCGCGTGGCATTCGGGCCGAGCCGGCCCCCGGTCCAGTGGGTTCGGACCGCGAGCTCCCGTCCCACCGGCGACTCGCCTTCGGGACCGACCCCGAAGTTCTACTCGGCCATCACCACAGCGGTCAACTTCATGATCTGGTCGAGAACCAACGGGAGGTCCACCGAACGGTCCACCACCAGGACCAGCAGCGCATTCCCGTCGGTGCGGGCGATGATCGCCTTCGAGTCCTCGCCCTCGATCACGATCCGCTGCGGAGGGGCTCGGTGGAGTTCCGCGTTGCCGGCCGCGGCGGCCCCGAACATCGTGGCACACATGACCGCGAACGTCTCGGCGTAGAGGCCCCCCGGCAGGTCGGCCGAGAGGACCCGACCGTCGCGGGAGACCAACGCCGTCGCGATGCCGTCAACTCGGCTCTTGAGGTCCTCGAGCACGGCGCGGACGCTCGCGATCGCCATCATCGTCCCGACTCCCTTTCCATCGGCCGCGGCACGAACGCTGTGTGCGGACGTCCGGCGGCGGCGTCCGCCGTCACCACGAAGCTCCGGAACGACGGCCGCATCCCACGAATGATCAGCCCCATATCGTCCCGGCGGAGGCTAAACTCGGTGTCCACCATCCGACGGACCGCGGCCGCGCATCCGAGACCCGGCCC
This sequence comes from Thermoplasmata archaeon, assembly GCA_049591535.1. GTDB lineage: Archaea > Thermoplasmatota > Thermoplasmata > Lutacidiplasmatales > UBA184 > Lutacidiplasma. Next base: position 1,358 of record JBAWFC010000033.1, on the reverse strand, counting down.
GAGAAATCCGACCCCGAGGTTGCCCATCTGCCGGGTTCGCTTGATGCCATGAAAGAACAGTTTCACCGCGCTCTCACTTCCCATGAGCGTGTCGAACACCTCGAAGGCGAACGACTCCACGAACGGTCGGCCGCGTCCGCCTTGCGCCGCCTTCTCCGTCGCTACCGCCTTCGCGATCGCCCTCTTCCTCGCTTTCGGGTCCCGGCGGGGATGCAGGAGGTCGACGTCGGCGTCCGGGTCCTTCATGTTCGCGACGTACGACCGGCCCCGGTCCTCTCCGACGTAGTCGAAGATCCGGACGCGAGTGTCGAACCGTCGGCGGGTCACGAAGTGGGTCAGCCGCGCTCGGAAGTCGTGCGGCGAGTCGCGAGCCGGGAGTACTGCCACGAATCCCCGGGATTGGTACAACGAGTTGAGATACGTTGGGAACGTGAGCAGGTCGAGGTCCTCGAGTCCGACCGTCTCGTCCGTCACGAAGAGGGCGAAGCTGCCACGTTTGAAGCCCCCGCCCAGCAACCGGTCGAAGTCCGGAATGCCGGAGGAGAATCGGCCGTCAGGGTCAGGAATCGGCTTCCAGCCCGTGGGATTCTTCGGCGCGGTGAGGGACGCACCCATGCAGGGAGCATGCGCCTTCGTGGTTCTTAGAGTGATGGCCGACGGAAGCGATTTTTCTGACGGTGGCGCGGATTCGACCTACGGTGTCGTCGAGGCGAGAACGGGTGCCAGTACTCCACCGACGCGTTGCACGACCCACGACTCCGGTCCGGCCGTTCTTTCCGGACTTCACAGAAATCTGTGGGCCGGCCCGCGACCGCGAAGCGCCCGGTGTACCCATCGGACTCCTCTCCAAAAGCAACGGGGGCGAATCACTCTATTTCCCGGGCGCGGGGCTGTGAACCCTGGGTGCACCTCCCTCCCGCGGCTGATTTCCCTCGAATTTCGCGTGGTGAATGAGAGGGAAGAGCCCGGCGCCCTCCGGTGGTTCGACTTTAGTTCGACGGGGTGAACGACTCCACCCCTACCCGGCGTGCATCGGTTCGGGGAAGCGAGTCCTCCGCAGAGCGGGCCCGAGAGGGTTCCGCACGCCGGTCGCTCGGCAGTGCGCGGAATGCGCCCCGCTTCCACACGTGTCTGGCCGCGGAGCGAATTTCCAGCCGCTGCGTTCGTTGCCCTCGGTGGTTTCGCGACTTTGACCCGAGTTTGGACAACGCCCCCTTCCACTGACGTGGGTTGTGTAGTATCACCGATTACCTAATTCTACTGGAGACTGCTACCGATAGTGTAGTGGAGGCGTTTCCTTATTAGGGTAGTATCCTTCCCTCTCTCGTGACCTTCATCTGGGGGAGGAAGCATCCCTC
>JBAWFC010000032.1:0-10937 GCA_049591535.1 Thermoplasmata archaeon | reverse complement strand
ACGTCGACCTGCCGGCCGCGGGCGCGCGGGGGGTTCGCGTCGTGAACGCGCCCGGAGCGGCGACCGCCAGCGTGGCCGAGCTGAGCGTCGCGCTCTACCTGCTCCTCGTGCGAGGGCTGTTCCCGTCGATCCTCTCGACCAAGGCGGGGCGATGGGAGCGCGGCGCGCTCGGCCGGGAGCTCTCGGGCAGGTCCGTCGGGTTCGTGGGCTACGGTCGCATCGCGCGCGAGGTCGCGCGCCGCCTCGAGCCGTTCGGCGCCTCGTGCCTCGCCTACGACCCGTTCGTTGCCGGCCCGGTCGACCGCACCGCGATCGTGCCGTTCGCGGATCTTCTGGCGCGGTCCGACCTCGTCAGCGTCCACGCCGCGCTGACCCCGGACAATCGCCACCTCCTCAACGCCGACGCCTTCGCCCGGATGAAGCCGGGGTCCTACCTGGTCAATGTCGCCCGCGGTCCCCTCGTGGACGAGACCGCCCTCCTCTCCGCGCTGAAGGAAGGCCGGCTCGCCGGGGCCGCGCTCGACGTCTTCGAGGTGGAACCCCCCGTGAACCAGGAACTGCTGCAACTGCCGAACGTGATCGCGACGCCCCATATCGGGGCGATGACCGCCGAGGGCCAGTCCCGGGCCGGTGGGGAGATCGTGGACGAGGTGCTCCGCGCCGTGCGCGGCGAGCCCCTCACGGCGGAGGTCGCGCGGCCGGGAGCCCGCCGATGACGTTCGACCCGGAAACGACCACGTTCCTGATCGCGGGCCCGGTCCGGATCCACCCGCGGGTCCTCCGCGCGATGTCGATGTCGTCGCTCAACCACCGCGGCGACTACTTCCACGGTATCGTCGCGGAGATCCGCGAACTCCTCCCGGTCCTCTTCGGCGCGAAGGGCCGTCAAGTGATCCTCTCCGGTAGCGGCACGGCGGGGCTCGAGGCGGTCTACTCGTCCCTCGTACCCCCGGACCGGCGGACGCTCGTGCTGGCCAACGGGAACTTCGGGGACCGGACGAACGAGATCGTCCGACGGTATTCCACGAACGTAACGACCGTCCAGGCGCCGTGGGGCCAGCCCCTTCCCCTCGACGCCGTCCGGGCGGAGCTCGAGCGGGGCGACCTCGGCGCGGTCTGTGTCGTCCACAACGAGACGAGCGTCGGTCTCGCGAACGACCTGGCCGCGATCGCCCCCGCGGTCCGGAAGTCGGGGGCCCTGTTCCTCGTGGACGGGATCAGCGCGGTCGCCGGCATCCCGATCGACGCGGACGGATGGGGGATCGACGCGCTGGTCGCGGGAAGCCAGAAGGGCCTCGCCGCACCCGCGGGACTCGCGCTCGTTCACCTCTCCGAACGCGCCGCCGCGGCCCTCCACCCCGGCACGTTCTACCTCGACCTCGCCGCCCACCTCACATCGCTCGAGAAGAACGACACACCGTGGACGCCGGCCGTGCCGCTGTTCCTCGCGCTTCGCGAGGCCCTTGTCCTCCTCCGTGAGGAGGGTCTCGCGCACCGTCTCGAGCGCACGCACCGGCTCGCCGAGGCGTCGCGGGGCGCGGTGGACGGCCTCGGCCTCGACCTGTTCCCTCAGCGACGCCATGCCTCCGATACCGTGACGGCGGTCCGCAATCCGTCGGGAATGGGGGACCCCGAGATCCGCAAGGTCCTCGAGCGGGAGTACAACGTGCTCGTCCAGGGCGGCCAGGGCGCGCTCACCGGGAAGATCTTCCGTGTCGGTCACATGGGGATCGCCGACTGGCCGGACCTCCTCGTCACGTTCGCCGCCCTCGAGCGGATCCTCGGAAAGGCCGGCCGCCTGCCCGCACCCGGGGTCGCGCTGCGCGCGATCGTCGACCGGATGCCCTGACCCGTCGGCGCGACCCGGACGCGTCCTCGGCCCGGGAGCTCCCCGCGCGGGGCGGCGACCTCAGGCCCGGTTCGCCCGGTAGGCAAGGTCGACCCACTCCCGGAGCTCGGGCAGCGAGCGTTCGTCGTCGCAGCGAACGAGGATCCAGTCCCGTGAGCTCGACGCCCGGATCCGGAGGCTCGCCCGGAGCCGCTCCCGGTGCTCCCGCTTCCCGGCCGCGGTGAGACGCACGTGGACCTCGGAGCTCCCGTGGAGATGCGCGAACTCCCGCCCGTCGACCGAGAGCGCATCGGTGGCGCCCCAGCGGGAGCGCCCCCGAGCGACGCCCTCCCAGCCGAGCGCTTCGGTCATCCACCCCGGCACTGCGGCCGAATCGGTCATCCCGGCAGCTCGCCGACGGAACGGCGCCCGAAAGTTGAAGGCACCGACCGGGTGCCTCGCCCTGCGTCGCGCCGGTCGGGGCCCGAGCGCTAGATGTCCACGATCACCCGTGCGCGTCCGCGCTCGAAGTCGATCACGAGGCCGTGCAGCGTGACCGCTTTCACCTGTTTGCGGACGGGGTGGCGGGATCGGTCGAACGGTTCGCCGCTCACGCTCGCGACGAGCGCGGTGGGCGGGTCGCCGACCGGCTGCGCGCGGATCTCCCGCCCGACGAATCCTTCGGTCTCGTGGAGCATCACGAGCTCGTTGAGGTACGCCGCCACGAGCGAGGTCGGGTCGGCTCCGGTCGCGCGGACCGCGCGCTCTTCCCGCGGGCGCACGCGTCGCAGGTCGGTCATGAGAGCGAAGAGGCCCAGGCCGAGGGCCTCGAACAGCGCGGCGGGGGTCGGCCCCGATGCCCACACCCCGACGTCGGCCGTCGTCGGGAAGCTGCCCCACCGACGCGCGACCGCGCGTCGCGTCCCGGACCCGCTCGTGCCCGGAAGGACGGCATCGAGGCGTTTAAGTGGTCGTCGTCTCCCTAGGCTCCTCCCGAATGCGCGCGACCCTCGTCGTCCCCACCCTCAACGAATCGGCGTCGATCGGGCACGTGCTGCGCACGTTCCGGGAGGCGGCCGACGCCGCGAACGGCTCGATCTTCCGCTCGCAGCCGATCGAGTGGGAGGTGCTCGTCGTCGACGGCGCCTCGACCGACGGCACGCGCGCGATCGCCGAGGCCGAGGGGGCCCGGGTCCTGGTCGAACCCCGAAGGGGGTACGGCCGGGCGTACAAGACCGGCTTCGCTGCGGCGAAGGGGGAGGTGATCGCGACGGCGGACGGGGACGCGACGTACCCGGTGGAGACGATCCCGGCCCTCGTGCGCCGGCTCCTCGACGAACCCATCGACTTCCTGACCGGCAACCGGCTGGCGTACCTCGACCGTCGTGCGATGACGACCGAGCACCGGATCGGCAACCGGATCCTCAACCTGTTCCTTGCGCTCGCCTTCCACCACTACCTCCGGGAGATCGTCAGCGGTCCGCTCGCGGACAGCCAGAGCGGCTTCTGGGTCTTCCGGCGCGACGTGCTCGACCGCGTGCACATCGGCCAGGACGGCATGGCGTTCAGCGAGGAGATCAAGATCGAGGTGATCCTCCGCGGGCTGCGCGTGGTCGAGGTCCCGATCCACTACGGCGAACGGTGGGGTCGCCCCAAGCTCTCGAGCTGGAAGGACGGGTACCGGAACCTCACGTTCCTGTTCTGGAAGCGGTTCGAGGTCCAGCGCGAGCGCGCCCGGGGAACGCCGGTTCCGTTCACCCACGGGCCGGACGCGGTGCCGCCGCCGTGAGGCGGGGTTACTGGGTCTTTCCCGAGCGCTCGCGCGACTTGACGCGCAGTCCGTGGTATCCGCACTTGCGGCACTGGACCGCCTTCGGGGGGTTCCGGGCCGAGCAGTTCATGCACACCTTCTTGTTGAGCAGGCGCTCGATCGCCTCGGGGAACGGCATGGGACCCGCGGGGACCGTCCGTCGGCTATAAAACCTGCCCCCGCCGGGGGCGAAGCGCCTTTGCCTGCGGTGCCCGTCCGGCCCCGATGCTCTCGGTCGAGGACGGCACGCGGGCGGTACGGCTCGCGCGGGCGAGCCTTCTCGCCGCCTTGGCCCCGGGCACCGGACGTGCGGCGGGACCCCTTCCCGCGGACGCGCTGCCGGCCGAGTTCGACGAACCGCGAGGAGTGTTCGTCACCCTGCGCAGGTACCCCGGCGACCGGCTTCGGGGCTGCATCGGCTTCCCGCTCCCCGTACTTCCCCTGCGAACGGCCCTCGTCCAGGCGGCGCTTTCGGCCGCGACCGAGGACCCGCGATTCCCACCGGTCGGAGCCCCGGAGCTCGATGCGCTCACGATCGAAGTGTCGGTCCTCAGCGTGCCCGTCCCGCTCCGGTCGGCCGCCCCCGAGCGCCGGGTCGAGGAGGTGCGGGTGGGCCGCGATGGCCTGATCGTGGACGGGTATGGGACGAGCGGTCTCCTCCTGCCGCAGGTCGGTCCGGAGCAGGGCTGGTCGGCCGAGGAGCTGCTCGACGGAACGTGCGAGAAGGCCGGCCTGCCGCCGGGGGCGTGGCGCGACCCGAAGGTCCGGGTCCGCCGGTTCGAGGCCGAGGTGTTCGCCGAGCAATCCCCCGCGGGCAAGGTCCTGCGCGAAGGCGAGTAGACTACCCCCGGCGCCGAGCCACCCGGGCGGAGAAGACCACCCCGTCCAGGTCCCATCGTCGCACGTCCGGCCCGTCCGCGAGCGGTTCCTCCACGATCTCGAGCGAATCGGCCAGGAGGTCGTTCGCGAGCGTCGTCCGGCGCTCGGTGAGGGCGCGGCGCAGCGGGTCGTGGGCCGAGACGGTCACCGCGACCCGCTCGGTGTACCGCAGGCCGAGATCCTTGCGCGTCTGCTGCAGTCGACGCGCGACTTCGCGTACGAGTCCCTCTTCGAGCAGCTCGGGGGACGGTCGCCGCGGGAGCGCCGCGACGGGCCGGCCGTTGTCGTCCCGAACGACCCACGCCGTCTCGGGGTAGTTGCCCCGGGTCGTCTCCCCCACCCGAACGACCGCCTTGACGTTCAGCTCCTCGGCGAGGAGCGCCACCGCGTCGTCTCCCAGCGCTGCCAGGACGGCCGGGGGATCCCCAAAAAGGACGAGCTCGGCGAGCGGGATCCGGGACTTCACTTCCGCCCGGTGACGGAGCTCCCGTCCGACCTCGACCAGCTCCCGCACCGCGCGCATCGCGTCCTCGAGCGGTACGTCCCGGGGCGCGAGCGTACCGGGCCACGGGGTCAGGTGGACCGAGCTCGACGCGTCGGAGTACCGTTCCTCCCGGACCTCCTGATGGACCCATTCTGCCGTGAACGGCACGAGCGGAGCGACGACCCGCGCGAGGGAGGCAAGAGTGTACGACAATGTGGCGTGCGCCTCGCGGCGCTCCGGCCGATCGGCCTCGGCCCAGAACCTCGGGCGGGACCGTCGGAGATACCAGGTCGAGAGGTCGTCGATGAACTCGCGGACCGCGGTCGCTGCGGGCCGAGGGTCGAACGCCTCGAACGCCGTCGTCACCGTCTCCCGGGTCGCCTCGAGGCGGGAGAGGAGCCACCGGTCGAGGACGTTCCGCGCCGCCGGGAGCTCCGTGACCGGCCCCAGGCGGTCCGGCCGTGCGTTCTGGACGTAGAACGCCACGACGTTCGAGAGCGCGCCCAGGGTCCGGTGGGATGCCTTCTGGATCGACGCCTCGGACGTCTTCATCGGGGCGGTGAAGTCCTGCGAGAGGAACGCCCAGCGAACGGTATCCCCCCCGACCCGCTCGAGGAGCGCGAGCGGCTCGAACACGTTCCCCTTCGACTTCGACATCTTGCGGCCGCTGTCGTCGAGCAGGAACTCGCACGTGAGGTTCGCTCGGTACGCCGGCCGGTCGAAGACGGTCGTCGCGATCACGAGGAGCGTGTAGTACCAGCCCCGGGTCTGGTCGATCGCCTCGGAGACGTAGTCGAGCGGCGCGGCGGGGTCGAACGGGCCGGACTCGAACGGATAGTGGAACTGGGCGAACGGCGCCGAGCCGCTGTCGAACCAGACGTCGATCGTGTACGGCTCCCGCCGGCTCTCCTTCCCGCACGTCGGGCACGGCAGGACGATCCGGTCGACGCTGACCCGGTGCGGGTCGAACGGGTCGGGCAGCGGCGCCCCCGAGCGTTCGGCGAGCTCCGCAAAGCTTCCGACGCAGCTCGGATGGCCCTCGGGACAGACCCAGACGGGCAGCGGGGTCCCCCAGTAGCGGCTGCGGGAGACGGCCCAGTCCTTCGCCTCGGTCAGGAAGTTACCGAACCGGCCGTCGCGCAGGTACTCGGGGATCCACCGGACCGTGGCGTTGTTGCGGACGAGCGCCTCCGTGACGCGCGACGTGCGCACGAACCAGGAATCGATCGCGCGGTAGAGGAGCGCCGAATCGCACCGCCAGCAGAACGGGTAGGTGTGGCGGAGGGATTCGGACCGGAACAGGAGTCCTCGGCCCGCAAGGTCCTTCACCAGCAGCGGGTCCGCCGCCTTGAACGGCTTCCCCCGCACGATCGGCACCGCGTCGCCGAACACGCCGCGGCTGTCGAGGGGGTCGAACACCCCGACCCGTTCCCGTGCGCCGACGCGGTAGTCGTCCGGCCCGAAGCTCGGGGCGACGTGGACGAATCCCGTACCCTCCTCCGCGGTGACGAAGTCGTCGAGCACGACCCGGTAGCGCCCCGACCCGGGCCCCGCGGAGTCGAACGGCGGTCGGTAGGAGCGTCCGGCGAGGTCGCGTCCGTGGAGCCGCGCGACGACCTCCGCTGCGCCGGGGAAGTACCGCGGCACGGCGGCCGACGCGAGGACGACCTCCGTGTCGTCGTCCGCGCGCACGACCGAGTACTCGAGGTCGGCGCGGGCAGCGACCAGCAGGTTGGCCGGCAGCGTCCAGGGGGTGGTCGTCCACACGAGCAGCGAGCGACGGGAGCCGTCCTCCCCCTCGAGGGGGAGCCGGACCGTCACCGAGGGGTCGGTCGCGTCGCGGTACCCCTGGGCGACCTCGTGCGAGGAGAGGGTCGTCTCGCACCGCGGGCAGTACGGGAGCACGTAGTGACCCTTCTCGAGGAGGCCGCGGTCGAAGAGCGTCTTCAGCGCCCACCAGACGCTCTCGATGTACGGCGGGTCCATCGTTCGGTAGGCACGGTCGTAGTCCAGCCAGTACCCCTGGCGACGGCTCATCTCCCGCCACTGGTCGGCGACCGACAGCGTCGCGACGCGGCACTCTTCGCAGAACCGCTCGACCCCGTAGACCTCGATCTCCTTCTTCGACTTGAGGCCGTGTCGCTTCTCGATCTCGATCTCGACCGGCAGGCCGTGGCAATCCCAGCCCGCCATCGAGCTGACGATGCGGTACCCCCGCATCCGGCGGTACCGCAGCTGGAGGTCCTTGAGCGTGCGCGGGACCACGTGGCCGAGATGCGGCGCGCCGTTCGCCGTCGGTGGTCCCTCGGTGAATCGGAACACCGGCCCGTCGGCGGACCCGGCGAGCGCCCGCGCGGGAACCCCGGTCGACTCCCAGTAGGAGAGCACCGTTCGCTGGATGTGCGCGGGGGACGGGGCCCCGGTCCCCTCCTCCCCGGTCGCCATCGCGCTGCGACGGACCGGGGGGAGATAAACAGCCGGGCCGGGACCGGGCCCTACCGGCTGAGACCGTGCGGCGGGTCGCTCCGCGACTCGGGACCGACGCGGCTCGACGGGTGCCGCCGGACGACCTTCCCTTCGACCTCGGTCACGTGGGCCCCCGGGCCGAGCACGATCTCCCGCGCGTGGACGAACTGGACGTCCACGGCGGAGAGCGCGACGGTGTCCGCCTCGATCCGGTTGACGTGGATCCGGGCGGACCCGCCGAACACCTTGCGGAACATCGTGGGGATCCACGCGGAGGGAGGGCCCTCGAGCGCGACGGCGTTCGCCCGCACGGTACCGAGACGAGAGTCGCCGCGGAAGCGCGCGCGTACCGACACCGCCGCCTCGAGGTCGCCGGGGAGCTCGGCCGCGCCGGTCAGCTCGAGGAGTCCGACGTGCGCGGACGGGGCCTCGAGCGTCCCGGTGACGCGGAGGGCACGGTCGACCCGCAGGTCCGACGAAGAGCGGAGCGTGCCCCGTACGTCGACCGCGCCCGCGTGCACCGCCGACCGAAGGTGAATGGTTCCTTCCAGGGTGAGGGCATCGTGCACCTCCGTCGGTCCGACGACCTCGAACGTGCCCTTCGCTCGGAAGCTGGTGGCGGAGAGTGTTCCCCCGATGGAGACGAGACCGCTCGCGGCGCCGGTGCCGACGTCCACGTCGCCCTGGACCTTCGCCGTGCCGGTCGTCGTCCACGCCGACGCCCGTACCGACTCGCGTCGCACCGTCCCCGTGTCGCGGAGCGTACCGGTGCGCGTAGGCGGAGGGGTCGCCGCTGGGGGTGGGGACGACACGGGTGCGGGTGCAGCGACCGCCACGTTTCCCTCCTAGCGGGCGGGCCCGACCGCCGGAAGACCGAGTCGACGATGCTGGCTCATGATGCACAGGTTCTCGAACGTCATCCCGCCGGCCTCGCGGACCAGCGACGCGGCCTCCGCGCTGTCGATGCCGAGCTGCATCCACACGACCTTGACCCCGCGGCGGACCGCCTCCTCCACGATCGGGTGGACCTGGTCGCTGCGTCGGAAGATGTCGACGATGTCGACCCGGATCTCCTTCGGGATCGCGCTCACGGACGGATACGAGCGCTCCCCCAGGACCTCGGGTACGGCCGGATTGACGGGGATGACGCGGTATCCCTGGGAGCGAAGGTAGCGCGCGACCTCGTTGGAATCCCGCTCGGGCTTGTCGGAGAGCCCCACGATCGCGACCGTGCGGGCCCGGGTCAGGACGTCGCGGATCTCCGAGTCCTTCGGCAGCATCGCGGCCGCCCGACGCGGGGTGGTTACAAGACGGTTCCGAGCCGACGCACGACGGGACAATCGCTATCTTCCGGCGTCGGGTCGACGGCCCATGTACCTCGATTACGCGGGCATTCGCGTCACCAACCTCGCGAAGGCGACCCGTTTCGTCACCCGGGGGCTCGGGCTGCGAGAGATCCGCCGCGGCCGGATGGACCACGGTGGCGTCTGGGTCCTCTTTCTCGACGACACGTCGCGGCAGCACCTCGAGTTGAACTGGTATCCGAAGGGGAACAAGTACGCGACGCCGTTCACGCCGGGCGAGGGGCTCGACCACCTGGGGTTCCGGGTCAACAACCTGCCGGCCGCCGCGCGGCAGATCCGAGCCGCCGGCGGACGGCTGGTCGAGGAGATCCGAGAGGGAAAGAAGGTCGTGCTCGCCTACTACGAGGGCCCGGACGGCCTCGTGGTCGAGCTGATCCTCTCCCCCGGTCTGTGACCGGTGACCCGGGTCGATCCCGTCAGCCCGGGTGGAGTGGGGTCGCCGAATTCCGCTGGTAGTACACGAGCGCCACGACGCAGCCGACCAGGACGAGCAGGTAGTAGAGCACCGACCCCAGGGTCGGGTTGATCAGCGTGTAGAACGCGGCCGCGTCGTGCGCGCCGTGGAGGAGCGCCACGACCACGAGATTGCCACCGGACGCCCGGTACGTCGCCGCGAACGCGAACCCGATCAGGAAGAGGCCCGGGAAGATGAGCGGCGCCGCGGCGCCGTAGGTCGCTCCGTAGTACAGATGGACCCCCGCAAAGAGCGCGCTCGTCCATGCCGCGGGAACGACCCAGTAGACCGACCGGGTGCGCCAGAAACCGAAGACCCAGCCCCGGAAGATCGTCTCCTCGAACGCCCCGACCACGAACGAGAACGCGACCCAGAACCACGGGTTCCCGGCGGCCTGGGTGAGCGCCGGGTTCGGGCGATTGAGGAGCTGGAGCGCCGCCGGATCGACGGCCTCGTAGACCAGGATCAGCACGAGGAGGACGGCGATGCTGAGCGCCGAGAGCCCGCCGTACCAGCGCAGTCCCTCCACGGTCGCGACCCCCATGCGGTCCCTCCAGTTCCGCAGCGGACCGACGCCGACGAGGAGGGCGAACGCGATGACCGGGATCCCGTAGACGACGAACAGGTCCCCCGGAAGGTTCCCGTACACGGCGAGGGCGGGAGTCCACAGTTCGGGGACGAAGTACTGGCTTACGATCGCGAGTACCGTCACCCCGACGGCGACGGCGTACCGGCCCAGCGGTGCGGGCGGCACCGCGGCCGGCGGGGTCGTGAACGCCGCCACGCGCCCGCGACCCCGCAGCCGTACTTATCCGCCCGTGCCGGGTCGCCGCCGTCCGGATCGCCCCCATGGAGGTCGCGGTGCTCGTCAAGGTCGTCCCTCCGCTGGAGGGCCTCCGTTACGATGCGGAGCGCCGGTCGGTCGTCCGCGACGGGACCGACCTCTACCTGAACCCGTTCGACCAGCGCGCGCTCCGCGTCGCGCTCGACGTTCGCCGGCCGGGAGAGCGGATCACGGTGGTCTCGCTCGGGCCCCGTGCGGTCCGGGACGCGTTGCGGGACACCCGGGCGCTCGGGGTCGATCGAACGATCCTCGTGTCGGACCTCCGCTGCGCCGGCTCGGACACGTTGGCGACCGCGAGGACGCTCGCGACCGTCCTCGCCCGGATCGGGCCCGACCTGGTGCTCGGCGGGGCGTGGACGACCGACAGCGAGACCGGCCAGGTGGGACCCGAGGTCGCCGCGCTCCTCGGCCTGCGGCTGCTCACCGGGGCCCGAGCCCTCGTGCGCTCGGATACCTCCGCGGAGCTGACGGTGACGGTCGACACCCCGACGGGGTGGGCCACCTACCGCGCGCCCCTGCCGCTCCTCGTCACCGTGGGCGAGAAGATCGCGAAACCGGCGAAGGTCGCTCCGGAGGACCGCGCGCGCATCGCCGGCTCGGAGGTCGAGGTCCTGGGCCTCGACGACCTCGCGATCCCTCCCGAACGAGCCGGGCTCGCCGGTTCCCCGACGGCGGTGCACTGGGTGCGCGAGGATGCCCCGCACCGCTCTCCCGTGATCTTCGCGGACGGTCCTCCTCGCGCCCGCGTGGCCGCCGCGGCGGCGGCCCTCGCCTCACGCCTCCGGGCGAAGGCGACCCCCTCCATGGT
>JBAWFC010000031.1:0-8232 GCA_049591535.1 Thermoplasmata archaeon | reverse complement strand
GAACGGACGAGCCGGCGGCGGCACCGCCCGCCGCGCCGGCGGCCGGGCCTCCCATCGCTCCCTGGGTGGGTGGTCCGCCCGACGGCGGGGTTCGCCGGCGGCGGAGAAGAACCAACGCTGCGGCCAGTGCGGCGACGACGAGGATCGCGATGGCGGCGAACACCCACCAGGGGAGGCCGGTTCCCGCAGGGCAGTTACCGTACTGGCAGCTGCTCTGAGCCGGTATCGCCCCGGTCTGCGGCGCGAGGCCCGCGGCGACGATGATCGCGACCATGGCGACCCCCAGTGCGACGGGAACAATCCGGGTGGTACGGGGGTTAGGAGCCATGAACGAGGACGCACCGAGCGCGGCCTAATTCCGGGATGAAGCCCGGTCGCTATAAGCCTGCCCGTGGGAGGAAAAATCCGGCCGACATGCGGCCCGAGGGATGTTATACGACCGACCGTCCAGCTTTAGGAGCCCGGGCGCGCTCGGCCGGACCGTGGCGTTCCCGTACGTGGCCGCGTTCCTCATCCTCCTGCTTGCGTACATGACCTACTCCGAGTGGGCCGGACTGGATTCCCGATACCCGATCGGGGCCGCACTCGGCCTGCTCGTCGTGACCGCCGCCGCCGACGCAACGGGGTCGGCCGCGCTCGCCAATACGCTCGCCGAGTTCGTGTTCTTCCTCCTCGCGGGAGGCGTCGTGCTGCTGCTGGTGGACTACGCTCGCGACCGACGGCCGTCAGCGTCCGCGCCGGAGCGCCGTCTAGGGCTTCGCCCGTGGAGTCCCCAGTCGACCGAGGCGACGGACGAATGGCAACGGACGACCGATCAGACCCTCGACCGCCCCGAGTAGGAGGCGGTCGCCCTCGTCGACGCTGTGCGTGACCAACACGACGAGCACGAAGATCCCTGCGATCGCGACGCCGAGGACCGGTAGGCTCCACAGCGGGAACGACACGGGAGCGAGCGCGAGCACCGCAGCGATGGGAAGGGCGGTGACGAGCAGCGGGAGGAAGAAGTGGGGCCGGAACGGATGGACCCGGGTGAGCACCGCGAGCTCCAGGAGCGATAGGGCGGTGTAGACGGCGTTCGCGACCGCCCAGGCGATCGCCGCACCGGTCAGGCCCTCGGACGGCACGAGGGCGAACGCGAGCCCGATGTCGAGAGCGGCGGCGATCACGGAGTTGTACGCGAGGAGCCGGGTCTGGCCGAACGCGACCTGGGCGTTGGCGGCCGGACCGAACGCGGTCGTTAGGAAGGCACCGAAGACGGTGAGCTGGAGCGGGAGCAGGATCACCGCGTAGGTGGGGCCGTAGACGAAGTCCAGCGACCGGCTCGGGAGGATCAGGAACAGCAGGAACAAGGGCAGCGAGAACAGGATCATCCACTTCGTGATCGTCACGTACGTGACCTGGATCGACCGGAGGTCCTTCAGGCGCAGGAACCGCGCCGCGACCGGCAGGAAGATGTACGCCGCCGCGCCCACCCCCACCTGCAGCAGGCGGGCGAGGGTCAGCGATGCCGTATAGGTGCCGACTTCGGTCGGGTGGAAGATCCCGAGGACGAGGGTGTCCCCCGTCCCGGTCAAAGTGCCCGTCAGGGTGACGAGAAAGAGCGGGGCGGCGAACCAGAGCAGATGTCCCAGCGCGCCGGGGGAGCCGACACCCGGGGATAGGAGCCGGGGAAGTCGCCGGAGCGCGTAAGCGATAGTGAGGAGCAGGCTCGCGACGTTCGCACCCACGTACGCGAGTAGCGCGGACTCGTAGTAGATCCCGCGTGGAGGGAGGACGAAGACCGCGATCAGGAAGGCGACGAACAAGCCCGGGGTGACGATCTGGACGTACAGTGCGTTTGGAGTGACGTCTTCGTACCCCTGAAAGATCGCCGCGATGAGGCTCACGGCGATGCTCGTCCCGACCGCGATCGGGAACACCGTGAGCGCCGGGCCGAGCAGCGAGGAGTGCAGCGTCCCTGCGATCCACGGACCGAGCAGCCAGAGCGTCACTGCGGAGGCGACGGCCGCGACTCCCCCGATCGTTAGCGAGCCGCGCACGATCGTCCGTCGCTCGGCGTCCGAGCCGACGTACGGCAGGCTCCGGGCCACCGCGCTGGGCAGGCCCAGCGTGCCGACGGCCGCCACGACCGAAACCAGCGCGAGGGCGAGCGAGAAGGCGTTCCAGTCGCTGAACGAAATGCTCCGGATGACGATCCAGCGGGCGGCGAAGTTGAACGCGACGTAGAGGAGGGTCGCGACGAGGAGGAACAGAGTTCCCCGCGTGACACTGGAGAGGCCGTCGCGGACGTCGGAATCGGTTGTCGCCAACGTCGCCCGGGGGTCGCCGGGGCGCCGGGACGGTAAATACGTAGCGTTCGGGCGGCACGGTGCTATTAGGCCGGTACCGGTGGCGCGGGGGTGACCCTCCCCGGGCCGTCGGGGGTCGCGTGGGCCCTTGGTCTGCTGCTCTGGGCCGCGGCGGCCGCCGTTGTCGGCGAGTTCGTTCGCGCGATCGTGTCCCAGCGGACCGGGGTCTGGCGGGCGCTCGAAGCGGTCGAACGGCTCCTTCTCGACTTCTACCTGGGGGGCGCGACCCTGTATCTTGTGGCCGCGCTGCCCGTGGACGGATTCACCGCCCCGGTCGTGTTCGGGGTCCCCGTCGTTGCGGCGGCCGGACTCCTCGTACTGGTGGCCACGCGACGGCGAGGCCCAGGCCGAGACGACCGGGGCCCACCGTGGGCCACGCTGTTGCGCCCGGCCGCCCTCGTGGCGCTCGTCTCCGCCCTCGCGCTGCTGGCCGTGGAGCTGTTCGTGGCCGCGCCGGTCCCGACGGGGAACACGTTCGACTCCGGTATGCTGACCCTCTACGTTTCCCTTCTCCTGCAGCACCACTCCCTCGCGCTCTCGCTCCACCCGTACGCATCGGTGGGTCTCCTCTACCCCCAGGGCACGACCGTGTGGCTCGGATGGGCCCAGCTCGACTTCGGCCTCCCGGCCGCGCGCACGAGCCTCCTCGTCACTCCGCTATTCCTTGCCCTCGCCCCGCTCGGCGCCTTTGTGTTCGGTCGCCGCGCATTCGGCAGCGACCGGGCCGGCGTGGCCTTCGCCCTGATGCTCGCCGCGGTCGGTTCCTGGACCCGGGTCCTCGTCGGGGGGAGCAACGACTTCGTCTTCGCGTTCCCGCTGGTGCTCCTGCTGGCCGGCCAGTCGTTCGGCTGGCTCCGGGGTTCCGCGCCCTCCGTTCCCGACGTTCTCGCGTTCGGCGTCCTGCTCGGGTATTCGGCGGCGCTCAATCCGGTCGGAGCCGAGTGGTTGCTTCCGACCCTACTGGTGGCCGGGCTCCTCATCCGCCCGAGCTACGCCGGCGCTGCGCGACGTTGGGTGGGACGTTGGGGGATCGCGGTCGTCGCCTCCCTCCTCGCTCTGATTCCGACGCTGTACGTTCTCGTGTTGGGTCGGAGCAGTCCGGGGTTCACACCGGGGGCGGCGGCGGCCCCGCCGGGGGCGACCGCCGGGATCTCTGCCGCCCAATTCGTCGGCAGCATCGACCCGTACCTCTTTCGACCGTCGGACGTGACCCTCTCGCCGCTGCCGATCCTCCGGTTCGAGCTCGCGGCCCTCCTCACGGTGGGGATCGCCGTGCTGTTCTTTGCCGGCCGCCGCTCCGAGCTCGCGCGGTACCTCGAGCCGTTCCGCTCGTTCGTCGTCGCCGGGGTCGGGGTCGCGCTCGGGTTGATCGGCCTCCTGTGGGCCGCCTCGACGGGCTTCGCCCCCGGGGTCCTCCTCGCTTCCGTGGCGAGCGCGGGGGAACTGTCGATCTGGCTGTTCACTCTCTACACTTTCATCGGCGGACTGGTGCTGGTCCTCCTCCTGGAGCACGTCGTTTCGCTCTACCGTTCGTCGGATCCCACGGAGCCGTCGACCGGCGTCCGTACCGTTCGCGGGCCGGGCCGATTCCGGCTTCCCCGGGGCGCGGTCCCGATCGCGCTCGCCCTCCTTCTCATCGTGCCGGGGGTCGCGCTCACCCCGACGCAACTGCCCCCCGTGCTCCGCGACCTCTACCACGACTTCGGCAACGTCAGCGCTGGGGATTTCGCGATGCTCTCCTACGCCGGTGCGCACTTCGGGGGCGGTGCTCGCGTGCTCGTCGCCCCGGGGAGCGCGGCGGAGTTCTTACCCGGCTACTGCCCCGACCTCGTGCTCCTCTACCCGATGATACCGAACTGGCCGTGGGTCAACAGCTCCTACACCCTCGTCGTCCAGCAGCTGACCAACGGAACCCTCCACCCGAACGGCATCGACGCCCTCGCGGCGCTGGAGGTGCAGTACGTGGTCGTCACGGGGGCGAACACCGTCCTCTGGCCCCCGTTCTCCCCGGCACCGATGCTCTCCGACCCGACGGAGTTCACGCTCGAGTTCCACTCGGGAGACGCCTACGTGTTCCTACGGAGCCCGACGTAGGCCCCGGGTCGTGCCGGACGACCGGCCTCAGACGAACTCGTCGAGCACGTTCTCGTGGCCACGGAGGCCGGCGGGCTGGTGGACGAGCGGTCCGGCGGTCAGCACCTCTTCGAGGTCTTCGTAGGTCGGCCGTTCGGTCCGGTAGAACAGGCCGATCGGGATCTTGTCACCCCATTCAAGCGAGCGTTGCCACGCCGCCACGATGTCGGTCGGGTCGTGTCCCGCGCTCTCGAGCTTGTAGACCCGCTGACGGAAGAAATCGAAGGTGTTGATCTTGTTGTACGTGACGCAGGGGCTGAACACGTCCACGAACGCGAACCCTCGGTGCTGGATCCCCGCAGCGATCAGGTCCGTGAGCTGCTTCACGTCGCCGGAGAATCCGCGGGCGATGTAGGTCGCGCCGCTCGCCAGCGCGAGCGAGATCGGGTCGATCGGACGCTCGATGACGCCGGCGGGAGTCGACTTCGTCTTCTGCCCCATGCTCGACGTCGGGCTCGCCTGCCCCGTCGTGAGCCCGTAGATCTGGTTGTCCATGGTGACGTACGTGAGGTCGACGTTCCGACGCATGGCGTGCACGAAGTGCCCGGCCCCGATCCCGAAGCCGTCCCCGTCTCCGCCGGTGCCGATGACCGTGAGGCCATGGTTCGCCCAGCGGATCCCCTCCGCGACCGGCAGCGACCGGCCGTGGACCCCGTGGAACCCGTACGAGGAGAGGAAGTGCGGGAGGTTCGACGAGCAGCCGATGCCGGAGACGATCACGACGTTGTGCACCGGGATCGCGAGGCGCTTGACCGCCGACTCGATCGCGGCGACTACGCTGAAGTCCCCGCACCCCGGGCACCAGGTCGGTTTGGTGTCCGATTTTCCGATGACCGGGAGCGCCGGACCGGTGGTGACCGGGACCGGCCGAACGGCACTATCCGCCATGGGGCATCACCTCGAGCGCACGCGCGAGGACCTCGTGCGGATAGAACGGTTCCCCGTCGTACTTGAGCAGGCGCTCCGACAGGTGAACGCCGGTCTCGGCCCGGAGGAGGCGGCCGAACTGGCCGGAGTAGTTCGCCTCCACGAGGAGGGTCCGGTGCGTCTTGGCGAACTCGGCCCGGACGCGGTCCGCGTCGAGCGGGTAGACCGTGGGGAAGTGAAGCAGGTTGGTTTTCTTGCCCTGGGCCGTGAGCGTCACCATCGCATCCCGTATCGCGCCGATCGTCGACCCCCACGCGACGAAGGTGAGGTCGGCATTCTCCGCTCCCTCCCAGCGGGGAGGGTCCGAGGCGGCCGCGATCCCCTGGAGCTTCTTCATTCGCTTGTCCATCATCCGCGTTCGCTCGGCCACCCAGACCGGGATACCAGACTTGACGTCCGAAACGAGGTGGCCCTTCTCGTCGTGCTCGTCCGAGCCCGCGATGAACTGCAACCCCGGCTGTCCGGGAAACGCGCGGGGGGAGACGCCGGACTCGGTGTACTGGTAGCGCTTGTACTCGTGTCCGTTCGGTTCGACGGTGAACAGCGACGGGACCGCGATGTCGGTCGGGATCTCCTCCCGGTCCACCGTCATGGTGTTCTCGGAGAGATGAAGGTCGCTCGCCAGCAGGATGGCCGTCTGCCACGCCTCGGCGAGCTCGAAGGCCCTGATCGTGGCCCGGTACGCCTCCGCCGGATGGGACGGAGCGAGGATCGCGCGGGGGAACTCTCCCTGTCCCGCGCCGAGCATGAGGTTGAGATCCCCCTGTTCGGTCTTCGTCGGCAGTCCGGTCGACGGCCCGGAACGCTGGGACTCGACCACGACGACGGGCGTCTCGGTCATTCCCGCCATCCCGAGCGCCTCGACCATCAGCGAGAATCCCCCGCCGCTCGTCGCCGTCATCGAGCGGACCCCACCGAACGACGCGCCGATCGCCATGTGGACGGCGGCGAGCTCGTCCTCCGCCTGCTTGACGACGACCCCGAGGCTCTGGGAGTGCGCCGCCATCCAGTGCATGATGGAAGAGGCCGGGGTCATCGGGTACTGGGCAAGGAACTTGCAGCCGGCCGCCGCTGCACCGAGCGCGATGGCGGAGTTCCCGGTCATCAGTAGCTTCGGTGCCCCGCCTTTCGACACCGCGTGGTCGTTCGCAGCCCCGTGCTTCTGGGCGAATTCGTATCCGGCAGCCCCCGCACCGAGGTTCCAGTCCACGACGTCGCCCGCCTTCTTTCCGAACGAGTCCCGCAGGACCTCGTGGAGGAGGTCGAGCGGAATCCCCGCGAGGTACGCGGCCGCCCCCATTCCGGCGGCGTTCTGGAGGATCGACTGGCTCGTGTACTTGCGCGCGAACTCGAGGGTCGGCACCGCGAGCGTCTTCACTCCGGCCGGGAGCTCCGACTCCGCGACCGCAAACTTCTCGGGATCGTGGATGACCGTGCCCCCGCGGCGGAGCGACGACGCGTGGACGGCGACGCTCTGCTTGTCGAGCGCGTAGAGGACGTCGGCGGTATCGCCCTGGGAGTACGGGCGGACGTCCGAGGTGCGCGCCTGGTACCAGACGTGACCGCCCCGGATCACGGACTGATAGGCGTTGAAGCCGAAGACATGCCACCCCAGCCGGGAAAAACAGCGAGAGAGGGTCTCCCCGATCGATGCGATGCCGTCGCCGGCCTGGCCACCGGCGCGCACGGCGATATCCGTCACTCCCTGCTTCGAGAGGACGAGCGTATTAATCGGTTGTGCGGCACCGGCGGCGGGCGGCAATCCTTAGACGGCCGGTGGCGTTCCACCGGCGATGGTCCCGTCCGTGCGCATCTTGTTCTTCGCCACGGCGCGCACGGCCGTCGGACAGGCGGAGTTGGCGTGGCCGGTGCCCTCCGAAGGGGTCTCGGCGAGGGAACTGACGCGCTCTCTCGCGGCGGCCTACCCGGCGCTCGCCCCGACGCTCCGCATCTCGCGATTCGTGCGGAACGGCCGGTACCTTCGGGGCCTCACGTCGCGCATCCGCCCCGGCGACGAGTTCGCGGTACATCCTCCGTACGGGGGAGGGTAACCGTGTCGCTCTGTCTCACCCGTCGGCCGCTCTCCTTCGCCGCTGCGGCCCGCGAACTCGAGGGTCCCGGGCTCGGAGGGGTCGTCCTCTTCGCGGGGCGCGTCCGGGCCGACGGTCCCCGTCGGACCCGTGTGGTCGCCCTCGACTACGAGGCGCACGAGGGCCCCGCGCTCCGGATCCTCGAGGAACTCGACCGAACGGCGCGACGGAGATTCGGAGCGCAGCGCACGGTGCTCTGGCATCGGGTCGGACGGGTCGCCGCCGGGGAGGTGTCGGTCATCGTCGGCGCGGCGTGCGCCCATCGCGCGCCGGCATTCGCGGCGGCGCGGTACCTGATCGACCGGTTGAAGCAGACCGTACCGATCTGGAAGGAGGAGCGAGCACGATCCGGGCGTCGACCGCGACGACGCCCTTCCCCTCGGGACGGACGATCAGCGGGTTGAGGTCGAGCTCGGCGACCTCGGGCACCTCGATCGCGAGTTGGGAGACCCGTTCGATCGTCTCGGCGAGGGCCCGAAGGTCGCCCGGCCGTTCCCCGCGTACTCCCTGAAGGACGGGAAATCCCTGCACGGCCTCGATCATGTGCTGGGCCGAGAGCGGGCGGACCGGGGCGAGCCGAAACGTCACGTCCCGAAGGATCTCGACGTAGATCCCGCCCATGCCGAAGACGACGATCGGTCCGAAGTTCGGGTCGCGCTGGATGCCGATGAGCACCTCGTGCCCCGGCGGGATCTGCGCTTCCACCTCGAACCCCTCGATCCGGGCCCGGGGGG
>JBAWFC010000030.1:0-10059 GCA_049591535.1 Thermoplasmata archaeon | reverse complement strand
AACCCCGACATCGTCTTCGTCCTGCTTGCCGGAGTCGCGTTTCTCGGCTTCGTACTGGACGCCCTGTTCGATCGGATCCGGATCACCAGCATCCTACCGCTGATGGCGATCGGCATCCTGCTGGTCGAATTCGGTGTGGTCACGAAGGGAGACCTCGCGGCCATCACCTCGTTCATTCCGTACGTCTCCGGGATCACGATCGCGTTCATCCTATTCTCGGTCGGACTCGAAATCCGGGTCGGGGAGCTCGCGCGGGTCTTCGGCCGGGCGACCGCGTTCACGTTAGGGCTGCAAACGGCCACGGGCGTGGTGCTCTCGCTCTTCGCGTACGAGACCTTCGGCTGGAACATCCTCCTCGCCTTCGTCTTCGGTTTCGGTCTCTCGGGGCCGAGCAGCGTTTCGGTTCCTGCCCTGCTCAAGGTCGTGCGCATGGGGGAGGGGTTGCGCACCACGCTGCTGTACGAGTCGGTCGCCTCCGACGTCCTACAGCTCCTTGTGCCCCTGATCCTGATCGGCCTCTACCAGACGGGCACGTACTCGATCCCGTCGGTATCGGAGTCGCTGGCGTGGACGATCTTCGGTTCGGCCGCCGCCGGCATCGTCGGCGGAATCTTCTGGCTCTGGATCCTCGACAAGCTTCGGACCATCGCCGCCGGCTACACGTGGACGCTCACGATCACGATCGTGCTCGCGACGTACGGTCTCTCCGACCTGATCGGCTTCAGCGCGGCGATCACGATCTTCGTCTTCGGTCTCATCCTCGGGAACTCCCTCCTCTTCGACGCCGATCGGGCGTCCGTGGTCTCCTGGCGGACGTCCGCGCTCCGACGGTTCAGCTATGCGCTCCGGGAGCGTTTCCAGCTCTCGACCGGCGGGTTGGACATCGAGCACATCCAGCAGGTCCATCGGGAGGTGTCGTTTTTCGCTTCGTCGTTCTTCTTCGTCTACCTCGGGCTCCTCTTTCGAGCGAGCGGACTGAACGAGGTCGTCGTACTGGTCCCGTTCGTCCTCGCCCTCGTCATGCTCGCGCTCCGGTTCGCCTTCCTGCCGCTCCTGGGCGGCTATTTCGATCCCGACCCGATCGCCGGCCGGGCGGAACGCACGATCGTGACGTTCAATATCACCCGCGGCCTCGCGGCGGCGGTCGTCGCCACCGTGCCCCTCGGCCTCGGCATCGTGATCCCGAACTTCCTGGATGCGATGTTCCTCGGCATCCTCTACTCGGCGATCGTCTCGACGGTCGGCATCTTCGCGCTCTACCGGCCCGGATTTGCGGAACTGCCGCCGAAGCGGTCCCGACCCTCGACGACCCCTCCGCCCTCCGTCCCCCTGACGCGCGCTCTCCCCGTCGCCGACCCGGCGGACACGGTCCGGCCCCCGTTGCCCGGACCGCCCGGCCGGTCATCGGAAAGCCCTGGGGGCGCCCCGGGAGCCGGGTCGCGACGGACGGCCCCCGGAGCTCGGGCACCCCGTCAACCGGGAGGCGAAGCCGACCGGAACGCGCCCGAGACCCTCGGGACCATCAGCGAGCGAGCATCGTCGGTCCGCCCGATGAACGCTCCACGCGCCTATCCCCCCGCTCGCGGCAGAGAGTAAGGAGTGGGTCGGTCAGGAACGTGAACTCGGGCCGATCGCCGAGCATGTGGACCCTCGGGAGTACGTTCGGGGTCGGGAGGGAGAACTCCAAGGTCGCCGGGCGTCCCGCAGAGTCCCCCGCTGCTGGCCCGCCCTTCTCGATGCTGCGCTCCCATAACGGGGCGAGCAACCCTCTCGACCCCCGCCCACTGGGTAGGAATCGGGGCCGTGGTCCGACGCGACGCCTCCGGGGGCGTACGGCCGTCCGTCCTTGCCTCTACGAATGGGTAGTAGCACGTAGACGACCGCCCGTGCTATCTCAGCTCCCGGTCGGGCAAGCCCTGGGGGGACGCCTCCTTCGGTGCGTGCTCGGCGGTTTCGTCCCTCAGGACCGCCCCCCCCGGTCGCGTAGGGGTTGAGGCGCGCGAAAGCCCCGGTGACCTCTCCCGGAATTTTCGAAGGACGCACGATACCCGAGTCGGTGTCGCAAGAGATCAGCCGGCTCGCGCGTCGCAGGGCGATGCGCCCCGACCGGGAGACCGCGCGGACTCGTTCGCTCGTACATGGCCGCTCCTCGCGGTGGCCGATGAAGTGGAAAGCGAGATGAACACTCTCGGTTCCCGACGTTCGTGAACCACCCGCCCCCATGCCTTCGGACGACATTGTTCTAGAGACCCGCGACCTCGGATACTCGTACGCACCCGGCCGGTTCGCGATCCGCCACCTCTCGGTCGGGCTGCGCGGGGGCGAAGTCCTCGGGCTCTTGGGACGCAACGGCGCCGGGAAGACGACGACCGTACGTCTCCTCACTACGCTGCTCCCGCCGACCGAAGGCGGCGCGACCGTCCTCGGCTACGACATCCGAACCGGTGGCCGTGCGCTGCGCGCCCACCTCGGCGTCGTCCTCCAATCGGAGTCGCTCGACTTCGTCTCGGTCGAGCGGAACCTCACCCTCTACGGCTTCCTCTGGAACGTCCCCCGGGAGGTTTCCCAAGCACGTGCGGAAGAGATGATCGAGCTGTTCGAGCTTGAGGCGGTTCGGAAGCGCAAACCGTGGGCACTCTCGGGCGGCGAGCGCCGACGCTTCCAGGTCGCGCGCGAGCTCATGCACGATATGGACATCCTCTTCCTGGACGAGCCGACGGTCGGTCTGGATGCGATCGCGCGCCGTCGGATCCTCCGCTACCTAAAGGACCGCGCGCGCGGGGGACTTTCGATCGTCTTCACAACGCATATCCTTCACGAGGCGGACCTGCTGTGCGACCGCATCGCGGTTCTCCACCTCGGCCGGCTGATCGCGCTCGACACCCCCGAGGGACTCAAGTCGAAACACAGCGGCGCGCGCGAAGTGGTGGTGACGTTCGCATCCTCCCTGTCCGGAGCGGTCCGGTCGGCGCTGTGCGCGGAACTCGTAACCCGCGGGGCGACGATCCTCGAACCGGAGGACGCCGTCTCGACCTCGCTCGACCGGATCGCATTCCGCGCCGACGGCGCGGAGGAACTCTTGCCGTGGCTCAGCCAGTGGGCGCACGGCCGCTCGCTCGACATCGAGAGGATGTCGATCGAGGAAGCGACACTGGAGAGCGCCTTCCTTGGGATGATCGGTGAGCAAGAGGGTCGCGGCAACGGCCGAGAGAAGGAAGGCGGGCGGTCGGAGAATCTGCTCTCGGGCGGGCGTGCGGGGGGCGTCTCGTGAGTCTCCCACCGATCTTCCGACTGGTCGTCCGGAACTTCGCCTCGAACCTCGACCCCCTGACCATCCTCATCCGATTCGGTCAACCGGCGGTCACGATCATCGTTCTCGGGACGATGTTCAGCTCGATCATATCGTCCAGTGTCACCGGCGGTTCGTCGTACACCGCCTTCCTCGTACCGGGGATGGTCGCGTTCCAGATGATCACCGGCGGAGTGGTCTCCGGGAACCTGTTCTGGCTCGACCGGCGCTGGTCCATGGTCGAACAGGTGTTCTCGGGTCCCTTCCTCCGGGCGGAGTACCTCGCGGGACTGGTGCTCACGTCCCTGTTGTTCTCGCTCATCGGCGTCGGGATCATGATGGTCGTTGGCCTGCCGTTCATCGGGATCCCGCCGCTCTCCGCGCTCGGCGTGCTCGCCGTACTCAGCACCGTGGCCCTCGGGAGCGTCTTCTTCGCGGGGCTCCTGATCGGTATCGGCCTTCAGCTACGGTCGGCGAATGCCTACTTCTCGATCCAGTCCTTCCTCCAGTTGTTCGTGATCTTCCTGTCGACGGTCTATTACCCGGTCACGTCGAAGACTCCGAGAGTCCTCGCGATCGTGTTCTACCTCAACCCGCTGACGTATGCCGCGAACACGATCCGCGACGCGTTCTCAGGGACCCTCGGTCCGGCGGACCTGGAGAGCCTCGGGATCCTTGCGCTCCTCGCCTTCGGCACCTTCGCCGTAGCGGCGTGGCGGTTCCGCCGGATGGACCTCGGGCCGATCCAGTAGGCGAAGAGTACCATGCGACGGCCCACGTGGACCACGGTTCTGACGGGGCGGCCGCGCATCAGGCCGAGGCCGGTCGTCGTTCGTTCGAGATGTCGACCGTAAAGGAGCCGTATTGCGGGGAGGGAGAGAAGACGATGGGGTTCGAGATCTTCGAGCAGCTTCCCGGCGACGAACTCCCGGACGCCGTGGCCTTCCCCTGCGGCGGAGGCACCGGACTCGTCGGGATGTACAAGGCGTTCCAGGAGCTTCGGACCCCGGGGCTTGGGGAGCGGATGCCCCGGCTCTACGCGGTGCAGCCGGAGGGATGCGCACCGATCGTCCGGGCCCTCCGGGAGGATGCTCCCCGGGTAACGCCGTGGGAGGACCCACGAACGATCGCCCCGGGGCTCCTCGTGGTGGCCCCGTTCGCCTCCGAGCGGGTCCTCGAGGCGATCCGGGGATCCCGCGGAGGCGGGGCGAGGGTCTCGGACGTCGAGATCGTGTCGGCGATGCGCGCGCGGGCGATGACCCACGGGGTCTCGGTGTCTCCCGAGGGGGCGGCGCTGTACGCGGCGCTCGCTGCCCTCGTCCGCGACCGGTCGATCCGGGCCGGCGAGACGGCGCTCCTCTACAACACCGGCAGCGGGTTGCCGTTCGACGTCTCGGAACTGGAGCGCGTCGTCGGAGCGAATGCCTCCCCGCCGGTCGTTCCCGCGGCCCGTTCCGCCCGGGAGTGACGCAGAAACTCGCGGGTCTTGCGCGCGTGGCACGCGCGGCAGACGGTCTGAAGGTTGGAGTACTCGAGCGCGGCTCCGCCGCGCGCGATCTCTACGATGTGGTCGACGTCGAGCTCCCGGGCCCGGTGCCGCACGCCGCAGATGCGGCAGGTGTACCGGTCGCGCAGCAGGACGTACGACCGGGCCGAATCCCAGAAGAAGTGCCCGTGGAACATCCACCGGCACCGCCGAGAGCAGTACGGGGTCCGGTGGTTCGGTAGGGAGCGAGCGCACTCCACGCACCGGGCGGCGCGACGGGCCTCGGTGCGTCGACGGGCCCCGTCGGAGAACCACGCCGCGGAGAGCGCGAGGATCCGGCCGTTGGGACCGACCCGGACCGACGCGGCCGCACGTCGCTGCACCGCCATGCGATTCCACCGGCGGCCCTCGCCCTCAAGACCGTTCCGTTCGACCCGCACTCCCATGCCGCGCTCTATGTAGGGCGACCGAATGTCGGCGCCACCCACGGCGGAGGGGCTCCACGAACGTCGTAGCGGCCGTTGTCCTTGTCATCGTCTTCGGGGCGGTGATCGGCCGGCAGGTGACCGGTCGCGGTCCCCCGGTCTGGGTCATCTTCGTCGCGGGCGCGTTCGCGACCGCGGCGCTCGGCGTCCTCTCCGTGGGCGGCGCGGAGACGGCGCTCGCGAACGCAGCTCCGACCCTCGTGTTCCTCTTCGCGCTCTTCCTCTTTGCCGACGCCCTCCAGGCCGCGGGCGCCGTCGACCACTTGGCCCGCTGGGTGGTCGGACAGGCCCCGCGCCCCCGGGACCTCCCGCTCGTCCTGTTCTGCGGTATCGGCCTCATCTCCGCGCTCATCGTGAACGACGCCCTCGTACTGATCGGCGTCCCCATCCTGATCGGGGTCGCCGCCCGGCTGAATACGAACCCGAAGCCGCTGCTGTTCGTCCTCGCGTTCTCCGTCACCGTCGGGAGCTCGCTGCTCCCGTTCGGCAACCCGCAGAACCTTCTCGTGGCCGTGCAGAGCGGGATCGCCTCGCCCGTCACCACGTTCCTGCGCTACCTCGCGCTTCCGACCGCGGTCAGCCTCGTGCTGGGAGGGTGGTACCTGCGCTACGTCTACGGCCGGTCGATGCCGCCGGCCGACGCGCAGTACGCGCGGGCCCGCGCGAGCGCCCCGCCGCTCTTCCCGACCGGCGGGTGGATCCGCCGCCTCGGCGATCACCCGGTCCTCTGGGCGTTCCCCGGGACGCTCATCGTCATGATCACGCTCGACGTCACCGCGTCGATCGTCCACGGGCCGATCGTCCCGGTCTGGGAGATCGCCCTCGCCGGGGCGGTGATCCTCCTTCTGGCGGCACCGAACCGGGGTCCGGTGCTCCAGCGGGTCAACTGGCCGATCCTGCTCCTCTTCGCCGGACTGTTCGTCGTCGTGCAGGGAGCGCTGGACGGCGGGGTGATCACGGCGGTCGCCGGCCTGCTTCCGATCCCCGGGCCGGGTCATCCGACCGGCGCCCTCCTGACGATCGTCGGGACTTCGCTCGTCGGGGTCCAGGTCGTCAGCAACGTCCCGTGGGTGGCGCTCCAGATCCCCGTCCTCACGTCGCTCGGGTACAGCGGAGGAACTCCGGTCGTCTGGATGGCCCTCGCGGCGGGCAGCACGCTCGCGGGCAACATCTCGCTCCTCGGGGCGGTGAGCAACCTCATCCTGGTCGATGCGGCAGAGAAGATGCACGTCACGATCCGCCTCGGCGAGTTCGTCCGTCACGGCCTCCCGATCGCGGCGATCACGATCTCCGTCCTGTTCGCGTTCCTCTACTTCGGACTGTAGCGCCGCTTTAGGGGAGGGCGGGCTCGACCGAGCGATGCGCTTCCCGCTCGCGGACTGGATCGACACCCACACCGACTGCCGGTACAACTTCGGTTCGAGCGGCATGTACGGGGTGGCGCGGCCACCGTCGCCGACCCCGGCCGAACTTCGCTCGGCGAGCGAGCCGGAGCTCCGCCGAGGGCTCGGCGCCCTCCTCGGGGTGGCTCCGTCGCGCGTCTTCCTGACCCACGGGGCCACCGAGGCGAATGCCTGGGCCCTGCTCTACCTGGGCCGGGGTCGGAAGGGCCGCTGCCGCGTGCAGTACCCGGAGTATCCTCCGCTCGTCGAGGTCGCACGGCGCGCCGGATTTCGGATATCCACGGGTCCCGGCGCCTGCGCTCTCGCCGTGGTCTCCCGGCCCCGGAACCCGGTCGGGGACCTGTGGTCGCCGGACCGCCTGGACGCCTGGTCCCGCGGGGCACGGGCGATCCTGGTCGACGAGACGTTCCGCGAGTTCACCGCGGCCCCGTCGGCCCAGCGGCTCGCCCGGCGGGGGCTCTGGTCCACCGGCTCGTTCACGAAGGCGTACGGGGCCGACGACGTGCGGGTCGGGTTCGTGGTCCCCCCGGAGGAGGCGACCGAACGGTTCGCCCGATTCCACGGCCTCGTCTCGGACGAGATGCCGACGTACTCCGTCGCCTCCGCCCTCGCCCTCCTGTCGCGACGGGAACGGTACCTGGCTTCGGTGCGAGCGATCTTTGGCCGAAACCGCGACGCCTGGCGCCGAGCGAACCCCGGGGCCCCCGACCTCGCCGCCCCGGTCGCGTTCGATGACCCGGTACCCCGCGGCGGAGACCGGTTCGCTCGGCGGTGTCTTCTCGCGTCGGTCCTCGTCAGCCCGGGCTCGTTCTTCGGACGGTCGAGCGGGGTGCGGGTGGGATTGACCCGTCGGTCGTTCCCCGTCGACCTCGCCCAGTACATCCGGGTCCGCTCTGCCGCCCACTGAGGCGGCCGCGAACGGCTCACCGGGGCGGCGGGAAGTTCGTCGGGTCGACCGCGCCTCGGGGTCCCCGGCCGAGCCGGAGCCGCCCGAGGGTCACCGGGCGCGACGTCTCGACCCGGGCGGGTGGGGAAGCGCCGGTGCACTCCCGCAGGAACGTCTCGGCAAAGCGGACGGCACGATCGGGGTTCGACTCGTGCACCAACAGAAATCCGCGGGCCAGCTCCGTCAGCACGGCCCGAGCCGGGACGACCTCCCGCAACTCCTCGAGGTCGGGGCCGAGCGGGTCTGCCGCCTCCTCCGCCGATCCCATGGGCGGGGCGTCGACCCGGACGGGCCGCATAAAAGGAGACGTTCCACTCGGCGTCGGGGGACCCGCCCGCGGCCCGCAAGCCTTTACGTCCCGGGCGCGCGTGGCGACTCCGGTGACTCGATGAGCCAGAGCGTTCCTCCTCCGGTTTCCGGCGGGCCGACGGAGCCGGCCGCGACCCCGAAGCGCGGGGTGGTGCTGAAGACGGAGATCCCGGGCCCGCGGGCGCGGGAGGTCATCGCACGCGACCACGCGATCCTGATGACGTCGACCAAGACCGCGCCGATCGTCGCGGAGTCGGGGAGCGGCGTCTGGGTCACCGACGTCGACGGGAACCGGCTGCTCGATTTCGCCTCGGGGGTCGCCGTCAACGCCGTCGGCTACGCGCACCCCGAGGTCGTCCGGGCGGTACGGGAGCAGGTGGGCCGCCTGAGCCACTTCGCCGGCACGGACTACTACTACGAGAACCAG
This sequence comes from Thermoplasmata archaeon, assembly GCA_049591535.1. Classification (GTDB taxonomy): domain Archaea; phylum Thermoplasmatota; class Thermoplasmata; order Lutacidiplasmatales; family UBA184; genus Lutacidiplasma. The sequence goes on along the minus strand of JBAWFC010000030.1, from coordinate 1,714 downwards.
GTCCGGCTCGCGGAGCGGATCGCCCAGATCGTTCCGGGAGATTTCTCGAAGAAGGTGTTCTTCACCAACAGCGGGACCGAGAGCGCCGAGGCCGCGCTCAAGATCGCCCGGTGGCAGCGCCAGCGCCCGATCGTGATCGGACTCCTCGGAGCGTTCCACGGGCGGACGATGGGTGCGCTCTCGATGACGACCTCGAAGCCGGTCCAGCGGGCGCGCTACTCCCCGTTCGTGGGGGGCGGCCACCACATCCCGGCGCCGAACTGCTACCGGTGCCCGTACAAGCTCGAGTACCCGAGCTGCGACCTGTACTGCGCGAAGATCCTGAAGGAGCTGTACTTCCAGACGTCGATCCCGCCGGAGGACGTCGCGGCGATGATCGTCGAGCCGGTCATGGGGGAGGGCGGATACATCGTCCCGCCGAAGGGATGGCACACGACGATCCAGTCGATCCTGGACGAGCACAAGATCCTGTTCATCGACGACGAGGTCCAGGCCGGTATCGGCCGAACGGGCCGATGGTTCGCGATCGAGCACCACGGGGTCGTACCGGACATCGTCACGATGGCGAAGGCGATCGGCGGCGGCCTCCCGATGGGGGCGGTCGCGTTCCGCTCCGACCTCGACTTCACGGTCAACGGGGCCCACTCGAACACGTTCGGGGGGAACCTGGTGGCCGCCGCCGCCTCGCTCGCGACGCTCGAGGTGATCGAGAAGGAACGTCTCCTCGACAACGCGCGTCTCCAGGGAACCTACCTCCTGGAGCGGCTCCGCGAGCTCCAGGCGAAACACGCCGAGATCGGCGATGTGCGGGGCCTCGGCCTCATGACCGCGACCGAGTTCGTGCGCGACCGTCGGACGAAGGAGCCGGCCGTGAAGTTCCGCGACCACGTACTCGAGGAGTCGTACCGGCGGGGGCTGATCCTCCTGCCCTGCGGGAGATCCTCGCTCCGGTACATTCCGCCGCTCATCGTCCGTCGGGAGGAGATCGATGAGGCGATCGAGATCCTCGACGCGGCGATCGGCGCCGCCCGCGCGCGCGAATGAAGTACGGGCGCCTCGCGAGCGGCGGTCGCGTCGCGCTCGAGGAGCGGGCCGAGCCGACCGCCGGACCGGGCGAGGTCGTGGTCGCGCTGGCCGCGTGCGGGGTCTGCGGCACCGACCTCGAGAAGCTCCGCGGGAACTACCAGAGCGCGGGCGTACTCGGGCACGAGCCGGTGGGCCGGGTCTCGGCGCTCGGCTCCGGGGTCGCGGACCTCGCGATCGGGGACCGGGTGTTCGTCCACCACCACGTACCCTGCTACGCCTGCGAGGTCTGCGCGCGCGGAGACACCACGTTCTGCCCGACCTACTCCCGGACGAACATCGACCCCGGGGGATTCTCCGAGAGGTTCCGCGTGCCGGCGGCGAACGTGCAGCGGGGCGCCGTGCTCCGTCTCGATGCGGGCGTGGGGTGGGACGTCGGTGCGCTCCTCGAGCCGGCGGGCTGCGCCCGGACCGCGATCCGTCGCGTCGGCCTCCCGCCGGGGGGTTCCGTCTTCGTCCTGGGACTCGGTCCGGTCGGGCTACTCTATGCGCGGGTCCTCCGCGCGCTCGGAGCCGGCTGGGTCGGGGGAAGCGAGATCTCGCCGCTCCGCCGGACGACCGCCGAACGCGGCGGGATCGACGTGACGGTCGACCCCCGGGAGGACGGCGCCGTGGCCGCGACCGTCGAGCG
>JBAWFC010000029.1:0-44192 GCA_049591535.1 Thermoplasmata archaeon | reverse complement strand
TGGACCCGTCGTAAGGGCGACCACACTGTTGATCGTGCTCGGAGCACGCAGAGCAGATCGGTCGCCCGGGCCCGGGTTCACGACCGGCGGAACCGGTCGTAGGTTATGGCCGCTTTCACGTCCACTGCGATACCGGAGGACAATGCTCTGGCTCGGTCGGGCGTACTTCCTCTGCCGAGGGGTCCCTCCCTCCTATCCGGGGTACTCGCTTCGGTCGACGAGGTGGTCCGGTTGCCCGCCTCGGAAGTACCGGGCCAGGTTCTCGACCGCCAACCGGGCGACCCGCGCCGGAGCGCCCGGGGCGAACCCCGCCGAGTGGGGCGTCCCGACCACGTTCGGTAGTTCGGCGAACGGAAACCGGCTCGGGAGCTGGCCGCTCTCGTACTCCTCCTGCCACCAGACATCGATCGCCGCCCGGAACCTCGGGTGGCTCACGAGGTGGTGATAGAGCGCCTCCTCGTCCACGGTCGCCGCGCGACCGACCATTACCAGGATCGCTTCGGGGCGCATTCCCTCGAGCTCCGCCCGACCGATGCTGCCCGACGTCCGGCGCGTCAGGGGCCGGACGTCGAAGACGAAGTCCCCCGCGGAAAGTGCCTCGCGAAGGTGGTCGGCCGCGAACATCCGCTCCGCGCCCGGGGACGGTGCGCCCGAGCGGTTCAAGCCGCAGACGCGGGTATCGAAGGGGGCGAGCCGTCGTGCGATCTCCCGAGCGATCTCCCCGTACCCGAGGATGACCGCGGTGGCGCCGCGGAGGAGGCGTTGCTCGGGGGGCGGACGCAGCCGGCCGGTCCGTACCATCTCCCGACCGGTCCAAAGGTCCCTTGCCGCCGCCAGCGCGAGCGCGACGGCATGCTCCGCGACGTACGGAGCGAACGCTCCGACGTTCCCCGCGAACCGTACGGAGCCGGGGAACCGCGAGAACGGGATCCCGTCGACCCCCGTATACAGTCGCTGCACGAACTCGAGCTTCGGAGTACTCGCCGGGTCAAATTCCGGTGCTTCCCGCGTCAGTCCTCCGACCAGCATCGCCTCGACGTCCGCTCGATGGCCGGGCGGAGTCGACCCGAGAAACCCCCACGGAACCTCGGGCAGTTGGGCGTTGAGCGCATCGCGGAGGTCGTCCTGAGGGCGCACGGTGACGAGGAGCCGCGGGTGAGGGTCTTCCATCGAGGACCCAGACCCCGCAAGTTCAAGTCGTCTACCGGTCCCCACCCGACCGACGCGGCGCTCCGCGGGCGGGCGACGGGCGGCTCACGGCCTCGTACTCGCTCCGGTCGACCAAGTGCGCCGGTCGGCCGTCGCGAAAGTAGCGGGAGAGGTTCTCGAGCGCGAGCTGCACGCCCCTTCCGCCGGCGCCCTCTACCGCGCCCGCCGAGTGCGGCGTCCCGACGAAGTTGCGGAGTTCGGAGAACGGCCAACGGCTCCGGAAGACGCCGTTCGGGAAGTCCTCGTCCCACCAGACGTCCGAAGCCGCGCGGAACGACGGGTGGTCCACGAGATGTCGATACAGCGCCTCTTCGTCCACCGTTCCGGCCCGTCCCACCATCACGAGGACCGCCTCGGGACGCATGGCCGCGAGCTCCGTGGCCCCGATCGTACCGGCCGTGAGCCGGGTCAGCGGGCGGGCGTCGAAAACCAGGTCACTCTCGCGCAGTGCGTCGAGCAGCCGGTCCGCGCCGAACATCCGCTCCGCGCCCGGGGCCGGCGATCCCGTGCGGCTCACTCCGTAGACCCGGGTTCCGAATGCCGAGAGCCGAGGCGCGATCTCCCGGCCGATCGCACCGTATCCGAGGATGACCGCCGTCGCGCCGTAGAGCAGTCGCTGGTCCGGCGGGGGCCGTCGGCGCCCGCTCCGCACTTTCTCTCGTGCGGCGGGAAGATCGCGCGCGGCCGCGAGCGCGAGGGCGATCGCATGCTCGGCGACGAACGGTGCGAAGGCTCCGACGTTTCCCGCGAATCGGACGTTGTCGGGGAACCTCTGGTACGGGAACCCATCGACCCCCGTAGAGAGGCCTTGGACGAATACGAGCTTCGGCGCGGTCGTCGCGTCGAATTCAAGCAGGTCGGGTGTGACGGCTCCGATCAACATCGCCTCGACGTTGCCCCGTCGCGTCGGCGGCGTCCGCTCGAGAAAACCCCACGCGATTCCCGGGAGCATCCGGTCCAGGGAGTGACCAAACTCCTCATCGGGAGAGAGCGCCACGAGGAGTCTCGGTTGCGCGTCTTCCACGGAGGACCCAAGCGGAGACCCTTGAAGCAGTTGCCTCGGGTGAGCGGCGACCGGGCGCGGGTCCGGGCGAGGAGGCGCTATACTGCGTGCCTCGATGCCCCCCGGCATGGGGAACGGAGGGTTTCGACTCCATCACGTCCAGATCGCCGCGCCGCCGGGTTCGGAGGCCCCGGCGCGGGCGTTCTTTGTGGGCATCCTCGGCATGACCGAAACGCCCAAGCCACCGAACCTGGCCGCCCGCGGAGGTATTTGGTTGGACTTTGGCGCGACTCAATTGCACATCGGCATTGAGGCACCGTTTCGTCCCGCCGAGAAGGCTCACCCGGCATTCGAGGTCGACGACCTCGACGCGGTCCGCGCTCGACTGCGGGCGGGGAGCATCGATACGTGGGAGGACGAGCCGTTCCCGGGACGCCGTCGCTTCTACACGCGCGACCCGTTCGGCAATCGCCTCGAGTTCCTTTCCCGGCCCGTCGATGCGACCTGATCCCGAACCGCTCCCCGACTAGGGGTGAGGGCCCGGCTCTTGGGGGGAGTCCGTCCGGAACTGGGCCTCCACGGTGTGGGCCGCCGTCTCGGCGAGACGTCGGGCCGCGTCGACCGTCGACGCCCGCGCGACCGCGACGCCCATCCGACGTTCGTGGTAGGCCTCCGGTTTGCCGAACAGAAAGATGCGCACGCCGTTCGGCGAGAGCGCAGCGCTCAATCCACCGAAGGAAGGGGCCCACCCCGACGCCGACGCGAGGATCACGTGGGCGGCGGCCGGGGTCGTCGGTTCGGGACCCACGTACGGGAGCCCGAGGATCGCTCGAGCATGGAGTGCGAACTCGCTGTTCCACTGGCTCCCGAGCGTGACGAGGCCCGTGTCGTGGGGACGGGGGGAGACCTCGCTGAAATACACCATCTCGCCCCGAACGAAGCACTCCACCCCGAAGATGCCGATGCCACCGAGCTGGTCCGTGACCGCGGTCGAGGTCTCGTTCAACGACCTCAGTACTCCGAGCGAGAACGGCTCGGGCTGCCAGCTTTCGTGATACAGGGTCGCCGGCCGCTGGTGGGCGATTGGCTCCATCACGGTCGTCCTCACGTGGCCCGCAGGGTCGTAGTGTCGGAGCGTGAGCATGGTGACTTCCCGGTCGAACGGAATGAACTCCTCGACCATCACCCGCGCGTTCCGGACCCGCCCGTGTTCGCTCGCCTCGGCGTAGGCCGCCTCGACACCCGCTGCGTCCCGCACGACGGTCATCCCGTGGCCGGAACTCGACATCATCGCCTTGAAGATGCACGGGAAACCAACCTCCTTCGCCGCGCGGATCGCTTCTCCCGGGCTCTCCGCGAACTCGAATCGGCACGTCCGTACCCCCGCCTTTTCCGCGGCGAGGCGCCGGATCCGCTCCCGGTCCATCGTCGCCCGGGTCGACTCGGCCCGCGGGATGACCGTCCAGCCTTCCGACTCGAGTCGCACGAGCTCGTCGGTGGCGATCTGTTCGATCTCGGGCACCAGGACGTCGGGGGCCTCCCGCTCAACGAGGGCGCGGAGCGCCGCGCGGTCGGTCATTGCAAGGACGTGGTGCCGGTGGGCGATCTGCATCGCCGGTGCGTTGGCGTAGCGGTCGACCGCGATGACCTCGGCGCCGAGGCGCATCGCCTCGATCGCGATCTCCCGACCGATCTCTCCGCTGCCCAGCAGCATCACCTTCGGTGCGTTGCCCACGACGGGGCTCCCCATTCGGTCGCGAAACGGAACTCCGGCGGTCCGGCGCGGGTCGGTCATCGCCGTCCCCACAACCTCCCGTTCCATAATGGTCGCCCCAAGGAGGTCCCCCCGGCACTAGTGGAGCAACGAAGGTTATGGGGGATGGCGCCTCGATGCGGTGCGAAGGAGCGACTCCCATGCGTACGGCGGTGACGTTCGACCTCTGGCACACGCTGATCTACCTCGAACCGCCCGAACAGGAAGAGTACATGCATCGGCAGCTCGAGTCCGCGACGCAGGTGCTCGAGGACTCGGAGCCCGTCCCCGGAACGCCCCGGCGGGACCGGGCGGCGCTCAAGGCCGCCTTTGAGCTCGAACTCACCGGCGCGGTTTCGTCCGCCGCGGAGGGACGGTCGATCCGTCCCGAGGAACAACTCGAGCGCGCCGCACGTTCCTCGGGTCGAGTCCCGCGACCGCAGGCGTACGTCCGGGCACTGGAGAAGACGATCGCGGAGACCCCGCTCCACCTCGCCCCGGACGCCCTCTCCGTCCTCGGAGAGTTACGGGACCGCGGCTATGCGTTGGCGCTGATCTCGAATACGGTCGGAGAGCCGGGTCGGCTCCTCCGTCCGGCGCTTCACGCGTTCGGGTTGGACGAGTACGTGGAGGCGTACACCTTCAGCGACGAGCGCCCGTGGGCGAAGCCGGCGCCCGAGATCTTCCGGGAGACGCTTCGGGAGATCGGTTCCGAGCCGCCCCGGGCGATCCACGTCGGAGACGGGTGGTCGGACATGGAGGGGGCGCGCCGCGCGAACCTTGCCGGGCGGATCCTCTATACCGGCCTCCAGCGATATGGGGCGCGATACCGGGAGCTGTTCGCCCCGCCCACCGCCGACGTGGTCGACTCGGCGTATGTCGTTCGCGCGCTCCCCGAGGTCGTTCCGATCGTCGAGCGACTGCTACCGGTCACGGACGACGAACGAGGGGAGCGAGGGAGCTAGGAGCTCACTCTTCGCCCATGGTTCGCGGCTTCGGGATGACCCGGGGTTGGTCGGCGAGGGTCGGCATGCCCGTTTTCCCTGGAACGATGTCGCAATCCTTCCAGTTGACTCCGACCGTGACCTGCGGAAACGCCACCTTGAGCGTGTAGTTGGCGAGCTTGCCGACCACGAGTCCTTGGGACCCCGCGACCAGGTTCGGATTCATGACGGACAGGTCCCGGGTCAGAATGACCACGGTCTTTCCGAAGACGACCTGCGAGAGCTCGCTTCGGTCTTCCATTCCGCGAGGGGCGATGCGCCCCGAGGATTAAGGGTGGGGGGTTGGAGCCGAGGGGGAGGCGCTTTGCCGCGGGCTGCCGCCCTCGACTGCTGTAACAGAAGTATGCCGTCGAAAAGAGGGATTATCTACTAGGAGCACGTGCGAGACCGTAACATGCCGCCGGCTGCAGAGACTATGGAGACAGCGCACGGAATGGAGGAGGCTCCTCCCAGAGTGGAGGAGAAACCCGAATGGTGGGGCACTCCAGCTATCGTGGGACTGATGGGATTCGGGACCACGACGATGGTGGCAGGACTGACGAACCTGCCGGCGCCCTATTCGGCCGGGTTCGCGGGGAACTGGGCCGTCTTCGGGATGGCTGCCGCGTTCGGAGGAACCGCGCAGTTCGTCGCGGGGGTCATCGCCTTGCGAAAGGGGAACGTGTTCGCGGGTTCGGCGTTCATCGGCTACGGCTCGTTCTGGTGGGCGTTCACCCTGATGCTGACCCAGTTTGCGCCGGGGGCCCCGGCCAATACCCCGATCCTGTGGGCGGTTTCGGCGTTCGCCTTCATCTGGATGCTGTTCACTATCAGCTTCCTGATTAATGCACCCAAACATGGCATGGTCCTCACCGGGGTTTTCTTCTTCCTGGTGATAGCGTTCCTGCTGTTGACCATCCAGTTCTGGCAACTCGCGGGCGGGCACACGATTTCCGTCGGGGAGTCATGGCTCGTGGGCGGGGAGATCTTCTTTGACGGTCTCCTGGCGTGGTACCTCGCAACGGCCGACCTGACCAACTGGAACTACGGCCGGAAGGTCCTGCCTACCTAGACGGGAGCAGGGCCGCCGGGACCAACCCCTTCTTTACTTTCTTTTCGGTTAGCATCCCGTATTTTCCCCTCCACTCTCGGGGCTTCCGTCACGAGGGGTCTAAGTACCACTGTGGGGTTACTCGCAACGCCGGGAAGGGCGGGGAGGGGGGAACGTGGCGGAGGTGCACCTCGACGCGATGCTCTCTCAGTTCGTCGCCCAGCGCAAGGTCCGCTCGGACGCCGCGACCGTCGGTGCGCTGATCGACGACCTCGAGAGCCGGTTTCCTCGCTTACGGAATCGCCTCCGTGACGAGACCCGGGGGATTCGCCCGTTCGTCAAGGTCTTCGTCAACGGCGAAGAGATCCCCCATGCCAACGGGGCGTCGCAGCCGCTAAAGTCCCGGGACGAGGTCGAGATCCTTCATTCCATCCAGGGAGGATAGGGAACACCAATGGTCGAGCGCAAAGTACGGGTCCTGATCGGGACGAGGAAAGGGAGCTACATCGCGGAGTCGGACATCCGGCGCAAGAACTGGAAGGTTCGACCGCCGGGTCACTCGGGGAACGACGTCTTCCACTTCGTGGCCGACCCGCGTCATCCGGGGACCCTCTATGCTGCCGTCAACAACGGCTGGTGGGGGCCCATGATGATGCGGTCGCGGAACTGGGGGGAGAAGTGGACCGAGATTGCGGTCCCCCAGACCCCGCCGCGGTCGAAGAGGACCGCGCCGGTCGAGGCACCCTCTCCCGAGTACCCCATCAAGAACCTCTGGCACATCGAGCCGGGCCGCCCGTCCGAACCCCGGACGATGTTCCTCGGGGTCGACCCCGCCTCCCTCTGGCGCTCGGACGACGAGGGCGAGTCCTGGGCGGCCGTCCCCGGCCTCAACGACCACCCCACCCGGGCGAAATGGAACCCGGGCGCCGGCGGCATGTGTCTCCATACGATCCTGCTCGACCCCGAGCGACCCCATCGGATGCACGTCGGGATCTCGGCGGCCGGGACGTTCCGGACCGACGACGACGGGGACCACTGGACCCCGATGAACCGGGGCGTGACCGCCGACTTCCAGCCCGACCGCCGGCCCGAGGTGGGACAGTGCGTCCACAAGGTCGCGATGGACACCGGCAACTCCTCGATCCTCTATCGACAGGACCACTGCGGGATCTACGTGAGCCGGAACGGCTCGGAGTCATGGACGCGGGTGGGCCGTACGCTCTCGGACGACTTCGGAATGAACGTAGTGACCGCTCCCAGCCTGCCCGGGGTCGCGTTCTTCGTACCGCTCGACTCGGAGCCGCGAGTGGTCGCGGGCGGGCATTTCCAGGTGTATCGGTGGACGGAGAAGGACCGGAAGTGGTCGACCCTGCTGGGCCGCAAGCAGTGGCCCGGGGCGTACGGGATGCACCGGGAAGGGATGGCCACCGACTCCCTCGACCCGGCGGGGATCTACGTGGGAACGACGACGGGGCAGTTGTTCTGGTCGGCGGACGACGGGGACCGGTGGGGACTCATCCCCTACCAGTTCCCGGGGATCCAATCCGTCGAGGTGAGTAGCCCGGTATCGTAGCGGCCGGTCACTGGCCGGCCGCCCAGACAAGGTGGCTGTCCCCGAACTCGTGCCATAAGTAGCGACCTCGCACTGCGACAGCGTAGGCGGCACGGATGCGTTCCTCGCCGGCGAATCCGAACAGGAGAGCGAGATGCGAAGTCCTCGGGTCGTGGAGGCCCGTGAGCATGCCCTCGACCGAGCGCATCGGTCGACCGGGACCGAGGGTCAGTTGGGTGAAACCGCGCAAGGGCACGACCCCGCCGACGGTCCACGCGGTCTCTAACGCCCGGAGCACGGTCGTCCCGACCGCGATAACGCGGTGCCCGGTCCGGTGGGTCTCGTTGATGCGCTCTGCGGTCGCGCCCGGTACCTCGAACGGCTCCGGGTAGATCGGCGGGATGTCGGCCCGGTCCGGTTCCGTTTCCAGGCTCGAGACGCCGGCGTGAAGGACTACGGGAGCGATGCCGACCCCGCGATCGGAGAGGGCCCGCACGACCCGCGGGGTGAACGGTCGTCCCGCGGACGGCATCTCGGCGCTGCCCGGTACCCGAGAGAAGACGGTCTGGTAGGTGTCGAGAGAGTACGGCCGGGTGACGTACCCGTATCGGATCGGTCGCCCCCACTCCTGCATCGTAGCAGCTACGTCGCCGACTCCGCGAAAGAACCAGAGGCGTTCGATCCCGGGAAAGGGGCCGACGGCGCGGAAGGAGATCTCTGCGACCGTGATCCGGTCCCCCGGTCGGAGTGGGACCGGGCCGGGTCGGCTGGGGCTCCAGCGGGTCTCGGCGAGCCACAGGTTGCGCCCATAGTCGGTCGAGACGTTGAGGAGGAAGTCGAAGCCGCCCCCGCGCGCCGGCAGGCTCGCCGCCAGGGTCGCGCTCTCGTTGACGACCAGCAGGTCCCCCGGCTCGAGGAGGTCGGGGAGGGATCGGAACGTGCGATGGCGAGACCCCGCAGCGTCCGTGACGAGGAGCCGGACCTCGTCCCGCTCCACTCCTCGGTCCTCGGGGGGCGCCGTAGCCTGCAGCGCGCCGGGCCGATCGAAGTCGAACGCCGATCGGTTCACGGAGGGGCCCCCCAGTGTTCGGCCTGGGCGCGATAACGCTGGCCGTTCACCTCCGCGGCGGGTCGCCCCAGCAACCACGCCCAGAACGGCACGGTGACATCCGGGAGCGGGCGGTCGGAGATGTCCTGGCCCGGATACGCCGCCTGATGCATCTGGGTCCGCATGTCGCCGGGGTCGACCGACACCACGCTGACCCCCACCGCTTCCAGCTCGTGGGCGAGGGTGAGGGAGACGAGGTCCAGTGCGGCCTTGCTCGCGCCGTAGCTCCCCCAACCCGGGTAGCCGCCGCGGGCGGCATCGGAGGAGATGTTGACGATCAGTCCGTGGTGGCGGGTGAGGGCCGGCAGTAGGACTTGGACGAGCGCCACCGGGGCGATCACGTTGATGCGGTAGACCCGCTCGAGTTCGTCGAGCGGGTACTCGGCGAGCGGGGGCAGCGGAGAAGACCCGAGGTCCGATGCGTTGTTGACCAACAGGTCGAGGCCGCCGAACCGGTCCACGGCCGAGCGGATCCGGTGACGAACCTCGGGGTCGGTAACGTCGCCGGCGAGTTCGACCACTCGGCCCCCGAAGGAACGGAGCCCTTTCACCGTCTCGGCGAGGGGCCCGGGGTCCCGCGCCGTCACCACGAGGTCGAACCCTTCGCCTGCGAGCAGGCGGGCAACGACCGCGCCGAGACCCCGGCTGCCGCCGGTGACCACGGCCGACCGGCCGGGTCGCGGGTCCGCAGACGTCACGGGTCCCTCCCGCGGGGTCGGATAAGGAAACGGCAAACGGGGTCGCCGGCGACGACCCGGTGCGACGTCGAGACCTGAGCGTGCAGCATCGACTCGAACATCCTCCGCTCGACCTCGCACGCCTCCGGGAACTGTCCGGCGATCGCCAGGATGGGGCAGTTGTGCTCCCGCATCTCGATCACGGCCCCTCTCTTCCCTCCGACCTCGGCCATGTAGCCGCCCTCCGACCGGAGCTGGGCGAGCCGTTCCACTCGCTCTCGGAGGCCGGGAGCCGCAAGACGGGGACGATTCTGTTCGAAGAGGTCGTGGGAGCGTTCCTGGAGCATCCCGACGACGGCATCGCGCCCGAGGCGCCGCTCGATGTACTCCAGGGCCGCGACCGACACCTGAGTGTACGCCTGCGGAAAAATGTCCGCCGACTTCTGGCTGAGGCGAAAATGAACGGCCGGACGACCGAGCCCATTGCGCTCGTACGAGCGCTCCACGAGGCCTTGGTTCTCGAGAGTCGCGAGGTGGTGGAGCGCGGCGACCTTGGAGATCCGCCGCTCTGCGGCGATCTGAGCCAACGAAAGGTCGGGCCGTTGCTTCAACAGCACGAGAAGCTCCCGCTTCGCGGACGAGAAGCCCCTCGGTTCCGTGGGAGTTTCAGCCGACGCCATCGAAGGAGCCACGCCTCCGGAGTTTATACACTTACAAGTTCACAAAGTTAAGCAATCTCGTCCAGGGCGGCCGGCTCTACGGAGCGGCCACGGCGGCCGGCCGACGGAGGAGCAGTGCCACGGCGCCCCGGGCCAGAAGGGCCGTCAGCACGACGAGCGGCACGAGCACGAGATCTCCACCGGGCCACGTCACTCCCGCAGCCTCCCCTCCCCAGAAGACCGCGAACGAGAGGAGGAGGGAGGTGCCGCCGAGTTTGAGCCACGGGACCTTGATCCTTCGGATCTGTTCGTGAACGGCCGCCGCGACGACGAGCAACACGGCCGCCCCGGCGATCGCGCCGAGGAGCGCCGAGAATCCGTAGCCGGCCGCGGCGAGGGCGACGAGCACGATCGCCGCTTCGGTGGTCTCCACGGCGCCGACCGAAAATCCGCCCCCGAACTGCACGACGGCTGGGCGGCGGGGCCCCGTCCCGCCCGGGGTCCCGCCGTACGCCCATCGATACGAACGGAGCGTACTTCGGAAGAGGAACCCGCCAAAGGCCGCGAGCAGGGCCGCGGACGCCCAGAGCAGGTACATGCGCGGGAATGCGACGAGGACCGCGCCGAAGCCGAGCGCGACGGCCGCAACGAGGGCAGTGCCTCCCGCCGCCCCCCAGGCGACCGGCCGGATCGAGGTCTGGTCGGCACCGAGCGCGAAGACGAGCGCCACGACCTCGGTCAACTCGAGGAGCGTGATCAGAAACGCGACGACGAGGGCGGGGAGGTAGACGGTCAACATCTCCATCGCACTCCCGCGCCGCCACCGAGGGGGATCGGTGGGACGCCCCTCGACGGAGAGCGCACGAGAGGGGAGGGAAAGACCCTTTCGCGGCCGGAACTCCCACCGTCGCTAGCCGAGAGCCGCACCACAGCTGGCACACCGACGCGCACTCGCGTCCGTAAGGTTCCCGCAGAACGAACAGCGAATCGTCTCCACGGGCGGGAGTCCACCCGTCGCACGGGCGGCCCGCAGGCGCTTTCGCGCGGCGATCAGTTCCTCGGTGTGCTGGCGTCGTTCCTGCCATGCGGCTCGGCCGGGTTCCATCGCCGAGGAGATCGCCGCGGCGACGCCGGCCGGGTCGCGGACGAGAAACCGGCCGGTCCGTCCCTCTTCCTCGTATTGCTCGGAGAGCTCCACGAATCGTCCGAAGAGCACCTGAGGAGCATTTAGATTGTAGAAGAAGAACACGGGCCCGGCGCGCCAGGGATGGGGCGGGAAGATCTCCCCGTCCCGTCGGAGGGCGATGCATCGCAGGTTCGTCAGAACGAGGAACCCCTTCGGGGTTCGCCAGGCCTCGAACACCAGCTCCCCCTCGATCGGATCCAGCGCCCTCCAGGCGTCGGGGGGAATCGGATCCGGGTGGGTCAACTGGGAGGGAGCCATCGCCTCAACCGGAGGTGGGTCGCTCACGGCAGGGGCCCAGACACGCGGGGGTGCATTACTCCTCGCGCGGGCCGCCGGAGGGATGGCCGACCTCTCCGGATCGCCGTCCCGCAACGGTTACAGTCCGGCTCCCCCCTCCGGTCCGATGGCGTCGACCCGCGTGGGACGTGCCCGGAAGCTGGCCGCGCCCACCGGCACGACAGCGGTCGTGCTCTCCGCCGGCCGCTCCTCCCGGATGGGACGGCCGAAGGCCCTCGTGAGCGTCGGCGGGACGCGAATGCTCGACCGTTCGCTCGAGAATCTGCGCAAAGCGCGCCTCGACCGGGTCGTGGTCGTCTTGGGCCACCGCGCGAGAGAGGTTCGGAAGTCGATCCCGATGTCGGCCGCAACGGTGGTAGAGAATCCCCGGTACTCCGAGGGGATGGCGAGCTCGATCCGGACGGGGGTCCGCGCCGCGGGCGCTCGGAGCAAGAACCTGATGATCGTCCTCGCCGACCAGCCGTTCGTACTCCCGGCGACATTGCACCGGCTCGCGGTCCGGGCGGAGCAAGGGGATGGGTCGATCTTCATTCCCACCTACAAGGGCGTTTGGGGGAACCCCGTGGTCTTCGACGCCCGTCTCGCCCCCGAGCTGGATGCGATCACGGGCGACGTCGGCTGCCGCGCGATGTTCCCCCGGCATGCCGGCGAGATCCGCGAGGTTCCCGTGGATGACCCCGGGATCCTGGTCGACATCGACACCGAGGCGGAGCTCAGCGCGGTCGAGAACGCGATCGCCTCCGGGGCGACGCTGCACGACGCGCTCGACCGGCTCTCCGCACCGCGGTGGTCGTTGCACTCCTCCCCCGCGGACCACCCGGTTCCGCGGATTCTACGTCGTGGCCCGGACGTGCCCGCCTTGGCCCAAGAACTCCGCGGCCGACGCGTCCCGTTCGCTCTCGCGACCGTCGTGCGCGCGGTGCGGCCGACCTCGGGACGCCCGGGGTATCAGGCGATCATCCGCGACGACGGAACGCACGTCGGGTGGGTCGGAGGGGCGTGCACCGAGCACCTCCTGATCAGCGAGGCGAAGGCCGCCATGGCGGCGGGGGTCCCTCGTCTCCTCCGAGTGTCCCCGGAACCGGATGCGTCGACGCCCGAGGAGGGGGTCGTTAATCGGGCCATGACATGTCAGAGCGGAGGGACCGTGGAGATCTTCATCGACCCGAACCTGCCGAAACCGAACCTGCTGATCGTCGGCGACTCTCCCGTGGCGACCAGCCTCGCGGCGCTCGGTCCACTACTGGGATACCGGGTGGTCCTCGTCGCGCCCGGGGGCGAGGCGTCCGAGATGCCGGAGGCCGACGTGTTCGTCTCGGACCTCGAGCAGATCGGCGCGCACCTCACGACCGACACCTACGCGGTCGTCGCGAGCATGGGCAAGTACGATGAGGCCGGCTTGACCCCGATCGCCCGGGGAACGGTGGCGTTCGTGGGCCTGGTCGCGAGCCGAAAGCGGGCCCAGTCGGTCTTCGCCGCGATTCGGGAGGCGGGGATCACCGCCGAACAAGTCGCCCGGATCCGCAACCCCGTGGGGATCGACGTGGCCGCATCCACTCCCGAGGAGATCGCGCTCAGCATCATGGCCGAGATCACCCGCGTGCGACGGACCGCCGCGCCCCCGCCGCCGGCCCAATCGGTTCCCACGCTCCGGGCCCCCCCGATGGCCCTCGACCCCGTCTGTCACATGGAGGTCGAGCGAACGACGCCCCTGCGCGCGGCCCACGCGGGCGCGACCTACTACTTCTGCTCGGACTCGTGCCGACGGCGGTTCGCCCGGACCCCGTCCCGGTTCCTTCACTGAGCTCGGACGCGGGTCGCCCGCCTACGCCGTCTCGAGTCGGCGGCGGGCGTTCTCGAAGAGTGCCGCCGCCTTCTTGTCGACGGTCCCCGCCACCATCCGTTCCCCGATCGTCGCGATGGGGCCGGAAAGGCGCACTTCGCCGGTCCAGTGGAGCGAGGTCTGCCCGCCGGTCTCGGCCAGGGTGAGGACGAGGTCGGCGTCGATGCCGCTGCCGAGCCCCGACCCCTGGAGACGGACCCGCAACTCGGAGTCCGGTGTCCTTCCCGTGTAGTGGCCCCGGACCCGGAAGGTGCCCCGGATGAAGGAGATCCCCGCGGTCACCGTTCCCTCGAAGTGGTCCGCATCCGCGGCGTGGAACTCGTGCGGGTCGTCCAGGCAGTTCGTGAATGCGACCGGGTCCGCAAAAAAGGCGTAGACTCTGCCCGCCGTCGACCGGACCCGAAAGTCTCCCTGGATGTGCACGGGGGGCTCCCGGGCTCAGTGCGGGTCCTTCGAGTGGATCGCCCGCCAGACCTTGTGGGCGGAGAGCGGGATGTCGATGTTCGTCACGCCGTACGGTTCGAGGGCGTCCAGCACCGCGTTGACGATCGCCGCCGGCGCGCCGACGGTCGCCGACTCCCCCACCCCCTTTGCGCCGAACGGGTGGTGGGGCGAGGGTGTCGTGGTCTTGCCCGTCTCCCACCTCGGCGTCTCGACGGCGGTCGGAAGCAGGTACTCCAGGAACGAGCCCGCGCGGTTGTTGCCGTCCGCGTCGTACGGGATCTCCTCGAGCATCGCCGGGGCGAATCCCATCGTCAGGCCCCCGTGGATCTGCCCGTCGACGACCGTCGGGTTGATGATCACTCCGCAGTCGTCGACCGCGACGAACCGACGGATCTTCACCTGCCCGGTCTCCTTGTCGACGTCGACCGCGCAGATGTAGCTCCCGAACGGATAGGTCAGGTTGGGCGGGTCGTAGTAGTCGACCGCCTCGAGCCCGGCTTCCATCCCCTGCGGGTGGTTCGTGTACGCGGCGAACGCGACGTCCGCCATCGTCTTCGACTTGTCCGGTACCCCTTTGACCTGGAACTTGTGGTCCTTCCACTCGATGTCGTCCGGGGAGACCTCGAGCAGATGGGCCGCGATCTTCGCGGCCTTCTCCCGGATCTTCCGGGCAGCCATCGCCGCGGCGGCTCCCGAGGTAGGCGTGCTCCGGCTCGCGTACGTCCCGAGTCCGTAGGGGGCGGTGTCGGTATCCCCTTCCTCGATGTTGATGAAGTCGGACGAGATCCCGAGCTCCTCGGCCAGAATCTGGGCATAGGTCGTCTCATGCCCCTGCCCCTGGGACTTCGTGCCGAGACGCGCGAGGACCTTGCCCGTCGGATGGATACGGACCTCCGCGGAATCGAACATCTTGATCCCCAGGATGTCGAACTGCTGCGACGGCCCGGCGCCGACGATCTCCGTGAAGCTCGAGATGCCGATCCCCATCAGCTCCCCGCGCTTCCGCTTCTCGACCTGCTCCTTCCGGAGCGCGTCGTAGCCGATCATCTCCATCGCCTTCTTCAGCGCCCCGCCGTAGTTTCCGCTGTCGTAGGTCCAGCCGAGAACGGACTTGAACGGGAACGCCTCGGGCGGAATGAAGTTCTTGAGACGGAACTCCGCGGGGTCCATCTTCAGCGCATGGGCCATGTTCTCCACCATCCGTTCGATCGTGTACGCGGCCTCCGTGACCCGGAACGAACAGCGGTAAGCGATCCCTCCGGGGGGCTTGTTCGTATAGGCGGCATCGACCTCGACGAACGCCGACGCGAACGGGTAGGATCCCGTAATGATGTGGAACAGGCCCGCGGGGAACTTCGACGGGTTGGCGGCGGCGTCGGTGTACCCGTGGTCCGCGAGCGTCTTGACCCGTAGGGCGGTCAGCTTGCCGTCCTTCGTCGCTCCCATCTCGGCCTCAATGTGGTAATCGCGAGCGAACGAGTCCGACGTCAGGTTGCCGGTCCGGTCCTCGATCCACTTCACGGGGTGCCCCGTGGTGAGCGCGGCGACCACGGCGATGACGTAGCCGGGGTAGACCGGGACCTTGCCGCCGAAGCCTCCGCCGATGTCCGGGGAGATCACCCGGATCTGCTGCTCCGGAAGACCGCTGACGAGGGCGAACACGGTACGGATCGCGTGCGGCGCCTGCGTGGTCATCCAGACGGTCAGCTTGCCCATCGCGTCGACCTGAGCGACGCAGCCGCAGGTCTCGATCGACGAGACGTGGATCCGCGGGATGTACAGTTTCTCCGTGATGACGACTGCGGACTCCTTGAGGGCTTTCTCGGTCGCCGCCTTGTCTCCGACCTCCCAGTGCCAGATGTGATTGTCCTTCTTGCCCTTGTCCGTGCGGAGTACGAACGCCCCGGGTTCGAGGGCCTTGAACGGGTCGATGACGACGGGAAGTGGATCGTAATCCACCTCGACCGCAGCGACGCCGTCCGCGGCCGCGTAGCGGTCGGTGGCAACTACCCCGGCGACCTCCTGGCCCTGGAACATGACGGTGTCGGTCGGGAGGACCATCTGAGTGTCCGACATCAGCGTCGGCATCCAGGCCAGCTTGGCGGCCGCCAGGTCGGCGCCCGTGATGACGGCCAGTACACCGGGGACCGCGAGCGCCTTCTCCTTCCGGAGCGCCGTGATCTTGGCGTGCGCGTAGGGGCTCCGAACGAGGTCGAGGAACAGCATCCCCGGCAGGTCGACGTCATCGACGTAGTTGCCCTTCCCGCGGATGAATCGGGCGTCCTCCTTCCGAGGGATCGACTGGCCGATCCCGCCGTGGACGGTCTCCGCGTCCGCCATGGTCACACCCCCCCCTTCGCCGGTGGTTCCCGCATCTTGGCCGATGCGTACTGGATCGCCTTGACGATGTTGACGTAGCCGGTGCACCGACACAGGTTCCCCGAGATCCCGCGGCGGATCTCGTCCTCCGTCGGGTTGGGGTTGTTCGCGAGGAGCGCCACGCTGGCCATCATCATGCCGGGAGTGCAGTATCCGCACTGGAGGCCGTGCTCCGCGTGGAACCCCTCCTGCACCGGGTGGAGCTTCCCGCCCGTTTCGAGACCCTCGACGGTCTGCACCGTGCGGCCGTCCACCTGGACCGCCAGAAGGTTGCACGACTTCACCGGGATCCCATCGACGAGCACCGTGCACGCACCGCAGTGGGCGGTGTCGCAGCCGACGTGTGTCCCCGTGAGGCGGAGCCGCTCGCGCAGATAGTGGACCAGCAGGGTGCGGTTTTGCACCGTGGACTTGTGGGCCACTCCGTTCACTGTGACATGGATCGTTCGGACCGTGGTCGAGGGCACCGCGCCGGCGATATCCTCCGCGTCGATCGCCATCTTACTTTCCTCCCTTGGCGCGTACGAGCGCCCGGGCGACCGTGCGCCGCGTCCAGACGCGTACCATATCCCGCTTGAAGTCGACCGGTCCGCGATTGTCCGCAACGGGCTGGGAAGCCTCGGCGGCCAGCTCCCCGGCCTCCTGGAGGTCTCCGGCGGACCCGGTCTTTCCGGTAAGGTAGTCGGAGGCGGCGGCGGCGTAGATGGCGGTCGGACCGACGTTGGTGAGTCCGATCGCGGCACGGTCGATCGTGCCGCTCTTTCCCACGGTGAGTTGAACCGCGACCGCGGCGGTGGCGAAGTCCCCGACCTTGCGTTCCATCTTGGAGTACGCGCTTCCGGTCCCGACTCCCGGACGTGCCAGGCGCACCTCGGTGAGGACCTCGTTCGGACGAAGTGCCGTGACGAACGAATCCTGGTAGAACTTCCGTGCAGAGAACGTGCGGCTCCCCTTCGGGCCCTGGGCTTCGTACTCGGCATCCGCCGCGAGCATGCACGCGGGAAGGTCGTTGCCGGGGTCGCCGTGCGAGACGTTCCCCCCGACCGTTCCCCAGTTTCGGACCGTCGGGTCCGCGATCTCGAACCCTGCGTCCGACAGCAGAGGGTAGCGCGACCGGATCACCTCGGAGCGGCCCAGTTCTGCGGTGCGGGTGAGCGCACCGATGCGCAGGAACCGGTCGTCCTCCCGGATGTACGCCAGGTCGGGGATCCGGTTGATGTCAATGAGCGCCGCGGGCGACGCCAGTCGTAGCTTCATCATTCCGATGAGGCTCTGCCCGCCGGCGAGTACCTTGGCTTCCCCCTGGTGCTGGTCGAGGAGACCGATCGCTTCTTTCAGGGTCGCGGGCGCATAGTACTCGAAGTTCGGTGGATACATTCTGAACACCTCCGCGCGTGGGTGTAGCACGGCGAGGGGGTGCGCCGTTATCAGCCTTCCGCCGGCGGGCGAAGCGGGAGGCGTCCGACCCGGCTTCCGCGACCCGAAACGGTAAACCTGCTCCTCCCGTGCATTCGCGGATGCAGACCTCGCATTACTCAAAGCACCTGGCGGTGCTCGTCGCCCGTCGCGAGCCATTCGCGATCGCGACCGTGACCCGCACCGAGGGCTCTACTCTCGCCAAACCCGGATTCAAGATCCTCATCACCCCGCCCGGGGAGATCGCGGCCGGAACGCTCGGGGGGGGTTGCCCCGAGGGACCGATCGTCGAGGCCGCTCTCGAGACCCTGCGCACCGGGAGCCCACGGGTGCTTCGGATCCACCTCGTGGACACCGAGGAAGCCGTGAGCGGCACGGTGCGGGAGAGCGACCCGAACGAGATCTGGGTCCAGACGAACTGTGGTGGCACGCTCGAAGTCTACATCGAACCGATGCTCCCGACCCCACGGCTCATCCTCATCGGGCAGGGAGGACGGGACGATGTCGAGGGTGCGCTCGTGCACCTCAGCAAGGTTCTGGGCTTCGATGTGGTCGTCGTCGACCCGGCGCCGGCCCTCCCCGAACCCCCCCACGAACTGATCATCGACGCCCATCTGGACGTGAAGAAGCTCGGTCTCTCGGGCCACGACTACGTAGTGGTCTTGACGAAGGGGGAGCGGGACGTCGAGGTCCTCGAAGCCCTGTCGACGGTGCCGCTCCGGTTCGTGGGGCTGCTCGCGAGCCGACACCGGGTGAAGGAGGACCTCGACGAACTCGCCCGTCGGGGGGTATCGCAGGAATTCCGTGCGGCCCTCCACGCCCCGATCGGGCTGGACATCGGCTCGAAGACCCCGGAGGAACTCGCGGTAGCGATCCTGGGGGAAGTGATCGCGACGAAGTACGGGAAGAACATCTCCCGACCGGCTCCGGTCGACCGCTAGCCCGCGCGCACGCTACTCGGGGCCGGGGGGCTCGAGCGAGATCGGCGCCACCGCCTCGGGGGTGCGGACGGGGTAGTCCCGCACGTACCCGCCGTAGTACGGCACCCGCTGAGCGACGACGGCGCGGAAGGCGTCGCGCAGCTGCCGGTCGTCGAGCCCCCGCGTCGCGATCAGGTCGTCACTGCGGTTGAGGCACCCCTTGAGCTCGCCCTGGTGGGTCACGCGGATCCGATGGCAGTTCATGCAGAACTCCCGGTTGAAGACCGGGTCGACGAGTTCGACCTCGGCTCCCCCGAACTGGTAGATGCGGCGGTGGTGCATCTCGCGGACGAGCACCTTGTCGGCACGGCTCTCGAGCCAGCGCTTGACCCCGTCGATGTCGACCGACCAATCCTTCGGGCCGACGAGTTCGGGCATGAACTGGATCAACTGGAGGCGGAGACCCGAGTTTCGACTCACGAACCGGATCATCTCGGGGATGTGCGGAAGCGTGGGCCGAAAAACGACCATGTTGAGCTTGACCGGGGTGAGCCCCACGTGGAGCGCCTGCTCAATTCCCCGAAGTACGGGGGGGAGCGCGCCGTGCCGGATCGCCCGGAACGCCGCCGGGTCCAGGGAGTCGATCGAGACGTTGACGCGTTTGAGGCCCGCGTTCCGGAGACCCTCCGCCCGCACCGCCAGCATCGAGCCGTTGGTGGTCAATGAGACGTCCCCCATGTGGCGGACCGTGCGGCTGACGATCTCCTCCATATCGGCGCGCACGAGCGGCTCCCCTCCGGTGAACTTCACCGAGCGGATGTCGAATTCTCGGGCGACTCGGACGAGCCGCTCGACTTCCACCGCGCTCATTTCGTCGGCGTGCGGGCTCCGCGGTCGCGCGACCGGGCCGAGGCCCTCGTCGTGACAGTAGACGCAACTGAAGTTGCATCGCTTGGTCACACTGATGCGGACGTCGGTGACGCCCCGACCGAACGAATCGACCAGCATCGATCCGCAGACATCCCACGGGAGGGTTTACGGTTGCTCTGGACCCCCGCCTCGGGTCCTATTCGGCATTCCGATGTTCCCGGGTCGAGATCATCGATGACGCGTCCCCTGCGGCCCTCCCGGCGCTCCGCGAGCTGTCCTACCGACCCGGCCCGGGCCATGGGCACGCGCCCCGGCCCCCCGGACCGACAGGCGATCTGTTCGAAGGGCCGACGTGCCTCCCCACGGGAGGGCCGGGCGTGGAAATGTTCATTCGTGACCCCGGGTATGGGCCCGTCGTGCCGAATCTGGGCCGGGGATGCATGTGACCGCGGCCGACGCGTGGGAATCCACCGGGCAGGTCGAACGGCTGCTCTCGGGACAGAACTACATCGCCGACCCTGCCCTCGTGATGGCCATCTACCTCAGCGGCCGGCTGGGCAAGCCGCTGCTAGTCGAAGGTGAGCCGGGGTGCGGGAAGACCGAGATCGCCAAGGCGATCGCTGCGGCCACCGGTGGCGAGCTCATTCGACTCCAGTGCTTCGAAGGGCTCGACGCCCGCTCTGCGCTCTACGATTGGGACTACCCGCGACAACTACTCGCCATCCGGATGCACGAGCGGGCAGATTCGACCGCAGAGCTGGAGAAGGAGGTGTTCAGCGAGCGGTTCTTGCTTCGACGACCGTTGCTCCGCGCGCTCGAGGGCACACCGGGCCACCGACCCGTACTCCTGATCGACGAGATCGACCGGGCGGACGAAGAGTTCGAAGGCCTCCTTCTGGAAGTGCTCTCGGACTTCCAGGTCACGATCCCCGAGCTGGGCACCATCCGGGCACGCCAGGTACCGTTCGTCCTCATCACCTCCAACCGGACCCGCGACCTCAGCGACGCGCTGAAGCGGCGGTGCCTCTACGCGTACGTCGAGTACCCCGACCTCGATAAGGAGCTCGCGATCCTGGAACGTCGCCTGCCCGAGCTGGGTCTTCCCCTCGCCCGATCGATCGCCGAATTCGTCCAGCGGGTGCGCACGGAGCCCGACCTGTCGAAGCGCCCCGGGGTCGCCGAGACGCTGGACTGGGCGGCCGCCCTCCTTGCGCTCCACCGGACCCGGCTGGATCCGGACACCGTCGCTTCGACCCTGGGATTCCTGATCAAGGATGCGCAGGACCTGCGCTACGTGCGGGACCAGAGACTCGCAGCGCTGCAGGAGTGACGGAACGTGCCGGACGGCCCCGAGCCGGTCGAGGCCCTCTTCCGAGGTCGACTCGCGGGATTCTGTGGGTACCTTCGAGCACGGGGCCTGCCGCTCGGGCTCGGCAACGAGGCCGACCTGGGGCGGGCCGCGGACGCGATCCACCTGCTCCAGCGCCGCGCGTTCCGGGACGCCTGCGGGGCCGCTCTCGCGAAGACCCCCGAGGAGCTGGCCCTCGTCTACGAGGGGTTCGACCGGTACTGGACCGAGGTCGATCCGGGTCCGGAAGCTCCCTGGCCTGCGTCGGAGCTCGTCCCGCTCGCGCCCCCGCGACGACCCCGCGAGTCGGAGGGACGGCGCAAGGGACCGGACCGGGAGCTCGAGAGCCCGCCGGTCGCGATCCCGATCGGCACGTACAGCGCGAGCGCGCCGAGTTCCGGTCACATCATTCGAGTGGTGTCCGAGAGGGAGCTACGGGCGCTTCGGCACGGCGCTCGGCGGTTCCGTCGGGAGGTCGCCACACTCCCCGGACGACGGCGCCGACGATCGCGCCACGGCACGATCGACCTCCGGGATACCGTTCGCCAGAGCCTGCAGAACGGAGGCGAGTGGGTCGAGCTTCGCCGGGAACGGCGGCGACCGACTCGAGCGGAGTTCGTTGTCCTCTGGGACGTCAGCGGATCGATGCGCGAGCACGAGAGTCGATTCTTTGCGCTCGTTCACGCGCTGGAGTCCGCCTCGCGCAGCGCGCGGATCTTTGCGTTCAGCACCCGCGTGGAGGAGATCACCGGGGAGGTCCGCCGGTCCGGATATCGGCGGGCCGCGACGGTCGTGGGGGAACGGCTCGGGCGGACGGACGGAGGGACCCGCATCGGTCGCTCGTTGTCCGAATTTGCTCGGCGATACGGGGGGATCCTCCACCGTCGGACGACCCTGCTGCTTCTGAGCGACGGCTGGGACCTCGGAGAGGCGGAACTCGTCGCGCAGGAGCTGCGGCGCCTCGCCCGCCGGGTCGACCGGATCGTCTGGGTCACCCCGTACACCCGACGGCCCGGCTTTGAACCCCGGGTGGGGGCGCTCCGGGCCGCCCTAGGGGAAGTCGACCTCCTGCTCGGACCGGAGGACTTCGAGTCGCGCTGGCCCCTCCGGCCGTACCCGATCTAGCCGATCGCCCCTTTCGGCACGGATTCCGCGACGGAGCGGGGGGCGGTGCCGGCCCTCCGGAGCTTCCCGCGGACAACGAGCACCGGGCACGGAGCGTCGTTGACCAGTCCCGAAGAGACGCTCCCGAGGAGGAGCCGTCGCCCGCGGGAGAGTCCGCGCGAACCGGCGACGGCGAGGTCGTGGGGGTGACTCCCGAGGAACTCCAGCAGGGCGGGGACCACCTCTCCCTGGAGGAACACCGGCTCCACCGAGGTGACCCCCTGGCTCCGGGCCGAGGCGCGAAGTTCATCGATCAGGACGGCCAGGGATCGACCTTCCGAGTCGTACGGGAGGACACTTTCGAGGTGTCCGTCCGACGGTACCTTGGATGTGGGGTGGACGGTTCCGACCGTGAGGGAGGAGTGAAATCGGGCGGCGAGCTCGATCGCCACTCGGCACGCCCTCCGCGACTCGGGCGAGCCATCGAACGCCACGAAGATCCTCTCAAACATGGGATGCGGGGGGGACTCGGAGAGGGCGCCGCGGAATTTAAGCATCGATGGCGCGCGGGCCCGGGTGCCGAACGGCCCACCGAAAGCACGGGACCGCCCGCCGCTCTCCGACGAACCTTCTTCAGGGTCTCCCGGATGGGTGGGTTCGATGGCGGCCGAGCGGTACGACGTTGCAGTGGTCGGGGCCGGGATCGTCGGTGCCGCCTGCGCGATGGAGCTCGCGCGGGTCGGAAGATCGGTGGTGATCCTCGAGGCCGTCGACGTCGCCAGCGACACGAGCTGTCGCGCGATGGGGCATGTCGGAGCATATGACGACAGCCCCGCGCAACTCGAATTCACGCGTTTCGCCTGCCAACTTTGGGCCGACCTCTCGGCGGAGCTGCCGGCCGAGGTCGAGTACGTGCGCCGGGGCGCCCTGTGGGTGGCGGAAACCGAGGAGGAGATGGCCGAGGTCGAACGGAAGCACGGGGTCTACACGGCCGCGCACGTCCCGACCCGGGTCGTCGACGCGCGCACGCTGTCGGATCTGGAGCCCAATCTGCGAGAGGGACTTCCCGGCGCACTGCTCGTGCCGGGGGACGCGGTCGTCGACGCGGCCGAAGCGACCCGGTACCTGGTGCGTCGTGCGCAGTCGTTCGGGGCGGAGCTCCGGGTGGGCGCCGCGGTTCGAGGACTCCCGACGGACGGGCCGCAGCTGAAGGACGGAACGATCGTTCGAGCGAACCGTACGGTCCTCGCGACCGGCTGGCAGGCGCCACGGCTCGTTCCGTCGCTCCCCATCCGGCCCCGAAAGGGGCACATCGCCCTCACGCTCCCCCGCCCGGGATTCGTCCGACATCAGGTTTCCGAAGTCGGCTACGTTCGGGGCGCGCAGCCGGAGAACGAGGAGTCGATCACCTTCAGCTTCCAGCCGCGGACCAGCGGGAAGTACCTGATCGGCGCGACGCGCCAGTATGTCGGGGACTCCACCGAGGTCGATCCCCGGATCATCGAACGGCTCCTCGCCCGCGCCCGCGCGTTCCTGCCGGCGGTGGACCAGCTCGGGATCGAGCGGACCTGGGCCGGTCTTCGTCCCGCGGGTCCCGGCGCGGTCCCGATCATCGGCCCGATGCCCGGACTCCCGCACCTGGTTCTCGCCCTGGCCCACGAAGGGATCGGCATCACCACCTCGATCGCCACGGGACGGATGGTCACCGAGACGATCGAAGGCCGCCCGACGTCCCTCCCGATCGAGCCATACCTCCCGGCCCGAGCAGGAGTCGCCGCTCCCTGAGGGCGCACGGTCGGGGCTGAGCGCGGTTATTTGGTCCCGGAGC
Organism: Thermoplasmata archaeon; assembly: GCA_049591535.1. GTDB lineage: Archaea > Thermoplasmatota > Thermoplasmata > Lutacidiplasmatales > UBA184 > Lutacidiplasma. Next base: position 20,562 of record JBAWFC010000029.1, on the reverse strand, counting down.
CGCTCCGTGCCGCGAATGACCAACCGTCCGCGCCCTCCCGCCCCGTCGGAGCTGGCGCCTTCCGTCCGGACGCTCGTGCGGCTCGAGGAGGCGGACCGTCTCGGGTCGCCGGACCTATCGGAGTTCTTCAACCCATTCCTGGCCCACTTCGTGCACGAAGCCGTGGAGGGGCGCCTGGACGTCCGGGTCGCCGAACGGGAGGGACGGGTCGTGGGGATCTCCACGTACGACGTCGTCGAGAACGTGGGCGCGATATTCGCGCGAGACCCGACGGTCGCGGAGACCCTTTTCGGACTCTGCCCCGCGGGGAGCGTCTTCTCCGACTTCCCCTTCGGCACGGGATCCGAGGCGTACGACGTCTACTCGATGGCGCTGAACGGCGGCGAGCCCGCCCATCGGTTCTCGCATCGACTGCGGATCGCCGACCAGGGAGACCGGGACGCGGTGCTCGACCTCATGGGGAGGCTGTACGGTCGGGTCCGGGGCGACTGGATCCGCGGGATCCCCCGGACCCAGGAGCCCTGCTTTCTCGCCGAGGTCGACGGGGAGATCGCCGGCGTCGGTTGGGTCACCGCACTGCGCGAGGAAGGGCGCCTCCACGCCCTCTCCGTTCGGCCGAGATATCGACGGATGGGTGTCGGGATCGACCTGTGGCACGCTCGGATGCTGTGGGCCCGACGTGTCGGCGTGCGCCGGGTCATCTGCGAGATCGGCGAGCACAATGCGCCGTCGCGCGCGATCGCGACCGCCGGCGGAATGCACCCCGTGGGGCGGATCTTTCTCTCCCACCGCCCCGTCGGCCCCTCGGGAGCCTAGGTCCTCGGGGCCCCGCAGTTCGGACAGACCGACGCCGTTGAGTCGATCAGGGCGTTGCAGTAGCGGCAGTTCACCTTCACCGTTTCCCGCAGCACGATCTGCTGGACCGCGGGCTCCCCCGACGGCGTCAGGTGGATCGGGGGTGGCGCACCCGGGGGCGGCCCGTAGTGGACCTCGCCGCCGGCCGAATGGGGGGGGAGCGAGGGACCTCGGCGCGAGCGCACGACGACCCACACGACGAGCAGGATGATCACGACGGCTCCGACGATGACACCCACCAGCAGGAACGGGAACGTCGATCCCGACCCGGCCGCCGGGGCGTTGGCGAGGGTGAGCGGGTAGGTGGTGCTCGTGACGTAGAGCGCGTCCGTGATCGCGAACCCGTCTCCCGAGGAGTTGGAGTCCTGTTCGGTGTAGACGTACCCGACGACGTAGCCGGTCGACGGGTCGAGGTACTCCTTCCACGTGTAGGTCGCGGTGAAGACGCCGTAGACGTCGTTCCGTTCGTACGAACCGCTGCCCTCCCCGTAGATCGTGGCCACGTCCTCACTGAGCGGGGCCCCGAGGGCGTAGTTCGCGTCCGTCGACTCGACCGTCATCGGGGTGTTCAGGGCGACGAACTGGCCCCCGCTCCCGAGGGTGTTGTCCATGTAGAACCAGACCGACGGGTTCGTGTAGCCCGTCTGGTTGTCCGTACCTTGGACGTAGAGGAACGTGGCGGCGGAGAACGTGAACGTGCCCGAGGACGTCCAACTGGAGGCGGAGCCGGTACTGTTGCTCCAGGAGTCCGAGTTCGAGTAGGACGCCGACTCCGTTCCGTTGGCGGCCACCGCGGTCACCCCGACGGTGCCGTTGATCGAGGTCCGTTCGGTGTAGGCGCTGTAGTCCCCGGTACCGTCCCCGAGCAGGATCGTCTCGGTGTAATGGAACCCGTCCCCCGCCTGGGGGGTATAGTGGCTCGCGCCGGTGGCGGCGGCCGAGGGTACGGCCAGCAGGAGAAACGGAAGCAGGACCAGGAGGAGTCGCAGTTTCATCCGACGAACCCCCCTCCGAAGTGCGCGTGGCCCGGGTGGATGCCACCGATCCCGCTGAACGTGGAGTAGTAGGCGCCGTGGACCACGATGAGCGGAACGAAGAAGAATCGCGGTCCGGCCGCGTAGGCGACGCCGGCGGGTACGGCCGCGGCGGTCGCGGTCGTGTCGAGGTCGGCCACGGTCTCGTTCCGTACCTCATGGACCATCCGTACCGCGAGGCAGATCAGCTCCGGCGGGGCCATCGGCATCGCCCGCGCCCCGACGATCTCGTACGCGTGCTCGAGGAGGTTCAAGGTCTCGTTGGCCTCGAGGACCGGGATCGACGCGAGGATGGACGAGGCGACCAGAGGATACTGGAGGTACGCCCCCATCCCTTTGGCGATGATGGCGAGCTTCGTGCTGATCCCGTCGGCCGGGAGGTCCGACAGCGTAAGGTAGGCGGCCGAGAGCTCGACATCCTCGGACGGCTGGAACCCCCAGCCGGCGAACATCGTCCGCAGCGCGGCGAATTTCTGCACCAGTTCCTGGGCCGGTCGGTTGACGATCGCAAGGAGGGCGGCCGATTCGTAGGAACGCGTCACCCCGAGGAAGGTGGGGAGGTTGGGGGTGGCGAACGTTCCGTCCTCGCGTCGTCCGAGCAGCAGGACGGACGCCACGCCGAGCGACGACTCCTTCGGGACCCCCGCCTTCCGAACATCGTTCTCGAGCTGGGCCAGCAGGGGCAGGTTGTCCGCGATGCTCCGGTGCAGGGAGGCGAGCATCTCCGACGACATCAGTCGGTTCTCCTCGTTGTTCGATAGGGGGCCGAGTCGGTTGTACGCGTCCAGGAACAGCGCCCCACCCGCGGGGACGTTGGGTTCGACCTTCGCGAGGCCGATGGCGATCGACCAGAGATACGACCGGTCCACCCGCGCGAGGGGGGTGCTCAGCGAGCTCACGTACTCACTGCCGCGAACCGCGACCTCGTTGAGTTCGCTCGCGACGACCTGGGATTGTTGCCAGTACGCCGAGAAGTCGATGTCGGAGACTCGGTAGAGCCGGATCGCAAGGTCGCGGAACGCGAGCGTTCCCAGGCCCGTGAGCCCAATGTAGCCGCCGGCGTAGGGACCGAGCGTGTCGATCATCGACTGCTTGCTCACCAGCTGGTTGAACGCCTGTTCGCGCGCGGTCAGGTCGGCGTTCGTGGCTTGGAGTCGGGCCCGGTCGGCGGCCTCCTGCTGTAGTTCCTCGGCTTGCTTGTCGTGACCCTCAAAGTGGAACAGGATCGAGTGGGTCTTCCGGTCCTCGTTCTGGAGCCGGGCGCTCAGCTGGGACCGACCGTCCCTTTCGCTCGAGATCGCCCCTCGGGCCGCGGCGACGCCGGCCAACTCCTGGGTGAGTTGAGCATACTGCTCCGCGGTGAGGACCTGCACGAGGTTCAGTTGCATCAGCGTCGCGAGGTCGGCCGCGGGCAGCGGGCCCGTGAGGTTGCGGTTCCGAATGCCCGAAAGCGTGTCGAATACGTCCTGACAGTTCGCCATGCTATCCGTCCACCACGCGAAAGCGTGTATTGAGGTGTTCCTTTTCACACTTGTTCCGTACGAGCAGCTCGAGGCTCGAACCGTCGGTCCGCAGACGGGCGAAGGGATCGTCCCGCAGCGCTTCCCTCAGGACGCTCTCGAACTGCCCCTTTCGGCTCCCCTCACCGCCGAAGCGACGGACCCGCTCCCGCTCGATCTGCTCGTAGGCGAACATCATCTCGTAGAGGGAGCGGTAGATCTGGTCCTCGACCTTCTCCGGTACCTCGTTCTCCTCCACCGAGACCGGGTCGATCCCCTCGAGGTCAACGAAGTAGACCGAACCGTCCGGTGCCACGACCGCGTCCTTGTCGAGCCAGACGTCGTGGAAGTCGAGCCCCGAGTATCTTCCCCGCGCGGCATCGTAGGTCAGGGTGCGGGCGAAGAGGGTGAGCATCGCGACCGTGCTGCTCAGGAAGTTCGTCTCGAACGCCAGCGCCCGGGCGTTCGAGTCCACGGAGAACTGGTCGTACACCTGGCGAATGGTGTTGCCGACCGTACTGCGCGCGTGGAAGAATACCCGCACGTTGGACGGGACGAGTCGGAGTTCCTGGACCATCCGTCCGGGGAACTTCCGGTACCAGTGAATGTGTCTCAGCTGCTCCTCGAGAGGAGTCGGGAGCAGTGAGACCTTCACGACGGGGGCGATCCGGAACCCCGCGATCGTGGTGAGGTCGGCCATTTCGGAGACCCTCAGGGCCGTCGTGGCGTGCTCCAGCCCCTGCCCTCCGTACGGGGAGCCACGCAACCAGAGCTCGCCCGTGATGATCCGGTCGGGGCCCACGGCCGGCGCCCGCCGGAGGCGCGCGGCCACGTCGGGGTCGTCGGAGAGCTCCGCCGCGTAGGTCCGGTCGAGCGTCCTCCAGGAGTACGGGTCGACCGTGGACCCCACCCCCTTCACCGACAGGAAGAACTCCGTCCCGTCGAGGGTCACCACGGAATCGGGGAGAATGGCGCTCCGGTTGTCGTCCTCGATGAACCGTCGGGTCTCACCGGGTGGGTCCGGGAGCAGGGCCGTCAGAGGCGACGGGAGATAGAACCGGTCCCACCGCGCGAGGTCGAATCCCCGGAACTGGGCGTTGGTGACGGATTCGCCCGGGTACTCGGCGAGTTCCAGGGGGACTCCGGTGAGTCTCATCGGGTCATCGGCCCGCCGAGGGTCGGCGGCGAGGCAGGTCCGAAGCGGAGCTAAGACGGCGGGGGCTTGACGTCCGCGGAACGCGTCGGGACCCATCGAGGAGTACCGCGGCGACCTCCTCCAGCTCGTCGCGGACCCGGTGGAAGTGAGGTGTCCAACCTCGCTCGTCGAGCACGTCGCTGATGACGAAAACGGATGCGGTTCGAACGCGGCGGTGTCGTCCGAGCACGAAGAGCGACGCCGCTTCCATCTCGACCGTCAGGATTCCCTCTCGTCGGTAGTGGCGAAGCTCCGCCCTCGTCTCCCGGTAGGGCGCATCGGTCGTCCAGCTCGGTCCCGTACGAAACACCACGTGCGCATCTTGCAGCGCTCGGCCCGCCCATTCCCGGAGCGAGGGCGAGGGTCGCGCCGGGACCGAGGGATGCGCATAGTGATGGGAGGTCCCCTCGTCACGGATCGCACGGTCGCACAGCACGACCTCGCCCGGACCTACGTCCCGGGTGAGCGACCCCGCGTATCCGATGCCGATGATCTCTCGGGTGCCCAGTGCGATCAGCTCCTCTGCCCGGATGACGGTCGTGGGGGCTCCAACACCGCGAGGGAGCACGATCCCGACCGACGGCTGCGGGCCGGGCAGCACGTAGGCGCCCGTGAGCCCACGGATCGGTCTCGCACGGAAGCGTCGGACCAGACCCTCCACCACGGCAGGATTCCAGACGAGGATGCACCTCGCGGGGGTCCGGACCCCGGACAGATAGCGCCCGACGAAGTCGGCCGGCTTGACCAACGCGGGATGCCGGAGTTTCGCCGGAAATCGCGGGAAGGTGTCGGTCGGGTCCATCGGTCCCGGAACCGTAGTTCCGGAACCGCTTGAGGACTTCCTCGGCGGAAGGTCGTCGATCTACCAGCGACGCTGGGCTCCGCGTCGAGGTTCCCGCCGGGCCGAGAACGATCGTCCGCCCGGTCCTCGGCCGGGCGGGGCCCGGGACCACGGTCGGGGCTGGCGTCGTTCCTCGGCGACGGCCGCAGGCGACCCGGGCGGAAGGTCCGGCGCCGGGTCTCTCCGGATCTCGAAGCCGAGGAGCCGTTCAATCCGGGCGAAGTCCTGGATCTCCTCACGGGAGACGAGCGTGAGCGCGTCGCCTCGGCGTTGCGCTCGGGCGGTCCGCCCGACCCGGTGGACGTAGGTCTCGGGCTCGTGGGGGACGTCGTAGTTGACGACGTCGCTCACGCCTTCGACATCGACGCCGCGGGCGGCGATGTCGGTCGCCACGAGGACCCGGAATCGCCCCTGGCGGAACCCTTCGAGTGCGCGCACCCGCTGGGGTTGGCTTCGGTTCCCGTGGATCACGGTGACGCTGATCCCGGAGTGCTCGAGCTGACGCGCGACCCGGTCCGCGCGGTGTTTGGTCCGCACGAATACGAGGACGCTCGACATCTGGGAATCCTTGAGCAGGGAGACCATCACGTCCGTCTTCCGTTCGGAGGAGACGGAGATGGCGTGGTGCGAGACGCCGACGGCGGCCACCGTGGGGGCGTCGGCGCGGATGATGTGCGGGTTGCGGAGGAATTCGTGCGAAAGTCGCACGACCTCGGGCGGCATCGTCGCGCTGAACAGCATCGTCTGTCGGGCCTTCGGGAGGTTCCCGAGCACCCGGCGCACGTCGGGAAGGAATCCCATGTCCAGCATCCGGTCGGCCTCGTCCAGGACGAGGATCTCGAGCGAGCGGAAGTCGACGTACCCGCGCTGCATATGGTCGAGCAGACGTCCGGGGGTAGCGACGATGATCTCCGCCCCTCCCCGAAGGGCGCGCTCCTGGTCGGCCATGCCCACGCCACCGTAGACCGCGGCGCCGCGCAGGCGCGTGTGGCGTCCCAGGCGGTGGAGGAACCCCTCCGCCTGGAGGGCGAGCTCCCGTGTCGGTGTGAGCACGAGCGCGTAGATCCGGCCTCGGGGCCGCTGGAGCAGCCGTTCGAGGATCGGAAGGAGGAAGGCCGCAGTCTTGCCGGTCCCGGTCTGGGCGGTGCCGATGAGGTCGCGCCCCTCCACCGCGTGCGGGATCGTCCCGCTCTGGATGGGGGTCGGCTCGTGGTAGCCCATCTCCTGCACGCCGCGCCGTAGGGTGGCGTCGAGCGGAAGGTCGTCAAAGGTCGTCGTTGGCCGTGGCCGCGCTGTGGTAATCTGTGGGGGGTCGCTCATGTCTATCTCGGGCGCCCCAATCGGCCTGGGCAAACGGGGGGTTCCGGACTCCATCGGTCGAGTCGACCCCCGCTTATGAGCTCTCTGTGCGCGTGCGGCGCCGTGACGTGGAGCGATCCGAACGCTCCGTCGCTCGGATCCGGAGTGCCGAATACCGGCCCTTTGGTACCCTCACGGTATCCCGGTTCCACGGTACCGTTCCGGTGATTGCGAAGGCGAAAGCGACACTGGGACCGCCCGGTCCGGCGCTGCCGTCAGCCCGCTTGATTAAAGACCCTCGACGGGCCAACAGTTGTGGAGAGACGGCCCGCGGCGACGAGAGGAACCATGGACTACCCGACTCGCGCGCTCTGCCCCGAGGCGAGAGCGTGACTACAGCGATACCGCCCCGGCGGCGCGTGAGACCGTGGTGGGTCGTGCCCCTCGTCGTCGGACTCGCCCTCGCGGCCGGAACCGCCGCGGCGGGGTTCGTCGTCCTCCACGGTACGGGAAGCGCCACCGGGGTCCAGAACGGGTCGGTCTTCCTCACCGACTGGCAACAGACCGGGGTGCTTCCCGGCGCAACTCCGAATCCGGTCCCCCTCCTCGTCGGCCTGACCGTGACCGCGCCCGTCCGGCTCCCGGCCGCCACGACGGCGCTCGTGCTCGACGCCGCCGTGGCCGGTCATGAGGCCCTCGAGTGGAGCTTTTCGGAGTCCGTGGGGATGCCGAGCAACAAAGAGGTCGAGATCGCCTTCTCGCTCCACTATGATGTCGGCGTCGCGGTCCACTCCGTCACTCTCACCGCGTTCGTCGAGACCCAGGCCGTCGCGATCACCGCCGCCCTGACGTTCACCCTCTACTGGGACTCTGGCGCCACGACCGGTGTTTCCTTCACCGCGGAAGAGCAGATCAGCCAGGCCTGTTCTGCCGTGGGGACGTGCCCGTGAGCGCTGGTGTGGCCCGCGGTGCGCATCTTCCCATCTACGCCCTCCTCGTGGTCGTCGGAGTCACGGTCTCCACCCTCGGCCTCGCCGCGGCACTCGCCACGCAGATCTCGGAAGGAACGGCCGAGAGCGGACAGGGGGCGTACGTCGCCCAGTCCTCCCTCACGTACTGGAACTGGGAGGGAACATTGCTCGGGACGATACCGCTCCCGGTCCCCCGGACCGTCTCGACCGCGGTCGCGACACCGACCGTGCTGCCGGCGGGGCGGCGAAGCTACACCGTCAACGCCGGGACCGCCGGTCAGACGAGCGTGGAATGGACCTTTGGGCAGGGCGTGAGCGCACCGACCTCGACCGAGCTCGTGATCACCTTCGTCCTCGGTCTGAACCACCCCGTGGTTACGATCAGCATCTACGTGGAGACCAACGCGCGCGCATCGGCCGCGGTGAGCACCTATCATTTCTACTGGGATGCCGGAACGTTCGCTCCCGGGTCACTGGCGATCGAAACGATGACGGCCACTGTCCAGGTCTGCACTTCGATCGGGACCTGTCCCTGAGGGGATGCGGGGTCGTCGCGAACCCTCGGGGGACGACTTCACGCGCGGACTGCGCATCCATGCGCATTACTGACCATAAGAGTCTTTCTGGCTTGCGGCGCCGACACTCTCCCGAGCGAGAGCGAGCCTACCATTATCTACCCGGCCCCGCCAAAATGGCCCGGGGCGACCAGAATATGGTCAACACAAAACCGGGTAAGCGCTTCCCACGGAGAACGGTCTATTTAGGAACGGCATTCGCCCTCCTCGCCATCGTGGCGGGGTTCGGCATGGCCGCGTCCTTTACGGTGCAGCAGGGGCCGGTGATCGCCGGCAGCGGGGTGTACCACTCCACGAACTCGATCGCCTGGTGGACTGACGTGAGCGAGGGGGTGGGCATCCAGCCGACCGTCCTTCCCGCGACGCTGTCGGCCACCGCCACCTCCCCCACCGTCCTCGCGGCCGTCGCGACGAGCTACGGGGTCAATGCGGCGGTGTCGAACGACGTCGGGCAGTACTGGCGGTTCACCGAGGCCACGACCGCCACGGCCAGCACGGAACTCGAGCTCGCGTTCACGGTGTCGACCGGCGCTACGCCGGTCATTACGACCAACGTGGCCTACGTCGAGACGCAGGCGACGATCCCGGGAACCGCGACCACGTTCGTGTTCTACTACGACCTGGGCTCGCCCGCGACCGCGACGATCACGCTGAACAGCGTGACCGAGATCGCCCAGCAGTGCTCGGCGGTCGGGACGTGCCCGTAGGCAGGGTCGTGCTCTCGCCCGTATCCAACCCCTTCTTTCTGTCTTTTTCCGCCGACCGTCACGCCCCCCTCGACCGCCCGGCCCGGGCGGGGGCAGCGGCCTCAGTGAGAGATCGGGTGGGTGTGGGGGTCGTTCGCGAGGCGGTCCTCCAGGGCCGCCGCACCGACGAGCTGGGCCGCGACGGTGAGCAGACTGATCGCCTCGTCGGCGCCGGCCTTCCGCAGCTTGGCGAGGCTGCTCGGGGCGGTGCCGACGGCGACGATCCGCAGCTTCGGTTGCATCCCTCGCGCCGTGATCACCGTCAGAAGGTTCTCGGCATCGGAGTCCCCCGCGGCCACGAGGGCCCGTGCGCGCGAGATTCCGACGGCTTGGAGCTCGTCTTCCGAGGACGGGTCCCCGAGGTGCGTCCGATATCCCTCCGCTCGAAGGCGCTCCACTGCGGGGATGTCGAGCGAGATCAGCACCGCACGAACTCCCTGTGCCCGCAGGTTGTCGGCGGTGGCGCGTCCTTCCGGGGACGCACCGCAGATGATCACGTGGGCGCTCAGGTCCTCCATTTGCGAGCGTTCCAGTCGGCGGGCGATCCGTTCCAACCTCCGTTCGAGGAACGGCAGGAAGAGGACGACCACGGCCGATAAGAACGTTCCCACGCCGAACAGGATCAGGAGCGTCGTGAACCATCGGGCCGTGTTGGTGAACGGTGTGTAGTTCGAGCCGTTGGTCGAGACGGTCGCGACGGTGAAGTAGAGCGACTCGACCCATCCCTGGATCCCCGGCGCCGGCGTGAACTGCGAGCCGAGGTAGCGGGAACCTACCATCCCGAACAGTACGGTGATCAGGGCAGCGACGATCACGAGCAACTGGGTCGATTCCGGACCCGTGACCGAGCCGCGGTAGAATCCGCCGCGATACCCGTAGAGCACCGCGACCAGTGCCGACGTTAGGACGGCGGCGCCGATCGAAAGGACGTTCGGGCTGAGGACCGCGATCGAGACCGTGAGCCCCGGGGCCAGCAGGGAGAAGAGCCGGGCGACGGGGCTCCGTTCGCGGATGCGGAAGGAGAGGGCGAGCAGCAGAAGTCCGGCGATGACCTCGAACGGTGGGTCGTACCCGCTGAAACTGTCTGAATAGAGGTTGGGAGGGGAAGCCGCCGCCGAAACGAATCCCAAGAGGACCAGCACGCATCCGACGCCGGCGGCGAACCAGGCGAGCGTCGTCGCGCGAGAGACGAGGATCGGGGCCGGGGGTTCGGAGAGCGCCGCGCCCATCGGGGCGGCCTCACGCTGCTTCCCGCCCCAGACCATATTTCAGACCCGAACGCGCGGTCGTACTAAACCGCGCCCGAGGTGCGGAACTCCACCGCGCGCCTCGTGTGGGCCGTCGGGGCCTCAGGGGACACCTCGCGATATACGCGCGGAGCATCTTCCCGTAGTGCCCTTCCCTCCCGCATCGAAACGACCGGCGTGCCGGGCGAGCACACCCGGATGCGCGATCCTAGCGGACTCGCACCGAGCCCCTCGCCAACCGGTGAGGTCGACGCTCGCGTGCGCGAACCCCGTCCGCCCTCGCCGGCTTTTCAAATAGGGTCCGACCATGCCGAGGCGGGCTGTGGGGTCAGCCACCGCCGGCGGTTTCGCCGGTGGGAACCGCAGCGGTCTGCCAATGACCCCTGGAGGACGGCAGCGGTGGTCGAAGGCATCGAGGCGGCGTTGGGCCACATTCCCCGCTACGGCTCCGGGCCTCCTTTCCCTGGCGGTGGCGAGCACGCCGTGCGCCCAAGTCGGCGCGCGAGCCAGGCCCTCACTTCCCGGCCGAGGTGCGGCGGGAGGATGTTTGGATCGAGATCCCTCCGCACCGGAGGTGCACCGTGATGACCGCGCCCCCGCCCGCCACGCCGAACGCTCGGGTGCAGCGGATCGTAGTGGCGTACGATGGCTCCCAGTCGTCCGCGCGCGCAGTGAGGTTCGCTCTGGGCCTGTCGTCGGGAGGCGAGGTCTGGATCGTGCACGCGACCGACCCTCCGCGCACGGTGGCCGAGCCCCGAACCGAGGAGGAGCAGGGTTCGGAATCCGAAGCGATACGACAGAGCCTCGAGTCGATCCAATCGAGCCCCGACCCTTCGGGTACCCGAGTACACGTGTGGATACGAGAGGGACGCGCGGCGACGGTCGTACTGCACGCGGCCACCGAAGTGGCGGCCGACCTCATCGTCGTCGGAACGCGGGGACTGCGCGGCGCGGGCCGCCTCCTGCTCGGTTCGGTCTCTACCGAGGTCCTGGTCCGCTCGGGACGTCCCGTGACGGTCGTGCCGTGAGCCGCGGGCCCCAGCGCGTCATTTCGCGGCGTCAGGCCGCGGCCGCGACGTAGATGACGACGATCAGTGTGACGATGAGGATGTAGGCGAGGTAACGCCCCAGTCGTCCCGGCATGATGGCGGATTTCAGGATCAAGGAGACCTCTTCTCCAAAGCGCGTCAGCCCGTCGTAGAACACCTTGAACACGTCGAGGACCTCCAGGTCCACGTTGTACGAAACAGGGGTCGCGAGCTCCGCCTGAGTGACGGAACCGACGTGGGTCCTCACCTCGCGGGTCTGGAGGATCGAGCGCATCATGATCCGGATCCCGGTGCTGTAGCCGAACGAGGTGTAGGTCTCCCCGTCGGCCCCGGGACGGCTGCCCGCCATCCAGGGTTGGATCCGTCGCGCGCCGCGCCGATGGCCCAGGCCGTAGTATCCGAGCGCCACCAGGGCCCCGGCGAGCAGGGCGAGAGGGATGACGGGCGGGGAGAGGATCCCGAACGGCGATCCGGAAAGGATCGACCAACCGTCGGGTACGGACAGCAGGCCGCCGACCGGCGCGACGACCGCCCCCCCGGCGAATTTCGCCACGGTGGGAGTCAGGAACCGGAGGAGCCAGGGTGCTCCGACCCCGATGCCGAGGATGACCGCGCCCGCGCCGGCGATCGGCGCTGCGAGCCCTCGCGCTCGCCCCGCGGCGGGCGTGGTCCTCGGCTTCCAGAGGAGGGAGAACCCCATGAACTTCACCATCGCCACGAGGATGAGCCCCGCCGCGAGCGCTACCGCGGCTCCGGTGAGGAGTCCTTCGAACTGGACCCACTGCGGAGAGAAGCGGTACGATTGGAACAACGCTTCGAGGACCATCCACTCGCTGACGAATCCCGCGAGCGGAGGGGCCGCGGCGAGGCTGAGGGTGGCGGCGAGGGTCCCGAGGTACGCCGTGCGATCCGCCCCCCGGGCGCGCCCCGCCAGGGAGTTCAGGTCGAAGGTTCCCGAGGAATGTTCGATGTACCCGGCGCTCAGGAACAGTGCGGTCTTGGCTACGGCGTGGGCGAGCGCCTGGTAGAACGCCGCGAAGAGCGCGAAGACGTACAGGTTGGTGAGTCCGTCGGTGCGGGCGATCATGGCGACCCCCAGCGCGACCAGGATCAGCCCGTTGTTCTCGATCGTGCTGTACGCCGGGAGCCCCTTGGTGTGTTCGCTCACCGCGGCGAAGAGGGCTCCGAGGAGGACGGAGACGGCCCCGATCGCGAGCACCACCGCGCCCCACCACAGCGGCGGCGGCGACGGGAGAAGGCTCAGGATCCGGAAGAGACCGTAGGCCCCGGCCAGGGTCAGCGTCGAACTCAGTACCGCCGAAGCGTTCGAGGGGGCGGAGGAGTGGGCGATCGGGAGCCATTCGCTCATGTGGAACGGTGCGACCCCCATCTTCAGCCCGAAGCCGATGAGCCCTGCCACGAAGACGACGGTCGCGAGCGAACCTCCCACCGCCGCCGGGACCTCGGAGAACGACCCCGTCATCACTCGGAGCCCCGCGACGGCGACGAACACAAGCAGCGTGCTCCCCTCGCCGAAGGCGAGGAAGACGAACGCGGCGGAGAACACCTTTCCCGAGCGGCCGTACGCCTGCAGGATCATCCCGTACGAAGCGAGCGTCATCGATTCCCAGCCGATGAGGAAAAGCAGCAGGCTCGTCGACGAAACAAGCAGCGCGATCGAGCCCAGGGTGACGGTGTAGCACATCGCGAGGAACGGGGTCGAGCGATCGTCGTAGTAGAGGGAGTACACGGAGGTGGTGATCCATACGATTGCCGCGGCGAGTGCGAAGAACGCGGAGAGTCCGTCCAGCCGAAGCGACTCCGGGTCGCCGAGCGGCCCGGACCAACTCGCGCCCTGGACGGGCCCGGTCACGAAGGCGGCGATCGCCACGAGCAACAGGAGCCCCGAGGCGGCCGCGGCGGTGGCGTATCCCAGTCGCCGACGGACCAGCGAGAGCGGAGCCCCGGCGAACAGACCGATGACGGCGGCGGTGAGAAGGAACCCCAGAGCGTCCATGCCTAGACCTCCCGCGCCCGCCGGCCGCGACCGGAGAGCCGGAGCAGCCCATCGAGGATGTTCACGGGGGACGGCGGACAGCCCGGTACGAAGGCGTCCACCGAGACGATCTTCTCCAGTTCGCCCGCGACTCCCGGTGTCCCGGCGAAAAGTCCGCCGCTGATGGGGCAGGCTCCTACGGCCATGACCGCCTTCGGTTCGGGTAGAGCGTCATACGCCCGGCGGAGGGGCTCGACCATCTCCCGAGTGGGAACCCCCACGATGAGGAGGACGTCGGCATGGCGGGGCGAGTTCGTGAAGAAGATTCCGAGTCGCTGAGAGTCATAGAAAGGGTTCGCGAGGGCGAGAACTTCGAGATTGCACGCATTGCAGCTTCCCACGTCGATCATGAACACGTGGACCGACGGGCCCAGGTCAACGAGCGGCGGGACCGGCTGTGTCCGCGGGCTCGGGGGGAGCGGCCCGGTCCGGAGAGTCTCGCGAGAGAGCGCAGCGGACTCCACGCTGCCGGTGAACGCGAACCCTTTCGGCAGGCATCGGGCACAGCGGATGCACTTGCCCTGGTCGACGGTCGTCTCGGTGATGGCGCCGACCGGGCACGACCGGATCCCGGCCGCGAGGGAGGACGTCCCGCCCACGGGTTGGGGAGGGCGGCCGGTGGGCGGGACCTCTCCCTCGGTCGCTTCGTCCCTCGGGTAGCGGGTCGTAAGGATCCCGCGGGCGATCGATTGCCCGATCCAGCTCGGCATGGGGCTCACCCGTCCGTTTCGGCGAAAACGAGGCCGAAACTCTCCAGCGCAAAGTGGAAGTCGGTGAAGACCGCGTCCCGCATCCCCGTCGCGAACAGGGGCCAGTTCGCCTGGCTCGGCGAGCGGAATCCGAGCGAAACGACCCGGCCCTCGTCGACGCGGACATCGTACACCAGGTCACCGCTGGGCGCCTCCACGCGGCCGATCCCCCGGCCGGGGCCTACGGGGGCCGGCGCGAGCTCCGCGTTCGCCCCGGCGGGAGGCCAACGGTCGAGGAGCTGCTCGAGCAGGAGGAAGCACCCCCGGATCTCCGCCGCCCGGACCGAGACCCGGGCGAGGGCGTCCCCACCGGATTCGTGCGGGAGCGCCACGAAGAGGTCGGTGTAGGGAGGGATGGGGATCCGGAGCCGATCGTCCCAGTTCACGCCGCAGGCGCGGAGCGTGGGCCCCACGGCACCCAGGCGAATTGCCTCCGGACGTTCGACGACGCAGGTCCCCTGGATCCGGTCGACGAACGTCCGAGACTCGAGGAACAGTCCCCAGAGCTTCTCGAACTCGTCGGAAAGTCGGATCAGGTCGTGGGAGAGTCGCGCCCGGTCCGCGGGATCGAGGCGACGGGCGGGGCCCCCCACTAGTAGGGCGCCGAAGAGCCAACGGTGTCCGAACACCCTACCCTGGACCCGGAGAACCTCCTCGGCGAGGGCGTGGGTCTGTGCGAGTCCGACGTTCTGGGAAGCGGCTTCGGCGACCCTCGCGATGACGTGGAGGTGGTTGTAGATCCTCTGGAGCTCCTGCGCGAGGCCGCGGGTCCACAGCTCGACCGCCGGCGTCTCGAGTTGGGAGGCGCTCTCGACCGCGGCCAGGAACGCGGAGACATGGGCCGCGGAGAAGTTGCCGGCCATGCGCTCGATCCGGAGCCCGGCGTCATCGATCGTGAGTCCAATGACCGACTCGCGGATGCGACGGGATTTGAA
Organism: Thermoplasmata archaeon; assembly: GCA_049591535.1. Lineage (GTDB taxonomy): Archaea > Thermoplasmatota > Thermoplasmata > Lutacidiplasmatales > UBA184 > Lutacidiplasma. The sequence continues at coordinate 5,511 of JBAWFC010000029.1, read as the reverse complement.
CCCGCCCACGGGGACGATGTTCAAGACGCGCTCTCCGTAGGTGCGCACGTCAAACCGCCCGGCCTCGGGCACCCCCATCGAGACGGGTCCGTAGGGGAAGGTGAACACTCCGTACCCTTCGACCGCCGGAGCGGCGCCCAGGGGATGCGTTCCGTCCGACGTACCGGCCCTCCGCCAGATCTGTGTAGGTTCCTCCGGTGCCCGGGCACTGGGTCCCGGGACCAGGACGGACACGCCGTCCCGATAGTCGTTGTAGAGCGCGAAGGCGCCGTCGTCCGGTGCGTAGGCGAGCGCGCGTTCCGAGCTGCCCGCCTCCGCCGGAGACTCCGTCTCTACCCTCCAGGCCCGTCCCGTCATGGAAGTGAGCCTCCGAGCAGAACTGCGGCGGCGCGCAGGCCCGAGGAAAGGTACGGAAGCGCCGTGATCCCGATGGCGAGGGCCACGGCGAGGTTGAGGTAGGCGACTCCCCAGGCGGAGTCGGGCCCCGTTGTCCGCGGCAAGGACCGATCGGTCTTCTCCCCAAACACCATTCGTCCGATCTGCGAATTCACCCCGAGGAAGGCGACCAGGATGGCCACGACGACGACCCCGGCGACCCAGAGGAGCCCGGTCGCGAGCGCCCCGACGACGATGAGCAGTTCTCCGAGGAACGTCCCGAACGGAGGGGCCCCGGTGACCGCCACCGCGGAGATCACCCAGGCGATGCCGGTGCGGGGAAGGCTCTCTCGAAGGTTCCGGATATCGTCGATCCGGTTCGTCCCCGTCGCGCGCAGCACGTTCCCTGCACAGTAGAACGCGGCCGACTTCGCGAACGCATGCGCCACGATGAGGATCAGCGCACCGTAGAGCGCGATCCCACCGATCGCTATTCCGATGACGGCGAGCCCCATCACCTCCATGCTCGAGTAGGCGAGCAGCCGCTTGAACGACCGCTGCCGCTGGAGCAGGAACGCCGCGGCAAGGGCGGTGACTACCCCGAACGCAAGGATCAGGTTCCGGACGAGTGCGGGCGCGGGGTCGGGCAGGACGTTGTAGACGCGAAGGAATGCATAGAGCGCGGTCGGGAGCAGCACCCCCGAGAACATCGCCGACACGGGCGAGGGCGCCTCGGAGTGGGCGTCGGGAAGCCACGTATGCATGGGGAAGAGGCCCACCTTCGTGCCGTACCCGACCAACGCGAGCGCGACCGCCATCTCGATCGGGAGAGTGACCGCGGGATGGTTGGCCGCCAGTTGAAAGGCGTTGAGGGTCCCGGTCGCGGTGTAGAGGATGAGCAGCGCGAAGAGGGCGATCGTGAGCCCCGCCGATGCGATCAGCGTGTAGCGCCAGGCCGCCTCGACGCTCGCCGGCTTTCGTTCGAGAACGATCAGGAGCGCGCTCGCGACCGTCGTGGCCTCCACCCCGATCCACATGAGTCCGAGGTCGGTAACGACCAGGACGGCGATCATCGAGAACGCGAATGCGCTCAGGAGGGCGTAGTAGACCTGAGGAGTTAGGAACGGTCGATGCACGGCGTGGAGGTAGCCCCGGGAATACCAGATCGAGGTCGCGTAGATCCCGGTGACCATGAACAGGAAGACGTCGCTCAGCGAGTCCAGTCCGAGGTACGGGCCCCACCGGCCGGACGCGCTCGTCGCGAGCAGCCCGACGGCGGCGGCGAGGGCGGTCAGGGAGCCGACGCGCGCGACCGTCTCGCTGACCCGGGAATGCGGGATCAGCGCAAGGATCGCAGCGGCCGACGGGGCCGTGAGCAGCACGAACAGCAGGAACTGGGGATCGACGAAGCTCATCCGGCCAACTCCTCCAGCGCCGCCTCTTCCGGCGTTCCGGTGACGTCACGCTGGATCGAGAGAATGACCCCCACCAGTACTACGCCCAGCACGTCGAGAAAGACGACGACCTCGACGAACAGCGGGAAGCTCTGCGCGAACAGCGCGCCGGCGTAGACGACGGCGTTCTCCTCCTCGAGGTATCCGATCACCTGGACGATCGTGTTCGACCGGGTCGCGAGCATGAGAAGCCCTTGGACCAGGAGGATGAAGGGCAGCGCGGCGCCGGGCTCGGGGAACACGGACGCGAGGGTCTGCTGGAATACGAACCATGCGATGATCGCGAGGGCGACGGCCGCGAGGGCGTGGCCGGTGACTCGATGGGCGGCGTGCAGCTCGCGGACCCGCCAGCGGAAGGCACGGATCTGCCGCCGTAGTACGTAGGGGATGAACACGGCTCGGACGACGACCGCGAGCCCGGCGAGCACGGCGAGGTCGATGCTGTCCCGAGTCCAGGCGAGCCACCCGAGGAGGACCGCGAGGAGCAGGGACTGAAGTGCGATCCCTCGGATCAGAGGGTCGACGAACGACTCGGACTGCAGGTAGAGCGCGGTCAGCAGGATGCCGACTCCCACGAGGGCGATGACCTCGGCCGTGGTGCCCATCTACGGCACCCCCAGCACCGCGAACGCGAATACGGCGAACACGGCGAGCGAGAAGGAGAGCGCGAGGAAGTCCCGGATCTTGAACAGCCGGACCTTCGCGACGGTCGCCTCGACGAGCGTGACGACGCCGACCAGCAGCAGGAGCTTCGCGAACAGAAGCCCGATGTTGCCGAGCGCCCCCTCGATCGTAGGCGCGGCGGACATCCCCCACGGGAGGGCGAAGACGTTGACGAACACCGCGTAGAGCAGGAATTGCTTCAGCCAGCTGTTCCACCGATTGATCCCGAGCAGCCGTCCCGAGTGCTCGAAAACGCGACCGTCCTCGAGCATTCCGAACTCCATGAGGCCCGCGCTCTCGACCGGCAGCTTCCCGGTCTCGGCGAGCAGCAGGAGAAAGAACGCAGCGGTTACGAGAAGGTGGGTCGGGGAGAGGTAGGCCGAGGTGGACGACGAGATGAGGTTGTTCGTGACGTACGGGTTGTTGGTCCCTGTAATCACCGCGACGGCGAAGAACACGATGATCAGGGTCGGCTCCGCGAACGCGGCGAACGAAACGGTCCGGCTCGCCCCCAAGGCGGCGTAGTTGCTTCCGGAATCGAGGGCCGCGAGGAGGGTGACCGTCCCGGCCAGCCCGAAAAGGAGTCCGCCGCCCAGGAAGTCGACCGTAGAGGCGAAGGGGATGGGATAGGGGGTAATGATCGGGACCACGACCGCGATCAGAAGATACGCCCCGAATGCGATGAACGGGGCAATCACGAACATCCGCGACGAGTTCTCCGGCAGCAACGTCTCTTTGCGTAGGTACTTCGCCAGGTCGAAGTACGGCTGGAATATTGACGGGCCGGTCCGGGATTCGGTCCAAGCCTTGACTCGGTAAGAGATCCCCGCGATCAGCGGGGCCAGGAGTAGAACGGTGGCCGCCTGGAGGATGTTGACGACCTGTCCTGTCCAATCCATTTTCGCCTACTCCGGTTTTAGGGAGCAGGCGTCATTGTCCCGTGAGGGCAGTTCGCCGGAGCGGCTGGCGGACGCCTCCGCCGATATCGGATGACCGGAGGGGCTACTTAGCCGTAGCGCCGGATTCACCGTCCGTGTGGCCACTCTCTCCGGAAACCCGGCTCGCCCTTCCCCGGAGCCAACCGCGCAGTCCGGAGGGCCGTACTCGTCAGGAAATATCCGTCATCCATGCGCGGGAAACAGATCGGGCGGGGTCGACTCAATTCGATGCGAGTCGGTCCCGCGGAGACGCCTTCGGGCAGGTCTAAATCCGCGAACCTGCTGACGATTACGGTGACGCCGGTGGGGACGGCGGGTCCGACTTCCCCAGATGGCCCCGGAGGGGCGACCGTTCCCGCCGCGCTGCCGGGCACGCCCCCTCGCGCACCGACGAGGGGTAACGACTCAGCTCGCTGGCCCGGCTGACGGAGCCCCCGCCCCGGCCTGAGGGAGCGCGCCGAGCCGGTCCGCGACCACTTTCCAGAACCGACGCTCTCGCTTCGCGCACGTTCGCCACACCGTCAGCAGTCGCTCGAGCACCCACGCCCCTCGTGCGGTCCTTCGGCCCCCGCTGATCTTCCGGTGCACGACCGCGACCCGCACTTCCCGCTCCACCTCGTTCGAGTTCCACGACACCCCGGGCCGCCGCACGAACGTGAACAACGTCTCGAGCCGCTGACCCAGTTCGTCCGCGATCCGCATCGCATCCTCGTCCCGCCACTCTCTCGCCAGGAACCGACCCATCGACCGAACGGCCCGAGCATACCGACGCTCCCGGGCGACCGACGAGGCGCGGGGATACCGTTCGACCCACCGCACCTCCGCTCGCAGCCGCGCTCGCACCGCCGCCGCGAACCGCAGGAACTCCCTCGGCGGCCGTCCCGCCCGAAGATACGTCGGCCCCTCTTCCTTCCGTAGCCCTCTCGGTCGGATCCCGTGGCTCGCCTCCACTTTCTGCAGCCACCGGTTCGCGTGCACCAGGTCCATCTGGTGCTCCGCCCCCGTCACCGCGTTGTAGGCGTCCAGGCCATCATGGGTGAGCTTCCCCTGATACCCGGCCCACATCGCCGCTGCTTCTTGGCCGCCCCGACCTGCCTGGATGTGGTAGACCGTCACCGTCGGCGAGGTCCCGACCCACAGCCATTCCGTTCGACCGTTCACCGGCATCCCCGTCTCGTCCCCCTGCGCCGTGGGGGTCCGCTCGGCGTCCCGCAACTCCTCGCCGAGCCCCTGATAGGTCTCGTCCAACGACTCCGCCACGCCCGCCTCCATCGCGAGGAGCGAGGCGACACTCACGTCGAGGTCGTAGCGCATCCGCAGCAACTCGGCGATCTTCTCGAACGGCATCCCGAGCACCCGCAGCTCGGCGACGAACGCCTTGAGGCGCGGGCCGAAGTCGCCCCGATATGCCTCAGGGATCTCCGCATGGACCCGCTCGCCGCAGCCCGGGCACTTGTAGCGGAGCACCTCGAGGTCGAAGACCTCGAGGCTCGGGGCGGGGAGGTCGGTGACGGGCCGACTCCACGAGTCGGCGGGTTCGCCGAGCGGATAGGTGCACTTCGGGCACTCCTTCAGTGCGAGCACCTTGGGAAGCGCATTCGGTGTGGGTCGAGGACGGGTGGTCCCCTTGTGGCCCGGCTGGCCGCCGCTCGACCGACGCTGGTCGGACGGTGGTGGAGGCTGTCGGAAGAAGACGCGGCTCGACGGGACGCCCACGGCGGCCGCCGTTCGGGCGTCGGTTCCGAGGACGGGGAGGGAGGCGCGTAGTCGATCGAGCGCGGTCTGGAGCGCCGAACGCTTCTCGCGAGCGCGGGCCTTCTCCTCCCGGAGACGACGGACCTCCTCTTGGGCTTCCCGGAGCTGTTGCTCGGCCCGATCGAGCCGTTCGGATCGTCGCAACAACTCGGCGATCTTCTTGCGCGAGACGACGATCTCGTCGTCGGAGTCCTCGGGAGCCAGTAGGGTTCGGAGATCCCGAGAGGTCATCGTCCTCGGGCAAGGACCCAAGGAGAGCCCGGAGAAAGTACTTTCGGTCGAGTCGATGCCTACGAGCTCACGGGCCAGGGGGCTGAGTGCTTACG
>JBAWFC010000028.1:0-2838 GCA_049591535.1 Thermoplasmata archaeon | reverse complement strand
GCAAACGGAAGGTGATCCCCGATCCCATCGACGAGATGGTCGGTCGCCTGGATGTTCGGGCCCGGGACCCGAACATCACCCGAGAGAGGTTCCGAGAGGGTTGGTTCGGCTAAACCGAAAACACATGGTACCGCCTCCGCATCGACTCGGAGGACGCCGCAGAAACGGCACGGCGGCATGACGTTCCCCTTCACCCGCTCACGTCGAGACGGGTCACCGACCTTGGTTACCCCATCCCTTCCCGACGCGCCTCGTGCTGGCCGAGGCCGTCTCGTCGCTGGTCGACACGACCCTCGGCACCATTCGTTTTCGGTCCGAGCGCGCGGCTCGGTCGCCCCGGCCTGAGGACACAGCCGTGGCGATGTTGCGGTTCGACATGATCGGCGCTCGGGCGCTGCTGGATCGGAACTCGAAGTGGGACCCGAGGTATCTCACGCAGCGAATCTGGGAGGAAGGTCTCGGTCGTCGCGCCGCGTACGTCCGTTTCTTTGACGTTCTTCCCCTCACTCCAAGGGAGGGCGAGTCGATCGAAAGGTCCGCGCTGGAGCGGAAGCTTCGGAAGAATCCGGGTGAGACCGAAACGTGACGCAGACGGGGCAGACGGCGGCCGTGGGCCGGTGGCTCCGGTCGGAGATTGGAGTGCCGTTCGTGGTCGTGGGCGGCTCGGCCGTAGAACAGGTTGTGCCCGTCGCGACCAAGCACGTGGACGTCCTGATCAAAGAGACGGACTGGCCGACGGTCGACTCGGCGTTGGAGTCCAGGCGAGACGCCTCACCGCTCGATCCGGACGGCGGCAGCATCCGCGGGACATTCGTGTCGATCGACGGCTTACGGATAGAGCTGGAGTTCATCGCGGGAGAACCGTTCTCCGGGCGGTCCGATCGGGAATCCTTCGGTCGGTACGTCAGCACGGCCGGCTCGACCGTACACGACGACATCCGTTACGCGACGCCGGCGGTCGTCTTCTACATGCGGCTCAACGCGCCGGACGACTGGCAGCTCTACATACCCGCCATCGAACGGGATCTCCAAGCCGGCGTGTCGGTGCGGACGCTGGACCAAGCTTGCCGGATCGCGGACCGTTTCGGTGTAGGCCCCGAAGTTCGAGGGCGGGTCAAGTCCCTGAGGGCGACGCTCCGCGCCCTCGACATCCGACGTGGATAGATGGGGTCGACTTCGATCACACGAAAGGTGTAGGTTCCCGGACGATACGCGGCGTCTCCTGCCGCAAGCTCAAAGTCGGAGAGCTGACTTGGGAGGGCGAGGTGTTCCTCTGCCCGATCCGACCGTTACAAACGCGTGGGAGATCGAGTACCGAAACCGACGCTACCTCGATGATCCGCCCCTCCCATTCGTCGAAACCATCCTGGCAACCGCGGTGGCACGCGGACTCGGCTCGGCTCATGGGTTATACATCGGGTGCGGGAACGGGAGGAACTACCTACCGTTGGTTGCGGGGGGACTGGATCTCGTTGGACTCGACGTTTCTCCTACAGCCCTTGCCCAGCTCGCTGAACGCGCCCCGGAGCATGCCTCTCGACTCGTTTGCGGAGACCTTTCAGTTCTTCCCCGCGGAGTTCAGTACTCGGTCGTGATTGCGATTCAGTCCCTACAGCATGGCAAGGAGGCAGCGACGCACACAGAGGTCAAGCGCGCACTCGGGCGGGTGGAGCCAGGGGGGTTGTTCTGCATCCGGGTCAACGCCGCGGGAACCGAGCCGGAGTACCCTCACACCGTGGTCGAGAAGGGTAGTGACGGACGGTTCACAGTGCGGTATCTGGACGGCCCAAAACGGGGGCTCGACATTCACTTCTTCAGTGCAACTGAATTGCGAGGGCTCGTGGAAGTCGGCTTCATACCGGTGCTGCCTCTCCGCTCCGTTGTGACCCAGCGAATCTCCCCGAAGAGGGGGCACTGGGATCAGTGGGAGGGAATTTGGCAGCGCGAATGGGGTTCTCCGTAGCGAGTGCCTTCGTAGTCAGGGCGTATCGCGGAGCGCTTCCCCACCCGAGGTCCGTTCGGTAGCCCGCGTTAAAGGGCGGGTTGGGAAAGGAAAGATGCGTCGTAGTCGACCTCGATCGTTTTGTAAGTGGGGGAGACTGTGTGAAAAGTAGAACATAGGTTTATCCGGAGTACTGCTCTTACAGAGCTAGTATGCCGAGACTACCGAAACTCGAGCTGCGGACCAGGCTGAACGTCGAAGGGATCGTTGGGTTCGTCCGGCGCCCGGTCGTTCCCCATGGGACGGGCGCGAAGGTCACGTGTCCCCGAGAGTACCTGGGGAAAACGGCCTATCTCGTCATCACCGACGAGGATTGGCCGGAGGAACGGCCCCGACGGAGGAGCCTGTGAGCGGCTTCGTCCCGAGTACTAACCGTCGTCAACAACTGCTCCTCCCCGAGATCCTCGACGACTACGTTTCCGAGGAGAATCCGGTTCGGTTCATTGATTCCTTTGTCGATAGCCTGGACCTCGGGAAGATGGGGTTTGTCCACGCCGAACCGAACGAGATGGGTCGACCGCCCTACAACCCCGCCGATCTGCTGAAGCTCTACCTCTACGGCTACCTCAATCGGGTCCGTTCCAGCCGGAGGCTGGAACGCGAGTGTCATCGGAACCTCGAGGTGATCTGGCTGATGCGCAAGCTTACTCCCGACTTCAAGACCATCTCGGACTTTCGGATGGCCAGCGTCGACCAAGTCCGCCTGGTGTTTCGAGAGATGGTGGCATTCTGCCGGAGGCTCGGACTGTTGGACCCGAGCATCGTCGCCATTGATGGGAGCAAGTTCCGCGCAGTGAACTCCATCGATCGACACCACACGACGAAGAGCCTCGAGG
>JBAWFC010000027.1:0-41133 GCA_049591535.1 Thermoplasmata archaeon | reverse complement strand
GTGGTCCGCCGCGCGCGGTCCGCTTCGCTCGTCGCGAGGGCCTGTCTCCGGGCCGGGAGCTCCGCGGCCTCCGTGCGAGCGGTCTCGGCCTCCGCCGCGCGGAGATCGATCGTGCGGAGGCGCTCGGCGCGGACCCGCGCCCGTTCGGCCCGCCCGGCCGTATCGGCCGCGTCCTCTCGTTCGAGACTCTCGAGTTCGCGCCGGTCCGCCTCCGACTTTCGTGCCGATTCCCGCGCGGCCTCCGTCTCCGCCCGGGCGGCGGTGACCGCGGTGGCTCGACTCTCGATCGAGCGTTCCAGCTCGACCCGTTCCGCCCGGAGTTGGTCGGTTTCCTGCGTGATCTCGGCGAAATCGTCGTCGTAATGCCTCAGCAGCTCGGATTCTGCGCGTCGTGCGTGGGCGCTACGTCGCAGGTCGGTCGCAAGCTCCTGGGCGTTCTCCGCCGCGGTCCGGTACTTCTCCACGCCGAGCGCCTTTCGGACCGTCTCGAGCCGGTCCTGGGGTTTCGCGGCGAGGATGTCCCGCATCCGTTCCTGAGGGACGTAGACCGCCCAGCGCCAGAGGTCGGAGTGGGCCTGCGGATTGGGATTGTCCGGAAATCCGAGCAGCTCGATCACCCGCTGACGCAGCTCGGTCGCCGAGTACTCGGTCTTCGCCCCGTCTACCGAGAAGGAGGTCGCCTCCGGCTCGAACGTCTCCTTTCCCTTGCGTCGGACCCGACGGAACCGCCGGGAGATCTCGTAGCGGTGCGTGTCGTCCTCGAAACCAACGGCGACCTCGGCGTGCGCGGCGCCGTGCCGGACCAGAAACGCGGCGTCGAACTCAGAGGTCCCAAACAGCGCCATCTCGATGGCGTAGAGGAGGCTCGTCTTTCCCGCCCCGACGTCTCCCGAGATCAGTGTCGTCCCCGCGCCGAACTCCAAGGCACCGGAGACGTAGCTGCGGATGTTCTTGACGCGAAGATGTCGGAGCCGCACGGGTCCCCCTACGTCGCGCCGTCGAGGCGCACGTCCAGCAGCCGGCGGGCCGCCCCCAGCCGGGAGTTCGCGTAGTCCTGCCGGGACTCCCCCTCGGCCTTCGGTATCCCGAGCTCCCGGACGAGTTCTCGGACCGTCCGCTCGCCGTCCGTGCCCGCGAGCCAGGACGGGGTCTCCGCCCCGACCTCGAGCAGCCGCTGGATCTCGGTCGTCTCGATCTCCGCTTCGTTCGTGGACCCGCCTCCGGCAGCGCCGGGCATTTCGAGGTCGCTCACGTCCCAGTGCACCGTGCCCGCCGCCTTCCCCTCCGTTCGGGCGACCGCCGTCAGCGCGAGGGCCGCGACGGTGCCGTCGGCGAGCGTACCTCGGATCTTCGGAAACACGAGCACGCCCGGGCGGTCGTTCGCGGCCCGCACCTTCGCCGCCACGGTCCGGTGCGCCGATTCCGCGCTCTGGCCACTGACGTCGACCTCGACGAGGCGGATCGTCTCCTTCGGCGCGGTGTCGACGAACTCGACCGACGTCGCGCCGCGGTCGACGGTCACGACCACGATCCCCTGGTGGGTCCGACCGGCTGCGCCGTGCTCGAGGTCCGTCCGGCTGGTCCCGAACACCGCGCCCGGGTTGACGAGGCGCCCTCCCCCCGGTCCCTCGCCTTCGTAGGTGTAATGGATGTGGCCACCGGCGTAGTAGTCGCAGCCCGTCGGGAGGTCCTCCTTTCGGATCCCCCGGATGTGCTGGCGGAACGGGGGGGGAAGGTACTCCTCCACCGCGGCGTGGAATTGGAAGATCTTGAACCCGGGTTCTGCGCGGAACGCCTCGGAGTCGACGGCGCGGAAGTAGTCTCGGTCGAGACCGTGCGAGCGGCCCGAGATCCCGGCGATGCGGGCGCCGGTCGGTAGATCCACGAGGTACGGCAGCGTCCAACGGGTCCCCTCGCTCCGCACGGCTTCGGGCGCGACCTTGAGGAACACCCCGGTCTCGGCGAGCACGTCGAGCCAGCTGGTCCGGTGCGCGATGTAGTCGTGGGAGCCGTAGATCACGTAGATCCTCCGACCCTTCTCGACCAGCTCGCGGAGCGCCGCCGCTATCGGGGCAACCTCGCCCGGGTCGGGTACGGGGGTATGGAACAGATCGCCCGAGATGAGCAGGAACTCCGCGCCGCGCTCGGAGACAACGGAGAGGGCCCGGAGGACGCTTTCCCGGAGCGCCGCGCGGACCGCCGGGTCGCGCGGCCAGGCGCCGACGTGGGCATCCGCGAGGTGGGCGAAGACGAACCGGTCGGCCGACATCGCCGGCCCCTACCGAGAGTTGGTGCTCGCGTTCGACCGCGGGTTCGGGGGGCTGGGGGGCGGAGGTGGGTTTCCCATTCTCTGCGAGAGCGCCGCGAGCAGTCCGGCTCCGGCGCCCATCGCCAGGATCCCGACCAGCAGGAGGTCGTCGGACGAGGAGCTCGCGGCGAGCGGGCGCGGAGCGGACGGCGTGGAGGGGGAGGCGGCGGGAGTCGCCGACGCGGCGGACCGGTAGGCGGCGACGCGGGCAAGCTCGTTCGCGCGGGCGAGCATCGCCTGCATCAGGGCGAACAGCTCCGTCGCCTCCTCCATCGTGAGCTGCCGGTTCCGGAGCCGCGACGTGAGGTAGTTGTACCGCTGCGTGCGGACCGCCGGGTCATTCGACCCCGGGGCCGGAGGTGGCGCGGCGTTCGAGGAGGCTCCGTACATGGAATTCCGAGCGCCCCAGTTCACGCGCCCTCTTCAAGCATCCCCCGGCGGCCCTCCCGGCGGAACGAGGAGTTATAGCGCCTCCCCGGCCTTCGGGACCATGCCCTCCTCCGAGGCCCCCGCAGCCGACGACAAGGACCGCCACCTCCACGTTCGACTGACCGACGAGCGGTCGTCGATCTACGACCTGGTCACCGAGTACCTCCAGGCCTCGGGGAAGGCTCCGGATTGGTACTGGCGGACGGCGGGACGGCTCGAGGGGTCGGATGCCGAGAACCTCGAAGAGCTCCTCTCGAGCGCATTCGAGGCCGGCGCGTTCGTGGCGCACGACCACCCGGAGGACCTCGAGTTCCTCTGGGTGACCGAAGAGGAGTGCGAGAAGGAGCGGCGGCGCGAAGAGCACGGCGAAGAGCGCGAGGCCGCGAAGAAGGAGCGGTCGAGCCTGAGCCACTACGCGTAGTCCGTTCGGGGGACGCTCGCTTCCCGGGCGGATCCGCGAAACCCCACCGGCCCCGGGCGACCCGGCCGACGGGCGAAGCGCTCCGTCCGCCCGCCCTCCGTTGCGTGGGGCCGATCCTCACTCAAGGGGAGGAGACTCGTCCATGGGCGGCTCGGCCGGGTCCGGCGGCCCCTCGGGCGGGCGGGCATTGCGGTCGCGCCGTCGTCCGAGAACGACCGCTATCGCCGCCAGCACGACCGTGACCCCGACCACCCCCAACGCGAGCCCGACCTCCAGAGCCGACCGGGTCCCGACGGTCGGGGGGACGAGGAGTGATTGGAACCGCACGGGTTGGTCCGTAGTGTTTCCGGAGACCCGAACCACTCCCGATGCGGGGGTTGCCGAGTATCCGACAGCGGTGACCGTGAACGCGTAGCTCCCGTTGGTCGCCTCGAATGCGAGCACGGCGAGAGACGTCGAGGATGTGCGACCCGCCAGATCGACGGACCACGGAGATCCCGCGGAGAGCCCGGTCTCCACAAAGTCGAGCACGTAGGTCGGGGGGGGTTGGCTCGCGAACGAGACGCTCACGTTCTGAGGTCCTCCCTCCACGAATACCGAGCCCTGCCCGGGAGTGGGAACCCAGCCAGCGGAGCCAACGGTGTACGCGTAGGTCCCGTTCGTCTCGTTGAAGAAGATGCGCGAACCGTCCGACGGCACCTCCGACCCATTAAGGTCGACGCTCCAGGAGGTGCCCGCCGGGAGTCCCGCTTCCACGAAGACGACGGCGTAGGTCGCGTTCGCGAGGCGGGAGAACTCGACGACCGAGTCCGCGCTGGCGCCACGCACCGTGACGAATCCCGACCCAGGGATGGGGATCCACGGCAACGGCCCGGCGACCGTGTAGGCGTAGGTCCCGTTCGATTCGGTGAACACGACGCTGGCTACCGAGGAGGAATGTTCCTCCCCCGCGATCGTCACGGACCATTCCTCGCCGCCCGGTAGCCCGCCCTCCTCGAACGTCACCGAGTAGGACGGGGGAGGGGAGCCCGGGACCACCGACGTTTCGTTCGATCCGGCGTCCACCACGAACAGACTCCCGGTGGCGCCGTCATAGGCGATCGCCGTGGGGCCGTCCCCTACCCCGCCGACGGAGCCGGTCGTCGTGAGGGTCAGGCCGTCGATGACACTGAGATTGTCGGAACCGGCGTTCGCCACATAGACGGAACCCGAGACCGGGTCGATCCCGATCCCCGCCGGGTACGTACCCACGCGGGGCGCTCCGATCGTTCCGCCCGTGAGGTTCGTGTAAACGACGGTGAGATTGTTCGATCCGGAGTTGGCGACGTAGACCTCGGCGGTTGCGACGTCGACCGCGACCGCGACGGGGGCCGTTCCGACGGTCACGTTCGCTGGGAGGACCGATCGGGTCGCGACCTCGATGACCGTGACGTTGTTCGACCCCGTATCCGCGACGAACGCTCGTCCGTCGGACGGGTCGTAGGCGATCGCTGCGGGGCCGGATCCCACCGCGATGCCGGGTCCGACCGGATCCCCGGTCGAGCTGTTGAAGACCGAAACGTTGTCCGATCCCGAGTTGGCGACCAGCATCTCCGCTCCCGCCTCCGCGATCCCGCAGGGCCCCGAGCCGGTGGGAAGAGTCCGTTCCAGAACGTCCGTGGTCGCATTCAGAACCGATACAACGTCAGAGTCGAGATCGGTGACCCACAGGCTGTTGTTCTCTGGGTCGAACGCCAGACCGCAGGGCGATTCGCCGGCCGGGATGGCCGGTGGTACCACCGAGTACGATGCGCCGCTGATTTCCGTGATCGTGCCCGAGTCTGAGTTGGCAACGTACATCAGGTTGAGCGTCGGGTTGTACGCGATCGCGTCGGGACCTTCGCCGACCGGGATCGGAGGGATCACGACCGCGTAGGTCGTCGCATTGACCACCGTGAGATTGTCCGAGGCGTAATTGGCGATGTAGAGGTCATCGTTCGCCGGGGCAAGCGCGAGGGCGTCCGGGTCCGCCCCGGTCGGGATGGAGGCGACGGCCTGTCCCGTCGCGGGATCGACCACCGTGACGTTGTCCGAGCCGGCGTCGGCAACGAACAGGACGTTCGTGGCGGCGTCGTACACGATCGCGTCGGGGGAGAGGCCGACCGGCACCGAGCCGGACTGGTCCCGGTTCCGGGAAGCGTTGATGACCGTCAGATTGTCCGAGGCTTGGTTGGCGACGTAGATCCGAGCGTCCGCGCTATCGTATCCGAGTGCGACCGGGTCCCGACCGACGGGGACACCCCCGACGGTCACTGATCCCACGCTGCCGTCGATCACGGTCACATTGTCACTCCCAGAGTTCGCGACGTAGACGTTGCCGGTCGCGCTGTCGAACGCCGTTCCGCGCGGCGCCGCCCCGACCGCGAAGCCGGGGACCACCTGGGCGTTTTGAAGGTCGGAGAGGACCGTGACGTTGTTCGTCGCGGTGTTGACCACGTAGACGTAATCGTCGGCGCCGTCGTAGGCCAACCCCGTCGGATCGCCGCCAACCCCGATCGCGTACCTTTCGAGGGTGTCGGTCGCCGCGCGGATGGCCGAGACCGCCCCGGCGCCTGCGTCCGAGACGAACACGCTTTTGTTTCCACTCGCGTAAACGACGCCCTGGGGGTCGCTGGACACCACGATCGGCGAGCCGACCAGCTGGCCGGTGCTCGCATTGACGACGTCCACGCTGCCGGAACCGCTGTCCGCTACGTAGAGCCGGTCGTTCTGCGGGTCGAACGCAATCCCAGCCGGCCCGCTTCCGACGGAGACCCCCGGGGATGCGCGGGGGGCGACCTCGGAGCCCAGCACGGGACGTTCGACGGTCGTCCCCGCCCCGACCGATGGGCCCGCACCTGTGGGATTGGCCGAGGGAGCCCGCGCATCCGAACGTTCGTACCCTCCCGGGAGGGACACCAGGACCGCCAGCAGGACGACGAGCAGGACGGTGTTCGCCCCCGTCGATCGACGCCGTGCGCGCGGGAAGCCGGAAACCATGTCTGCTGCTCGGTTCACCATCTCTTGCGTCCATATCTCTTTGAAGCCATCGCACTGCAGCGGGCCCGCGCCGGTCCGACCCGGGGCGACCGGCCGACGCCCGACCCGATCCCGCGGTGACCCCCTGCCCGAGTCTCCGACCCACTCGGAGGGCCGAGTTCGGCGCGACAAAGACCGGGGGCCGTGTACCGCAGGATTAAGAGTGATTGCTCGCTTCGAACGGGCCGTGAGCTTGGGACCCGGTCCGAGCCGCGAAACCGCTGACCCGATGTCACCGCGACCTCAGCGGCCGCGAACCGGTGAGACGGGCCGCCCCCTCCGATGGACTCTCTTCCGCTGGAACCGGGACGAGTGGCGGCGCGTGGTCGCGGTGGGCGTAGTCCTGCTGACAGTCCTTTCAGCATCGTTCGTAGCCGGCACGACGACCACCAGCAGCCGTGCAAGGGCGCCCGGGGCGCCCCTGGCACTCCCATCCCCTCAGCCGGGGTCCGGCGAGCGGACCGGAATTCCCGGACAGAACCCCGCGGGCGAGCCTGAGGTGAACTCGGTACAGCTGGCGCAGGAAATGCGCTCGGCACTCGGCACGAGCCCGGTGTTCGCAGGAGCCGGAAACGAGACCATCTCGTCTTTGGTGTCGAACGGGTCCGACACAGTGCGAACGGCCGTCGACCGTTCCCCGGCCCCCGGATCGCCTCCGTCGGACGGTTCGATCGTCGGCACCGTCGTTTCGGCGGCACCACCCAACACCCCACTCTCGGGCGCTGTGGTCACCGCAGAGCCGCTGACGGGGTTCTGCCCGTCGACGGGGTGCGGGAGCGCTCAAACCGGGGCGAACGGACGGTTCAGTGTCTCCGCGGCCGTGGGAGAGAATGAGCTCCTCGTCTCCAACGCGTACTACCTCACGAACCGAACCTGGACATATGTCGCTGCGGGAGCGGATGTCAGCGTCGGAACGGTCGGGCTCGTCGCGGACGCGCTGGTGTCGGGCGTCGTGCGGGGAGACGACAGTGCGCACGAACCCGTCGCGGGCGTCGCCATCTCCGCCGTCAGCCGCGACGGCGCGGTGACCGGCAGTCCATCGACCCACACGAATGCCGAGGGTCAGTTCACGGTTGCAGTGCCCCCGATCCCCTCGGAACTATCGTTCGTGCCGATCGCCGCGTCGGCCCCGTACGAGCCGAACACCACCTTCGTGAACGCGTCCGCGGGCGGGTCGCTCGATGTCGGGACGGTCCTTCTCCCCCACATGACCGAGGTCCAGCTCTCGATCGTCGACGCCGAGACCGGGTCTCCGATATCGGGAACGACGGCCGCGATCGGAGTCTGTTCACGGTCGACGGGATACTGTCCGGCCCAAGGAGCGACGGCCGGAGGGCCCGTGCTCACTGCCCAGGCCCCGGTGGGTCCGGACATCGTCCACCTCTACGCGTCTGGGTACGTTTTCGATACGACCGTACTGGGCGTGGTGCCCGCGACGCCCCCCGGGAGCGCCCCGGTCAACATGGGCTCGGTCAGCATGGTCCCCACCGGGGCGATCCAGCTCTGGGCGAATATCTCCGGTGTCTCGCAGCCCTACGCTGCGTCGGTCCCGACCTCGACCTGGCCCGTCGGGGAGTACGTGGTGGTCACGGCCTGCAACCTCGACGGTCTGCACTACACGTTCTACGTCGCGAGCTCGGGAAACATGTCTTCGTTCGGCTGCACCTCCGAGTGCGTCAGTCCCGGACAAGTGGCGACCATTCAGGGAATTCCCTTGCGAAACTACGTGACCGTCGCCCCCGACGAGATCGGGTGCGTGACCTCCGGCCACCCGACCTGGCCGATCCCGGGCGACCTCCCGGTCTTCGAGAACTACGGGTGGGTCAACGTTACGCCCGGGCGAGTGGTGAACGCGGGAGGGATCGACCTCTTACCGGGGACCTACATCGAGGGGGACGTCCTCCCGGCGGACCTGACCGGCTGGGAGGTTTCCGCCTGCTCCACGGACGAGACGGCCATCTGCGGGCCTCCGTCGTACGCGGACGCCGCGTACAACGGCTCCTCGACGTTCGTCGCGCCGTCCGGCTGTCCCCAGCCGGGGATCCCGGCAGCGGCGACGACGTACTGCGTCGCGGCGCCCCCCGGGCCGGTCGAGGTGCGGGTCACGCCGACCAACGGGTCGGCGAACTTCACGTGGGCTTTCAACCCGCCGCTCAGCTGGCCAACCCTTCCCCTCCACCTCGCGTCGTCGGACCAGGACCGCTCGAACCTCATCAACCTCACGAGCGCCGAGGTATCGGGAGAGATCCTTCAGTCGGGGACGCTCGCCCCGGTCGCCGGCCTTCCGTCGATCGAGGTCTGCCCCGCGGGCACGTCCCCGAGCGCCGGCGCCTGCGGCAACGGGGTGATGAACGCGAGTGGGACGTTCCGTTCGAGCGCCCCGGTCGGTTGGGACGAGGTCACCGTTTCCGCGGCCGGATTCGAGCCGAACTCGACCTGGGTGTACGTGAGCCGGGACAACGACACGGGTACGATCCTGCTCACGCCGCTCGGCTACGTCCTAGGCCGTGTGGTCGATTCGGACGGAGACGGCCTCTACGAAGCCCTCATTCAACTGTGCGCGGTCGCCAACCCGAACTCCTGCCAGCCCGTCGGTCCGGACGGTCTGACCTCCTCGAACGGCTCGTACTACGGCGCGACCGCAGCGGGGACGACACCGGTCGGCACCTACGAAGTGGAGGCGTCGGCCCCCGGGTACATCACCGGCTGGACCTGGGTCAACGTGACGTCCCCCGGGCAGAACTCGAGCGCACCTCCGATCGTCCTCCGGTCCGCGGTCGCCCCGGGGCCGGGGGATCCCCCCGGTAATGACCCGGCGCTGGCTACCTCGGACGAGACGTCCGCGTCCCCGGGGGCCTGGGTCACGGGCCGGGTGACGGATGCGGAGTACGGGATTGGCCTGCCGAACGCCGTGCTGACCGCGAGCCCGTACTCCGGCGCTCCCGCCTCTACCTTATCGACCGTACGAGGGGACGGCGGGGAGTTCAACGACTCGTTGGCCGCCGGCGACTACACCCTCACCGCGAGCGCCGCCGGATACTATTCGACCGACCTTTTCGTCAACGTCAGCGGGAACACGACGGTCGTCGACGTGGGGACGATCTCGCTCGTTCCGTTCCGCACAGCGACCGGACGCTTGGTCATCGACCCCGAGAGCTGGCTCACGGGCGTCACCGAAGCGATGGACCTCGGACCGGGACAGGCGACCGTCGAGATCTGCACCAACGAGGTCACTATTTGCGGTCCGGCCGGGATCGTGGCGACCTCGGGCTACTTCAACGCCTCGGCGCCCACCGGGCAGTACGATCTCTTGGAGGCCGACGGGACCGGCTCCGGACCGGGTACCGCGCCGGGAGGCTTCGAGCAGAACCGTTCATACGTCAACGTCACGAACGGGACCGTCAGTACATCGATCGGTCCGGCGATCGGATTGAGCGTGTTCGGGATCATCACCGGGTCGGTCGTGAACGCGAACGCCACCTCCCCGGAGGACCTCCCGGTCCGGTTCGACGCGGTCACGGCCGATACGACGTTCCCGGTCGACATGACGCAGGGGGAGACCCTAACCGCCAACGGCACGTTTGCGATGGTCTTCCCGGAGAGCCGGGGCCTGAACATAACGGCGGGGGGCGCAGGGTCCTGGATACCGATCGGAGTCGGCATCACGGTGAATGGCACCTCCCAGGGTGGGGCCGGGAACTACACGTTGGCCGCGGGCGGGACGGTGGCGCTTCCACCGATGGCCCTCGAGCACTACGGTTGGGTCGACGCGGAGGTGGGGGATGCCGCGACCGGAGCAGGGGTCCCGTACGCGACGGTGTCCGTCGGTGAGCCCGGATCGCTGTGGGGTCTCGCGACCACGTTCCCGGGAACGGGCGTAGCCAACGGAGCCGGCTTCGTGAACGTGAGCGCGCCGCCGAGCCTCCCGGAGGGTTCTCCCCTGGTCGAGCTCAACATCTCGGCGCCCGACTACACCTCGACGCTCCTCACGGTGGTCGTCAACTCGACCGCCACCACCTACGTCAACGGCAGCTCCCCCGACCACCTCGCCGCGGTGGCCATCGAGCCCTGGGGGTGGGTCTCCGACCGGGTCGCGGACGAGCGGACGGGCGCCGCCTTGGCCGGCGTGCTGGTCTCGGCGTCCTCGGGGGGAGCCTCCGTCGGAAAGCAGGGGGTCACGACCAACTCGGTGGGGCAGTACCTGGTGGACGCCCCGCCCAGCCCGTCGGTCACGATCTCCCTAACCCTTCACGGGTATGAGGCCGACCGCACGACGTACTCCGTCGCGTACGGGCAGTTCCTCTCCGCGCCGGTCGCCCACCTCATCGGGGACGGGATCGTCGCCGGGGAGGTCCTCTCGGATCCGGGGAACTCGATCGTATCGGGCGCGACCGTGACGGTCTGTCCCTCTGCGCTACCCACCTGCGCGACGAGCACGACGACCAACGGCTCCGGCATCTTCTGGATCGCGGCCGCCCCCGGCCCCAGCGTCATCACCGTCGCGGCCACCGGGTTTGTAACCAACACACCGGTGTTCGTCACCGCGGTGTCGGACTCGTGGGTTTGGGCAGGAACGGTCTCGATCGCCGAGTACGCCGAGGTGACCGGGTCGATTCTCGGTCTTCCGAGCGGTGCACCGCTCGCCGATGCCACGGCGAGCCTCTGTTCCGCGGCGCCCTCGGGAGTCGGCACCGGTCCGTGCTTCGCGTCCGCCCCGAGCGGTCCCGGGGGGATGTTTGAGCTGCCGTCCCCCGCGGGAGATTTCGTGCTCGACGCTCGGGCGCCGGACTACAACGACACCTACCTCGTCGTCGCGCTGGCCGCGGGGGTCACCGATACGGTCGGGGTGATCTTCGTCCAGCAGTACGGCAGCGCCACGGGAGCGGTCTACTCTGCGAGCACCGACCTCGCCGTGCCCGGGTCCTCCGTCGTGGCGTGCCAGGCGTGGGGAACCGACAACTGTTCCGCCCCGGTGCCGACGGACGGCGCGGGGAGCTTCGTCGTCACCGGTCCTCCCGGCCCGTACGAGCTCGAAGCCGAGGCAACGGGATACCAGTCGTCGTTCGAGACGGTCGCTCTCCTCTCCGGACGGAGTGTGGCCGTGCGCAGCTTCCTGCTCATCGCGATCGGACCCGGTGGGCGGTACGACGTCTCGGGCAAGGTCGAGGTCGCTCCGGGCAACGGGCCGGGGCTCGCGAGCGCGGTGGTCACCGCCTCCGGGGGAACCTCGAGCCCGGTTGCCCCGAACGGGAGCTTTTCCATGACCCTGCTCTGGGGGAGCTACGAGATCGCTGCCGAGGACCCGGGCTACCTGACCGACTCGCTCGCCGTTCAGGTGGCCGGGCCGGTCAGCGGCCTCCTGTTCTCGCTCCCTCTCGCGACCTTCCCCACAGGAGGGGTCGTCCGAGACGGATTGACCGGCCGCCCGCTGGGAGGGGTCTCGATCCTGGAGAACGGGGTGTCCCTCGGAACGTCGGCCGCCAACGGCAGTTACTCGGTCGACCTGGCGAACGGGACGCACGAACTCGTCGCGCAGGGGACCGCGCCCTACGTGCCGCTCTCGTTCGAGGTGACGGTCTCGGGGGCGGCGCAAACCGACCTCCTGACGCTGTACCCCCCGTCGATCACCGTCAGCGGTCTCGTCGTCAACGGGCTCTCGGGCGTTCCCCTCGGAGGCGTGTCGGTCCTGTTGACCGGAAACACCTCGGAGGGGACGACCTGGACGCAATCCACCCTGAGCGCGACGAACGGCCGGTTCTCCGTCGTGGCTTACGCCGGGGCGTTCACCGTCGTGGCCCAGATGGGGGGATTCACCTCGGCCCAGAGCGCGTTATTGCTCAATTCGAGCAGCTCCGTCGTTCCCGTCACGCTCTCTCTCGAGCCCGCGTCGGCCCCGGCGACGGCCTCCGGGACCCCGGTGTTCTGGGCGCTGGGAGGCCTCCTGGGCGCTGCGGTCATCGTGGGGCTGATCCTCTACGTGGCTCGCCGCCGTGGAGTGGCGGGGAAACCCCCACCGCTGCCCGACGAACCGGAGGAACTGGAACCGTAACCCGGCGGGCGCCGCGGCGCCCGTCAGTGCGCGACCGCCCGCCGCGACGGTCGAGCGATCTAGGCGCCCGCGGTCCAGCGAAGGGACGTCCCGCCGTCGACCACGAGGGTCTCGCCGGTCACGAACCGAGCCATGTCCGAGACGAGGAAGACGACCGCCGCCGCGACGTCGTCCGGCTCTCCCCATCGGCCCCGGGGGATCGACCGTTGGATCGCCTCGCGGGTGCGCGCGGACTCGAGCAGCTTCGCGGTGAGGTCGGTGCGGACCCAGCCGGGGGCGACCGCGTTGACCCGGACGATCGGGCCGAGGGCGAGCGCGAGGCTCCGGGTGAGGGAGAGCAGCCCGGCCTTCGCCACCGAGTAGGCCAGCAGTTCGGGGTCGGCGAGCACGCCCGCGATCGACGAGACGAAGACGACCGAGGCGCCGCGGTCGGCGAGGTGAGGCCGGACCGTGCGGACGAGCGAGTACGGCCCGACGAGGTCCGTCTCGAGAGTTTCGCGCCACGACGGAAGGGTCACCGCCTCCCATCCCGTAGGCCCACTGATCCCGGCGTTCGCGACCGCGATGTCGATCCGCCCGAGTCCCGCCCGCGCCTTCTGGACGAACTCCTCGGTCTCTTGGGGCTGCGCGGCGTCGCAGGGGAGCGCGAGCGCGCGGCGTCCCCTCCGCTCGATCGCGGCGACGACTTCCCGTGCCGCTCGGACCTCCTTGCGGTAGCTGATGGCAACGTCGGCGCCTTCGGCCGCGAGTGCGAGGGCGATCGCACGACCGATCCCACGGGAGCCCCCGGTGACGACCGCCACCTTGCCGGCGAGCGATGCGGTTTCGATCATGCGAGGGGGATTCCCCCGTCGATCCCGAGGACCAGCCCCGTCACCCAGTCCGCCTCGAGGCTCAGGAGATACCGGACCGCGGGCGCGACGTCGTCGGCCTCCCCCCATCGGCGCAGCGGAGTCGCCGACGCGATCGCCGCGGCGATCTTCGGGTCGCCGTGGGCATCCCGATTCATGTCGGTCCGGATGAAACCGGGGGCCACGCAGTTCACCCGGATCCGAGGGGCGAGCTCGAGTGCCAGGGCTCGGGTCAGCTGCTCGACGCCGGCTTTCGCCGCCTGGTACGGGGCGGCCCCGGACCCGGCGTGGGCGCCCAGGACCGAGGAGACCGTTACGACCGCGGGCCGCACGCTCCTCCGGAGGTACGGCAGGGCAGCCTGGACCGTGCGGAACGTTCCCTCGAGGTCGGTCCGGACCACGTCGTCGAAGTCGGCCGGGCCCACGGACTCGACGTCGTCGCCGCGATAGATCCCGGCCGAAGTCACGACGCCGTCCAGGCGTCCTTTCCAGTCCCCCGCCGCGCGCACCAGCCGGGTCACCTCTTCCGGGCGCGACACGTCCCCAGCGAAGACGCGGGCGTCCCGGCCGCCGTGGGCCAGCTCCGCCCGCAGCGACTCGATCGCGCCGGGATTCGTGCGGTGGTGGACGGCGAGGTCGGCGCCGGCCCGGCCGAGCTCGAGGGCGATCGCCCGGCCGATGCCCCGCGACGCGCCGGTCACGAGGACGACGCGCCCCGAGAGGTCGAACACGCGGACCCGGAGGATGGCGGCGGGGAAAACTCTGCCTCGACGGTGAGGGGGATGGTCGGGCCCGAAAGGGGGCACAGAAACGGTGAGAGCGTGGTCGGTCGTCGGCCCGGACGGGTCCGGCGCAGCAGGCTCCACCCTACGGCTTCTTCTTGTTGTTACAGCCGCAGGTGTCGCACATGGGGGACCTCACTCCAGGAGAACGCGCGCTCGCATATCAACCCCTCGACGGAAGCGGCGGGGGCTCAGATCGGGATGAACGAGTGCGCGACGATCAGGGCGATGAACAGGATCGAGATCGTGTTCACGACCTTGATCAGGGGGTTGATCGCGGGACCCGCGGTGTCCTTGGTCGCGTCGCCGACCGTGTCGCCGACGATCGCGGCCTTGTGCGCATCCGAATGCTTCCCGCCGAAGTGGCCGCTCTCGATGTACTTCTTTCCGTTGTCCCAAGCCGCCCCGCCTGTGGTCATCATCAGGGCGAGCGGGAATCCGGATACGATGACGCCGAGCAGTAGCGCGGCGAGCGCGACCGGCCCCAGCAGGAAGCCGACCAGCAGCGGGGTCGCGACCGCGATGATCGCCGGTACCGCGAGCTGACGGATCGCAGTGACGGTCACGATATCGACGCACCGACCGTAGTCGGCCTTCGCCGTGCCGGCGAGGAGGCCCGGGATCTCCTTGAACTGGCGGCGGATCTCGAAGACCATCCGCTCCGCCGCGATCCCGACCGCGTTCATCAGGAACGACGTGAAGAAGAACGGCAGGACCGCGCCGATCACCAGCCCCGCCACGACGAGCGGCGTGCTCAGGGTGAGGAGTGCCGTGAACGACGCCCACGGGTGTCCCCACTGGGAGGCCGCAGCAAAGGTGTACGCTGCGAAGAGCGCGAGCGCGGCGAGGACCGCGGACGCGATCGCGTACCCCTTGGTGATCGCCTTGGTCGTGTTGCCGACGGCGTCGAGAGGGTCCGTGATCGCGCGGGCCTGCTCGGGGAGGTTCGCCATCTCGGCGATCCCGCCCGCGTTGTCCGTGATCGGTCCGAACGCGTCGATCGAGATGATCATCCCGGTGACCGAGAGCATGCTCGCGGCCGCGAGTCCAATCCCGTAGAGGCCGAGGTAGGCGTCCGGTGCGCTCGACGCGCCGTTCCAGCCGGCCGCCGCGTAGGCGATCAGCGTTCCCGCGACGACCACGATCCCCGGCATCCACGCCGACTCGAGACCGACCGAGAGTCCGCTGATGACGGTCGTCCCCGCGCCGGCCTGTGCCGACTCGGCGATGTGGTGCACCGGGCCGTAGCTCGCGCTGGTGTAGTAATCGGTAATCACGACGATGAGGATCATCACGACGAGGCCCACGGCGGTCGCGACGAAGATCCCGACGTTTCCGTTCATGAAGTAGTAGTCGAGCAGGTACAGCCCGATCACTCCCACGACGGTCGTAGCGGCGAGGCCCTGGTAGAGCGCGCCCATGATCGAGCCGCCCGCGCGCATACGCACGAACAGCGTGCCGATGATCGTCGCGAGGATTGCCCACGCGCACACCAAGAGGGGGAATAGTACTGCGTTCGGGAACGCGGCGAGCAGCACCGGGTGGACCGAGGGGGCTCCGATCAGGTAGGCGAGGAGCATGGCCGCCATCGCGGTCACGACGTACGTTTCGAACAGGTCCGCCGCCATCCCGGCACAGTCGCCCACGTTGTCGCCAACGTTGTCGGCGATGACGCCGGGATTCCGCGGGTCGTCTTCGGGGATCCCCGCCTCGACCTTTCCGACGAGGTCGGTGCCGACGTCGGCGCCCTTCGTGTAGATGCCACCGCCGACGCGCGCGAAGAGGCTCATCAGCGACGCGCCGAACAGGAGTCCGATCATGTCCAGGACGTTCCCGTTGAATGCCCAGTAGAATGCGACCAGGATCAGGAGGGCCAGTCCCGCGACCGATAGCCCGGTGACGCTGCCGCCGCGGAACGCGAAGCTCATCGTCGAGGGGAGACTGCCGCCGCGAGCCCGCGCCGCCGTCCGGACGTTCGCACGGACGCTCACGAACATCCCCACCGCGCCGGCGAGCGCGCTGCCCGCGACCCCGAAGACGAATCCGACCGCGAGGCGGCCCCCGTCGCCCGAGATGCCGAAGGCCAGCGCAATGACCACGGCGAGGATCGCCGCGACGATGAAGACGACGGTGTACTCGCGCCGGAGGAACGCGTTCGCGCCCTCCCGGATCGCGGAGGCGATCTCGCGCATCCGCTCATCCCCTTCGTCCTCCCGGAGGACGAGGGCGGTTTGGACGCCCGCGTAGGCGAGTCCGAGGAGTGCGGCGAGAAGAATCAAGAGTTCCAGCTGACTCGTGGAGAGGTCCATGCAATTCCCTCGAAATTCGAGGGCGGCTGAACCGCGAGGTTAATAAAGCCTTGCGGCCGACTCAGTTTCGTCCTCCGAGCCGGTTGGCGCGGCCGAGCGGTCCGGGACCGAGTCGGGTCCGCGCGAAAGGCGGCCAGGGGATCGTAGACCGACCGAGAAAGTCCCACCGGCCGCTCGGTCTCGGCCGCACTGTAGAACAGATCGCGTACGGTCCGCTCGGACCTCGGGTCTCCGCACGTCGCCCTCTCGCGGAGCGCTCCCAGTTCCGCCATTTCGTCCGCCCACCATTCCACGGGGTACGTTGCCACCTCTGAGGAAAGTCCGTACGGTCTCGCCGCACGAGGGCGTGGGTGGCGTTCCGCTTCGACGGATCCAGCCGAACCATGCACGGGGCGGCCCTGACCGACGTCTCGATCGACCCATGGGCGAGGCGGGAAAGTTCGAGGTACGCTGGCGATCCGTGGGGGCGGGCCGGGTCCACCGGAGACCACGACCGGACCGCCACGGTGGAGCCCGGGCCGCCCCCGCCGCTCCGACACGGGTCTTATATTCCGAGAGGCGCAAGACTTTCGGGATGATACCGACCCCCGCCCCCGGCGATGCGAACGTTCGCCGGTCCCGGGTCACGTGCTCGGTCTGCGGCCGGGCGGTAGAACTGGCCCGACTGCGAGAGCATCTGAGGTCCGAGCACGGGTCGAACAGCGCCGAGCTCGACACGATCTATCTGAACGCGCGCATCGAGGCGAAGCGCACTCGCCGCTCCCAGACCCGCTAGGGGTCGAACTCCCGAGTGCGAATCCGCTCGAGCACGTGGGCGGAGAACTCGGCCCGCGATAGGGTCCGGGACTCCTTCGAGCCGCGCGTACGGACCGAGACCGCTCCTTCCGCCGCCTCCTTGTCCCCCAGCACCAGAACGTAGGGGATCCGGTCGACCTCCGCGGTGCGCACCCGCTTCGCGATCGATTCCTCGGGTGCTGCCACCTCTACGCGGATCCCGACCTGCCGAAGTTCGTCGGCCAGACCTCGCGCGGCGGGTTCATGCCGGTCGGCGATCGGTAGCACCCGTACTTGTACTGGGGCGATCCACGGTGGAAAACGACCCGCGCAGTGCTCGATGAAGACGCCGAGAAAGCGCTCCCACGATCCGAGGATCGTGCGATGGATGACGACCGGAGGGTGCATCTGGCCGTCCGCGCCCTGGTACTCGAGTCCGAAGCGCAGCGGCATCTGGTAATCGAGCTGGATCGTTCCCGTCTGCCACGGGCGACCGAGCGAGTCCCGGACATGGATGTCGATCTTGGGCGCGTAGAACCCCCCCTCCCCGGGGGAGACCCGGTACTCGACTCCGGATTCGCGGAGGACCTTCTCCAACGTGGCCTCCGCGCGGTCCCACACCGCCGCCTCGCCGAGGAAGCTCGCGGGTCGGGTGGAGAGCTCGTACGACCACGTGAGGTGGAAGACGGTGAACGCCTGGCGGATCCACTCCATGAGGTGACGAAGCTCCTCCTCAATGTGGTCTTCGGTGACGAACAGGTGTGCGTCGTCCTGCACGAGCTCGCGGACACGGGTCAACCCGTGGAGGGTGCCGCTCGCCTCGAGGCGGTGAAGGGGGGCGAACTCGGCGAGCCGCATCGGCAGTTCCCGGTAGCTCCGCGGACGCGACCGGAAGATCAGCATCGAGCCCGGGCAGTTCATCGGCTTCCACCCGAAGGTTCGGTCGTCGATGACGGTGAGGAACATGTTCTCCCGGTAGTGGTCCCAGTGGCCGCTCGTCTCGTAGACCGATTGGGCAAAGAGGAGCGGGGTTCGAATCTCGGAGTAGCCGGAGGCACGGAGGTGCTCCGTCACGAACCTCTCGAGCTCGCGCACCATGACCATCCCCTTCGGTAACCAGAAGGGGAATGCCGGCGCCTCCTCGAGGAACAGGAACAGCTCCTGTTTCGCACCGATCACGCGATGGTCGCGTGCTTCGGCTTCGGTGCGGAGCTTGAGATAGGCTTCGAGTTCGGGACGTGTGGGGAACCCCACGCCGCGGACCCGCTGCAGAGGAACCATCGCGCCGCTCTCCTCGTGCTCGATCCCAGAGAACCCGAGGATGTGGATGCCCTCGAGCCAGTGGGTATCCGGCACGTGCGGGCCGCGGCACAGGTCGACGAATGTGCCGGTCTCGTAGAGGGAGACGGGTTCGCCGGCCGGTACCTCCCCGATGTACCGGAGCTTGTGGGGGTTCTTCGCGAACAGGAGGAGGGCGTCCGCCTTCGTGACCTCGCGACGAACGAACGACTCTCGCGCCTCGATCGATCGGGCCATCGAGGCCCGGACCCGGTCGAGGTCCCCCGGAACGAGAGGGCGGACGTCAAAGTCGTAGTAGAAGCCCTCCTCGGTCGGAGGACCTACCGTCGGCCGGGCCTCCGGCACGACCTCCACCAGCGCCTTCGCCACGAGGTGGGCCGAGGAGTGTTGGAGGATGTCCCGGCCGGCGCGGTCCTGGAACGACAGTGGCGCGACCGTCGAATCCCGCGTGATGGGAGTCGTGAGGTCGACGGGGCGGGCGTCGAGCAGTCCCGCAAGGAACGAGGAGGACCGTTCGGGGGCCCACTGTTCGAGCACGGTGCCGAGAGCGGTGCCGGAGACCACCTCCCGGCGGCTCCCGTCGGGAAGAGTGACGATGACCGTTCCCATCGGCGATATGCCCCGACGGCGCCGACCTCTCTCGAGTCTAAAACAGTTCGTTCGCGCGCGCCGTCCGCTGTCGCCGTCTCTCCGCAGAACGGGATGAAGGGGTTGGGTCGCGGAAGTCGAGTGTATCCGTACCCCAGGGCACGACGGAGGTTCTCTGCTGGACGGAACGGCACTGGTTGTTGTAGTTCAGGTCCGAAGAGCTCCCGACAACGCAGTTTCCCATCGCGTAGTCGAAGCGATCGGTAGCCGCGCTCGGTGAGTCCCGCCAGCTCCCGGTCGTGCCGGCGCCCCGCAGCGTGGTTTCGTTGGCCGACACCGCAGAGAGCACGACCGGGGATTCTCCACCGCACCGTCGGAGCCACCCGCAGCCGCAGATCATCTGGGGCACCGAATGCGCGGGGGAATTATCTCCCGGTCCTGTGCTGGCCGCGGGCAAGAGAATCATCCGCGTCGCGATCCCGGGCATCGCGACGATCGTGTCCCCGTCGACCCGGGGCCGCCCGCGTCAGAGTCCTCGGCGCGTGGGTTCCGTCCCCGAGAAGAGGCCACACCGCCGGGGCGGATCTGATTACCGAGCGCCACGGGGCAGAGACCTTCCTCCCGGCTGATTCGCTGGTGGGGCTCGTCGTTCCCGGAAACGGCGTAACGAATCCCCCCGATAAATATCGGCGCGACCCATCCACCCGGGTCTGCAAGATGCCGTACAAGGACCCCGAACGAAGGAGACTGGCGGCCCGGAAGTGGAGACTTATCCACCGAGAGCAACGAGCCGCGTCCATGCGGCGGTACCGGAAGTCGCGCAGTTCTGGCCGACCTCCCGGCCGGCCGCGGTCGAGAGATTCCCCCGGAGGATATGTTCCTGCCGCGACCGGTTGGGCGGACTCGGGCCCATCCGGATCCGCGGCCCTCCCAGAAGACCTCGGTCGCGCGGGGGAGTGCGCTTCTCCGGCAGGACCGAGCCCTTCCCAGGCACCGCCGAGCGCACCCCCTCCGGGCCGGACGGGATTATCGCCCAACGCGTCGGCAGGAATGCCGTGGGACGAGCGGTTCGAGGCCTTTCGGACCACGTAGCGTTCGCGACCGACGACGCGTCGTCGGTCGTGGCGTCCGGGCGAACCGATTCTGACGAGGGAATGAGGTAGCACATCCGGCAAAACCCCGTAACCCAGCCCCGCCGTAAATAGGTCGAGGCGTAGCGCCTCGGCAGGGCGAAGGCTGATGGATCTACGTGGCGCACATTCTGCCGGTGAGCTGCCGGTGGCTCGGACTATGAGCTCGGGAACCACTACCATCGGACTCGTTTGCAAGGACGGGGTCGTGCTGGCGACCGAGCGCCGGGCGACGATGGGTCACTTCATCGCCAACAAGACCGCAGTGAAGCTGTTTCGAATTGACAGGATGATCGGGGCCACCCTCGCGGGCTCAATCGGTGATGCTCAGGTGCTCATCCGCTACATGCGGGCAGAAGTGGCGCTCTACCGGATGCGCCGAGGTGGGCCGGTGCGGGTGGAAAGCGCGGCGACGCTCACCGCCAATCTCCTCAATTCGAATCGGTACTACCCGTACCTCGCGTGGCTCATCGTGGGGGGAGTGGACTCTTCCGGGGGCCACGTGTTCGCGCTAGACGCCGGCGGTGGATGCATCGAAGATCGCTTCGTGTCCATCGGCAGCGGCTCCCCGTTCGTGTACGGGGTGCTCGAAGACGCGTGGAGGGAAAGCCCCACCGTTTCGGATGGAATCGACCTATCCCTAAGGGGGCTGACCAGCGCAATGAAGCGCGACTCGGCGAGCGGTGACGGGTACGCGGTAGCCGAGATCACCCAAGGTGGCTATCGGGAGCTTGAGCCCGAAGAGCTACGCAAGCGCCTCTCGCGACTGAAACTAACCTAGGACAATTCCGGGTATCGCGCCGGATCGGCGATACCGAGCGGGGCAACGTCGTGAGGGTACGACATCGTAGGGCCCTCGCAGGCCGCCGTACGCTGTAACGGTGTGTTTGGCGAGGGAGGAAGTCTGTCGTCAGGCACCGCCGAAATCGTCGCAATCTACCCCCAGTCCGGCTCTGTCGTCAACGCGGACCCTGATTGCACATAAGAGGCGGGAGGTATCTCGTTGGCCGCCGGACTTTCACGGCTCGGGCATGCAAGAACCCCCCCGTGACGGAGCACGGAGGCGACGTTCCGACTCGGGTTCGCTATCCCCGACCCTGAAGCAGGAACGTCCGAGCTGGCTTGTGAGTAGTACCATAATCCCAGACCAGGGCAATGTTGTCTATCGAGATTTCCCATCGGTAGACCCCGCTGTTCAGGCTCCCGAGAGCGCGCTGTACCAGTTCGGCCGAGAGCGGAAGGGAGCCCCTCTCTTCGCCGTGGACCAGGGTGATGTGCGGAACCCATGGGTCCGGATGGTAGTAGGAAAACACGTCTCGCGCATGGGGCAGGCAGGTCTCCCAGACTCGCTGGTGCAACTCGCGAAGTGCTTCATCTTTCTGCACCGCCACGAATAGTACCGGCCAGTTTCCGTCGAACGAGCCGAGGCCCGTCGTTCGGATCGAGATGGGCGGGGTATCCCGCGCAAGCTCCTCGAGAGCAGTCTCGAGGGACGGGCGGTCGTAGTCCTGAGCAACTTGGTAGGAAATATGAGGGTAGGGCATCACGAGTGCTCCGCGTAAGCCGAACTCCTGCTCGAGTCGCGACCAGAGGAATTTCACCCGACTTGTGGAAGGCAAGTCAAGCAAAGACCCGACACCGTGGAGGGGTCTTGGCTGGTTTCCCTGAGCCATGACAGCCCCACATCTCTACGGCTCTTTGTGGCTACGGGTGACGGTGCTGAGTTTGAGCGGACGGACCGATGACAGAGGTCATGAGCAACGGCCGAGGGTCCCCCCATTCGGTTCACTCGTGGGTCCTCCCCGGCTTGGGTACGACCCCACCGCTCCGTGACTCTGAGACGGAGGCCAAGGGTTGAGGCGAGATCGTCACTGGCACCAAGTCGGTTATCAACACTCTGGACCGACTGACCGAACGACCCTCGACCCCCTATTCCTGGTCATCCGGGCCAGCCGAATAAGCCCGGCCGGCACTGTCGTTCTCTATCGGAGAATCGGTGGACCGACCTCGGGGTCCGGGGCATTCTCCGCGAATCCCGGGTTCGATGTACGTCCAGAGGTCTGGGCCCCGCAGGGATCGGCCTCCCGAAACCACCCCGGCGGATCTGGGGATGAGCGGGGGCTGGCGCAGTATGGATCGCCCCCGATCCGGCGGCGACCCATTCCGAGAGTTCGGTGTGCGACTCCGACTCGCTGCTCCGTATGCCTGTGAGGCGCTCGGAGGGCGGCAGAGCAGCGAGGAGTTCCGAGAACAGGTCTGCCCTGTTCTCGGAGGCGACCAGCCCTCGACCCGCCGTCCCCACGGGACCCGCAAGCGGGTACGAGTCCGCTGTCGCCGGGAGCAACAAGTCCGAAGGGAGCCTCGGTTCGGAGGTCCCAAAGTCCGCGCCTGAGTCCCGAAACGGCCCTACCCGGGTCCCGGGCAGAGGTAGGAGGCGGAAGGACCCCCGCCCCTCCCTCACGACGAATCCGACCCTGTCAGACCACTGCCGAAGGTTCGGGCACGAATCGTTGAGGACGCCGCGAACCGGAGCGACGCGGGATCGTTCCGGTCGCACGATCGGAACCTGACATCCAGCTGCCCGGGCCTGGTTGATCTTCCGACCGCGCCCCCAGCCTGTTCTCGTGGCCCCGAAGGGCCGAAAGTCCCCGGTCCGGCGGGCATTTCTCTGAGGTGCGCTCAGCTCGCCCATCATTCATCATGGTTCAGCTGGTTCTGGTTCTCATCATCGCGCGCCGCGAGCCGACCCGCCGGCGGAGCGTCTACTCGGTCATGCCGAGTCCATCTCCGCGAGGATCGAGTCGATGTGGAAGATTCCCCCCGCGCCCCCGGAGGCGGCTAGTTGGGAGGTCTCGGTCAGCGCGAACGTCCCGTCGACCCACGTCGGTCCTCCCACCGCGAGCTTCGCCACGAGCGACCAGTCGGGGTCCGACTCGCGGGGGGAGAGCACGATGGAGTCGACCCCGATCTCGCGCGCGACCCGGATGATCTCCGACGGGTCCGACGTCTCCCAGCTCGGGTCGACCTTCCCAAGCTGCCCGTCCACGATCTCCACCTCGAATACGAGCTCCGTCGACAAACGCCACGCCCGGCGAAGCTCCTTGGGTCCGCGAAGGTAGGCGCTCGAGAGCACCGCCTTCTGCGCCCCGGCGACGAGGACGTCGATCGCTTGATCGGCCTTTCGCACCCCGGAGTCGACCCAGAGCGGCATGTCCCGGGAGAGTTCCTGAACGTACTCGACCTGCGGGTCGTTCGACTCGAGGCCGTCCAGGTCGGCGAGGTAGAGGATCGGGTACTTCGGAGAGAGACGGTCGACGACGTCGAAGATATCGAAGGCCGCCCCGGACATTCGTCGTGCGGGCACTGGGCCCTCGGGTCCGGGAAGGCAGACCTCCCCGCGTCGGAGAAGCATGCACGGGACCAGCACCGGTCCTTTCGGCGGGGGCGTCGAGTTCGAGTCCATCGGGCGGCTAGAGGCCGTCGGAGTCACGGAGGCCGGACTCCGCGCAGGCTTTTCCCCCTTCCCGGTCCGACCACGACCCCCGTTGCCTCACCTCGAACACTCCTCCCGGCCCTGAAGGAGCACCACCGGGCCGTCGATCCATGCCCCCTTCGAGTACGCAGGCTATTTGGACTCGCCCTGGATTCGTGTTTCCGCCAGGAGGTGGAGGGCAGCTGACGGTGGTCCGCGCCGGCAACGGCCGGCCGCTGAGGAAAGTCCCCACTTCGGGGAACACGGGGTCGGGTGGGAACCCGACGGGCGAGAGTCCGAGCTCCGGAGCAGCAACGACACAGCCCGGTGGTACGGTGAAGGTGGTGCACCGGAGGTTCCATCGGGATATGATGAAACGGCCGTCTCCCCGGAAGCAAGCCCTGACCGGCGGTGTGAGGTGTTCCCCTGACCGTCGAGGAGAGCGCGCAGTCGAATGCTGCCTGAACCAGAATGGGGCTTACTACCACGACCTGGCCGGCACGTCAGGAAACCGGCGTGCCGCCCGCCCAAGAACACCCGTTTTTGGGCGGGAAACCCCGGCGGGCCTGGACCGCGGCGGATCTCGCTCGCTCGCTCGCTGGCCGAACTTGTTCGACGCTCCGTTCGATCCTCCACCGATATGGAGCCAACTCCTTTCGCCCTGAGGCATCCTGGGGCGCCTTCCCGGTCGGGGCGCCCGTGGGACCCGCCGACGTCGCCCTGGACCGAGCCAGAGACAACCGTTTCCGGTCCCGGGGCCCAACTAGGTTCGGAGCATCGAGAGGCGAACCCTGTTCGGTTCCTTCCGGACCGACGCCTCAAATGAGAGGGGCCGAGCTCATCAGGGATAGCGCGCGGATCACCTCTCGTTCGCAGGCGGGGTCTCCGTCGGGAGTGCCGGGCGGCGGACCTCATCCTTCCGCGGTCCGACCGCGCGGGCGGGCCGGCGTCGGCGATGGGGACTCGAGGATCACCCGCTGGGTCGGATACGCGAGTGAAATCCCCTCCTGCTGGAAGCGCCGGCGGATTGAATGCAGGAGATCCTTCTCGACCTGAAATGCGGTCGGCTGGTCCTTTGCGGCGCTCAGCAGACGCAGGTCGACCCCGCCGTACATTCCTGTGCCTTGGTTCGCCCCTCCTTGATAGTCCATCACGTGCGTGATCGGAAGGTTGCCGAGTGGCACGAAATCCGGATGCTTGCGGGCTTCCTCGACCATGATCGCGCGCGCGCGGTCGACGTCCGCGTCGTAGCTCACCACCAGGTACGCGATGACTAGCATGGTCGGATCGACTGCGGTATAATTGACCAACACGCTGGACTGGAAGAGCGCGTTCGGCACCATCAAGCGGCGAAGGTCCCAGGTCCGCAACACGGTGAAGTTGAGCCGGACGTCCTCGACCACGCACCAGTCGCCGTTCGGATACGGGAATACGACCGCGTCCCCGATTTTGAATGGTTGGGAAATCGAGATCATCGCGCCCGCAATCAGGTTCGACAGCGTGGACTGGGCCGCGAGTCCCACCACGATCGAAAGGAACCCAGCGGCCAGGATGAGCGAGGTCAGAGCAGTCGCGGTGTTCGGAAAGTTCACGTACGTAGAGATGGCGACCCCGAGTAGTACGATCACGAGCATCAAGGTCCGTCGCAGGAATCGATAGAGGGTCTCGAGACCCGGTTGCCGGTGGGCTAGGGCCTCGAAGTACCGGTCCGCGGTCAGGTTCACGATCTGGAGGACCAGGTAGGTGACGAGGAGTCCGGCTCCGAACCCAATTACCCCCCAGATACCGGCCGCCACGCGCGGGACCTCCGGCGAGGTCAGAAGGATCAGGACCACGCCGAGCAGTCCGGCGGCGTAGAACCCGTACCGAAGAAACTGGGCGTTCCGGGGTGCATCCGCGGATAGGTGGCGACGGGCGGCGAGCGACGCGGCCCCCACGAAGGTCCACACCACTATCAGTTCCGCGATGACGGCCATCGAGCCCGGGGCGAGAGCGGACGGGAGAAGGTCGGGATTCAGCGACCAGAACTGTTGATAGATCGCCAACGACCCCGGTGCGAGCGAGAGCGCGAGGAGCGGGCCACGGAGGAGTGACGCGACCGTTCGCTGGATCGGAGGACTCCAATGGCTGGCGCGGATCGCACGGGGAGCGACGATCCCGAGGAGCACCGCAGCGAGCAGGCTCGGAATCCCGACCTCCGCGAGCAAGGTGCTGGAAGGGACGGTCAGCATCCCGACCCCCTCCCTGCCCTCGCCTCGCACGTCGGGCGGCCGGCAACCGCGCGGGACCGCGAGCCCCAGACTTCGACGCGGCGCGGATCCACCTCGCGTTCGTTCGCGACGGGCCTGTGCTGGGGACGTACGATTTCTCTTGGCATGGGGTCGACTCTCCTGGCGGTGTCGAGATCTTGGGGCCCGCCAGGCAATCGCGCGCCGGAGACCTTCTCGAGGGGCGAACCGGTCAGATGACGAGTCCGGTGAATATATGGTAGCGATAGCACAAAACAATTCGGGGCGGACTCCCGACTCCTCGAAGACAGCGGCCCCGGCGGCGTCGGGGCCGACGGCGACTCCCGCGACGCGCGGGCCTACCCATCACCGCCTCGAAGTCCTGCGGAAGCTCGAGTACGCGGGGGTTCGCAGCGGCTCGGGGAGCGTTGGTCCGCTCTGGCGGTTCGGGATACGCTCCGGGACAACGGCCCCGGTTCGCGGGCAACCTCGGAGACAGCCGCTTCTCAGGCCGCTGGCGGTTCCCCCGCGAGCCCCCGAGTCCGAAGCGAAGAGCCAAGACGGGATCGTCCCCACTACTCGAGGAGCGCGATCTGTACACATTGCTCGGGCCCGAGGCACCCTCCACCGGTGGAGCTCGGGTCCGACCTTTCCACCGACTGGGCGCCGGTGCGTGCGAGCCGACGGGAGCGACGGTCTACTTGTGCACCGTTCCAGCGTCAGAATCTGGCGTCGGGCTCTGACCGATGGACTCTTTCATCGGGGAGAACCGACGCGTGATGTACACGGAAGCAGCGAGATTTCCCGCGACCACCGAAATGACGGCGACCCCGACTACGACTCCGACGATCGTTTGTACCACGCCCGACGATAGCGAGGTGGTCGACGTCAAGAGGGAAAGCGCCAGTACCACGGGAATCGCCCCCCTGATTCCCGAGAGAGTCAGGACATTGTACCACGCGATAGGTAGCTGGGCTTCGGGCCCCACGATCGCGTGGGCGAGCGGGCGATGAACATAGACGAACGCGGCCCGACCCGCGTAGATGATCGCGAGCACCAGCAGGACAACCGATAGGTGGTCGAGAATGTCGGAAGGGGCGACGAGGAGTCCCATCGCGAGGAAGATCACCGAGTTGTCGACCCATACGACCACGTTCCAGAAAGTCCCCACGGCAGCACGGACCTCGGGCGCGATCGTCCGAGGGCCGACCCAGGTGCCGACCGCGATCCCGGCGATCGCCACGGCGATGATTCCGGAGGCTCCGATGTCGGTCGCGAGGACGTATGAACCGTAGGCGGCCACGATCGAGACTGCCGTCTCCACGGCCGCGTCGTCGAGCTGTCGGTGAAGGAGGTAGGTACCCCCCGCCACGAGGAGCCCCACAGCGACCCCGCCGATGATCAACCATGCGAACTCCTCCCCGCTGCTTACGACGCTCCACGCGCCGCTACCGATGACCCCGATGATTACGACGAAGGCGATTACGCCGACCGCGTCGTTGAGCAGCGACTCACTCTCCGTAATGGTCGCGAGCTCGGGCGGAATCCGGAACCGGCGAAGCAGGTCGACGACGGCGATGGGATCCGTGGGAGATACGATGGCCGCCAGCAGCAGCGCCGCGAGGACGGGGAGGCCCACCAGCCACACGAGCGTGATGCCGGTCAGAAGGATCGTGACGAGCACACCGACGAACACGAGAAACAAGATGAACGGTGCCCGGGCGCGAAGGAGTCGAAAGTCGATATGCAAGCCGGCTTCGAAGATGATCGGGGGGAGCAGGACGTAGAAGAACAGTTGCGGCGAGAACAGTGACGCCCCCTCGTGCGCCAAGCCCAGCAGCGGGACTTCCTGGCCAATGAAGCCGATCGTGATCCCGAGCAGGACGAGCGCCGCGGTGTAGGGAAATCGAAGGCGAGAGGAGACGACCACAACGGCGACGGCGACCACGAGCAGAATCAGCAGAGGACCGAACGCGAACATCCGGACAGGAACCTACCCG
This sequence comes from Thermoplasmata archaeon, assembly GCA_049591535.1. Taxonomy (GTDB): domain Archaea; phylum Thermoplasmatota; class Thermoplasmata; order Lutacidiplasmatales; family UBA184; genus Lutacidiplasma. The sequence goes on along the minus strand of JBAWFC010000027.1, from coordinate 13,436 downwards.
CGATTACACCGGAAGCCCGATGGACGTTACTCCTGTTACCTTTCCTTCTGGAGTCGCGACCCGTCTAACGGCTCTTAGTCACCCTGCTCGCCCGCTCTTCGCGGGCAGGTCACTCGACCACTCGGAGCGGAATCGCAACTGCGGTCACGAGCGCGACCTCGCGACCGGTCGCACTGGTGGACTCTCGCCAACTGTCGTCGCCGGTGAGGACCGTGGGTCCGCTCGAGGTCGATTTCACGCCCGGCGAATGCGGCATGATTTCGGGGAGGTCCTGGAACTGACGTTCGGCCCAAGTCGAAGTTTGCTTCGTACGCTGCACGCGCGTTTCTCGAACTCGCGCGAGCCTTGGGAGGCCGAGGACCGCGAGCTCGAAAGGGAGTGCGCTGTCGTATCAAGAATCTTGGGGTCGCACACCGTTCCTACCGAGCTACGTAGCAGGCAGGGGCGCTGCGGCCTCGTCAGGGCCGAGACGGCCCCCAGATGCGCTCGCGAGGCAGCCGTATTCCAGCGGTCCGCAGAGGCCGGAGGCGTTCGCGCCCACCGTGGCGTCGCCCCGGGCGCGGATGTCGGAACCGCTGCGCTCCGCCCCTAGTCGGCGGCGGCGGCAATGTTTCCGTTCACCGAGACGTGGCCCCTGTTCAGCCGGACCGTACCGTCCGCCTCGGTCCAGGGCATCGATCGCACGTACAGTCGGTCAATACCGTCGATGACCACTCGATTGCCGGCGGTAACGACCTCAAGCCGTCGTGTCTCCCGGTCGAGCGAGACCGCGGAGACGTTCGCATAGTCTGGCATCGAACTGCACCCGGACTCCCTCCCGGCGCATTAGCCTGTCGTGCGACGCGGCGGCGGCGGTTCTCAATGAAGCGGGGTCGCCGGAGGCCGCCCCGGGTCCCGTTACTTCTATTAGCGCGCGGGTTTGGTGCCGCGAACTTCGTTGCAGACCATTACTCCCGTCCCGATCCTCGCTACCCGCGACCTGACGCGCCGGTTCGGAGAGTTCACCGCGGTGGACCGACTCACGCTCACGGTGGGGGCCGGGGAGATCTTCGGCCTGATCGGACCCAACGGAGCGGGGAAGACGACGACCATCAAGATGTTGACGACGTTGCTGCCCGTCTCTTCGGGGTCCGCGACGGTCGCAGGGTTCGATGTGCAGCGTCGCCCGGCCGAGGTGCGGCGGAACATCGGCTACGTCCCCCAGTTGATCTCGGCGGACGCCCAGGTCACCGGGTACGAGAACCTCTGGGTCTTTGCCCGCCTCTACGCGATCCCGCGAGGCGAGCGAGAGCCACGGATCCGCGAGGCGCTCGATTTCATGGGACTTACCGGCGTCGCCGACCAGCTGGTCAAGAACTACTCCGGAGGCATGATCCGTCGGCTCGAGATCGCGCAGGCGCTCATGCATCGGCCCCGGGTGCTCTTCCTCGACGAGCCGACGGTCGGACTCGACCCCCTGGCGCGAGACGCCGTTTGGGAGCAGATCGAGCGGCTTCGGGGCCACTACGGCACCTCGATCGTGATGACCACCCACTACATGGAGGAGGCCGAACGACTCTGTCAGCGGGTCGGCGTGCTTCACCGGGGCAAGCTGGTCGGACTCGGGACTACGGCGGAACTGAAGGCGAAGCTCGGTCGCGAGAATGCGACTCTGCAGGACGTGTTCGCAGAGTTCGCGGGGGAGGAGTTGGAGCTCGGAGGCGGCTACCGCGAGGCCGGGAGGACGCGACGTGTCGCAGTTCGCCTCGAGTGAGACCGCCGCTCGGCCAGGGACGCCCGGCGCCCTCGACCGGGTGACCGAGTGGTTCGGCCAGTCGGTCGCGATCATCGGATTGGAAGCCCGGAAACTCGCGCACGACCCGTCCGAGCTGCTCTTCCGCGCGGTCCAGCCGGCGTTGTGGCTCGTGATCTTCGGAGGCGTCTTTTCGACCATCCACGCGATCCCGACCGGTTCGTACACCTACCTCCAGTTCCTTACCCCCGGGATCCTCGCCCAGAGCGTTCTCTTCATCTCGATCTTCTACGGGATCGCCTCGATCCGGGAGCGGGAGCTCGGGATCATCACGAAGTTCCTCGTCAGCCCGACCCCGCGAACGATCCTCGTCGGCGCTCGGGGATTGTCGGCGAGCATGCGCGGGCTCTCCCAGGCGCTCATCGTCGTCCTGCTCGCGACCGCTCTCGGAGTGACGCTGAACCTCAGTGGGGCAGCCCTCCTCGGGGTCGTCGTCGCGATCGTTCTCGGCTCGGCGCTCTTCTCCACGCTGTCGATGATCATCGCAAGCCTCGTCAAGACGCAGGAGCGATTCCTCGGGATCGGACAGTTGCTCACGATGCCGCTGTTCTTTGCGAGCAGCGCGATCTATCCGCTCGCCCTCATGCCGGCGTGGTTGCGTCCGATCGCGCTCGGGAACCCACTCACCTACCTGGTGGACGCCCTGCGGACGCTGATGCTGCCCGGCGAAACCGGACTCTATCCGCTGTGGGTCGACCTCGGGGTGCTGTTGGGCGTGACCGCCCTCCTGACGCTGGTCGAATCGCGTCTGTATCCGCGCATGGCCCAGTAGCCTCTTCGCCGCCCATCGGAGTCACGGGGAGCGGCTCTACGGACCGGCACGCTGGGCGGGGGGCACCGATGCCTCCTGGGCTCGACCGATACCGTAGATGCTCACCAGTACGAGCCCGACCCCGCCCAATTGAAGCACGGAGAGTCGTTCGCCAAAGAAGATGGCGGAGGCAGCGAGCGCCACTACGGGAACCAGAAAGACGTACGCGCTCAGCGTCGCGGCCCGGGTTTGACCAAGGAGGCTGAACCAAATCGCATAGGCGACACCGGTCCCGAGGACGCCCAGCCACAGTACGGTCAGGACGAGGTCCGGGCTCGCCCCGGGGAGCGGGGTCGGAGTGAGCAGGAGAGTGGCGGCCAGGAGGGCGGTCGACCCGCCGATGAGCTGGTAGGCGTTCGCCTCCATCATCTGCTCCCGGCGGAACCGACGCTGGAACAGGACCGTCCCGAGCGCCCACGCGAGCGCCGCGACGAGCAACACCAGGATCGCTGCCACCGAAACCCCGGCGTTGCCGGCTTCTCCGACCTGGGAGATCAGCGCGACGCCGACGAACCCGAACGCGACCGATACCCAGTGGCGCGCCCCGAGACGGTGACCGAGGACGGGCTGGGACAGCATGGCGACCCAGAGCGGGAAAGTGTAGACGACCACCGCCGCGATTCCCGGCAGGACGTCCCGGGCCGCCCAGAACCAGAGTCCGAAGAACACCGCGGTGTTCGGGAGGCCGAGGAGGAGCGCGTCGCGTTTGCCGGCCCGGTCGAGTGTCCCCCAGCCGCGGAAGCCGGAAACGATCAGCAGGGTCGCGATCGCTCCCGCACCCGCGCGCAGGGTAGCGAGCCACAGGGGGCCCGCAAAGCCGAGCCCGACGTTCACGAAGACGTAGTTGAATCCCCAGAAGACGACGAGGACCAAGAACAGCGCGCGCGTCCGGAACGACCAGGACGACGTCGCCACGACCCCGGCCCGAGAGAACAGTGACCTTAGCCTTGGCGAACGGCCGGGCCGCACGTGACCACCGCGGCCGCGCCCCGGAAGGTCTTAAGGTGGCGACCTCTTCCGAGCACCGGATGGCGCTCCACGGCCGAGACGTGATCTCGATCCGTGACCTGACGCGGGCCGAGATCGACTCGCTCCTGCTCTCGGCCCGGCGGATGATCCCCTACGCCGAGGGCAAGAAGGTCGTCCACCCGCTTGCGGACAAGATCGTGGCGATGGCGTTCCTCGAGGCGTCGACGCGTACGCGCCTCTCGTTCGAGTCCGCCGTGCACCGGCTCGGGGGGAGTTGCATCACGATCGCGGACCCCGCGGGGAGTTCGCTACGGAAGGGCGAGAGCCTCTCCGACACCGTCCGGATGCTGAGTGGGTACGCCGACGCTATCGTGATCCGTCACCCCAACGAAGGCTCGGCACGCCTTGCCGCCCGCGCCTCCGATCGACCGGTCATCAACGCCGGCGACGGCGCCGGCCAGCACCCGACCCAGACGCTCCTCGACCTCGCGACGATGCAGGAGGCCTTCGGCACCCTCTCGGGACTTCGCGTGGTCCTGCTCGGCGACCTGAAGTACGGACGCACGGTGCACTCGCTCGCCTACGCCTTGGCCCTCTTCGGCGCGGAGCTGGTCCTCTCGTCTCCGCCGTCGCTGCGTCTCCCCGACGAGGTGCGCGACCAGCTCGAGCACATGGGTGCGAAGATCCAGGAAGAGGACCAACTCCACCGCGCGGTCCGCGACGCGGACGTCCTCTACGTCACGCGGATCCAGAAGGAGCGGTTCCCCGACGAGGGCGAGTACCTCAAGGTCGCGGGGTCGTATCGCATCGACAACACGGTCCTCGCCGGGGCGAAATCCCGACTGATCGTGCTCCACCCGCTGCCCCGGGCGGGGGAGATCGCGCCCGAGGTCGACGCGACTCCGCACGCGGCGTACTTCCGCCAGGCGTTCCTGGCCGTGCCGGTACGGATGGCGCTCCTCGACGCCCTCGTCGGGACCGGGAAGCGACCGAAGGGGGCCTGACGGGCGTGCGCGAGCTCAAGATCACTCCGATCAAGAACGGGACCGTCATCGACCACATCGGCAACGGCCTCGCCCTCGAGGTCCTCAGGATCATGGGCGTCCAGTCGCTCGACAAGGATTCGACCGTGAGCGTCGCCCTCCACGTGCGCTCGGGCAAACTCGGCTGGAAGGACATCGTCAAGGTCGAGAACATGGAGCTCTCGGCGCGGAAGGTGAACGCGATCGCGCTCATCGCACCGACCGCGACGATCTCGATCATCCGCGAGTTCAAGGTCCGGGAGAAGCGGCCGGTGGACCTTCCCGAGCGCATCGTCGGGGTGCTCCGGTGCCCCAACCTGAACTGCATCAGCAACCAGTCGGAGCCGGTCGAGAGCGAGTTCGAGGTCGAGCGGCGCCGGCCGGTCGTGCTCGTCTGCGTCTTCTGCGAGCGACGCGTCGACGACTTCCTCCATCACCTCGGGTAGTCCGGAGGTCGCCGCGGTGGACCTCGGCATCTTCGGCGGGTTCCTCGTCGTCCTCGCCGTGGTCGGCGGCTTCGAGCTGTTCGACCGGACGAGCTTCGCGGTCATCGCGCTGGCCTCGCGTCAGCACCCCGGGCCCACCTGGGTCGGGGCGGCACTCGCCTTCGTCGCCTCGAGCGCGATCGCGGTCTCGGTCGGGGCCGGGCTCGTCGCGTTGCTCGGTCCGGGGCGGATCGGGGTGGTCCGGGTACTCGCGGGGTCGTTCCTGATCGCGTACGCCCTCTGGCTACTGTATCGGGGCCCCGACGTCTCCTCGGGAGAGCCGACCACTCCCCGCACCGCGCTCGTTGCGGCGTTCGCGACCGTCTTCGTCCTCGAGCTGGGGGACACCACCATGATCGTGGAGATCCTGTTCGTGACTGACTGGGGATGGCTGATCGTCTTCCTCGCCGGCGCGCTCGCGCTCATCCTGGTCGCGGCCTGGGCCGCATGGCTCGGGAGCCGGCTCGGCCGGCGGGTCGAGCCGATGCTGCTGCATCGGGTCGTGGTCGGGGTCCTGTTGGTCGTCGGGGCACTAACGATCGCGTACGGGCTCGCGCCGGGCGCGTTCGCCTTTCTTTGATACGGTCCGACGCTGGGACGGACCGATCGGCAAGGGCGCCCCGCCGTGATCGCTGTCCCCCGCGACTTGGGAGAGGGTGTCGAGCCCGGCCCTCCATTCGAGCGGCAAGGCCGCATCGACCGCGGGGGCTCGCAGGCGTTCGACGCACGCATCCCCGACCTCCGGACGGCCCGAGGAGTACTCCAGCAACGCAAGGCGGACGAGCGCCTCGGCGCGGAGGCGGGGGATCCCATCCCCCGACGGCTCCTCGGCCACGGCCTCCCACCGGTCGCGCGCGGCGGTCGTCTCCTCCTCCAGTGCCCTCTGTCGTCCCTCGAGGATCCACAGACGTTCGAGGCACGGTGACGGCGGGATGAGGTGCAGGGTTTCCACGATCGACCGCGACCGATCGAGGGTCGCGACGAGGCCGCTCGTGACGCGATGGTCCATCAGGGTGGTCGCGATCGCCAGCTGGTGATAGAGCTCGACCGAGAGCAGCTTCTGCCGCTGGAGGTTCGCGAGCGCCCCCTGGCGCTGGGGGAGTGCCTTCTCGGATTGGCCCCGGACCTCGAGCAGCCGCGCCTCCAGGTCGGCGGCCATGTGGTCGAGCTCCCAGCGTCGGGAGCGGCCCAACAGGAGCCGCGCGGCCTTGACGAACCGCCCCGCGACCTCCTGCTCCTCGGCCGTCCCCTCGATCCGGGCGAGTGCGACCGCGAGCAGTCCCATCGCCTGGAGGTGGCCCTGAGGAAGGCCCTGGGCGAGGGCAGCGGCCCGCCGCGACTCCTCGCGGGCCCGGTCCGGCTCGTTCCGCTCCCAGTCGAACTCCGCGAGCAGCGACTGGAACAGGATCTCGATCTCGACCCAACCGTTGTCGTGGCATCGGTCCGCGAGCTCCTGCAGGGTCGTGCGGAGCGACCCGCGGGGCCCGACGGCGCGCATCGAAAGGACGAGCGGCTCCATCCACTCCGCGAGGGTCTCGACCGGGATCCGGCCACGAAGCGCCGCGGTCAGCCCCTCCCGGAGCTCGGTCTCGGCCTCGATGAGCCGGCCCGCGCAGAAGAGAGCCTGGGAGTGCAGGAACCGCAGCTCGGGCTCGATGGCGGCGCGTTCCGTCGCCGGCAGCGAAGGGACACAGGTGAGCGCGTCCGCGAACAGTTCCTCGGCAGAATCGAACGCGAGCAGGTGCAGGCTCAGGTCCCCGGCCTCGAGCAGGTGCCGCAGCGCCATCGGGCCGGCGAACCAGGCGAGGTAGTGGCGGGCGACCTCTACGCGCCGGGCGAGCGTCGGTTCGGGGGAGAGGGCCGACAGGGCATTGGCGATCTCGAGATGCATCTCCTTGAGCTGCTTCTCCGGGAGCATGTCGATCGTGAGGTTGATCCACGCGACGTGCGGGATCACGACCTTACCGTCCTGGACCTTGACGAGTCCGACCCCGGTCGCGGGAAGGAGTGCCTCGGCGAGCTGGGGGAAGTTGAGGCGCGCCACGCGCGAGAGGACGACCTCCCCGACGTTCCCCCGCAGCAGCGCGACGTAGCCGACCACCCGCTGGGTGACCGACGGCAGGTCGTCGAAGATCCCCTTCAGCCGGTGGGCCTCGCGCGCGTCTGCGATCGCGTCGGGGATCCGGACCCAGTCGACGTCCCCCCGCCCGAGAAACGCGTCCTCCCACGTCATGTATCCCGGAACCGAGGTGTCGAGAGCACAGAGGATCAGAAGGGGCCGCAGCCGGGCCTTCTTGGAGAGCGCGACGACGAACTCCCGGCTCTCGGAGTCGAAGAGGGCCCCGTCCTCGATCAGGATCGCGACGGGGCGGGGCTCCTCGGCGCGAAAGTCGGCGAGGAGCTGCTGCCAGTACGCCTCGGGGTCGCCTTCGTTGGCGGAGCGGCCCCGTACCGGCTGGCCCAGGAAGCTCGTACGGCCCCGCTCGCCTCGGCTCCTGCGGCTCCGGGGCAGCCGGTCCGGCAGGTAGGCGATCGGGGCCATGGGCGCGTTCAACCCGACCTCGGTTTCCGTCGGATCCGCGGACTCGCCCTCGGCGCTGGGATCTCCGGGCATCGGTTCGGCGGTCAGCCCGTCCAGCGCCCCATACGGGATCGACCGGGAGCGGTAGCTGCCGCGCAGTTCCACCAGGTGCGCGTGGCGTTCCTTCAAGATCGTTCGCATCTCGGCCAGGAGGGCGGACTTGCCGCTGAGCGGCGGCCCGGAGAGCACGACCGTGCGGCCGGAGTTCTCCGCAAGGCCCTGGAGCGCGCGGAGAAGCGGTGAAGGTAGTGAAGACACCCGGAGTCCTCGTCTAGGTTCTGACGTGGGGGGATTTAATAGTCCCTTCGCCGCCGGGTCGTGTCACACGGCTCCTTCGCTCGATCGACCCACCGGCCCTCCGTCGGGGCGCGCGCAGTCGGACGTCGGCGTATCTGGGGTCGCGATCGCCCCACGGCCGGTGTCCAACCCGATCGGACCCGGCGGTCTCTCCGGCCGCTTTCGTTGGAGCTTGGAGGGGCGACCGCGTAGTGTCGAGCCGGCCCCATGTCCGCAGTGTAAATCCCGCTTGGGGGACGCCCCGCTCTTCCGTGCCGTTCGCCGGGGTAAGGACCTAGGAGACGGAGAGATCATCGCCCTAAACGCTCCGGAATGGTTCGATCGCTCGCGGCGAACCCGGCGAGAAGCGCGCGGGAGTTCGCGGCCGTCGCTCGGAACGAAGCTACGACCCGGAGCGACGTGGAGCTGCTCGTGGACTTTAATGAAGACGCGTCCGCCGTTGACCAGAGGGTCCTGCCGGCCGATCTTGAGGACCAGTTTGGGCGGAGGGTGAACGTGACGGAGCAGCACGGAGTCCGCTGGCTCGTTCGACCGCAGATCCTGTTCGAAGCGGTGACGGTCTGAGTCGTACTGCGCGGGGCGACGCCGGCCATCTGGCAGTTATCGATGTGGCGGCACGGACGTACGACGAATATACGTCGGATAGCGGGATGAAGTTCTTGGAGTCAAGAATTGCGCAGGAAGCGGTGAGCCGCCCGCTGGAGATCATAGGGGAAGCCGCCGGGAACGTGTCTGCGGAGCAACGCTCGAAGCATCCTGAGATCCCCTGGAGGCTGCTCGGGGCCTCCCGCCTTTCGCGAAGCACGAGCACTGGCGAATCGGTCCTCGCCCGGTCTGGAAGGGAGCCAAGGAGTGGAGATCGATTCGGCTCGCCGTGGCAGGGATGCGGGCCCCGTAACGATCTCGGGGCCGGACTCCTTCGAAGAAATCAAGCAAAAGGGGAATAAGCGGTGCTCCGCTGGGGGCGCCGTCGTGCCGCGGTCCGTCTCCTCCCGTCGTCGTGCGTTCCTGAAACGCTCGGTCGTCCCGGTCGACGTCACTCGCGAGGCCGGACTGGGGGACCTCCTCCGACAGTTCCAGTCGACCTCCATCCAGGCCCGGAACCTCGGACGATGCCTCGAGGTGTGGGAGAACGCCCTCGCCGACCCCAAACGACCCACGATCCTCGTGGGGCTCTCCGGCCCCCTGATCGCCGCCGGCCTTCGGAAAGTGCTCCGCGACCTGATCGATTGGGGGGTCGTCGACGCCGTCGTTTCGACCGGCGCGGTCCTCTACCAGGACTTGTACCAGTCGATCGGGGGCCGGCACTGGATCGGGACCCCGACCGCGAACGACGTCGAACTCCGGGAGCTCTATCTCGACCGCATCTACGACACGTACGTCGACGAGCTCAAGTTCGAGGACACCGACCGCATCATCGGGAAGATCACGGAGAAGTTCCCGCGGCGGCCGGCGTCGTCGCGCGAGTTCCTCGAGTTCCTCGGTTCCAGGTTCCCCGACCAGGAGTCGATCCTCTCGACCGCCGCCCGTCGCGGGATCCCGGTGTTCTCTCCCGCCCTGATCGACAGCTCGATCGGGATCGGGCTCACGCTCTACTATCAGGCGAACCGTCAGCGGGCCGACCGGTTCATCCTCGACGCCATCCGGGACAACTACGAGCTCGTCCAGATCCTGTCGCACTCCCCTCGGACCGCGGTCATCTACATCGGAGGGGGCACTCCGAAGAATTGGATCAATGACGGGATCGTCATGGCGAACTACGCGTTCGGGCGGGAAGGAGAGGGTCACTTCTACGCCCTCCAGATCACGACCGACGTTCCTCACTGGGGCGGTCTCTCGGGCAGCACGCTGGACGAGGCCCAGTCGTGGGGCAAGATCTCCCCGACGGCGACGCGGGCGATGGCCCACCTGGACGCGTCGATCGGTCTCCCCCTGCTCGCGGGAGCGCTCTGGGCGCGTCGGAAGGGCTGGCAGCCCCGGACCCGCCTGCGCTACGACTGGACGGGGGACGAGGTCAAGATCCGACGCTCCAAGGGATAGACCCACCGGGGTCGGGCTCGGGTCGACCCACGGAGTTATCCCTCGGGGACCCCTCGATCCCGTCGATGGGCCAGGGCGTGCCTCCGGGCCAGATCGTCACTCACAGCTGGCCGGTCCTCCACGCGGGCGGGGTCCCCCACGAACTCACTCCTGCGAACTGGACTCTGGACCTCCACGGCGAGGTTGAGGTACCCACGACGCTATCGTATCTCGAACTTCTCGCCCTTTCGCAGTCGGAGATCACCTGTGACATCCACTGCGTAACCTCGTGGACCAAGCTGGGGATGCACTGGAAGGGGGTCCCGTTCGCGCTCCTGAGGGACCTCGCGAGGCCAAAACCGGGGGTGCGATTCGTGGTTCTGGAGTGCGAGCAAGGCTTCACGACCTCGCTCCCGATCGAGGTCCTCGCTGAGCCCGACGTCCTGGCCGCGCATACCGTCGAGGGGGCCCCCCTCCCGCCCGAACACGGGGGGCCGGTCCGGATGCTGGTGCCGAAACGATACTTTTACAAGTCAGCAAAGTGGTTGAGGGGATTGAAGTTCGTTCGGGACGACGAGCCCGGATTCTGGGAGGTACGTGGCTACTCGAACATCGCAGACCCCTGGGCCGAGACCCGGTACGATGTGGACGACGTAAAGGTCATCCACCGCATGCGGAAGGCGGCGCTCTTTCGCCCCTTATCGCCGGAGCCGGCTGAGCACCAGGACGGGCCCGGTCGTTAACAGAAAACCGATTTTTGTGCGCATTTGCACGTATGGATGCGGGCGGTATATCCAACCCGTTTTTCTGACGTGAAATCGTGTGAATTAAATAGCCCCGATTCCGGGCAGGACCCGGGGGTGAATCTTCGCAATGTTGCCCATTGTCCCGCCTGTTCCGCACGAGCAGCTGTAACGGTCCGGTGCACGGGACCCCGTGTCCCGTCCCTGCCGTGGAGTTCAGCCTCAGGGCTCGGGGGTTGGCCGGGTCCGCGCCGCCGCTTTGGCCATGGCCAACTTTGAACCGATTTCAGAGATCAACGCAGCCCTTAGCCAATCCAACCCGATGTTGCTGCATAGAGCCAGAGAAATCTCGTAGTGTCGGCGCGCTTTCTCGTTCTCTCCCGAGAAGTTCCAAGCTTCCGCGAGGTACCCGTGAGCCAGAACGAGCGCCTCCGTAGGGGGCATGCGGCCAAGGACACTGACGCTCCGCTCCCCGTGTTCGATAGAATCATGCACGAGGCTCTTGTTGCCTCCTGCCATCGCTTGACGTAGTTCAGTAGTTGAAAGGACGGCCAGCGTGTGTCCGAGTACTAGGTCGTTACCGAGCCGCTCCGCGAGAGCGCAGGCCTGTTTGGCGTAGTTCATTGCCTCCGTCCAGCGCGCGCCCTGAGCGGCGGTGGCCGCCAGTCCGGCGAGCGAGTAGGTGAGCTGATTGAGATATCCGAGGGACTCGGCCTCGGATCGAACGAGCTCCATTTCGCTACCGGCCAACTCCACTTGACCCATCCGGAAGTAGGCTCGGGCGCGGACCAGCCGAAGGTTGAAGGTAATGTCCGCCCGCCCGGCCTGGCGCGCCTCCGGGAGAGCCTCCGCGATGACCCTTAGGGCGATCTCGGGCCCGCTCTCCAGTTCTTCAAGGCGAGACCAGGCAGCGATGCTTTCCAGGGCAAGGTCGGTGATCTTGTATCGACGGGCCAGGTCGAACGCCTCCTGGAACTTGGTCCGAACGAGGTGGCTCTGCCCCTGTGCTTCCACGAGCCGCGCCTGAGAGAGCAGGAAGAAGACCTGAAGGCGACGCGTAACCGCACCGATTCGCTCTGCCTCGCGGAATTCCTTGACGGCCTCGTCCACCTGTCGAAGTCGGATAAGCAGGTCCACGATCGAGAGCAAGGCCTCACAGGTTACCTTCGGGTCTTCCTGCGCTTCCGCAATGGCCCGACGCAGCGTGTTGATCGCCTCCGCGTAGTCCGAATGGTGGCGGAGCAGCGTGGCCTCCGCCACCAGGGTCCTCACCTTCGCAGAGCCCGAGGGTAGTGCGGTCGACAGATGGCGGAATGCATTCCGCAGCGCTTCCGAATACCCCAGCCCGAGGAGGGTTCGCTCCTGCTGAGCCAGGATCTGGGAAGCGGGCTTCCAGAGCCCACCTTCGACAAGATGGAGGAAGCGCTCCCGGATGGCTTCGGGGCGATGGCTCCCCGCGTAAAATTCAGCGAGCGCAAGGTGGGCCTGACGTTCGTCTTCCGGACCTACTCGCAGCAGCAGGGCGGTTCGAACGACCTGAAGGATCTCCAGACGTCCCTGGGTAGACTTCTGGAGCACCCCCATTCGGATGACCTCGTTCAGCCGCGCGGAGCTCAGTGCTTTCGAATCCACGATGAAGGCAAGGGGCAGGGGCTCGTTCGATAGGGCGATCGGCAGAAGGGCCCGCAGATCGTCAACCGACAGCCGGCTCACAACCCGACCGGGAAGGGTGGCGGCGTCCGCCTCAACGCCAGGGTTGGAGACGGCCAACTGGAGAAGGAGCGGGGACCCTAGGGTCGACTGGAAGACCGATTCGAATCTCTCCGCGAGGCCCCCGCGGCGGTCCGTCAGGTCGTGGGCCGCCGAGCGGTCCAAGCCTCCCACCGTCATTCGAACGGTCGGGACGCCGGAATCCTCGAACGGCAGGAGCTCTTGTCCGACGAGGTAAATCTGGTCCTTCCGCGTTCGGACGAGGTCTCCGACGAAATCGGCCAGAAACCTGCGCAGATCGGGTCCTGCCATCTGGACGTCGTCCACGACGACCGCCAGCTCCCGGTCTCCAAGCGCCCTCGCCGACAGGTCAGCCACCTCGCGGGCCACGGGCGGGCGGGGGAGTTGTGAATAGTAGGCCAGCTGTGGGGCCCCTAGAAACGAGAGGGCGTGCGAAAGTGCCGTCACGAATTGCCGGGGGGAACTCGCGGGTCGCACCGTGAACCAGAACGGGATCCGGCCCCCCTTGATCCGTCGCAGATGACGGCTAACAAGGGCGGTCTTCCCCATTCCCGGGGGACCGTCCACCAGAACCAGACGCCCCGAGTCTCGGGCTAGATCCCCGAGCCGCGCAAGCTCTTCCTTACGACCCAGGAACGGATTGGGCGGTGGCGGGAGGGCCCCGGACAGCAAGGGCACGTGTTTGGTCTCACGGGAAAGTCGGGATCTTCCCGATTCAGTCAACCGGTAAACCAGCTGCTTCCGCATTCCGTCGCGGACGGGTCCCCTCCTCGACGTGAGCATGCCCCCTCGGACCAGGTCGTCGAGGGGCCGAGACATCGAGCACGGGTGGTAGCCCAACGCTTTGGCGAGCTCGCGCTGGCTGATGCCGTACGGAGACTCCTCGGGGGGGGCGTGGGTCTCCACGTAGTCGAGAACCTCGATCGGGAGGTAGCTCTGCCCGGCCATCTTCCCCCTGACGAGAGCTGTCCGACTACTTAGAATTA
>JBAWFC010000026.1:0-4122 GCA_049591535.1 Thermoplasmata archaeon | reverse complement strand
CGCCGACGTCGTGCGTGCGGACGAGCGCGACGCCGTGCTCGGCCGCGATCACCGCGGCCGCGAGACCGGCTTCGAGACGGTCCGGGGGAGCCCGGGGGCCCAGGATCGCCCCGAGGAACGATTTCCGGGACGCGCCGACGACGACCGGATATCCGAGGCTGCGGAACTCCCCCGCGTGAACGAGCAGTTCGAGGCTCTGCTCGGCGGACTTCCCGAACCCGAGACCGGGGTCGACGAGGAGCTTCCCGGCCGGGATCCCCGAACGGAGGGCGCGGTCGGTCGCCTCCGCGAGCGAACGGAACACCTCGCCGCGCAGGTCGCCGTACGCGAGGTCGTCCTGCATCGTACCCGGCGTGCCGCGCAGGTGCATCACGACGGCCGCCGCGCCGGTGCGGGCGACGACGCGGCGCATCTCCTCCGAGCGAAGGCCCTCGACGTCGTTCACGAGGTCCGCGCCCGCGGCGAGGGCCCGCGCGGCGACCTCGGGGTGCCGGGTGTCGATGGAAACCGGCACGGACAGCCGCCCCCGGAGCCCTTCGAGCACGGGTCCGACCCGCGCCCACTCGGCGTCGGGAGTGACCGGGGTCGCCCCCGGGCGGGTCGATTCCCCGCCGACGTCGATGACGCTCGCGCCCTCCGCGGCCAGCCGCAGCGCGGCCCCGATCGCGACCGGTGGGTCGAGGAACCGTCCGCCGTCGGAGAAGGAATCGGGGGTCACGTTGACGACGCCCATCACGCGCGGGACGTCCCCGAGCGTCAGGGAGCGGTGCGCGCCCTCGACCGTGCGGGGTCCGCGGGCGACGTACTCCCGAAGGGCGCGGTCGACCTCGTCCGCGACCTCCGGGAGGTGGAACGGCTGGCGGCGAAGCTTCGGGAGGAACCGCCGATACTGGCCCCACGTGGCGAGGAGCACGACCGAGCTCGTTGCGACCGAATGGTCGGCGACCCCCCGGGCGTGGGCGGCATCCCCTCCGACGGAGAGGAGCTCCTGCTTGATCAGCGGCGACGCCTTCAGCGAGACGTCGTGCAGGCGGACCGGGAAGATCCGGCCCTTCCGCGTCATGATCCCGACCCCTTCGGGGTCGCTCTCGGTCCGCTCGATCTCGCGGGCGATCTCGCTCAGTCGGTCCCACTCGAGCACCCGCGCGCCGAACCGGTGCGACGGTGGGGTCGGCGCGGGCGGCTCGGACACGCCGCGACGCAGCCGCCCGGGCGATAAATACCGCCGCCCCGCTCCCGACCGGAGGCGGAGGACCGTACGGCGCCGGGATGGGTAGTGGCGGTCGAGGGGGCCTCGGCCGCCGGCAAGACGACCGCCGTCGCGACCGTCGCCCGCCGGTCGAACTGGACCGTGCTCCGAGAGGCGTACCGTCGGATCGACCCGCCGCTCTCCCTCGAGTTCCGCACTCCGGAGGAGCTCCTCGCGATCGAGCTCCGCCTCCTCCGTGAGGAGGCCCGGCGCTTCGGCGAGGCCCGGGGGGCGGCGCGGGCGGGGAGGACGGTCCTCGCGGACACCGGGTTCCTCGGCCCGCTCACGTACACCGCCGCGCTCGTGGCCGCCTCCGAGGCGCCGCCCGACGTGCTCTCGGCCCTGGTGGAGCTCGCGAGGGAGCTCGGCGCCCACGGGCGCTGGGGCCTCGCGGACGCGTACGTCTACCTCGACACGCCGCCGTCCGTCCGGTCGACTCGCGCGCGGGAAGACCCCGCGGGGCATCCCGTCGCGCTCGACGAACGCCACGCCCGCGTGGGCGGGGCGGAGCGGGAGTTCTACCGACGTCGGTTCGCCCCGATCATCGGCGCCCGGTTCCGTTCGGTCCCCGGGGAGGGCCGACCGGAGGAGGTGGCGGGACGGGTCGCGGATGCCGTCCGGGCGATGGCCGGAACGCCCTCCTCCGTCGGGTCGATCGCGAGCGCGCTGGCGCTCTTCGAGGCGGGGGCCGGCGCTCGGAATCCTGAGTTCGGCAACCGTTAAGAAGC
This sequence comes from Thermoplasmata archaeon, assembly GCA_049591535.1. Lineage (GTDB taxonomy): Archaea > Thermoplasmatota > Thermoplasmata > Lutacidiplasmatales > UBA184 > Lutacidiplasma. The sequence goes on along the minus strand of JBAWFC010000026.1, from coordinate 2,145 downwards.
CGGCCCGGTCTCGCCCGCACTCCGATGCGCCCCCTCGACGTCCTCCAGCAGAGCCTGCACAAGCGGGTCCTCGTGGAAATGAAGGGCGGACGCTCGTACCGGGGCGTCCTCGACGCCTACGACCAGCACCTCAACCTCGTCCTCTCCGCGGCCGAAGAGGTCGTGAAGGACGTCGTCACCCCCCACAGCGGCCTCACGCTGGTGCGCGGCGACTCGATCGTCTACATCTCCCCGTAGGAAACGGCGCATGTCGAAGGGAACTCCGTCCAGCCGCGGCGGCAAGATCGTCCACGTCATCTGCCGTCGGTGCGGCCGCCACTCCTACCACCGCCAGAAGAAGGTCTGTTCCTCCTGCGGGTTCGGGGATACCGCCCGTCGCCGGGGCTACGACTGGGCGAAACTGAAGCGCTAGGGCCCCTCGGCCGCGACACGGAGGGATCTCCGACGATCCAGAATCGGAGCGGACGCTCTGCCGCCTGTCGTACGCCGACGCGAGGCCCGACCCCGGTCCGGCGGGGGCGCGTCGTCCGGGGGAAGACCCGGATCCGGGCCCCGTCCGCCGCACCCTCGCCGTCGTCCCCGATCTCCACCCCGAGGAACCGGCAGAGCCGCCCCGGCCCGCTCGCGATCCCGTGCGGGGGAACGAGCGGTTCGCCGGCCCGCAGCAGCACCGCCTCTCCCTGCCGCGTGACGAGGTTCGCGCAGACGACCTGGTGGATGCGGAAGACGTAGAACGTGCCCGGCGGGCCGTACATCGAACGGTTCCGTCGGGTGGGACCCCCGAACGCATGGCTCGCCGCGTCGCCCCGGAGGTACGCCTCGGTCTCGACCAGACGGACCTCGCGGACCTCTCCGCCGTGCGCGACCCGGAGCCGTGCGCCGAGCAGGTCGCGGGCGACCCGCACGGTCGGCCGGTCGAAGAACCGGCGGCCGAGCCGGAGCGCGACGACCGGCCTAGAGGATCGTTCCGCGGTCCGCGAGCGGATGCCCGTCAACGGCGACCGTCGCCTCCCCGACCGTGATCCACGACAAGAACCGGCACCGGTTCCGTCCGCCGTAGAGCGTGTTCCCGCCGATCGCGAGCGTGACCGTCCCGGCCTCGAGGTCCTCGGCCTGGGGGACGCCCGGCGCGAGGAGGCGGTTCAGGCCCAGGCCGAAGAGTGCGACCGTCTCGCAGCCCCGCGGGGCGCTCGCGAACTCCTCCTCGAACGAATCGGAACCTTCCGTGTACCAGTAGTTTCGAAGGCGGCCCTTGTCGACCTCCCACTGGGCACCGTTCACCCGGCCCGACGGAAGGTAGCTCGGCCGGTTCGCGACCACCGTTCCCTCGGCGCTCCCCTCGTCGACGGCGACGACGACCGAACCGGCCGGGCTGGTCGCGAGCGTCCGCCCCCGGCGTCGATCCTCCGCGTCGACCGCGCCGTCGTCCACCCAGGGGGTGCGACCCCGCAGCCGAACGGTGAGGTCGGTCCCGTTGTCGGCGGTCAGTCGGAGCGACCGGCCCTGTCGGAGGAGGGCGGCGACCCGCTTCCCTTCGCGTGCGAGCTCCCCGTAATCGACGTCGGTCATCGCCCGGATCAGCTGGCTGCGCCACATCGCGCCGGGGACCGACCAGTGCTCGGCCTGCGCGTCCGACGCGTAACCGAGGAGACAGCGGACGCCGCGCAGACCCCCCCGCCGGGTGCGGTGCACCCATTCGTCGTCCACGCCGAGGAACGGGGAGACCTGGCTCGGCGGGAGGGACCGCAGGCGGGGTCGGTCGGCCGGGCCGGGAAAGTAGACGAGAACGTCCGCGCGGGCGATCGCCGCGGCGACCGGCGCGGAGACCCCGGACCAGCCGGCCGTGGACGGGGCGAGGTCGAGGCTGCACCAGAACGCCGACTCGTCCTCGAAGACGAGGAACGGCCGGGCGCCGACCCGTCGCGCCTCCGCGACGCACGCCGTCGCCCACGGGAGCGTGTGGTTCCAGGTGACGACCGCGACGTGCTCGCCGCGCTTCACCGCGAGCGCGCTCCCGAGGATCGACCGGGCCACGGCCGGTGGCGTCGCCTCGCCCGACGGCATCCCGTCCCGAGAGAGGCGGGCGGTTAAAGTATCGAGCCCGTCCGGGCCCGCGCCACGACGGCGGCGGCGTCGCCCGGGGTC
>JBAWFC010000025.1:0-9643 GCA_049591535.1 Thermoplasmata archaeon | reverse complement strand
TGGGACGAGCCGTGGCAGGCGCTCGACGTCGAGGCGCGGCACGAGCTCGGTCTCGTGTTCGAGGAGCTCCGCGCGACCGAGCAGGTCCCGGTGGTCGTCGTCACCCACGACCCGGCGCTCGCGTTCTCGGTCGCCGACACGTTCGTCGTCCTCCGCGGCGGGCGGGTGCGGCTCGTCGCCGATGCCGCGACCCTCCTCTCCCGCCCGTCCGACCCGTTCACCGCGCGGTTCGTCGGTTTCGAGAACGTCTACGACCCCGCGTCGCTCTCCGCCGGTCCTCCCGGCTCGCTCGCCGCGTGGCTCGCCGGGCGCGCCGGGCCGGAGGGGGTCGCGTTCGCCCGTCCGCTCGTGCGCCCCGACGGAACCCCTGCCGGTACGTGGGCGGGGGTCGTGCGGAGCGTCCACCCGACTCCCGAGGGGCTCTCGCTCTCGGTCCGCGCGGACGCGCTCTCGGTCGCGCTCCGCCGGCTCCCACCGCTTCCCGCCGCGGCGCCGTCCGTCGGGAGCACGGTGCGGTTCGAGGTCGAGGAGAAGAGCGTCTACCGGTTGGGGTGAACCCGGTCCGGTCGCAGGGAACTCGTGCATGCTCCGAGCGAACCTCGTCACGAACACCGATGTCGCGCTCCTGCGCTCCCTCGCCCGGGAACGTTCGGTCGTCGCCGCGAGCCGCCGGGTGGGGATCTCCCGCGACCGCGCAGTCTACCGGATCGCCCGCCTCGCGCGCGCCTTCGGCGGGCCGGTCGTGCGGAGCGTGCGCGGCGGAGCGGGTCACGGCATCACCCTCCTCACGCCGCTCGGCGACCGGATCGTCCGTGGCGGGTTCGACTCGGTCGAGCTCCTGGACGCGCGCCCGCTCACCCCGTCCGCGTCCCCAAACGTGCTGCGCGGCGTCTACCGGCGGTCCCCGAACCCCGAGGTACGGGTCGCGCGTTCGCTGCGCCTGAGGGTCGCGTTCCCCGCCGAGGAAGGAGAGACGGTCGCGATGCTCCTCGACCCGGAGGCCGTGGTCGTCGCGCGACGCCGCTTCCCGTCGAGCGCCCGCAACGTGCTGCGCGGAACGGTCGAGGCCCTCCGACGCTCCCGGGGAAGCGACGCGGTGACGCTCGTCGCCCGGTGCTCCGGCGCGCGCCTGCGCGTCGCGATCACCGAGGAGCCCGTGCGCCAGTTGGGACTGCGCCCCGGTGCCCCGGTCGTCCTCTACGTGAAGGCGACCGCGCTCCGCCGCGTCGTCGGGCCGGTCCGTCCGCCTACTCGCGGATCCCCTCGGTCGTGAGCGAGAAGACCGCCTCCCCCTCGGGGAGGTTCGGCGAGTCGATCAGGCGGGCGATCCGTCGGGGCGGCTTCGACTTCCGCAGGTAGATCCGGTACGTCGCCGCGTGCGCGACGATGTTCCCGCCGATCGGGCGGGTCGGGTCGCCGAAGAGGACGTCCGGCCGGCTCGAGACCTGGTTCGTGACGACGATCGATGCGTTGTAGGCGTCGCCGAACCGAAGGAGCTCGTGGAGGTGCTTGTTGAGGAGCTGTTGGCGCGGCGCGAGCTCTCCGCGTCCGAGGTACTCCGCCCGGAAGTGCGCGGTGAGCGAATCGACGACGAGGAGCCGGATCGGCTTCTCGCGCGCGAGCTCCTGGGCCTTTTGGACGAGGAGCATCTGGTGGTTGGAGTTGTACGCGCGCGCGACGTGGATCCGCGCGAGCGCTTCGGCGGGGTCGAGGCCGACCCCCTTCGCCATGTCGACGACCCGCTCGGGGCGGAACGTGCTCTCCGTGTCGATGTAGACGACCTCGCCCGAAAGGCCGCCCTGGTCGGGCGGGAGCTGGACGTCGACCGCGACCTGGTGGGCGAGCTGGGTCTTCCCGGTCCCGAACTCCCCGGAGAACTCGGTGATCGCCTGGGTCTCGACCCCGCCGCCCAACAGCTCGTCGAGCGCCTTCGAGTTGGTCGTGATGCGACCGAGCTTCTTGCGTCGCTCGAGCAGGATCGTCCCGCTCTCGAACTGACCGACGTCCGCTCGCCGGCGGGCCTCGACGATGATCTTGAGGGCGCTCGCCGTACCGATCTCCGCCGCCTCGGCGACGTCGCCCGGCGACGCGACCGCGAGCTCCATCAGGTCGGTGTACCCGGCCTCGCGGAGCTTGTCGGCGATGGTCGTGCCCACCCCGGGAAGGTCTTCGAGGGCGATCTCGGGTTTCGGTTCCGGGGGGCTGTCGCCCCCGCCGGACGCGCGGTTGGGGGTCTTCGTCGGCACGTCCGGACGACCGGGACCCGGGGAGATAAGCGTGCGGGAGAGGTCGTGAAACGGTGAACGCTGCGCCTTAGGCCGGGGCCGTCGTCGCGGCGAACGGCTGACCCGTGAGCCGTTGGTACACCGTGGTGTACAGGCGGCTCACTTCGTCCACGAGCAGCGGGGGGAGGGGAGGGATCGGGGGCTCGGGTGCGTGGGCGTCGCGCGCCTTCTGGAGCTCGTCGTAGTACCCGCTCGACCGGTAGTGCTGGCGGACGAACTCCTTCGAGAAGTCGACGTGGCGCCCCCGGTCGTAGGCGTCCTTGTCCCAGAACCGATCCTCGTCGGCGGTCCCGAACGTGTCGACGACCATCGGGACCCCGTCCGCGTCGATCCCGAACTCCTTCTTGCCGTCGACGTGGATCAGCCCGCGCGGTCCGATCTCCTTCTGCATCGCCTCGTCGATCCGCAGGATCGTCTCGCGGATCCCGTCCAGCTGTCGCTGGTCGAGCGCCGAGAGCACGAGCGCCTCGGGGATCGTGAGCAGCCGGTCGACCGGCTCGAGCTTCGTCGTGACCTCGAAGTGGGGTTCGGGAAGCGCGACCCCGTACTCGAGGGTCTTCCCCGCCGGGAAGCCGAGCTCCTCGGGGCCGACCTTCCCCGCCTTCACGCGGTCCCACATCGAGCCGGCGAGGTAGTACCGGACGATCATCTCGAGGGGAACGAGGTATCCCTTCGGGTGGGGGCCGAGGGTCGTGGGCTGCGGGACGACCTGGACCCGGCGTACGCGCATCGCGGTCGGTCCCGAGAGACCGAGAAAATGGTGCGGCACGTTGAGCCGACGGCAGAGGTCGAACCAGTGCGCCGCGGTACGGGCCAGGGTCTCCCCCTTGTGCGGGATCTCGCTCGGGATGTGCTTGTCGAAAACAGAGATGTCGTTCGTGAACCGGAACTCGAGTTCGGTCGGGGAAACCTCGTAGACCTCCTTGACCTTCCCGCGGCGCAGGTACTTCGGGGCGGCGGGAGCGGCAGTCGCCGGTGCCTTCGGCATGGCGGACCGAGGGGTCCCGGTTCGCATAACGTTCGCGGGCCGCGGGACCGGCGGACCGGTCGCGCTAGAGCGAACGCGCGTGCAGGGACTGGATCGGGCGGAACCCCCGCTTCGCGTAGAACCGGTTCGCGATCTCGTTCTGCGCGGGGAACTCGGCGGTGACGACGCCCGCGCCCTTCGCCTTGAGCGCCGCGGAGGTCTCCCGGAGCAGGTACTCGCCGACCCCGTGGCGCCGGTAGAGCGGCAGGAGGTAGATGTCGACGATCACGCCTTCCCACTCGGGCGTGTAGAACGGTCGCTCGCGGACGACGGCGCGCACGAAACCGACGACCTTGTCCTTGTCGGGACCGACCCCCTCCGCCGCGAGGATGACCGCCTTCGGGTCGGCGAGCTGTGCGCGGAGCACCTCGTTCGCCTGTCGCTCCGCGTCGTCCCGGACCTTGAGGAGCGGGTCGAACTCCTCGTTCAACCGCTTCAGCCGGAGCAGGAGCGGCACGAGGGCCGGCACGTCGCCCGGCCGCGCGGGCCGCAGGTGGATCGGGATGGTCGGGGTCTCGCTCGTTCCGCCGGCGTTCGATTCGTTGCTTGCGTTCATGCGTGCTTCCGTTCGGCGAGGGCCTTCGAGGTCGGCATCGGGGGAGTGAGGCGGGCGCGCGAGAGGGCCCGCACGAGCCGCTCGGACCGGTCCATCAGGGTACGAGCGCGCTCGAAGAACTCGTCATGCGAGTGGCGGATCCGCGCGATCCCGAGCCGGACCGACGCGTCGCCGACCGCCGCGGCGACGTGCGGGAACACCTCGGTCTCCTCCATCGTCGGGAGGAGGTGGGTCGCCGACAGCCCCCGGTCCTGGGCGTGGCGCGCGAGCTCGCGCGCCGCGGCGAGGACGATCTCGTCCGGGATCGACCGGGCGCGCGCGTCGAGCACGCCGCGGAAAACCGCCGGGAAGATCAGGGAATTGTTGACCTGGTTCGGGAAGTCGCTGCGGCCGGTCGCGACGATCGCCGCGCCGGCCCCGAGCGCCACCTCGGGCCAGATCTCGGGCACGGGGTTCGCGAGGGCGAAGACGATCGGGTCGCGGGCCATCGAGCGCACGTGCTCGGGGCGGATCGTGTTCGGGTCCGGGGTCGATGCGGCGAGGAGAACGTCGGCCCCCTCGAGCGCCCCGGCGAGGTCACCGGTCCGCCCGCCCCCGTCGGTCTCCAGCGCGACGCGGTATTTCCACGGGTTGCGAAGCATCAGTTCGTCGACGTCGTCCCGTTCGGCGTGCAGCACGCCGCGCTGGTCGACGACGGAGAGCCGGTGCGGGTCGTGGCCCAGCGCGAGGAGAAGGCGGGCCGTGACGAGGTTCGCGGCGCCCGCGCCGAGGAGCACCGTCCGGGTCTCGCGGACCGAGCGGTGGGTGAGCTCGAGGGCGTTGAGCAGGCCCGCGATGGTCGATGCGGCGGTGCCGAGCTGGTCGTCGTGCCACACGGGGATCGGGAGCCGCTTCTGGAGCTCCTCCAGGATCCCGAAGCACTTCGGGGAGGCGATGTCCTCGAGGTTGATCCCTCCGAACGCCGGTGCGATGCTCTCCACGGTGGCGATGAACGCTTCGGGGGTCTTCGCGACGATCGGGAGCGGAACGGCGTCGACCCCGCCGAGCCACTTGAAGAGCAACGCCTTTCCCTCCATCACCGGAAGCGCGGCCCGGGGTCCGATGTCGCCGAGTCCGAGGACGCGGGAACCGTCCGTCACGATCGCGATCGTGTTCCAGCGCCCGGTCAGGTCGAACGAGAGGTCGGGGTCCGCATGGATCGCTCGGGAGACGTCGGCGACGCCGGGAGTGTACCAGAGCGCGAAGTCCCGGAGCGAACGCACCGGTACCTTCGGCACCGTCTCCACCTTTCCCTGGTAGAACCGGGACAGCTCGACCGCGCGCCGACCGAGGGCCGCGGTCTTCCCTTCGCTCCGGGCGGACGCCGACCGGGACGACCGGTGCCGGCGTCGACCCTCGCGCCCCTCGTCCACCGGAGCCGTCGTGCTCTCCGCCATGGGCAACGCGTTCACCGGGACGCCGTTTATTAACGCTTTGCCGGAGACGTTGGGGGAGTTCGGCGATTGACGCATTCGCTCGACCGCGGTCGGCGGGGGTCCCAAACCGCGCGCGAACGGGGGCATAAATAGCCGGTTCCCCGTCGCGGGGTCGTCGAACGATGGCTGCGGACTCGAACGCGCTCCCGCACCCGTATTTCCGCCCGCCTCGGACCGGCGCGGTGCCGCTGGTCGCGCCCCGCGAACTCCGCCGCCTGCTCGACGGCCCGTCGCCGCCGTATCTCCTCGACGTCCGGCCGGACGCCGAGCGGCGGATCGCCGCGATCGCCGGCGACCACCACCTTCCGCTCCACGCCCTCCCGACGTCCCTTGCCTCCCTGCCGCGGGACCGACCGATCGTCACGTACGACCAGCTCGGATTCCGCGCGCGCGAGGCTGCCGAGTACCTCGCCGAGCAGGATTTCCCTCTCGCCGCTGCCCTCGAGGGCGGGCTCGACGAGTACTCGCGGGTGGTCGACCCCGGGGTGCCCCGGTACGACGTCGACCTCGGCGGCATCGACCTCGTCGTCCGCCAGATGCCCCGGCCCGAGACCGGATGCCTCGCGTACTTCGTCGGGGACCCGTCGGAGCGGACGGGCGTGCTGATCGACCCGGGCCGCGACGTCGCGCCGTACCTCGAGTTCCTCCGCGCCGGGGACTGGCGCCTCGCGGCGATCGTCGAGAGCCACACGCACGCGGACCACCTGGCCGGGCATGCCGCCCTCCACGCCGCGACCGACGCACCGATCTACGTGAGCCGGCTCTCGCCCGCGGAGTACCCGCACCAACGCCTCTCGGACGGCGAGGCCCTCTCGTTCGGGCGCGAGGAGGTCCGGGTGCTCGAGACCCCCGGACACACTCGCGACCATCTGACGCTCCGCGTCCGCGACAAGATCTTCACCGGCGACACGTTGCTCCTCGGCTCGTGCGGCCGCACCGACCTCGGTGACGGCTCCCCCGAGCGCCTCTGGGAGAGCCTGACGGAGAAGCTCCTCCCGCTCCCGAGCGAGACCGAGATCTATCCGGCGCATTACGGCCCGCGCCACTCCCTCGCGGACCGGTACGTCTCGACCCTCGGGTTCGAGCGGGCGACCAACGAGGCGCTGACCCAGCCCTCGCGCGAGGCGTTCCTCCGGTACATGACCGACGGGTGGCCCCCGAAACCGGGCGAGTTCGAACGGATCGTCCGGACGAATCTCGAGGGCTGAGCGGAGGCGTTTGCCCCCGACGCAATCGCGTTTCTTCCCTCGCACCGCGGCACCGTTAAGTCGCGTCGCGAGTCCTCCGCCCGATGATCGTGCGCACCGGGCTCACCGGTCCGTTCCCCCGGTCGGAGGCGCTGGTCGCCGCGACGCGGGACCTCGACCGCGGCCGCTCGACCCCCGAGTCCGTCGAGGAGCTCTACGCACGGACCGAAACCGAGGTCGTCGACCTCGAGCGTCGGCTCGGCCTCGATACCGTCACCGCCGGCTACCTCCGCTGGGCGGACCTGTTCCGTCCCTTCGCCGAGACGTGGGAGGGGTTCACCGTCGGGCCGCTCACGCGGTGGTTCGAGACGAACACGTTCTACCGCCAGCCGATCCTGCACTCTCCGCCGGGCCGCGTCGCCGGCGCGATCGCCGCCCGCCTCCCCCCGCCGATGCGCGCTGCGCCGGTTCGCGCCGGCGTGATCCTGCCGGGGCCGTACACGTTCGCCGGTCTGCTCGAGAACCGGTCGGGCGAGGCCGACGAAGCGCTCGTCCACCGTCTCGGTCGCCTCCTCGCGGAGGAGACCCGGGAGCTCGTGGGCCTCGGGTACGCCAGCTTCCAGTTCTCGGAACCGCTGCTGGTCGACCGGCCGCCCGCGGGCGCGTCGGCCGAGGCCGTCGTCGCGGCGTACCGGTCGATCCAGGCCAGCGCCGGCACCGCCACGACGCTCGTCTGGACGTACGGAGGCGATGCGATCCCGGTCTTTCCGCTCCTCGACCGGCTACCGGTATCCGGGGTGGGCGTCGATCTCGCGGAGACCGACTGGGAGGCGATCCCACCCTCGTCCGAGCGACGCGGGCTCGGCCTCGGCGTGGTCGACCCGCGCACGACCCTGGTCGAGGACGCCTCCGAGGTCGTCCGGATCGTGCGCGCGGTCCGGGACCGCCGGCGTCCCCCGACGATCTGGCTCGGCCCCGGCGGACCACTCGACCTCGTACCGTGGGAACCGGCCACGCGAAAGCTCCACTTGCTGCCGGCCGCCCGACAGGCGCTCGCCCGCGAGGACGGAGGCCGGTCGTGACACGCGCGTTGTTCCCGGCCCAGGAGATCGGGAGCCTGATGAAACCCCGTTGGCAGATCCTGGGACAGCACGGCGAACCGCTCGACGAGCGGGCGCGAGCGGAGTTCCGGGCGGAGAACGAGCGCACCCACTTCGCCCGGGACGCCCCCGCCGCGGCGGAGGCCCTTCTCGCCGGTCGATCCCGGGAGGTGGGGGCCGAGGCGGTCCGCGACCTGGGTGCGTTGTTCGCCCTCGGCCTGTTCGAGTCGGCGGGCCTCGACCGCGTCTACGACGGCGAGGCGCGCCGGATCGAGATGTACGAGTACCCGATCCGGCAGATGCGCGGATTCCAGTTCCAGGGACATGTCCGCTCGTTCGACAACAAGTACTATCTCAAGGCCGCGGTGACGGACGAGGTCCGGCTCGAGCGACCGTACCACCTCGAGGAGTTCGACTTCGTGAAGGCCCACGCGCGGGCCGAGCCGAAGCTCCCGATCACGGGGCCGTACACCCTCGCCGACTGGTCCTACAACGAGCACTACCTCGCGCGCCAGTCCGGCTGGAAGGGACCGAGCGCGCGCCGCTCGGCGCAGCGCGAGTTCGTGGTCGACCTGGCCCAGCGGGCGATCCGTCCGACGCTCGCCGCGCTGATCGACCACGGCTGCCGCGTCATCCAGATCGACGAGCCCGCGGCCGGAACGCACCCGGACGAGGCGGACCTCGTCGTCGAAGGGTTCAACGCCGCGACCGAGGGCCTCGACGCGGAGTTCACCATGCACATCTGCTACTCCGAGTACCGGGACCTGCTCCCGGAACTCCTGGAGGCGAAGCGCTGCCGGCAGTGGGCGTGGGAGTTCGCGAACCGCGACGGGGACGGGCGCGACGGCTACGAGGTCCTGAAGGCGCTGCGCGAGTACGGGGACACCCGGGAGGTCGGGCTTGGCGTGGTCGACGTCCACCGGGACGAGGTCGAGACCCCCGAACGGGTCTCCGACCGGATCCAGCGCGCGGCGAAGTACCTCGGGGACCCGTCGCGGATCTGGGTGAACCCGGACTGTGGCCTGCGGACGCGCAAGCTCGACGTCGCCGCCCGGAAGCTCGAGTCGGTCGTGCGCGGGGCGGCGCTCGCCCGCGCCGCGTTCGAGAACCCCCGCGCGTAGCGGCGTCTCAGGGGCCCGTCGGGGCGGAGAGGACCTCGGGGCCGGTGGGGCCGACCAGCACCGTGTGCTCCGCCTGGGCGACGAGTCCGTGCGCCCGCTCGACGAACACGGGATACGCCTGGAGGCGGCGCCGGGCCCGCCGCAGCGCCGCGCGCTCCTCGGGAGCGTCGGCCCATCGGGTCGCGAACGGGAGCGTGCGGAACCGGTCGTAGAGCCGGGCGAGCGTCGCGTCCTCGGGTCCCGGATCCTTGCGGAACCGCAGGATGTTGCCGAACGCACCGTTCCCGATCGACCCCATCCCGTTCGTCGCGAACGGCTCGATCGCGACGATCTCCCCCTCGGTCAGCGTCGCGTCGGTCCTCCCGGGGACGTTCGGGATCGACTTTCCGGCGTGGAGGAGGTAGCGCTCGATCGTGTGGCCCGTGAGGTCGACGACCGGTTTCAATCCCCGGCGGTGGATCGCGCCCGCGATGGCGCGGCTGATCTCGTCGACCGCGACCCCGGGCCGGACCCGGGCGATGCCCTCGCGCACCGCGTCGTGCACGGCGCGCACGAGGTTCTCGTGCCGGTGCGTCCCGCCGACCTCGACCGTGTCGGCGGTATCGGCGATCGCCCCGTCCAGGTGGGCTCCGACGTCGACCTTGACCAGGTCCCCGGGGGCGAAGACCTCGAGGTCGTCCGGGCTCGGGGTGTAATGGGCCGCCTCGTCGTTCCGGGAGAGATTGGTGGGGAACGCGGGCTGGGCCCCCTCCTGCCGGATGTATGCTTCGATCGCGTCCGCGACGTCCCGCCGCCGGGCGCCGGGGACCGTCAGTCGGACCCCGAGGTCCCGCGCCCTCGATGCGATGCGCGCGGCCTCGCGCCAGCGCGGGAGGTCGTCCGGGTACGCCGT
>JBAWFC010000024.1:0-12908 GCA_049591535.1 Thermoplasmata archaeon | reverse complement strand
GAGCCGGGGTGGGCGGAGGCGGTCGCGCGCACCCAGCGGAACTACCCCGCGGGGGAACGGGCGGCCCCCGACGCCGGCTCGGACGACCCCGCGACCGAACGACTCCTCCTTGCGGTGCTGGCGGCCGAGGAGGAGGGGACGCCCCTCGACCCCGCCCGGGTGGTCGTCGCCGCGACCGCGCTCCCCGGAACGCCGATCGACCCGGCGACGCTCTTCGACCGATGGGGTTCGGTCCAGCGCAGGAACTGGCTCACCTCCGACGAGGGACGCTGCCGTCTCTCCCCCGCCGGCGCGCGCTGGCTCGGGCTCGGAGCCCCGACCGGCGCCGCGCGCGAGAGCGCGGAGCATCGACGCCTCCTCCTGCGAACGTTCCGGATCTTCGCCCGCCGGGGATACCGCCTCGAGATCGTGCGGCAGGGACGGTTCGACACGACGCTCCCGGACGCGCGGTTCCGACAGCTCGCCCCGGCCTGCTATCGGGGCTCGCCGGAAGAGTTGGGCCGCGAGGTCGACCGCGCCCGTCGCGGGTGGGCCTGGAGGTTCTTCGGCGGGCGCGACGTGCACGTGGAGGCGGAGGTCTCGGGTGCGCTCCGTGCCGATCGGGTCCGCCACGGTTGGTCGAAGGGGGCCGGCCGCGGAGCGTTCGTCCTGTTCGTGGTCGGCGAGCCGATGCACGCTCGACGGGTCCGGGGGGTCCTCGAGCGCCTCGGCGCCGGACGGGAGCGGGCCGGGGTCTGGTCGCTTCCCCGGGACCCGGTGCCGAACCCGTAAGTGCGAGCGGTCCGTCGCGCCCCGCGTGCGGGTGTTCGTCGCGGTCGACCTGGAACCGACCGCGCCGCCGAAGCCCCCCGACCGCCCGGTCGCTGCCCCCCCGCACCTCACTCTTCGATTCCTGGGGGAGGTGGGCGACGACCGGCTGCCGCCGATCTCCGACGCGCTGGCCGGAGCGGCCCGCGGTCAGCCGCCGTTCGACGTCACGCTCGACGGCGTCGGTGCGTTCCCGTCCCGGAACGACCCGAGGGTCGTCTGGGTCGGCGCCACGGCCGGGCGAGAGGCCCTCGTCGCGCTCGCAGGGCGGATCTCCGACCGTCTGGCGGCCATCGGGGTGCCCCCGGATGCGCGCGGGTTCTTCCCGCACGTGACGCTCTTCCGGGTACGGTCGGCGACCGACCGCCAACGGGCCCGGCGTCTCCTCGCCGGAACCGACCCGGGCCCGCCGGCGCTCCGCGTCCGTGTCGCCGAGGTCGCCCTCAAGGAGAGCCACCGCAGCCCGGACGGCCCGGTTCACCGCACGCTCGCGACGTTCCCGCTGTCGGCGACGGTCCCGCCCGACTCGCCGGACTCGGACGCGGCGCGGCCGGTGACGAGCTTCCTCCAGAGATAGAGGGTCGCGTAGCTCCCCCAGCCGGGATAGTTCCGCTCCGCCCATCCCCGGGCCTCTTCCTCGGGTCGGGCGCGCTTCAGGACCCCATACTCCTCCAACGCGACCCGGACGCCGAGGTCGCCGGCGACGAAGACGTCGGTGCGGCCCGCGCCCCGCAGCAGGGCGTTCTCTGCGGTCCATCGTCCGACCCCGGGGAGCCGGTCGAGCGCGTCGACCGCGTCGGCGAGTGGTTGCGCGAGGAGCTCGGCGGAGGTCGGGGGGTCCTGGGCGGCCCAATCGGCGAGCGCGTGGAGCGCGGTCGACTTTGCGCGGCTGAGGCCGACCGACCGCAGGTCGTCGGCGGGGAGGGCGCGGAGCCGGGACGGGGCGGGGACGCACGGGACCGCGATACCGTCCGCGTCGAGGAACGAACCGACCCGCTCGAACAGCCGCCGATGGATCGTGTTCGCCGCCGGGACCGACAGCTGCTGGCCGATGATCGCGTGGAGCAGCGCCTCGTACACGCTCGGATCGCGGGGGAGCCGGAGCCCCCGGAACCGCCGTTCGGTGCCGCGCAGCACCGGTTCCCGGCGGACCTGCGCGTAGAACTGCTCGATCGGGTGGTCGAGCGAGAACAACTCCCGCGCCGCGCGTCGGGCGTCGGCCGGTCCGGCACCCCAGGCCTCCACCTTCCAGCGGGTCCCCCGGGTCTCGACCCCGACGACCCACGGTCGCTCGGGAGGTCCCCAGGCACGCAGGAGGCGACGCCCGTCGTTCGCGAAGGCGATCGACCGGGAGGAGTACTCGAGCTGGGCGCGCTCCGCCGGGAGCGACGACGGCTTCGGCGGCATGACCCAGGTCGAGGTCCGTTCGGACACTACCTCCCGCACGGTTCGTTCGCTAAGAGTCCGTCGCCGGGGAGCATCGTTCACGTCGGCGCGCAGACCCGTCGCCGACGATACGATTAAGCATCGGGTCGCCGCTCTCCCGCCCGACCGCGCCGAGACCGGTGCGGGGCGGAGACCGGGTGTCCGTCCTACCCAGGTACCGTGCGATCGCGCGCCCGGCCCTCGGGGCCGTGCTCGTGCTCCTCCTCGTGGCCGTCGCCCTCGGAGGGGTCCGAGTACCGTCCGACGTCGCGCCCGCTGCGCTCCTCCCGGCCTACGTCTCCGACCCCTGCCCCTACCCGTCCGAGAACCACACCTACTCGGGAACCATCGTCGAACAGGACGGGGGCGCGATCCCGCCGGTGACGCTCGCCTACACGTACGACGCCGCGCTCTCGAACGGCAGCAACCCGAGCACCCCGCCGGTCTGTGCGAGCGAGAACGGTACGGCGGTCGCCAACGATTCGGGCACGCTCGCCTTCGCGATCGACCCCCAGCCCACCCAACGGTGCATCACGCTGCCGAGCGGCTACTACCAGTGCACCGTCTCGACCGGCCCGTACGGGCCGGTGAACCTGACCCTCGCCTCCCCGACCCCGCCAGGGTACCTCTCCTCGCTCACCCAGAACGGCACGTCGTTCCGGCTCCTCTTCTATCCGGAGCTATCGAGCGTCGGCCTCGACCCGGCGGGGCCGTCGGCCACGTACTCGGCCCAGGGCGTCGAGGGCGTGGTCGCCGAACCGAGGACCGGGCTCGGGGCACCGAGCCCGGTCCCGCCGGAGTTCAACTGGACCCTGAGCGGCGTCGGATGGACGTTCACCTCCCCCGCGTCCGGCGTTGAGGTCAACGTGACGGCGGCGCCCGGTGCCGGCGTCGGGAACCTGACGGTCGATGCCCACCTGGACGCAGGGGACGGGGGGCTCGTCGCTCCCCCCGCGAGTCTCGAACTGGTCGCCGTCAGCACGGCGATCGCCGCCGCCAGCGTGAACCGGACCGCCGTCGACGCCGGTCAGCCGCTCGGGGTCACGCTCTCGGGCTCCGGCGCGACCGGCTACGCCTACCGCGCCACGGTCGACCCCGGGCTCGGGGCGGCCCCGACCCCGGCGTCGTGCCGATCGGCTCCCGGGATCGCGGGGGTCGTCGCCCTCTCCTGCTCGGCGAACGTGACCTACCCGACCGCCGGCGAAGCGCAACCGGTCGTCACGCTGACGAACGGCAACTCCTCGGCCACCTGGTCGTTCCCCGAGGTCACGGTCGACCCGCTCCCGTCGGTCGACGTGAGCCCGTCCCCGCCCGTCGGCTACGTCAACGCGACGATCGACGTCTCGCTCGAGGTGCTCGCGGGGTCCGGCACCGGCCCGTACGTGGAGGGATGCCTCGGGACCGAAGGAACCCCCGTCCGCTGTGAATCGACGCCGGGTCCGCAGTGGACGTTCCGTGCGGTGTACGCGGACCCCGGAAGCTACTCCGCGCGCGCGTGGGCGATCGACGCCGACGGGGGGAACGCCTCCACCGAGACGACCGTGCGGGTCGTCGAACCGCTCGAGGTCGGGCTCGCGACGGTCCCGGCCGATGGAACGGCGGGGACGCCGATGGTGCTCGCGGCGGTGGTCTCGGGCGGCGACCTGCCGGCCCGGGTCTGGTGGAACGCCACGGGAACGGCGACGCCGTTCGCGACCGGATGGATCACCGCGGACGGGACGCTCGACGCCACGTACGTGCCGTCCGGCGCGGGGTACCCGACCGTCTCGGTCGCGGTCGTCGACCACCTCGGGACGGAGGGGGACGCCAGCGCGGGGCTCGCCGTGTCCGCCGGCCCCGCGGCCGCGCTCGTGCCGTCCGTGCTCCCCTCGACGGAAGTGGTCCGTGCGGGAACGCCGTTCGCCCTGGGTTGGGAGGCGCTCGATGCGGTCGGCGAGCTCGTGCGCGGCTACTCCTCCAGCTCCGAGATCGAGCTCGCCGTCCCCGGGTCCGACGGTACCGCCCCCGGCGAGATCAACGCCTCGGAGGTCGGGCCGCTCGCGAGCCGGCTCCCCGGCTGGTTCGACGTTCCGGCGGCCGCATGGATCGACGGGACCCTCAACGTGACGGTGACCACGCCGTTCGCCGGCGCGATCGACGTCGTCCTCACCGTGGCGGCGGGGATCCCGTCGGCTGGGGGGTCGACCGGCGTGGTGGTGCTGCCGGACCTCGACCACCTGCGGCTGTTCGACCCCCGGACCGGCGGCGCCGCAGAGCGGTCGAACGACACGCTCTGGCAGGTCACGGACCGGTTCGGGAACGCCGCCGTCGGTGCATCGATCGTCGTCACCAGCCGGTTCGGCGGGACGACGACCCGCACCGTGCTTCCGACCGTCGGCGAGGCCGGTGGGGATACCGCGGTCTGGGTCAACGTGAGCGCCCCCGCGAACGTCGGAGGGACGATCACGGTCACCGACCTCGCGGGCGACGTCCTTCTCCCTCCGATCGACGTCGCGGGACCCCCCGGCCTCCTCGAGTCGATCGTCCCGCTCCTTCCGTTGCTCCTCTCGGCCGGGGTCGGGGCTGCGGCGACCGTCGGCGTCCGTCGGCGGAGCCGACGGCCGCTCCCGGGTGCCTCCGCGGACGCGGCCACCCCCGAGAACGAACTCCGACGGCTCGCCGAGGGACGTGCGAGCGTGGTCGACGTCGTGCGGCGCGCGGGGTCGCTCGACCTCGCCGGCCTCGAGTCGGCGTGGGAAACCCCACCCGTTCCGCTCGACCTCGCCGACTGGGTCGCCTCCCTCGTCACCGACGGCACGCTCGGCGCGACCCTGGGCACCGACGGGGTGGCGCGGTTCTGCCTCTCACCGGAGCGCGCCCCCGAGGCGCAGGTCACGTTCGACGTCGACGCGTTCGACCGCGCCCAGGTACGACGCGACGCCGCGCTCGCCGAGTGGGACCGGGACCAGCCCTAGGACGGTTCGCGACCGACCAGGTCGTAGTACCGGTACGCGGCCTCGCCGGCGCCGAAGCAGTAGCGCACGGTCGTGAATCCCGACTTGAGCTCGGCCGCCGCGGCCCGGACCTCGGTCGGCGCGCGGCCCCGGTGCAAGAGGTCGTCGAACAGCTCGGCGATCCGCTCCATCTCCTTCTCGCGCATCCCGACGCGCGTCACCTCGGGGGTGCCGAGCCGTACCCCGCCGGGGTGCTTCGGGCTCTTGTCGCCGGGCAGGAGGTTCTTGTTCGAGATGATCCCCGAGTCGGCGAGGCGGCGCGCGACCGGCTCCCCCCCGCCCTCCTTCTCGACGCGGACGGCGATCGTATGCGAGCGCGTGAACCCGAGGTTCGCGGCGAGCACGTCGAACCCCCGGTCGTGGAGCGCCTGGGCGAGCGCCCGCGCGTTCGCGACGACCTGGTGCGCGTAGTCGCGACCGAACTCGAGCTGCTCGGCGAGGCTCACCGCGAGCGCCGCCATCGCGTTCAGGTGGTGATTGCTCGTCACGCCGGGGAAGGCGCCGGACTGCAGGCGCTTTGCGACCTCCGGCTCGAGGCCGTCGCCGAGGAGGATCCCGTGCTGGGGCCCGGGGAGGGTCTTGTGGGTCGACGCGCTGATCACGGCGCACCCCTCGCGCAGCGGGTCCTGGAACTCCCCGCCCGCGATCAGTCCGAGGACGTGGGCCCCGTCGTACCAGCCGCGCGCCCCGATCTCCTCGAGGGTCGGGCGGAGCTCGTCGATCGGGAGCGGGAACAAGAAGAGCGAGAGCCCGAAGAGGCAGAGCTTCGGACGGACCGCCCGGAGGATCTCGCGGGTGCGGGGGACGTCGATCGTCATCCGCTCGGCGTCCCACGCGTAGTAGACCGGTTTCACCCCCCGCAGCCCGAACGCGCCGAACGCCGCGCTCGAGATGTGGGCCCCGTCGGCGAGGCGGTTCGTCGCCACGAGGTCACCGGGGTCGGCGAGCGCCTTGAGGACGGCGAGGTTCGCGACCGTTCCCGAGATCGGCCGGACGTCCGCGAAGGAACACCGGAACACGCGGCGCGCGAGGTCGAGGCAGAGGTTCTCGACCTCGTCGACCTGCTCGTTCCCCTCGTAGTAGCGGTCCCCGGGGAGTCCCTCGGCGTACCGGGAGTGGAAGTCGCTGATGAGGAGCTCCTTCGCGTAGGGCGAGAGGAGGTTCTCACTCGCGATCAGGGGGATCGCGTGCTCGAAACGGGCCGAGTGGGTGCGTACCGCGCCGCGGATCCGACGGACGACTTGGGCCATCTCCCCGGGGGCCGGAGGGGGAGAGGGGCCCCCCACCCCCCCACTTCCACTGGAAGACCCCGGACGCTCTGCCACTCCCATCCCCGACGAGGAACGACCCCGACTACCGTCCCGACCCCCTCGCCCGCATATATGGAGCGTGGGCGTGCGCGTCGCCGATGTCCGGGAACGGGACGAGAGCCACCTCCCCCTGGCGCGTCCAGCGTCGCTTCTACGTACCGTACCACGATCTCGACGTGCTGAACCATCTCAACCACGCCGCCTACTTTCCCTACATGGAGACCCTTCGCTGCGACTACTACCTACCCCTCGTCGGTCCCCGAGACCCGTCGAGCCTCGACATCATCATCGCCGAGGCGACGTGCCGCTACCTCGCCCCCGTCGCGTACGGCGCGACGTTGGTGGGTGAGGTGGCTCCGGCACGGCCGCTCGGCGCTACGAGCTTCCCCCTCCTCTACCGGTTCACGATCGACGGGACGAGCACGGTAGCGGCCCGGGGCCGTACGGTCGTCGTCTGCTACGATTATGCCCGGGGTGCGAAGAAGCCCATCCCTGCGGACCGCCGAGCGGCGTTGGAACGCGATGCGGTCGACCCCACGAGCGAGGGTTGGTAGCGGCCCGCTCCACAGGAAGCGGGGGGGTGGGGGGCTAGTACCCCGGGTGGGTCGAGTTCCGGCCGATGATCGGGGGCGGCCAGACGACCGGCTCGATGAACCCGGGCTCGTCGGAGACCGTCTCGATCCGGTAGAACACTCCCGTCCCCTGGAGCGCCGCGTGCAGCTGTCCGAGCTTCTCGCGGAACTCCTCCACCGTGTGCCACTCGAACGCGATGTCGTGCGGACCGATGATGAAGGCGAGTCCGGCGGCCGCCCGGATGCGGTCCGAGATCACGAGGGGAGAAACGCCGTCGGCGCCGAAGATCAGGTCGATGTAACTGTGCATGGTGGACTGCGGGGGTGATTCAGAAACGCGGCGACCCCCTATTTAATCACTCGGCCCCGAGAGCTCTCGGATCGGCGCGACGGGGTCACGTCGGGCGCCCGGCCCGACGCGTTTCGAGAGGAACACCCGGGCGCGACCGTTCTCGAGCGCCCGGCGGTCCTCGCGGAATCCCCGTGCGGCGTAGTAGCGGAGGTTCTCGGTCATCCGCTCGTTCGTGCAGAGGCGGAGCTCGGCCCGACCGAGCCCTCGGGCGCGGTTCGCGGAGTAGTCGAGGAGCCGGCTCCCGATCCCCCGCCCCTGGTCGGCGGGGTGGACCGCGAGGTTCTCGACGAACAGGTGGTCCGCTCGGTCGAACAGAACGAGGACCCCCCGGACCGTGCCGTCGACCTCGACGTGGGTGAGGTGGTCTCGGACCTGGGCGGCGTAGTCGTGGCTCAGCGGTTCGGGCGGGAGGTCGAGCCGCCCGAGGTAGACGGCATAGGCGGCCCGCACGCACTCCCGGATACCCGGAACGTCGGCATCGACCGCCGGACGGATCGCCACGGAACCCCGAGTGGGTAGCGGCCGGTGGCCCCGGCCCGGACGAACGCCGGGCGGGGCGACGCGACCGCGGTGCTAGGCCAGCAGGATTGCCATTCGGACGGACCCCGTGGAGACCCCGCGGACTCCTCAGCCCCGTCGCCCCGCCAGCGTCGACGGGTCACGGTAAGGCTGCTCCCGTCAGGACCTGACCCGGTGCCCGTGATGGATAACCGCTAGGGCGCTCCTCCGAGCGCCCGTCGCGGTGCCCGCGGCCCAGCGGAACGGAACTTCGACGAAGCCACGCGAGACACGTTGCTCGTCCGAACGTCGCTCCTGCCTGTCACCCCCGCTAAGGACGGTTTCGGTGTGTAAGGGGACGCCCAACCCCCCGGTCCAGCCTAGCGAGGAGACGACGCCGGGTCCTCTACATAGCACTTGGGCCCGGGTCCCGCAGGTCCGGGTCGGTCCCCGGGCGGTCGAACGGGACTCGTCCGGCATCGGAAGCCGACCGACGCGCGGCCGACCCGCGTCCCTAGCGGATGTGGTCGAGGCTGAACGACCCGAGGTTGAGCGAGCGCTTCGTGAACGTGTACCCGATCCACGCGCGGGACTGGGTCTCGCCGATCCCCTTGACCGAGAGGAACGTCTTCAGCTGCTCGATCTTCAGATTGAGCGAGCCGTCGACCATGTGCTCCAGCGTCTCCAGGTCCGCGTCCGAGTGCATCCCGCGGTCGAGGACGTAGTACGACACCGCCTGGTCGATCTTCCGCCGTCCGACGAACGGCTGGAGGAACCGGAACGTCGCGGTCGTGTCGAGGTAGGCGGTGACGGTCGACACCGACTCGAAGATGAGCCGGTAGGTCGGGAATTTCTCCTTGAGCTCCTCCGAGATGCCGTTGACGCTCTGGGCGACCTGGTCGAGCACGCCCTTGTCGGTGGACGAGAGCAGGCGGACCCCGGTCGACGACTGACTCGACCCGACGCTCCGCGAGTAGAGGTCGACGTAGCGGATCATCCCCTTCTTGTCGTCGTCGTCGTACTTGGGGTGGAGCGCGACGAGGTCGTCGCGTACCTGGCCCCACGTCTTGTCAGTGACGACCCAGATCGACGGGATGCCGAGCTTCAGGCCCTCGACCGAGAAGAGCCGGGCGAGGACGTCCTTCCCCGTGTGGGCCGGACCGTTGACGAGGAGCTGCGCGCCGGCGGGGAAGCCGCCGTACAGCAGGTCGTCGAGCCGGCGGACGCCGCTCTTGACCTTCACTTCCGCGACCGACCGGACCGAGTCCTCGTGCATCTGGTCGGCGTCGGCCGTCGCGGCCCGGCCGGCGAGCTTCTCGAGTTCGACCATCCGCTCGCGGAGGGCCCCCTCGCGCGCGCGCAGTTCCTCCTCCTTCACGTGGAGCTCGTGCCGGAGGTCCTCGGCCCGCCGGGCCTCGTCCGAGGCGGCCGCCGCGCCCGAGCCGCCGACCTGGCGGCGGAGCTCCTCGAGCCGCCGGGCCTCGATGTCGAGCGCCTGCTTGCGGGTCTGGAGCTGCTGCTCGTAGGCTCCGAGCTCCCGTTCCTTGAACTCGAGCGGCGAGCGTCGCCGGTCGACCTCGTCGGAGTTGATCTTGATCTCCTCGAACCGCGCGCGGAGCTCGTTCTCGCGCGTGACGAGGTCCTTCTCGCGCTGGTCGACCTCCCGGAGGCGCTGGTCGACCTCCTCCGAGATCGAGCCGGGGCCGCCCGCGATCAGCGCGCCGCGTTCCCGCGCCCGCTCGACCTCGCTCTGGAGGTTCCGCACCTCGCTCTCGAGCTGGATCGTCCGTCGCCTCAGCTCGGTCTCGCGTTCGATGTAGGCGTGTTCCCGCTCGGAGAACTCCTCGCGGAGCCGCTGGTCGATCTCCCGGGTCGCCCGCTCCACGGCGTTCGCGGTGATCTTGGACGGAGGGGCTCCCGGGACCGCCGCGACCGGCTCGGCGTTCGCCGACCGGGCCTCCGCCCCCTCGAGGGCGAGGAGCCGGAGCTTGAGCTCGGCGATCTCGTCCTCCTTCGCGCGGACCGCGATCTCCTTCTCCTTCGCCTCGTGCGAGCGGACGTACTTGATCACCGCGATCGAGCCGCGCTTCACGTGCTCGATCTCCTCCTCGAGCTGCTTGCGCTTCGTCCGCTCGTCGTAGAGCTGCCGATGGAGGTCCTGGGTCTCCTGGATCATCGTGGAGGGGTCGAACTGGTCGCTCTTCACCCGGTCGAGCAGCCCCATGAGCCAGCGGACGACCGTCTCCTCCCGCTCGAGGACGGGGGCCGAGGCCTCCTCGACGGTGCGCCGGCGCGCCGCCTCCTCGGGGTCGACCGACCCGGGGGACGGGACCACCGTCGACGCGGGGGCGCGGGCCGCGTCGGACGACTGGATCCACTCCTCCATCGCGCCGTCGTCGCCCTCGACCCACTTTCGAAGGGTGTCGGTCGAGTCCTTGGTGGGGACGGCCACGCGAGGTCGCCGGGGCCGTTCGGCCCGTCGTACGGTACCGACCCACCGTTGCACGATCTGATCGTTCTCGGCGGTACGGTCCGCGCCCGCCGGCGGAGCGGCGGCCGGCCGGCGACGGATCCGTTCGACGTCGCTCGTGGAGACGCCGAGGAGCTCGAGCGCGGTCTCGGAGAGCTCCCGGACCGACTGGACGGAGGTGTACCCGGCCTGGACGAGCGCGTCGACGGTATCGGCTCCGACGCCGAGCGCCTTCGCGAGCTCGGCCGCCTCCGCGGAGCGCGACGCGGAGCTCGGTGCGGCGATCCCCTCTGCCGTGCCGTCGTCCATATCGAGGTAGGGAAGGTTACTAGGCCGCCGTAGGGTCTTAATATGTGGGACCGCGCGGCGGTGCTTTCCGGCGGTGGAAGAACCCCGGAACCACCGCATAAATACGGCGCCGCCTCACCCCCGCTCGTGGACCTCGAGGAGAGGGTCGCGCGCGTCGTCCGCCACACGGTCGAGGTGCTGACCGAGGCGGAGGTCCGGGCCCTTTTCGAGCGGACCGAGCGACCGCGGGCGTACATCGGTCTCGAGCCGTCGGGGGCCCTCACGGTCGCGCACCTGATCCCGATCCGCAAGGTGATCGACCTTGCGGACGCCGGCTGCGACGTGACGGTGTTCCTCGCCGACTGGCATGCCTGGATCAACGACAAGCTGGGCGGGGACCTCGGGCGCATCGACGCCGCCGGCCGGTACATGGAGGCGGCGTTCGCCGCGCTCGGCGCCGACCCGGCGCGCGTCCGGTTCCGCTGGGCCCACGAGCTCACCGGCCGGTCCGACTACTGGGCCCGCGTCGTGCGGGTCGGGAAGGCGACCAGCCTCGCGCGGACGAAGCGGGCGATGTCGGTCATGGGCCGCGGGGAGGAGGAGTCGAACCTCGACACCTCGAAGCTGTTCTACCCCTCGATGCAGGCCGCCGACGTCTTCGAGCTCCCGGTCGACCTCGCCTACGGGGGGATCGACCAGCGCCGGGCCCACGTGCTCGCGCGCGAGGTCGCCCACCACTACGCCTGGCCGGTACCGGCGGCGATCCACACCCCGCTGCTCTCGTCGCTCAAGGGCGGGGGCCGGATGGACCCGGCCGAGGGCGTCACCGAGCAGAAGATGTCGAAGTCGGACCCCGGCTCGGCCGTCTCGATCCCGTCCACCGGCGCAGAGATCGCCGCACGGATCGGCGGGGCGTTCTGCCCGGCGAAGGAGGTCGAAGGGAACCCGGTCGTCGAGGCGGTCCGGTTCATCGTCTTTCCCTGGGAGGGTCGGTTCGTCATCGAGCGCGCCGCCCAACACGGGGGCCCGGTCGCGTTCGAGGACGAGGCGTCGTTCGTGGCCGCGTGGAAGGACGGCCGCCTCCATCCCCAGGACGTCAAGGGCGCGGTCGCCGCGTCGCTCGAGCGCCTCACGGCCCCGGCCCGGCGCTATTTCACGGACCACCCCGAGGTCGCTCCGCCCTCGTTCGCGAGCACCGGCCCCCCGGCGGCCGGCTGAGAGCCGCCGGGCGCGCCGGGGCGGGGCCGTCGGGGACGCTCCCGACCGCAGCGTTAAATAGCGGGCCCCATACCGAGGCCCTACCCGTGAGCCGAGGGCCCCCCTGAGAACGGGGGTTCCGCTGACGCGAGGAACCATGGCGCGACCGATCTACGTGCGATTCGAGACCCCGAGCGACATCGCCGACAAGGCCCTCCAACTCGTGCAGATCGCGAGCGAGACGGGGAAGATCCGTGTCGGGACGAACGAAGTGACGAAATCGAGCGAGCGCGCCGAGGCGAAGCTCGTCGTGATGGCGGAGGACGTCGACCCGGTCGAGATCCTCGTGCACGTTCCGATGCTCTGCGAGGAGAAGCGGATCCCGTACCTGTACGTCCCGAAGAAGCAGCGGCTCGGCCAGTCGGCCGGCCTCTCGAAGTCCGCGGCGAGCGTCGCGGTCGTCGAAGCCGGCGAAGCGAAGGCGCTGCTCGAGGAACTCGCCACGACGTTCCCGTCGTTGAAGAAGTAGGGAACGGGGCGGGGAGACTCCCGAGATGGCGGAAGAGAAAGGGTCGCCGGCCGAGGTCGTCGAGCTCGTCGGCCGCACCGGAATGGCCGGTGAGGCGACGCAGGTCAAGGTCCGCGTGCTCGCCGGCCGCGACCGCGGAAAGATCATCACGCGAAACGTCGCCGGACCGATCCGCCTCGGGGACGTGCTGATCCTCCGCGAGACCGCCCGAGAGGCGCGCAAGCTCTCGGTGCGCTAGGGGGCTCCGATGGTCGTCAAGCGTCAGTGTTCGTTCTGCGCCGCGGAGATCGAGCCCGGCACGGGCGCGATGTTCGTCAAGCGCGACGGGACCGTCTTCCACTTCTGTTCGGGCTCCTGCCGCAAGCAGCAGCTGCATCTCGGGCGCGTCGGTCACCGGTTCAAGTGGACCCGGGCCCACGCGCTCAAGAAGGCCGCGGACCGCTCGAGCGCCGCCGCCCGGGCCCAGG
>JBAWFC010000023.1:0-11715 GCA_049591535.1 Thermoplasmata archaeon | reverse complement strand
GTCCATTTTTACGGGGCCCGACAGCCAGGTGGGTTCATCGGTTCGGATCGTAGCGGCGATCGTTGTGGTGCCAGAACCCCCGAAGATACACCACTCCGGGCGGGTTGTCCGGTGTCCGCTCGAAGTTGAAGAGAATAACGTACGGGTTCACGTACTCTGACTTCATTCCCTTCAACGGTCCGCTCTTCCACTCCCCGATGTGCTCGGGATCCTGGAGTAGCTTGCGAACTTTCTTCTCGACTCGCGAGCGTAGGGCAGCGTCCTTACCGCACGCCCGCTTGACATCGTCCTTGAACTCGGCAGTGCTCTCAAGGCGCCAAGCCTTGGCGGGGGGACGGCCGGCCATTCCGAGGCACTACGGAGCGAACAGTTCGGCGAGCTCGCCAACGGGCTTGGTAGGGAGCTCCAACAACCGTCGTGTCTCCGACTCAGGGAGGGGGCGACGGAACGACTTCAACTTCGTAAAGTCGAAGTCGTCGCTGAACGGCGTCGCCTCGAAGAACGGGTCGGCGTCGACCTCCTGAACCAACTCCTCGTTCGTGTACTCCCGGTAGGTTGACAGGACCTCATCGATAGCCCGGGTCCCTTCGGGATCGGAGGGCTGTTTCATTGCCCGAGGGTTCACATGGATGACCACGCCGGTTTGCCAGGCCTCCTCCTGCTGCCGCACCACCCGGAAGGTCTTCGTGTCCCGTTTGACGATGTTGATCACGTCTTTGCTGTACGGCCCGTGGTTCCATCGCCACCACCCCGCTTGTGTCAGCCTCTTTCCGGTCCTTTCGTAGTACTTGAGCTCGGCAAGCCAGAGCAGTTTGAGCAGTCGGACCTGGGGAAGTCCATGCGGGTGCGCGAGAACAATCCTCGCGGCCGCGTCCCTGACCTCAACGGTCGGCTCGGACGCTGAGATCTGTGCCATATCCGTCCACTTACCTCGGAGAGCAATCCAACAAGGAAGCGCAGTATAGATAACCTGCTCGCGACGAGAACTGATCGCCCTTCCTAGACGTCGGCCGGCGCGATCGGCCTCCTTTCACGGTTACATTCGCAACGTCTGTTCACGATTTCCGTATGTAGGTCCGGCCCACCTGTTGGCATCAGAAGTGATGTCCGCCAGCGCTCCATCCATTCGGGCTCCCGATTGTTCCGATCGGTCCACGTCAGGTTCCACGAGAGAGAGACTGATGGGTGCTGCGAGACTACTACCCGAGACCGATCTCAAGGCTGCAATTCTGGCCACACTAGCAGACCGGGAACCGACGGCGAAGGAAGCGTTGGCTTGGGCCTACCTGCTTCAGGCACGCCGAAATCGGTGAGATGTGAGCCCCGGTTAGGGGTCGTAGCAATGAGCTTGCTCGGTTTGCGCTCTTCGGCCCCCGGCCCAATCGCACTTGAGCCGACCCTCGCAGGCACCCTCCCGTTCGATCCCACTGCGGGGCCTAGCGCTTGGCCCCATAGAACGACATTCGGCGCGGGGACGAAAACGTTCCGGAACGGGCCGTATCCTCTCTGTGTGTGTGCGCGGGCTGCGGGTACACCTGACCGCCGAACGATCCTGCGGTTGCACGCGAGCCACGGAGAGCCCGCGCGACCCGCCGCGGTCACGGGAGGCCCTGTTCCGGGCCACTCACCGCTTCCCGTTTCCCGCTTCCGGCGCGCGAGCACCGCGCGCGAGAGAGAGGACGGCGGGGCCGGGTGGCACCGGGCATCGGGCCCTCTCGAGTCTATCCACCGAGTGAGCGCGAGTGGCCGAACGGTTCCACTCGAGGCACTCGACCCTCGTCGACCCCAATGCCGCCGCCCGGCGGCGGGTCGAGAGAGAGGTGGAGCGAGTGTTACACGTTACGGGCCATGATTCCGAGCGATCTCGACGCACACGCGCGAGGGCCAGCGACCAGCCCGGCCCGCGGGACGGTCGTCCCCGTCCCGGGCGCTAACCCCGCAATCGGTCGTCGTCTTGGCCAAACTTACGACACATGGGGGGGGTGTCGTGTCAAGTTCGGGTCCGGCGTCGCGGCCCGGCCCCCAGTCCGCCTGCCGTTTGGAGTGCCTCCGTCCGTTCGATCACATTCGAGCCTCCCGGGGCCCATCATGGACTCCCTCCCTGTAGGCTGGACCGTCGGTGAGGGGGCGTTAGAGAATCATCCTCTCCCACAAAGGTCGTCTCTTCGCCAGACCCGTCCTGCCCGTACGTAGGGTGCCCGATGCTTAACCCCCGCGCAATCCGGAGTGAAGTTTGACCGACATCATGAGCCGCGAGCGGCGCAGCGCCTTGATGTCACGAGTCCGAGGGGTCGATACCCTACCCGAACGAAAGTTGCGGTCCACGTTACGTCGAGCCGGAATCCGGTTCCGTTCTTATCGTCGCATCAAGGGAGTGAAGGTGGACTTGGTTCTTCCCGACAAACAAACGGCGGTCTTGGTTCACGGATGTTTTTGGCACGGTTGTCGGTACCATTACACGGCCCCAAAGTCGAGGGCAGCCTTCTGGCAACGCAAGGTCCGGGAGAACCGAGAGCGGGATCGCCGTCAGTGCGCGCAGCTCCGACGCGCGGGGTGGAGGGTTTGGATTGTTTGGGAGCACTCCCTCGAAGCACCCGACCGACTGATCAGCCAGCTGGCTGGATTGAATCCAGTTCCTTCACGACCGCGAAGATCAGCCCCTTCTCCTCGTGCTTCTCGAAGTATTCCCGGTATTGCTCGTAGGCCTCCGCGATGAGCTTGTCGTACAACACAACGCGTATCCCGTACTCGGTTAGCGCCCTCTCGCCTGCCCGCTTGTCGTCGGGATGATCCCAATCAGAAGGATAATCTCCGAGGATGCAAACCACCTCGGCAGGCTCGTCTCCCCTCCCCTCCTTCTGCAGAACCTCTCTCAGAGCGCGTTGGTACTTCCGTACCTGCGACAAAATCTGGGCGGTAGTCACTCGAACTTCAGGTCGTTTGAGCTCCACGATTACGTGGGTCCCTGAGGTCCGCCGATACCGGATGTCGACTCGACCTGACTTCTCTTCGTCCTTGAGCGCCGCGTCGATCGCTTCGAACCCCTTCGTGACACGAGCTTCTAACTGGGGAAGGTCAGTTGCTCGGTCCCAGCCCGGCGAAAGCAACCAGAGGTGATCGTAGATGTGTCGCTGAATAACCTTCTCCTTCTCGTTGTCGTCGACCGCTGTCCGCAGAGCCTTGATGATTTCCAGCCTTTCCTTGACAATCGAGTAGTAGAGGGTCGCGTCGATTCCATCGAGATGGCCGATGATCTTCGCGACGGCGGCGGCGTCAGCGGCGCCGATCTTCTCCAACTGGCTGAGTTCGCCGCGGAGACTCAGGGTCTCAAAGCCGAGAATCACGTGCTTGATCAGTTCCCGCCGCTCGACGAGCGATCCCGCAGTAGATTTGTACACTCGCCCGAGAAGCGCCCGGGCCATGTTCTGCTGGTCGGGCTTGAGGCTGTCGTACCACCGCTTGATAGGTGGGAACTCCTTGGTGGCCGTCTTCACACCTTCTCGGCCTCGAAGGTCAGTCCAAGTATTCTCTATGTTCTTCAACTCCTTTCGAACGAACTCCAAAACGGCCTCGAACCTGGGATCGTCCTCGATGATTCGCTGTCGTCCGCTCGTCGCGATGTCGCGGAGGTCGTCATTGTCGAGAAAGTCTGCGTGGAGCTCACCGATCAGGTACTTTGTGTAGACACCACCCTCCGGAAAGCGATCAAGCAGATCCTCCTCGGCCACCTTGTTCCTGACCATCAAGAGGATCTTGTTCAGATTGTCCTTCCCGTCCTTGAGGTCAGTTGATTCCTCGACCGAACCAATCCAACCATCCATCTCGAACGACTTGCCTCGTACCGAGACAGTTCCGGGCCGTCCTTGGCGTTCCGCAGCCTCCGTACAGCGTGCCGCACTTTCGGCCCCCTTCGGGCCGTAGTGCCAGATGAACTGGATGCGGTTCCAGTACTCGCGGTCTGCTACGGTCACAGGCTTGCCGTCAACGATGACTTCGAAGTTGTGTTCTGCTCCGATGATACTGAATCTCCGGGCGAGCCTCTTGCGGAGAGCGATGTCGCCGTGCATCGAGCCCTTCAGCTCGCTTACCACGGTTCGGGTCCCGGATTTCCGGTCCAAGGGCCAGTCCGCGGGCCATTCAGGCAAGGGGGTCGGGAGATAACGGGGAGCCGCACCCGGGTTTTTCTTCTCGTCCTCCGCGATTTTACGTCGGATTTCCTCCGCCGAAAGGCGGAGTGCCTCCCTGGACGTGCCATCGGTCGTGTAGACATCTACGGTGTTTGCTATCGAGAATAAGGAGAGTTTGCCGATACCCTTTCGTCCCATGACCGGTCGTTTCCACTTTTGGGTGATCCGGGCTCCGGGATCGGATTTGTCCTCCCTGCGTCTGAACCCCACTGCCAAGTAGCGACGATTCACATCAACACGATTCATGCCACGGCCGTCGTCCTCGATAGTTACCGAAGAGCCGTCGGCGGCAACGGCGATCCACACGTGGTCTGCGTCGGCGTCCCAAGAGTTCGCGACGACTTCGGACAAGACTGCCGGAATGTTGCTGTAGAGGTTCAACCCGAGGTGCTCGAGAACGTTGAGAGTCACTCCCATCTCGTAAGGAGGCAGTTCAGTCGCCAAGCTGGCACCTCGCATGGCCGACGATGGAACGACCGATCCTTTCACCTAATCGTACCGGCACGGCGTTCCCGATGAGCCGGCCCACGTGCCTGAAGGACGGCGTCTCACCCGGTCGCGTGAACTGGTACCGCCGAGGGAACGTCTGCAAAAGCGCCGCCTCTCTGAGGGAGATGGCCCGGGCCTGCCCGGGGTGACCGAACCGGCCGCTTCCATAGTTGTAAGCCTGTGTAGTGATGGTGGGCGCCGGTCGGTCCCAGCGCATCCGGCCGTAAACGGGCGTGAACCTACGCCCCTTGCGCGACGAGTGACACTGTAAGCGCAGCTTCCGGCGCCATGTTTTCCAGGATCCTCCGGGGACTGAGGCTCTGATCCGCAGCTTGTTCGTCACTCGCAGTCCGGCCGCTCGATGGAGTCGATCCCCCTTTGCCAGAGCCCCTGCGGTAAGCCGCGGAAGCAACCCGATTGAGTCCCGGACTGTCCTTAGACGGAGGTTCGCCCGAGGTCTCGGGACCGAAATCGCGCCAAGACGAGACGCGACGAGAACCAAGCGCCGGCGTCGTTGAGGAACCCCATAGAGCTCGGCTTTCAAGACTTGTGCGTCGACGTGGTAACCGAGGTCTCGAAGCCTTCGAACGAATCGCCTAAAGATGGCCGCATATCGAAGCTTCGGCACATTCTCCATCGTAACGATGTGTGGCCGAACGCCTTTCACGAGTCTGGCGAACTGGTCGAGAAGTTGCCAGCCCTTTGTGGCGCGTGGACTCCGTCCGTTCTTCAACGTTGAGTACGGGGTGCAGGGCGTGCAACCTACGAGGACCTTGATGGAGTTCTTGGGATAGAGGTCGCGTATCCTGCGCGCGCTGAGCGTCGAAACGTCCGCCTCGATGAAGCGGACCTTGTTGTTGTGCTCGTACGGGTACCGCGAGTCGGGGTCGAGGTCAACACCTGCGACGACGCGTACCCCCGCAGATAAGAGACCCCGGGTCAGACCTCCGGCCCCGCAGAAGAGATCGACCGCGACAATCTGACGCTTCACGGGTCTGACCGCCATGACGGCCCCCGAATAATAGACCGGTCCACCGCCGCAGGCAATGAAATGTGTTGCCGACCTGTCGACCCGGCGTAAGGAGTATGGGTTTCGTCGGTGCGGCTTCCCGCGAGAATGGTTTCAGACATGATCCTCAAAGACTCCAAGAAAGGGACGCGTTGGGAGCAGTATCGGGGAGATCGACGGTGGGCGCGAACTCAGCCCTTCGGTCACAACCTGACGGTCCCTCCCTTGTTATACAGGTGGATGAAGGGGGCGGAGTTCGGTCCCTCCGGAATCGGGTCGTTTATTCCCTAATCGGGATACAGTCGATCGGATGACACCGACGAAGGGTCAGGCAAGTTCCTCCGCCGCCTACGACGCGGAGTCACCCTTCTATGACTACACATGGGATAGACTGACCGAGGACATCACATTCTACCAACGAAGGCTCGGGGACGTGAGGGCCGTCCTCGACGCGATGTGCGGGACGGGGAGGGTTTCCATCGCGCTCGCGAGGGCCGGAATCCGAGTGTGGGGGGCCGACTCCTCCACGGGAATGCTCAAGAGAGCACGCGCGCGACTGAGGGCCGAGACCCCGCCCGTTCGCCGGCGGGTTCGGTTGAAACGGATCGACCTGGTTCGCGGTGTCGCGGGCAAGGGGCTCGACGCCGCCATCATCGCTGTCAACTCGTACGGACTCATCAGGACTCCGAAGGACCGGGTCAAGGCGCTCCGGAATGTCCGTCGCAGTCTTCGTCGCGGTGGGAAACTGATTCTAGCTCTAGACTCCGTTCTCTCCTACCGCACCATACGGGACGGAGTACCCTTCCTGACCACGGCCCGAGTCGTAGATGGACGGGGCCGAATCTACATCCAGATTTTTGCCGAGACGGGTTCCCGAGCGAGACTGATCCGAAGCGAGACTCTCCACATCCTACTCTCTCGTTCGGCTCGGGTCCTAGCTTCCCAGCAGAGTCGGACGGTGACGGCAGTTCTCAGCCTGGCACAGGTCAAACGAGAACTGAGGAAGGCGGGGTTCGCACCGAGGTCCGTGTTCGGTGACTACGATCAGCGGCCCTACTCACCCTCGGGCCACCGGTTCATCGTGGAAGCAGTAGCGGCGTGAGGCTTGCTTCTCTCGCTGCCCGCTTCGGGCGCACTGGCCACAAGCGTCAAGCCCCGGCAGGCGACTCTACCCTTTTCGACGACAGGTTTTCCTCCCGTTGAGGGTGAACCAATCGCGCAGGGGTCTGGTCCCAGGGGTGGGCTTGAATGTGAACGAGCCGAGAACCACCCAGGCGGGAACGGCCATTGGAAACGCCGCGTCGCAGGCAGACCCTAACGTGCCGCTGGCGCTAGGGTCGACCGAGACTCTGGCCGGGACACGAAGTCAGCTCGGTCGGCGCTAATCCAGCTCGCCAGCGCTTTCGTCCGGGAAGCCGTCCGGGTTCGCGGTGCCGGGAGCTTAAGCGAGCACCCCCGACATTGTTTCAAGGAGGGACGGATTGGCCCAGCCTGCCTCGGAGCGAAGGGTGCGCCTTCCCTGGTCCGGGGCGAGGCTTGGCGTGGGTTCTATAATGAAATGGTTACGGGCCCGAGGGGATTCGAACCCCTGATCTTGCGGTTAAGAGCCGCCTGCTCTACCGGGCTGAGCTACGGGCCCACGGACGGTTCGGGCCGACTTGGCCGCGAAAGATAAGGTCTCGGGCGGACCGCGGGGACTACCGACCGAGGCGCTCCAGGGCGGCGCCGACCATCAACGGGAGAAGAACGGTCACGTCGCCCTCGACGGTCGTGTGCCGGGCGGTCGGTTTGACCTTCCCCCAGGAGACGGCCTCGCGCGTGCGGGCGCCCGAAAGACTCCCGTCCCATTCGACCGCGGTGGTGAGGTAGAGCGCCGCGTCGAGCCCGTCCCGGAACTGGTTCCACCAGATCGTGTGGTGCTTCGAGATCCCGCCGCCCAGCATCACCGCCCCGCTGCGTTTCGCCCCGAAGACGAGGTCGGAGAGCGCCTGCTCGTCCGCGAACAGGTCGAGGGTCAGTTCCCGGTGGTCCTGCCAGAAGAGCCAGAGCTGCGAACCGACCGCACCGTCGGTGATCCCGGGGACGAACACCGGCACGTTCCGGTCGAACGCCGCCCGCAGGATGCTCGAGCTCGCCGTCGCGGGGATCGCTTCCCCGATCGCGCGCGCCAGCGCCCGGGTCGAGAGCTTCCGTTCTCCCCGCGCCCAGAGCCCCTTCAGGATCGTCCGCATCTTCCGCTCGACGATGAGACCGTAGTTCGCCTCGGGGATCACGAGGTTGCCGAGCCGGTAGAGGTGGCGCCGGTGGAGGTCGGCGTCGTCGAGGTCCCAGGCCCCGTGGTAGTACGGGCGGAAGGCGCGCGCGAGGTCGTGGTCGAGGGTGCCGCACGTCGTCACCACCGCGTCGACGTACCCTTCCCGGATGAGGGTCGCGAGGACCCCGCGCGTCCCGGTCGCGACGATGTCGGCGGGGAACGACAGGAACCGGGTCATCTTGCGGTCGCCCAGGATCCGGGCGAGCAGGTCGACGCCCTCGGCGACCCCCTTGGCGCTGAATCCGCCGCCGGCCTCCATGCGACGGACGAGCGTGTCGAGCGAGGGGTGGTCGTCGATGCGAACGTCCTCGACTCGACGGGGCACGCCCGCCCCGAGTCCCCGCGGCTTAAAGCCCCCCGGTGAGGCCGAGCGTGAACGAGTGGAAGACGAGCAGGTACGCGAGGATGTACCCTGCGAGCGCGCCGCCGTTCAGGAACGGGAGGCCCGCCTGCGCGTTCCCGCGAAGGACGAGCCGCATCAGGACCGCGTACCCCACGAGGGAGCCGACCAGGGCACCGATCCCGCCCCAGAGGTTCCCCCCGATCCCGAGCACGAGCGGATGGGTGGGGAGCCAGACGAACGCCGAGACCACCATCGTCCCCGGGATCACGACGTCGCCGAGACCCATGAACAGCGCCTCGCGCTGCTCTACGGGCTGCGCGCGTTGCTCCTTCAGCGTCGGGGCCGCCGTGTAGTCGTATCCTCCCGAGTCGGGCATGACGAGCAGGATGGGGAGCTTCATGTCGGTCACGACCTCCGCGAGGCTGACCATGTGCTTCGTGCCGTAGACGGCGATCGCGTCGTAGATGAGGAGCGCGACCAGCAGGATGAAGGCCGGGAGGATCGAGAAGGAGATCCCCAGGATCGCGATGAGCGAGCCCGCCGCGAGGAACCCGACGAAGTCGACCACGTACCACTGCGGCTCCATCAGGAGCGCGAGGTAGAGGCTCGCGCTGATGATCGCGGCGAGGATCAGCGCCGTATCGATCACGAGCTCGGCGGGGTAGGGGGGCAGCAGGATGAGGCCGGGCGGGAAGACGGAGAGCGTCGCGTAGAGCGTGATGAACAGGGACGCCGCGATCCCGAACAGGATCAGCTGGCGGAGCGCCGCGAGTCCGCCCTGGCGACGGGCGAGGTAGAGGATCAGGAGCGGCGCGAGGACGATGATGAGGATGATCTCGAGGGGAGCCGTCGCGCTCTGGGGGTCGGAGTTCGTGGCGAGCCCCGCCGAGCGGAACGGCTCCGCGAGGAGGAGCGCGACCGCCTGGGCCCCGACATAGAGCGCGAGGAGACCGACCCAGCGGAGGCTCCGCATGGGTCGTTACGGCTGGACGACGGCGTACGCGTTGTTGCCGAGGACCTTCGTGATCTTGGCGTTCACGGTCGTGCCGCGCTGGGTCGCGCCGGTCACGAAGATGACGAACCCCTCCTTCTTCGCGACGCCGTCTCCGCGACGGCCGACGTCCTCGATCGTGAGGCGGTACACCTCGCCGACGACGACGGGGGCCTTCGGCTTCTCGGGCGCGACGACGCGCCGGACCGTGACCGGGCGCTGCGCCCCGCACGCCTCGCAGATCAGGAGGGTGTACCGTCCCTCCTTCTTGAGGTGCGTGTCGGGCCGCTTGCACTCGGAGCAGATCACGTACTTCGCCGTGTACTCGCGCAGTCGCTGGCCGATCTGGTCCTTGGTCAGGCGCGACTTGAGGACCCCGCGCGGAAGGTCGAGGACGCCGGGGCAGCCGAACTCCTTCGCGAGGAACTGGATCACGTGGTCCGGTTCGCGGCGCAGGACGCCCGTGATCTCCTGGAAGTTGCGGATCACGGTGTTCTTGCCGTCCGTCATCACGTCCGGGTCCGGGACCTGGAATCGGTCGCCGCCCGCCCGCACGGGCGGGAGCTTCGCGCGGGCGCGCTCGAGGAGGACCTGGTAGCTTTCCATCGGAACGCGCGGGGACCGGGGCGGCGGGTAAAAGCGTTCCTCAGCCTGACTTTCTGAGCTCTTACGGGACAGGCAGGTAGGCTGTCGCTCCGAGAGCGTCGAGCAGCCCCGCCTGGTCTTCCGTGGGCCGTGTCGTCCAGTCTCGAACCGATTTGCCCGCCCCAAACCGAATCCACGCCACCTCTCCGAGAGTGTGGAACGCCTCCTCCAGCGTCATCCCGGGGTATTTCGGCCGCAGCTTCCGCTCCGACCAACTCCACAACAGATACGCCAAGTAGACCACCGTCGCATACGCCTCGATCCGATCCCGACGGCGGTATCGGAGCGGCCCGAGCGACAGCGGACCCTTCGCCGTCCGAAACACCTTCTCGATCGCATCCTTCTGGAAGTAGGTCCGAAACACCTCGCTCGCCGAGACTGACGGGTCGGTGTGGAACAGGAGGAACCGACCGTCGAGCTTCCGCTCCCGTTCCGAGACGACCGGATCGACCCGAAACCCTCGGCGCCCCACCGACGGCACCACGACACGCCCCAGCTCGTGTCGGATCTCTCCCAATCGACCCTTCGGGGGATGACCGCCCAGCTCCTGGACCAGCAAGTCCCGACTCTGCCGTTCCTCGACCCGACGCCGAGCGTCCGAGACAACCACGACGCGGACCTTCGGCTGCCCGAAGAGCGGCGCCGTGAACCCTCGCGCATACGCCGCATTCCCGTGGGACCGAGCTACGACATACTCCGGGCGCTCCAGCCCTTCCTCGGTCCACCGGGTCGCGTAGCGTCGGGTCTCGTCCGTCCATCCTCGGACCATGCCCAACAGGTGGTGGCCGGATTCGACCACCCGAGTGACGTTCTCCTTCGAGACGATCCCCCGGTCGACGACCAGGGTGATCTGCCCGAGGCCGAACCCTCGGAGCATCTCGAGGGTCGTCGCCATCGAGACCGAATCGCTCAGGGACCCGGGAAGGGGGCGACAGAGGACCGGATGGTGGTGGTCCCGCGACACGACCATCCCGAACCCGACGACGGAGCCGATCGCTCCGATGGCCGGGTCGTGGCCGACCTCGGCCCACGGACACTCGCTCCCGTAGTACGCCTGCTTGGTGATGTCGTAGTAGCAGGTCGCCGGCTCCCGGGACCCGTTCCGCCAACTTCGCGTCAGCACGCGTTGGAGTTCGAAGCCCCGCTGATCCCACTCCCGCGTGGGGAGGAGGCGGGAGAGTCGTCCGAGCACGGTATCGAGGGCGGCTCGATCGACACCGCCCGGGTCGAAGGCCTCCCACCGAGGAAGCGGGCTGCGCGAAATCCACGGAGGAACGCGGCTCAAGGGGAGACGGTGGACGGCCTGATTGAGTCCGAGGGCGAGGAGCAGGCTGGCCTCTCGCCGCTCGACCTCGAGGACCTCCTCGATGCGGTCGACCACGTGGAGGTCCCGGGCCGCCGCGTAGAGGGTCGCGAGGGATCCGACGGGAAAGGAGGAATGGAAGGAGTTGACCCGGACCGCCGGCGGGGCGGTGATGCGACCGCGGGCATCACACGGGCCCAGGTAACGCAGCGTGCGCTTGCGGACCTTTCGGAGCTTGGGGTCCCAGTAGGACTCCCGCTCGTAGAGGTAGTGGCGATGTCCCTTGCGATAGACCTCCCGGAACGTCATATACCCCGTAATACGGGACATATTGCGGGTAGAAGTACCTGACGGTGGAACCGAACCGGCACGGCGAAGATCAGGAGATCCCAGGAGGGACCTGTCCCGTATACGGCCTAGAATTCAGGCTCAGG
>JBAWFC010000022.1:0-13613 GCA_049591535.1 Thermoplasmata archaeon | reverse complement strand
GGGCGCGGGCGAGCGCTACGCGTTCGAGCTCGCCGCCGCTCAGCTGCGCCGGGCGGCGGTCGGCGAGCGCGCTGAGTCCGAACCGGGCGAGGAGCTCGCGCGCCCGGGCGCGACCGTCCTGTCGGCCCCGCACCTCGAGCGGATAGCTCACGTTCCGTTCCACCGTCCGATGGGCGAACAGGCCGAGGCCCTGCGGGACGTACCCCAGTCGACGCGATTCGGGGGGTCGGTCGGTGAAGTCGACCCCGTCGCGCAGCAGTCGGCCGCGGCGCGCGGGAAGGAATCCGGCGATCGTGCGGAGCAGCGTCGTCTTGCCCGCCCCGGAGTTCCCGAGGACGGCCACCACGCGCCCCGGCGCGAGCGTGAGGTCGACCGGACCGAGGCAGAACCCGCCGAGGTTCGACTCGAGACCCTCCACGGACCAGTGCGTCACGGCAGCAGGTCTCCCCGGCGCCACGGGACCCAGCCCGAGCGCTCGCCCAGACGCACGAGCAGGAACAGCGCGAACG
Source organism: Thermoplasmata archaeon (assembly GCA_049591535.1). GTDB lineage: Archaea > Thermoplasmatota > Thermoplasmata > Lutacidiplasmatales > UBA184 > Lutacidiplasma. The sequence goes on along the minus strand of JBAWFC010000022.1, from coordinate 13,104 downwards.
CGATCAGGAGGAAGACCGAGCTGACCGCGGCGGCCCCCGCGAGGTCCCCGCCCTGGAAGAGGTTGTAGACGAGGACGGAGAGCGTCGAGGTCACGGGTCCGTTGTACGGACCTCCGGGATAGACCGTGTAGGCCAGGATGAGGATCCCCCCGATCTCGCTGACCGCCCGAGCCCAGGTGAGGAGCAGCCCCGCGACGATCCCGCGGAGGGCGAGCGGGAAGGAGACGGTCAGGAACGCCGTGGCCGGGCCGGCGCCGAGCGAGCGCGCGGCCTCGAGGACCCGGGAGTCGATCGCGCGGAACGAAAGGTCGGACGCGAGGACCGTGTACGGGGCGCTGACGAACACCATCACGAGGACGACCCCCCAGATCGTGTCGTAGACCGGGAACCCGATCGCCGTGGTGAACCGGTAGAGCGGACTCCCGGGGACGACGAGGAAGAACAGCCCGAGCCCGACCAGGAGATGGGGGACGACGACCGGCAGCGCGACGACCGATTCGACGACGCTGCGCCCGGGGAAGCTCCGCCGGGCGAGCAGATAGCCGAGGGGGATCGCGAAGACGACCGCCGCGAGCACCGCGATGCCCGAGGCGTAGAACGTCAGCCAGAGCGCGGCGTCGACCGCGGGGTTGCTCGCGGCCGCGACGATCTCGGACGGCGGGGCGTACGTGAACAGGGCGTAGATCGGGAGGAGGAACAGCAGCAGCAGCGAGCCCGACAGAACGAGCTGGAGCGCGAGCCAAGGGACGCCGTGGAATCGGCGACGTCGGGGGAGGGCGCGGTCGCGCCCCTCGTTCATGTGACGAACGGACTAGCCCAGGACGGCAGGGACGTCACGTCCGGCGCGAGCAGTCCCGGCACGGCGCCCGGGTCATCGGACCACCCGGGGAAGATCGGAGTCCACGCGCCGCCCTGCGCGAGGATCGCGCTGCCCTGCGGGGAGAGGAGGAGGTGGAGGAAGAGGGCCCCGAGCGCGGGGTTCGGCGCGTTGAGCGGGATCGTCGCGGCGAACAGGATCGGCGCCGGGACCACGCTCGTCAGGGCGCCGGACGAGCCGATGATCTGCGTGGAGAGCTTCGCATAGTCCGAGAGCGCGGTCGAGTTATTGGCGCCCAGGCCCACGATCGGGTCGAGCAACACGTACGGGAGGTCGTTCTGGATGGCGACCGCCTTGTACGAGATCACCGAGGAGACGATCCCGGTCTTGACGAGGGACGCCGCCTGGGATTCGTGCTCCAGGATCGTGGTCGCAGGGTTCGGGGTCGCGTAGCTGCCCGGCGCCCCGGAGTAGAAGTGGCTGTAGATCGCCGAGGTGCTCCCGTTGAAGAACATCCCCTGCAGCATCAGGCTGAAGATCTCGTTGTATCCGTTCGGGTCGGTCGAGGCGTTCCAGACGCCGAGCCGGTCGTTCCCCCCCGGGGCCGTCGCGGCGATGAGCTTCTCGCCCCAGTTGGACGAGTTCACGCCGCTGAACGCCGGAACGCTCGAGTTGTAGATGAGGACCTCCTGGGTCTGGGCGAAGACGATCTCATAGTTCGCGAAGCTCGGCTTGAGGAGCTGCGGAATGAGGCGGAAGTCGGCGAGCGCGGCGACGTCGGCCTTCGCGGCGAGGGTGGTGATCGCCGTCGTGACGTCGAGCGAGCCTTCGTAGGTCTGGGCCGCGGCCGGCGCCGTGATCCCCGGGGTCTCGTTGACGAGCGCGTTCGCCAGCTCGGGGAACGTGAACGTGAGGGTACCGGCCCCGAGGATCGAGAGGGTGCTGTTGACGGTCGCGCTGGGCGAGGCGGCCGGGGAGCCGCGGTACTCGTACCCGGCGAAGAACCCGGCCCCGCCGACGCCGGCGGCGACCACGATCACGACGACGATCCATACGGGGGTCGCAAGACCGGTCTTCGGGGCGGTCGGGGCCGGACTCGTCATCGATGTGGGAAATTGCCCTATCGCTTAAGGTTTCCGTGGCCGGCGCCCCCGCTCAGAGCTCCCGCCGTCGATCCGGGGGGAAGTACCGTCGGTAGACGCGGCCGACGATCGCGTCCGGTGCCACCCGGCCGAACCGTCGGCTGTCGCGTGCGTTCTCGATCGCGTCGCCGCGGACCTCCAGGGACCCGTCGGTGGCGTCGACGTCGGCGACCCGCTTGACGAGCCAGCGGTCCGGCGCCTCCGGATCGACCAGCACGACGATCTCCCCGGCCCGGGGCGGTCGGTTGCGGTAGGCGCGTCGGTCGACCAGCAGCCGGTCCCCCGGCCGCAGCGTCGGGAGCATGCTTTCGTCGTGCACCACCACCCTCCGTCGCCACCACCAACGGAATCTCGACGCCGGGGCACCGGCGGCGGAACGGATCTCGCCGGCCGGCGGTCCCGGCATCCTTATCCCACTCCCGGGGCTCGCGGGGCCATGCCCGCGAGCACCCCCTCCTTCGGATTGGTGGACCGCCTATTGGACGTAGTACATCCTCCCCGTCCGGTGTACGCGCACTGCGACATCCCCTGTGGTATTTACGACCCGTACGAAGCGCAGATCTCGGCCCTGACCGTGCTGCGGATGGACCAGTTGATCGGCGAGCTCGCGATGCCCGCGACCGATGCGAAGACGGAGGACCGTGCGACGTACGTCGCGAAGCTCTCGCGGTACACCGCGGTCAAGGAGTCGCACGCGGAACGGGTGAAGAGCGAGGTCCGGATCATCTGGGGCGACTACTTCACCCCGGACCACGCGAAGCAGTATCCCCAGGTCCACGACCTCTCCTGGAAGATCCTGAAGCAGGCGTCGAAGACGCGCCAGGGGACGAGCCTCGCGGACGCCCAGGAGCTGCTGAAGCTGGTCCAGGAGTTCGCCGAGCTGTTCTGGCAGACGAAGGGCGCAAAGACCCACCGGATCGCATCGATGCAGAAGTCCGGCGGCGACCTGGTCGTCCAGATACCGCCGTAGGGCCGAACCAAAGTGGCCGCCACTCCGCCCGGCATCAGCACGGGGTCGAGGTCGTGACCTCGCCGGTCCCGATCGACGGTCGCTCGCTGACCCTCGAGCAGTTCCTCCTCGTCGTCCGAGGGCACCACCCGGTATCGATCGCACCGGCCGCGCGGACCGCGGTCGCCGCGAGCCGGGCCGCGGTCGAGCGCGCGGTCGCCTCCCGTCGCCCCGTCTACGGGGTCACCACCGGATTCGGTGGTCTCTCCCACCAGACGATCCCGCCCGAGAAGGCTCGGGAGCTGCAACTCTCGCTGGTGCGCAGCCACGCGAGCGGCACGGGCCCGGCGCTGCCGGCCGACGTGGTCCGTGGCCTCATGCTGTTGCGTCTCAACTCCCTGACCCGGGGCCGCTCGGGCGTTCGGCCCGAGCTTCTCGACCGGCTGGGGGCCCTCCTCAATCGCGGCCTCGTCCCGTGGATCCCCGAGCAGGGCTCGGTCGGAGCCTCGGGCGACCTCGCGCCGCTCGCCCACCTTGCGCTCGCGTTGACCGGCGAGGGCGCCTTTGTGGGGCCGGGTTCCGGCGCGCCCGAGCCCGCGCTCGCGGTCCTGGCCCGGGATGAGATCCTTCCGCTCGAGCTCGTGGAGAAGGAGGGGGTCGCGCTCCTCAACGGGACGGCGCTGATGGCGTCGTACCTCGCCCTCGCCGTGACCGCGGCGAACGAACTCTACGACGCGGCGGTGATCGCCATCGCCCTTTCGTTCGACGCCCTCCAAGGGGACCCCGAGCCGCTCGACGACCGCCTCGGCGAGGTACGGAACTCCCCGGAGCAACGGGAGGTCGCGACCGCGGTGCGCGCGTTGCTGCTCGGCAGCACGCTGGCCGTCCCCCGCACGACCTGGGCCGGGCAGGACGCCTACACGCTGCGGTGCGTCCCGCAGGTGCTCTCCGCCGTCCGCCTCGCCGTCGGTTTCGCGGACGGGATCGTCACCCGCGAGCTGAACGCCGTGACCGACAATCCGGTGGTCTTCGACGACGAGTTCGTGAACGGCGGGAACTTCCACGGACAGCCGCTCGCGCTGGCGCTCGACACGCTCGCGGTCGCCGTCCAGTACGTCGCCGCATTCTCGGAGCGACGCACGGCGCGGATCCTGCACCCGGCGCTGAACCGGGGGCTACCGGCGTTCCTCGCCCCCGAGCCGGGGGTCAGCTCCGGGTTCATGATCCCCCAGTACCTCGCCGCGGCGCTGGTCAACGAGAACTCCACCCTCGTGCACCCCGCGAGCGCGGCGAGCCTGCCGACCTCCGCGGACCAGGAGGATTTCGTGAGCATGGGCCCGTGGGCCGGTGTGAAGCTGCGGCGGATCCTCGAGAACGCGCGGAAGGTGGTCGCGGTCGAGTGGATCGTGGCCGGCCAGGCGCTCGAGCTGCGCCGTCCGAAGTCGGGAGGCCGGGGGAGCGAGGCCGCGCTCCGGGCGCTCCGCAGCCGCGTCGCGCCGTGGTCCGCCGACCGCAGTCCGTCGGCGGACATCGAACGCGTGGCCGCCCTGATCGCGGACGGAACGCTCGTGCGCGAGGTCCGGGGCGCGGCGCCGTTCTAGTGGGTCGCCACGAGGGCCGTTCCGGCCCCGGGGACCAGGGTCGAAGGGAACCGAACGGTCTGACCACAGGCCGGGCAGCTGTACTCACTGACGCCCCGATGACGGAGCGGTGTCCGGCACTTCGGGCACGGGATCGGCTTTGCGCTCACCCACGCCGCAAACATCTCCTGGGAACGTCGGTCGGCCTGCGCCCGGGGAGGGTCGCGGACCGCGACCGCCGCACTCGGGGGCGCGGCCATCGGGGGAGGCGGCGGAGGCGGAGCCACCGCGGCCCGGGGGGTCCCCGCGCCGGTGCGCACGGAGGAGAGGCGCCCGCACTGTGGGCAGACAGCGAGGCTCCCCGAGCCGGTCGCCTGGAGCGGAACGTGGCAGCTCGGGCAGAGCGTCTTCACTCCCGAGGGGGTCAGGACCGGGGCGGGCGCGGGAGCCGGCCGCCCCAGCTCCGGGGGGGTGCCCGGAGGGATCGTCGCGGACGGGGCGGGGGGCAACGCCGGGAGCGGCCGGGCCCATCGGACGGTACGTCGCCCGGGGTCGTAGGCGATTGGGGTCCCGACGCGTCCGAGCTCGTGCGCGAGGAGTCGCTCGGCCTTTCGTTCCCGCCAGGAGAGCGCGGCCGCGAGGCCGGGGACGCTCGTCGTGCCGAGGGATTGGACGGTAGAACGCAGTCGCTCGAGGTCTTGCTCGGAAGGGCCGAAGAGGCTGTCCATCGCCCGAAGCTCGAGCGACCCGCAAAAGAACCTATCGCCGCACGCGAAGCCATAAGGAAGGCATCGGTGGGGCGTCTCCTGGTCTCTTGGACGGTGCCACCAGGAGGCACTTCCACCGATGCCCGAGGCCAAATAGGGAGAGACCTCGACAGACTATATAGTTATCCGACCCCCCGGAAGGTGGTCGATGCAGGGGGCCGGAACGGCTCCGGTGGTGCTACGAACGAAAGGGGGAAGAGGCCCGCCACCGAAACCGAACTGTGCGCCGCATCCTACTATCCGCCCGACCGAGTCGGCGGTCGTACGACGGGGCCGGCCCCACCGGTCCACCGTTCGGGCCGACCGCCCGCACCCCGCTGACCCCCGTCACACTGATGGGAGGGAGCCCCGACGACCGACTCATGCCTCGCGGACTTCTTCGTCTCCACCGCCACCGGATCACCACGGAAGTGCCGTCGGTGGACGGCGGCGGGGAGCGGGAGACGTCGTTGGGAACCCGGGTCCCGATCTTCCCGGTCGACCCCGCGGGCTCCGACCGGAGGAGCGGGCTCGCGGAGACCTTCGCCGACGCTCCCCCCCTGGTCGCCCTCGTGCTCAGCTCCCACCGGTCGCGGGAGTTCGACGCCCGCGCCGCCGAGGCAGCAGCCCGTGCCGTTCGGGAGCGGCCGTTCACCGTCCGGGACCTCGTCACGACGGTGGCGGCGGTCGCGCGGGGCGGGAACCCGCTCGGAGAGCCCCACTGATCCGGGGCCACGCCATCGGTAAGCGCCCGGCCGGCATCGGTCGCCGTGGACGCCCCGGTCGACGACCTCGCGCGGGCGGTCCGCGGCCCGGTGCGAAGCGACGCGACGACGCTGGAACGGTTCGGCCGCGATGCCTCGCATGTCCGCGGCCGCCCGATGGCGGTCGTCGCCCCGCGGGATACGGACGACGTCGTCGCGCTCGTCCGGTGGGCGCGGAACACGCGGATCCCCCTCGTCGCCCGGGGGGCAGGAACCTCCCTGGACGGAGAATCGGTACCGCTCCGCGGCGGAGTCGTGGTCGACTTCTCCGGCTGGAACTCGGTGCTGGAGATACGGGCGGACGACGGTTGGGCGCGGGTCGGTCCGGGGACGGTCAACCGGGACCTGCAACGGGCGCTCTCCCCTCACGGCTGCTTCTTCCCCCCGAACCCCGGTTCCTGGACCGTCTCGACGGTCGGTGGCCACCTCGGCACCAACGCCTCGGGTCCCCGGTCGTTCCGCTACGGCCCGACCCGCGCGTGGGTCCGTTCGGTGGACGCGGTCCTCGGAACGGGTGCGGTGGTCCGCTGGGGGACGCTCGCGGCCAAGCGGTCGGTCGGTCCGGACCTCCTCTCGTTGTTCGTCGGCAGCGAAGGAACCCTCGCGATCGCGACCGAGGTGACGGTGCGGCTCGCGCCCCGGCCGTCGATCCGCCGGGGGATCGTGGTGCCGCTGCCCGGCGGAGCCTCGCTCGGCCGGGTCGCGAGCCTCCTCGCGGGCGGGGCCGGAACGGGTCTCTCCGCGGTGGAATACCTCGACCGGGAGTGTGCCGCGGAACTCTCCGGCCCCGGTGGGATCGATCGTCCGGGCTCGTCCGCGCTGCTCCTTCTCGAGGTCGAGGCCGACGAGGCCGCGGAGGGCCGGGCCCGGCTCGACCGCGTCCGCGCCCTCCTCCTCCGCGCGGGCGTGCCCGCCGAGCCGACGATCTTCGACGACTCCGACGAGCTCTGGACCGTCCGCGGGCGCGCGGGACTCGCGCTCGACGAGCGGTTGGGTCCGCGGATCCGCGAGGACGTCGCGGTACCGCTCGGGGAGGTCGACCGTCTCGTCGTCGAGCTCGAACGGATCGGCGAGCGCGAGCACGTGCCGCTCTACCTGTTCGGGCACCTCGGGCAGGGGAGCCTGCACCCAAACTACGCGGTCGACCCCGAGAGCGAGCGCGCGGATCGGGTCCGCGCGGCGGTCCTGTCCGCCGCCCTCGCGCTCCACGGAACGATCAGCGGGGAACACGGCATCGGTTCCCTGAAATCGCGGTTCGTGGAGCAGGAGATCGGACGGGAGGGGGTTCGCATCCTGCGGGCGCTGAAGCAGGCCTGCGACCCCGACGGGATCCTTAACCCGGGGAAATTGTATCCTCCGCCGGTCGCTCCAGCAGCCGGAGGATCTTCTCCGTCACCTTCGGGATCGGGAGTCGAAGGAGCTCCGTACGCGTGACCCATCGCCGGCCCGAGCGCGGGGGGCGCCGGTCCCCCCCGGTGGTGCGGGTCCCCTCGAAGACGTGGAGCTCCACGGTGAGGTGACTGTACGCGTGTCGCGCCACGCCGCGGTACCTCAGCCCCCGTGCGCCCCACCCCGTCTCCTCCCGCAGCTCCCGACGGGCGGCCGCCGCCGGCGACTCCCCCGGCTCGATCTTCCCGCCCGGGAACTCCCACAACCCACCGAGGAGACCCGACGGCGCGCGTCGCTGGACGAACCAGCGCCCGCGTTCGGAGAGCACCACGACGGCGCCCCGGACGTGAGGTCGAGGCTTCGGGGCTCGCCGGCGAGGGAGCGTCCCCGGGTCGGGGAGCTCCCGGTGGGCACGGCAGAAGCGCGCGACCGGACACTCCCCGCAGAGCGGAGCGACGGGACGGCAGACGGTCTCTCCCAGTTCCATGACCGCTTCGTTGAACGCACCGGCCGAACGCTCCGGCATCGCCCCTTCCAACGCCTGCGAGAGGCGAGCGCGGACTCGCGCGGTCCGAACGTCCCCCGCCTCCCGGGTCCACCGGGCAGCGACCCGCAAACCGTTCGCCTCGAGCGCGACGACCGGCGTGCCGTAGGCGAGGCTGGCGACCGCCCGCGCTACGTACGGCCCGATCCCCGGTAGCTCCTCGAGCTCCTCCACCCGGACGGGCAGCGTGCCGTCGTACCGGGCGACGAGGAGACCCGCGGCCCGGTGGAGGTGGCGCGCCCGGGCGTAGTAGCCCGCTCCCTGCCACGCCTTGAGCACGGCGCCGACCGGGGCCGAGGCGAGCGCGCGGACCGTGGGGAACGTGCGGACGAACCGCTCGTAGTAGGGGGCGGCCTGTTCGACCCGCGTCTGCTGGAGCAGGACCTCTGCGACCCAGACGTGGTACGGGTCCCGGTCCCTCCGCCAGGGGAGCGGTCGGCGGTGCTCCGCGAACCAGGCGAGCAGCGACGCGGCGAGGGCGAGCGGGATCGGGGGCTGGCGGGGCCGGCCCGCGCGCGACATCGCCGACACCGGCGCCGCCGAACGAAGCGCATGTTTAAAGCGGAGGGAGAACTCGAAAAACTTCGGAGACCGACGGTGCCGGACTACACTGAACCGATCCGTGTGAACGACGAGACGTTCGAGGCCGAGGTGATCCGGTCGCCGCTACCGGTCGTCGTCGACTTCTACGCCGATTGGTGCGCGCCGTGCCGTGAGACCGCGCCGGTGTTCCGCGACCTCTCCGAGCGCCTTTCCGGCCGCGTCAAGTTCGCGACCGTCAACGTCGACGAGGCAGCCCTGGTGACCCGGTCGTACGGGATCCATTCGATCCCGACGTACCTCTTCCTGCGCCAGGGCCACGAGCGCGGGCGCGAGGTCGGACCCGTCGACCCGGTCGCCTTCCGGTCGATCCTGAAGCGCCACTTCTCGTAGCGGCCCCGCCCGGGGGCTAGTGCCGGAAGACCCGCCAACCGGTGAAGTACATCGCGATCCCGTACCGCTCGGCGGCCGCGATCACCTCGGGGTCCCGCAGGCTGCCGCCGGGCTGGACGATCGCCGAGACCCCCGCCTTCCCTGCGGCCTCGACCCCGTCGGGGAACGGGAAGAACGCGTCCGACGCGAGGACGGCACCGCGCGCCCGGTCCCCCGCGACCGCGCACGCCAGCTCGACCGCCGTCACCCGCGTGGGCTGGCCGGAGCCGATCCCGACGGTCCGGGATCCCTGGGCGAGGACGATCGCGTTCGATTTCGCGTGCCGGACCACCCGCCAGGCGAAGTCGAGCGCGCACGTGGCCTCGGGCGTCGCGGTCTTTGTCGTGACCGGTTTGAAGTCGGCCGGGACGAGCTCGCGCTGGTCCGTCTCCTGGACCAGGAGACGGCCGAACGCGCTCCTGGCCTCCCATCGGGCGGGTCCGAGCGGCGGAGGGTCGGACCGTACGACCTTGAGCTTCGGTCGATGACCGAGCGCGTCGAGCGACGACGCGTCGAAGTCGGGCGCGGCCAGGAGGTCGACGAACACCCCCTTCATCGCCGAGGGGTCGTCGGCCGTGAGCGGACGGTTGACGGCGATGGCGCAGCCGTACCGAGCGACCGGGTCGGTCGCGATCGCCCGCTCGATCGCCTCGCGAACGGTCGTCCCCGACGCGACCCCGCACGGCGTCGCGTGTTTGACGACCGCGGCCGTCGGCGTAGGGAACTCCGCGACGAGGGAGAGCGCGGTATCGATGTCGATCAGGTTCGTGTACGAGAGCGCGTCCCCCTTCAGGACCGCAAATCCCCGGGGAGCGAGCTCGGCCCCGGCCGGATCCGCCGCCCGGTAGACCGCCGCCCGCTGGTGGGGGTTCTCCCCGTAGCGGAGTTTCAACGGTTCCCGGCGGAAGACGAGTTCGTCGGGGAACGTCCCCTTCGGGGCGCCGGCGGGGGAGAGGTCCCGGGCGATCGCCGTGTCGTACGCCGCCGTCCGCTGGAACGCTCGGACGGCGAGCCGCTCGCGCGTGGCCGCCCCGACGAAACCCCCGCTCGAGCGCAGCTCCTCGATCAGGGCAGGATAGTCCGCCGGGTCCGTGACCACGGTGACCCACGCGTGGTTCTTCGCCGCGGCCCGCGCGAGGGTCACCCCGCCGACGTCAATGTACTCCACTCGGTCGCGATCCCCCGGGTGCTCGGCGAGGTGTCGTTCGAACGGGTAGAGGTTCACGACCACGAGGTCGAACGGTCGGAGCCCCCGCTCGCCCATCTCGCGGCGGCCGTCGTCCGTGCGCGGGGCGAGGATCCCTCCGAGCAGCGCCGGATGCAGGGTCTTGACCCGACCCCCGAACCACGCACCGATCCCCGTCAGCTCCTCGGCGGCCCCCACGGGGACCTGGGCCTCCGCGAGCGCGCGACGGGTTCCGCCCGTGGCCCAGAGTTCGGTATGAAGTTCGATCAGCCCACGAGCGAACTCGGCGAGTCCGGTCTTGTCGTCCACGGAGAGGAGCGCACGCTCGACCCGCACCGGGGCAACGACTTCGGATGCCACTCCCCGTACCCCGAGCCGGGAGGAGTGGCGAAAGATAAGGGTCGCGGGCGGGCGCGCCCGTCGCGCCCCGAAGTGCGCTCGGTCGCCCGCCGGTCCCCCATAAGACTAAATACGGCGCCCGAGGGTAATTTGTACTCCACCGAGGGGAAAGTGTACCGTCGTCGACCATCGGTCCGGAAGTGGCGACGGCGCGGTCGTCGGGGCCAGGTGTCGGCGATCGCCACGATCCTCGGCCTGCTGCTCGTCGTCACGTACATTGCGAACTTCCTCTCGACCGAGCTCCCGAGCACCATGAGCACCAACGAGCTCAACCACGTGCTCGAGGTGGAGAACCAGCTCGGGCGGCTGCAGGCCCTGCTTCAGGCCGGCTCCGCGGCCCACGCGGTCGGGGCACAGTTCACGCAGCCCGTTACTCTCGGGGGCGTCGGTGCCCCTCCGTTCGCCGCGGCCGACTCCGCCCAGATCGGTCCCGAGACCAACGGCTCGTCGTTCTCGCTCGGGTACACGCTGGTCGGACCGGGAGGCACGCTCGCCCCGTTCACCGTCACCGGCACGGCCGGTCTCACCGTCCATCTCGCCAATACCTACAGTCCGGCCGACGACGTGTCGTTCGACCAGGGCGGGGTGGTCTTTGCCCAGCCGGGGGGGACGCCGGTAATGATCGATGGGCCCTCGATCTCCGCGTTCCAGGCGACCGGCGGGCCGATCACGTCGGTGTCGATCTGGGTCCCGCAGTTCATCGGGAACATCTCGACCGACTCCGGACTCGGCACGACCGAGATCTCGACCCGGCTCGTCTCGCTCAGCACCCTCGCGCTCACCGCCTCCTCCTCCCTGTCGATCAAGGACAGCTCGACGATCACGTTCTCCGTCACTTCCCCGTACGTGGCGGCGTGGGCGGGGTTCTTCAACGATACGAGTCCGTTCGGTTCGGACTGGACCTGCACTCCGGCTTCGGTCTGCGACGGAAACTACCGGACGGGCGGCGCGCTCGGCACGATCACGCTGAGCATCCCTACGGGCACCCACCTCAACGTGCTGGATATTCAGGTCGCGACGTTCTCGGTCACACTGATCTAGCGCGCCGCGGCGCCGGGCGACCCGGTCACCGGAGTCGGGGCCGACTGCCGTTCCGGATCCAGACCTTGGCTCCGCGCAGGGTTCCCCAGGTACGTCGCGTCGTGAGGCGGACCGACGGCGTAGGGCCGTCGAGGACGGTCGTCCACGCGACGCGGGCGCCCGGTGCACGGAACTGGTCGACCTCGACGATCGCACGATAGCCGTCCGCGCGGACGAGTCGGAACCGGCCGGCCGCGGGGGAGCCGTCGAGGCAACGGCGCAGCGTTGCCTCCCACCAGCGGGGAGGCGGGGGCGGAAAGTGTTCCCCCGCTGCCTCGATGCCGAGGTAGCGGGGTCGCAGGGTCGCCGGTCTAGCGGACGAGGTCGATGACTTCCTCGGACTCACCGGCCGCGTAGCCTCCCTTCTGGCCGAGGAGGCTCGTGGCGCGGACGCCCGTGATGATGAGGAGCACCTTGATGGTGTTCTCCATATCGGGAGAGTTCTCGACCGAGCAGCCCCAGATGATCCGGGCGCGCTTGGAGATCTTGCCGCCCACGAGGGCCGCCGCCTTCTCCGCCTCGCTGACGGTCATCGTCGGACCGCCGATGACGCGGACGAGGGCTCCCGTGGCGTCCTTGAGCTCGACGGAGCCGAGCAGCGGGGACGTGAGCGCTTCGGTCACCGCTTCGGTGACCCGGTCGGTGGCGCTCTCGCTCTCGCCGAGGCCGATGAGCGCGACGCCGCCGTCCTTCATGACCGTCAGGATATCGGCGTAGTCGAGGTTGACGAGTCCGGGGCGAGTGACGATCTCCGTGATCCCCTTGATGCCTGTCATCAGGACCGCGTCCGCGAGCTTGAACGCCGCGTCGAGCGGCATGCGCGGGACCAGCTCGAGGAGCTTGTCGTTCTGGATGACGATGGTCGTGTCACAGACGCGGCGCAGGCGCTCGAGTCCGTCCTTGGCCTGCTCCATCCGCGCGGCGCCCTCGCCCGAGAACGGAAGCGTGACGACGCCCATCGTAAGCGCTCCGGCCTCTTTCGCGAGCCGAGCGACGAGGTGCGCGGAACCGGTGCCGGTCCCGCCGCCCATCCCCGCCGTGATGAAGACGATATGCGCGCCGTTCACGAACGCGCGGAGCTCCTCCTCGTTCTCCCGGGCGGCCTCTTCGCCGATCTCGGGTCGGGCACCAGCGCCGAGCCCCTTGGTCGCGCGCCGGCCGATCAGGATCTTCCGGGGGGAGTGGATGGTGAGCAGGTGCTTTGCATCGGTGTTGATGGCGCACATCTCGGCGCCCTGGATCCCCTCCTCGACGCATCGGTTGATCGTGTTCGACCCGCCGCCCCCGCATCCGACGATGCGGATGTTGACCTTGAGGGTCTCCGCCAACTTCGCGAGCTCGGCGTCGTCGGCGCTCCCGTAGGTCGGCGCGGTCGGCGTCTTCTCCTCGACCAGGGCCTGGTTCTCCTGGTGCTTCGCGATCGCTTCCTGGATGATGGATTTCATCGGTAGTTCTCCCATCCCGTTTGTCAGACGAGCGTCATACGCTCTGGAGAAGGACTTCGGAAGTTGATACTTAAACATTTGCGTTCAATGG